>CAYXAA010000045.1:0-30191 GCA_964462985.1 uncultured Hyphomicrobiales bacterium | reverse complement strand
TCGAGTTCATGACCTTCAACTTCGCCATGCAGGCGATCGACCAGATCATCAACTCGGCTGCCAAGACGCTTTACATGTCCGGCGGCCAGATGGGCGCGCCCATCGTGTTTCGTGGTCCCAACGGCGCGGCCGCCCGGGTCGCCGCACAGCACAGCCAGGACTATGCAGCCTGGTATGCGCACATTCCGGGGTTGAAGGTGGTGCAGCCGTGGTCGGCCGCCGACGCCAAGGGCCTGCTCAAGGCAGCGATCCGCGATCCCAACCCCGTCATCTTTCTTGAGAACGAGATCCTCTACGGCCAGAGTTTCGATGTGCCGGATGTCGAAGATTTCGTGCTGCCGATCGGTAAGGCAAAGGTTGAGCGCGCCGGCACCGATGTGACGATTGTCTCGTGGGGCATCGGCATGACCTATGTCGTCAAGGCGGCCGAGGAATTGGCGGGCATGGGCATTTCGCCCGAGATCATCAACCTGCGCAGCATTCGTCCGCTCGACATCGAGACGGTGCTCGCCTCGGTCCGCAAGACCGGACGGCTGGTGACGGTGGAAGAGGCGTTCCCGGTTTGCTCCGTCTCCGCCGAGATCGGTTATCAGGTCCAGGAGAAGGCGTTCGACTGGCTCGATGCGCCGGTGCTGCGCGTCACGGGCAAGGACGTTCCGATGCCCTATGCCGCCAATCTCGAGAAGCTCGCACTGCCGTCCGTTGCGGAAGTGATCGATGCGGTGAAGGCGGTCACCTACACGGCGTGAGGCGGGGCCATGCCGACGAGCGTCGACGAACCGATCGTTCCGCACAACGCCGCCGAAGGGCGGTCGGGCGGCGCTTGGGCCTTGATGCCGCGATCGTCACGATGATGCTCACCGAGTCGGTCACCCTTTCGACCTGGGAGCCACCTCGATCCTCGACAATGAGAGTTCATGGGGAAGCGAAGCGATGCCGATCGAGATTCTGATGCCGGCCCTGTCTCCGACCATGGAGGAGGGCAATCTTGCCAAGTGGTTGGTCAAGGAAGGGGATGCGGTTTCCGCCGGCGACGTCATCGCCGAGATCGAGACCGACAAGGCGACCATGGAAGTCGAGGCGGTGGACGAGGGCACCGTCGGCAAGATCATTGTCCCGGAAGGCACCCAGGGGGTCAAAGTCAATGCGCCGATCGCCCTTCTGCTGGCCGAAGGGGAGGACGAGTCCGCCCTCAAGGACGGTGCGGACGCCAAGCCGGATGCCCCTGCCACGGCTGCAGCACCCGAAGCAGACCAGGCACAGTCGGGTGCGGCCGCCACAACACGCGAAACCCCTGCGCCGGCGCCGGCCGCCTCCGCACCCGCCCAGGCCGCACCCGCGCCGGTCGACGTCAACGGCACGCGGATCTTCGCCTCGCCGCTCGCGCGGCGCCTGGCGGCCGAAGCCGGCCTCGCGCTGGATGCGATCTCCGGCAGCGGCCCGCACGGCCGAATTGTTAAGCGCGACGTGGAGGCGGCGGTCGCCTCGGGCACGGCGAAGCCGGCGGCTGCCACAGCAGAACCGGCTGCCGCCGAGGCGCCGAAGGCGCCGGCCGTGGCCGCACCCTCGGATGCGCAGATCCTGAAGCTGTTCGAGGAGGGCTCCTACACGCTGGTGCCCCATGACGGCATGCGCAAGACCATCGCCAAGCGGCTGACGGAATCGAAGCAGACGATTCCGCACTTCTATCTCACCGTCGACGTCGAACTCGACGCGCTGTTGGCGCTACGCTCCCAGCTCAACGATGCGGCTCCCAAGGACAAGGATGGCGCCCCGGCCTACAAGCTCTCGGTCAACGACATGGTGATCAAGGCGCATGCCCTGGCGATGAAGGCCGTGCCGGCGGCGAACGCCACCTGGACCGACGGCGGCATGCTCCTGCACAAGCCGGTCGACGTGGGCGTTGCCGTCGCAATCGAGGGCGGCCTGATCACGCCGATCATCCGCAATGCCGACCAGAAGACCCTGTCGGCGATCTCCAACGAAATGAAGGATCTTGCAAGGCGCGCGCGCGACCGCAAGCTCATGCCGCAGGAGTATCAAGGCGGCTCGACCGCCATCTCCAACCTCGGAATGTTCGGCGTCAAGGACTTTGCCGCGGTGATCAACCCGCCGCACGCGACGATCCTTGCCGTGGGCACGGGTGAGCAGCGGCCAGTGGTGAAGAACGGGGCGCTGGCGATCGCCACCGTGATGTCGGTGACGCTGTCGACCGACCACCGTGCGGTGGACGGCGCGCTCGGCGCTGAATTGCTGCAGGCCTTCAAGGGCTTCATCGAAAACCCGATGTCGATGCTGGTTTGAGGCGGCGCATGCCGGCCCTGGCCGACTTCGCCGGCGACGCAAGAGGGCTGCTCCGGGCTTCGGGGTGGCCTTCAGCGCCGCCCGTTCGCCATCTGCATCGCTTCCGGCAGCCGCCGCAGCCGCGCCATGGCGACGACGCCGAACAGGGGTCCGGCGGCCAACGGCAGGAAGGCCCAGGTCCAGCCCACCAGGTCAACCCAGGCCGGCAGGCCCTGCACCGTCACGACCGTGATGGCAAAGCCGATCGCCGTCTGCATCGTCAGGATCGTGCCTTGGGTGCCGGGTTCGGCCATCTCGGCGATACCGGTGGAGAACTGGGCCGAATCGGCGACCACGGCGACGCACCAGATCAACGCCAGCAGCACGATCACGGGAGGGGTGGCACCGAACAAGGGGCCGGCGAGCACGCAGCATATGCCGCTGATGGCGAGGGCGCCGATCGTCAGTGCGGTGCGTCCGATCCGGTCGGCGAGATAGCCGCCGCCGAGCGCGCCGATGGCGCCGCCGCCGCCAATGGCGATGAAAGCGACGAGACGCGCGCTCGCCGCCGCTCCATCGCCGTTGCCGCTGGTTGCAAAGCTCGCGGCGACGTAGCTGCCGAGCCACGCCCAGACGGCGTAGAGCTCCCACATGTGGCCGAAATAGCCGAAGTTGGCGAGCCGCAGTGGGCGGCTGCGCAGGCCGTGCAGCGCGACGCCGGGATCGAAGCGGCCGGCGTTGCGGAAGCCCGGACCGATGGCGACCCCCAGGCCCAGGAATGCGCCGACAACAGCAAACGCCGAAGAGGCGCCGATCACCAGGCGCCAGTCGAGGCCGCCGGCAAAGGCGAACAGGTGCGGCAGCGCCGATCCAACGGTCAGGGCCCCGACCAGCGTGCCGACGAGCAGGCCCGCATCGCGCTTGGCCCAGCTCACCGCCAGCTTCATGCCGACAGGATAGACGCCGGCCATAATCGCACCGGTGACACCCCGCAGCAGGATCGAGCCGAGGGAACCCGGTTCGACGACGAGAAATGCGCCGTTGGCAATCGCCCCGATCAGGGCCGCGCAGCAAAACAGCCGCCGCGGATCGAGACGGTCGGCGAGACCGAGCCCTGCGCTGACGAGGCTGCCGACGACAAAGCCGATCTGGACGGCCGTGGTCAGCATTGCCGCCCGGCCCGGGCCGATGCCGAATTCCGCAATCAGGGCAGGGGTCACCGCCGAGGCGGCGAACCACAGCGACAGCACGGCGATGCAGGCGACGGTGAGCAGGCCGATGCTGAGAGCTTTAGGAGACATCGGAAGGAGCGGCTCCGGGGCAGGATTCGGCGTCGGACCGACTGTTCCCCATTTTGCCGCCGCACTCTAGTTGGCTCTTTGGCGGGCAGCAGCCGTGGCATCCGCGATCGCTCCGCCAAAATGCCCTTTCGGAGGTCCGCATGAAGACCGTGCTGTGTTATGGCGATTCGCTGACATGGGGGTCAGACGCCGCCAGCGGCGGCCGCCATGCCCGACAGGACCGCTGGCCAACGGTCCTCGGTGCGGCGCTCGGGCCGGAGGTCGAGGTCATCGCCGAAGGGCTCGGCGGCCGCACCACCGCCTATGACGACCATCTTGCCGACTGCGACCGCAACGGCGCCCGCGTGCTGCCGACGGTGCTGCACAGCCACGCGCCGATCGACCTCGTCATTCTCATGCTCGGCACAAACGACATGAAGCCGGCGATCGCCGGCACGGCCATCGCCGCGACGCGCGGCATGGAGCGCCTGATCGAACTCGTGCGGCATCACGCCTGGCCGCTCGAGACTGTCGCACCGGAGGTCCTGATCGTCGCGCCGCCGGCGCTGTCGGAGACCGCCGACGCGATGTTTGCGTCAATGTTCGCCGGCGCAATCGAGCAGTCGCGCATGCTTGCCTCGTTCTATGCCGACCTTGCCGACGAGAAGGACTGCGGCTTCTTCGACGCCAATACGGTGGCGAGGACGACGCCGATCGACGGGGTCCACCTCGACGCCGAGAACACGCGGGCGCTCGGGCGCGGCCTTGCGCCCGTCGCCCGGCTGATGCTCGGGCTCTAGACGATCTGGGACAGGGAAGAGACACCCATGGCTACCGACTACGACGTCATCATCATCGGATCCGGCCCCGGCGGCTACGTCACGGCGATCCGCTCGTCCCAACTCGGCCTCAAGACGGCAATCGTCGAACGCGAGCATCTTGGAGGCATCTGCCTCAACTGGGGCTGCATCCCGACCAAGGCGCTGCTGCGCTCGGCCGAGATCTACCACTACATGACTCATGCCGAGAACTATGGCCTTTCGGCCGACAAGGTCGGCTTCGATGCGGCAGCGATCGTCAAGCGCTCGCGCGGCGTTTCGGGCCAGCTCAACAGCGGCGTCGGCTTCCTGATGAAGAAGAACAAGGTCGACGTGATCTGGGGTGAGGCGAAGGTTGCCAAGCCCGGCGAGGTTGTGGTCTCGAAGCCCTCCAAGGCGCCGATGCAGCCGCAGCACCCGGCACCCAAGGGCGCAAAGGGCGAGGGCACCTATTCGGCCAAGCACATCATCATTGCCACCGGCGCACGCCCCCGCGTCCTTCCCGGCATCGAGCCGGACGGAAAGCAGATCTGGACCTATTTCGAGGCGATGGTCCCGCCGGAAATGCCGAAGTCGCTGATCGTGATGGGGTCTGGGGCGATCGGGATCGAATTTGCCTCGTTCTACCGAACGATGGGAGCGGACGTAACGGTCGTGGAACTCCTGCCGCAAGTCATGCCGGTCGAGGATCCCGAAATCGCCGGGCTCGCCCGCAAGGCCTTTGAGAAACAGGGTATCAAGATCCTGACCGAGGCCAAGGTGACGGGCGTGAAGAAGGCGGCGTCCTCTGTTACCGCCACCGTCGAGACCAAGGACGGCAAGACTCAGGACATCACTGCAGAGAAGCTGATCTCCGCCGTCGGCGTCACCGGCAACGTCGAGAACCTCGGGCTTGAGGCGCTCGGGGTCAATATCGACCGTGGCACGATCGTCACCGACGGCTACAGCCGGACCAATGTGCCGGGTGTCTACGCGATCGGCGATGTCGCTGGCCCGCCGATGCTCGCGCACAAGGCAGAGCACGAGGGTGTAATCTGCGTCGAGAAGATCGCCGGCAAGAACGTCCATCCGATGAACAAGAGCCTGATCCCGGGCTGCACCTATTGCCAGCCGCAGGTCGCCTCCGTTGGCCTCACCGAGCCGAAGGCGAAGGAAGCCGGATACGAGATCAAGGTCGGACGCTTCCCGTTCATGGGCAACGGCAAGGCGATCGCGCTCGGCGAGCCGGACGGCCTCGTCAAGACCATCTTCGATGCCAGGACCGGTCAGCTTCTCGGCGCGCACATGGTCGGGGCCGAAGTCACGGAGCTGATTCAAGGCTATGTCATCGCGATGAACCTGGAGACGACCGAGGAAGAGCTGATGCACACCGTCTTCCCCCATCCGACTCTTTCGGAGATGATGAAGGAGAGCGTGCTCGACGCCTATGGCCGGGTGCTCAACATCTGAAGTTGCCCGCGCGGTGAGGACTCACCGTCATGCTGGCCGGTCAAGACTTCTGCCGTGATACTCGCAAGGGGGTTTCCATGGACGTGACGAAGATCCTGATTTGGTGTGCAATCGGCATCCTTGCCGGCTGGATCGCCAGTTTCATCGTCGGTGGCGGCGGACTCTTCCGCTATCTGCTGACCGGCCTGATCGGCGCCTTTGTCGGTGGTTTCCTGGTCGATTTCACCGGGCTCAAGTTCGACCTCGGCAATCCCTACGTCAACCAGATCGTCATCGCGGCGATCGGCGCCATCGTCGTGGTCTTGATCGCACGGATCCTGGCATGACCGAATTGCCTCGGGTCGCGGCCGGGTGCCGCGCACGTGCCCGTTGCCCGAGGCGGACCCATCCTCCGGTGCCAGGCCGTTTCGGTCCGGCATCGGTCACACCGGAGTGGAGCTTCGCACCAACACGATGTCTTTCATCCTCTGGATCATCATCGGCCTGATCGCCGGTGCCATCGCCCATCGCGTCCTCGACAGCCGCGGCGGCTTCTTCGGCAGTCTCGTCGTCGGCCTGATCGGTGCGCTGGTTGGCGGCAAGCTCGCCGAGATCTTTCGCCTCAACGTCACGGGTGGCTTCATCGACGCGCTGGTCACGGCCACCATCGGCGCCATCATCTTCCTCTTCCTGTGGCGCAAGCTGTTCGGCCGCTGAGATCGGCCGGGGGGAGGAACGGCCGATCGCGCGCCCGCCGTCCGTCGCTCCGCGCAGGCCAGCCTTGCGGCCATCGCCGTTCGGCCCGCTTGACGAAGGCCGCAAACGAAGACATGTGAGACCCATGGTCACGATCCTCGACACCGTCTCGAACTCCGCCTCCGCCGAGCCGGCGCCGCGTCCGCGCCATCCGGAGAAGGCGCACCGGCCGGACAATCCGGTGCAGCGCAAGCCGGCGTGGATCCGCGTCAAGGCGCCGACCTCTCCGGTTTATCGCGACACCCAGCAGATCGTGCGGCAGAACAACCTCGTCACCGTCTGCGAGGAGGCGGGCTGCCCGAACATCGGCGAGTGCTGGTCGAAGAAGCACGCCAGCTTCATGATTCTGGGCGACACCTGTACCCGCGCCTGCGCCTTCTGCAACGTACGGACCGGCATGCCCGGACCGGTCGATCCGAACGAACCGGCGGGGATCGCCGAGGCGGTCGCGGCGATGGGGCTCGAGCATGTCGTCGTCACGTCGGTGGATCGTGACGACCTGCCGGACGGTGGCGCCGGACATTTCGCTGCGGTGATTCACGCCATTCGCGCCCGCTCGCCGCAGACGACGATCGAGGTGCTGACGCCCGACTTCCTGCGCAAGGATGGCGCCCTCGAAACAGTGGTGGAGGCGCGGCCGGACGTCTTCAATCACAATCTGGAGACCGTCCCGTCGAACTATCTGACGGTCCGCCCGGGCGCGCGCTACTTTCACTCGATCCGCCTGCTGCAGCGGGTCAAGGAGCTCGACCCGACGAGCTTCACCAAATCCGGCATCATGGTCGGCCTCGGCGAGAAGCGGAACGAGGTGCTGCAGCTGATGGATGACCTGCGCAGCGCGGATGTCGATTTTCTGACCATCGGGCAGTATCTTCAGCCGACGAAGAAGCACCATCCGGTGGTGAACTTCGTGACGCCGGATGAGTTTAAAGCCTATGAGAAGATCGCTTATGCGAAGGGGTTCCTAAAGGTCTCTGCGAGCCCGCTGACGCGTTCATCGCATCATGCCGGCGAGGATTTTGCCGACCTGAAGCGGGCACGGGCCGCGAGGGCAGGCTGAGACTTTCACCGGCGAGAGCGGAATCGACAGCCGCGGCCGGTCGCACGGCGCCTGCCTGTTTCAGGCGACTGCGTGCAAGGGGCAACAAAGGGACGACGAAGTCGAATGCCTTCGTTTCAAACGACGCACAAGGTGGACCACACGGCGGCAGATATGTTCGCCCTGGTCGCGGACGTCGAGAAGTATCCGCAATTCGTGCCGCTGTGCGAGGCACTGACCGTACGCGGGCGCAAGGACCTCGATGATGGGCGGGCCATCCTCGTGGCCGACATGACCGTAGCCTACAAGATCTTCCGGGAGACCTTTACCAGCCGGGTGACGCTCGATCCGCAGGCGGGAAGGATCCTGGTCGAGTATCTCGACGGCCCGTTCAAGCACCTGGAGAACACCTGGACGTTCGTCCCAGTCAGCGACACCGCCTGCGAGATCCACTTCGCCATCGCCTACGAATTCAAGAGCCGGACGCTGGGCGCCTTGATGGGGGCGATGTTTGACCGTGCGTTTCGCAAGTTCGCCGACGCGTTCGAGGAGCGTGCCGATCTGATCTATCGGCCGGTCGCCAGCTCCGCATAGCCGTCAACGTAGCGCCATCCTCCGACGCTTACTTGAGGTGGTAGGATTCGGCGTAGCCGCCCGGGGGCGTCCGCTCGCGGCCAAATGCCCGAACGATGCGACTGAACCGGTCGCGATATTCGAGTTCTCCGTCCTCCATCAGGCGCAATTTCGCGTAGTCGCCCTTGATCCCGATGTCGGCAAGGGTGAGCCGTTCCTGCAGCGAATCGCAGAGCTGATACCAGCCTTTGCCGTTGTTGTATTCGACACCGACCAAGCGGCCCTGCTCGGCCTCCCACTGCAGCCAGGCGACGGTGCGGGCGCGAGTCCAGTAGTTCTGGCCGCAGAGCACCACCGGATAAAGGTTGTCCACATGGCGCGTGTAGAGCCGGTGGCTGGCGCTGAAGGTGCCGTCCACCTCACGGGAGATGATGTGGTATTCGCCCGCCGCGGCCAGGCCCGGCACAAGGACGGCAGCAAAGATGAAGGACAGAACGCGATACATACCCAAGCCCGTTTTGCAGGCACACCATGGCCGCAAAACGGGACGTTTTCCACCGGTTTCCAGAGCAGAATGAGTTCGTCGAAAACAGTTTCCGAACTCAATCGATAAAATTCGAAAGAAGGTCGAGCGCCTGTTCGATGGCATCGGCCCTGATCGCGTCGCGGCCGCGGTCCGGGAATCGGCGCTCGACATGCACCAGCGGTCGGCCGCGGCGCATGGCGGCGAAATGCACCAGGCCGACAGGCTTCTGCGGAGTGCCGCCGCCGGGCCCGGCAATACCGGTAATCGCAACCGCCATGTCGGCGCGAGAGGCCGACAGGGCGCGGGCGGCCATGGCTTCCGCGGTCTCACGGCTGACGGCGCCATGGGCGTCGATCAGCGGCGCTGGCACACCGAGCATCTCCGTCTTGGCCTCGTTGGAATAGGTGATGAAACCGCGGTCGACGACCGCCGAGGAGCCGGCGATTTCCGTGAGCAGGCCAATGACCAGTCCACCGGTGCAGGATTCCGCGGTGGCGACTGTGAGGCCGCTTTGGCTCAGGCGCGCGACAAGGTCGGCGACGCGGTCGCGAAACCGGGCGATGTCGGTCATGGCGTCATCTCTCCTTGCTCGAAGGGCAGGGCGACGGTCGCCGTCGCCAGCGCGGCGATACCTTCCTTGCGGCCGGTAAATCCGAGTCGTTCGGAGGTGGTGGCCTTGACCGACACGCGGTCGACGGAAAGGCCGCAGATCTCGGCGATGCTGCCTCGCATGGCCGCTCGGTGCGGGCCGATCTTGGGCGCTTCGCAAACCACGGTGACGTCAAGATGGGCGATACGGCCGCCGCGGGCCCGCACGCGATCGACGGCAAACTGGAGGAACCTGTCTGAGGCCGCGCCCTTCCACCTGGGATCGCTCGGCGGGAAATGCTGCCCGATGTCGCCCTCGGCGAGCGCACCGAGGAGGGCGTCGGTGAGGGCGTGCAGGACGACGTCGGCGTCAGAATGACCCTTCAGCCCCCGGTCGTGATCGATGCTCAGTCCGCCCAGAACAACGGCCGTACCCGGCGCAAAGGCGTGGACGTCGTATCCGGTTCCAACGCGCACGTCCTGCGGTTTCGCCGCCTCCTCCATCGTCAATCTCCTGTCCGCCGCGGCCAGATCGGCAACGGTGGTGATCTTGATATTGCCGGGATCACCCGCCGAAAGGCCACAGGAAAGGCCGGCCCACTCGGCGACCGCAGCATCGTCGGTGAAGTCGAGGCGGCCTGCCTGCGCCGCCGCACGATGCGCCTTGAGGATTTCGGAAAAAACGAAGCTCTGCGGCGTCTGCGCCGACCACAACCCGTCGCGGGCAACCGTCGCCTCGACCATTTTGCCATCGCGCGAACGCTTTAAGGTGTCGGCGACCGGCACTGCCGCCACTAGCGCGGTCGCGCCGGCCTCAAGGCGCGCAAGGGCGTCGTCGACAACGGCGGTGGTAACGAACGGCCGTGCAGCGTCGTGGATCAGCACGAAACGAGGTGCGATTGGCGCCAGGGCCTCCAGCCCGGCCAGGACGGAGGCTTGCCGGGTCGATCCACCGGCAACCGGGGGCATGAGGCGTGGATCGTCAACCAGGCCGGACATCGCGGCGTCGTAGGCAGTGCGGCTGGCAGGATTGATCACGACGCAAACCGCGTCGATGCGCGCTGCCGCCAGCAGGGCCGTGACAGTGCGCCGCAGCACCGCCACGCCGCCGATGGAGCGGTATTGCTTCGGGACGTCATCAACCGCGCCGGAAGCCCGCAGGCCGCGGCCGGCAGCGACAACCAGCGCGATCGTAATCCGTTGATTCGGCTTGCTCGGATTGCCCGCATGAAGATCCGTCGCCGACATGCACATCCTTTCCTTTGCACGCCGCAGCTTGGCATTCGCGGGTTTTCCGCTATTCGTGCCTCGACCTCAAGCCCGATCCATGAAATGCAAATTCCTGTCTTGCCACCAATCGGTAATTGACTATTACGTAGGCATTGATCCATCGTGCTCACGATATAAGCAATCGAGTGACCGTATGTCCGTTCCACCGCCGTCGATCGGCCCGGTTACCCCGCGCAACCGAGCGTTTCTGGCACCGCTTTCGGGAATTACCGACCTGCCGTTCCGCCGGATTGCCGACCGGTACGGAGCAGGGCTGGTCGTTTCCGAAATGGTGGCGAGCGCACAGCTGGCGCAGGGTGATCCGGAGACCCTGTTGAGGGCCGAGGGGGCAGGGCTCAAGCCCCACGTGGTCCAGCTGGCCGGCCGCGAGGCACACTGGATGGCCGAGGGCGCCCGGATCGCGGAAGCGGCCGGCGCCGATGTCATCGACATCAACATGGGCTGCCCTGCGAAAAAGGTCACCACCGGCTACTCCGGATCGGCGCTGATGCGCGATCTCGACCATGCGCTTCGCCTGATCGATGCGACCGTCGCCGCGGTCAGAATACCGGTGACCGTGAAGATGCGGCTCGGCTGGGACCATGGCAGCCTCAATGCACCGGACCTTGCCCGCCGCGCCGAGGCGGCAGGGGTGAAGATGGTCACGGTTCACGGCCGCACCCGCTGTCAGTTCTACAACGGCCAGGCCGACTGGGACGCCATCAAGGCGGTCTCAGACGCGGTGTCGATCCCTGTCGTTGCCAATGGAGACTGCCGGTCGCTCGAGGACGCAAGAATCATGCTCGAGCGTTCCGGCGCCGACGCCGTGATGATCGGGCGTGGAGCCTGCGGGAGGCCATGGATTGTCGGTGCGGTCGGGGCCGCGCTATCGGGTGACACCGTCGCCGAGCCGCCGACCGGAGCCGCGCTCGGCAGTCTTGTCGTCGAGCACTATGAGGCGATGCTGGTTCATTACGGCACGGCGCTCGGCATTCGCACAGCACGCAAGCATCTCGCCTGGTACCTCGACGAAGCCGGGGTGGCGCCGCCGGCGTCGGTGCGTCGTCAGCTCCTGACGGGAGAGGATCCAGGGGCGATCGTCCGAACAATCGAACACTGGTTCGCGGACTGCGGCGTCAGGAGAGCGGCATGAGCGATAGTCAGTCGGCCGTGCAGGGCGGGACGGATGCGGGCGTTCCCGATGGAGCGCAGCTGCTCGACGCGCTGCCGCACCCCGTCGTGGTCGTCGGCGCCGACGGGGTGATCGAGGCGGCCAACGTCGCAGCCGAAGGATTCTTCCGCTCGAGCACGGCCGTGCTGCGACGCCACCCGATCTCCTTTTTCGTGCCCTTCGGCAGCCCGCTGCTGTCGCTGATCGAGCAGGTGCGCGAGCGGGGCGCCGCGGTCAACGAGTACAAGGTCGATATCGGTTCGCCGCGGATCGGACCGGAACGGGTCGTCGACATCAACGCCGCCCCGATTGCCGACCGGCCGGGCGCCGTCCTGCTCATGTTCCAGGAGCGCGGCATGGCGGACAAGATCGACCGCCAGCTGACGTCGCGGGGCGCCGCCCGGACGGTGACCGGTCTTGCCGCCATGCTGGCGCACGAAATCAAGAACCCGCTGTCCGGGATCCGCGGTGCCGCCCAGCTGCTGGAGGCGTCTGCCAGCGACGACGATCGGCCGCTGACGCGGCTGATCATGGACGAAGCCGACCGGATCGTGAAGCTGGTCGACCGAATGGAGGTGTTCTCCGACGAGCGCCCGGTCGAGCGCGAGCCCGTCAACATCCACGTGGTGCTCGACCGGGTCAAACGGCTGGCCCAGTCGGGCTTCGGCCGCGGCGTCACCATTCACGAGGACTATGACCCCTCGCTCCCGCCGGTGCTGGCCAACCGCGATCAGCTGATTCAGGTCTTCCTCAACTTGGTGAAGAACGCCACCGAGGCGATTGCCGGCTCCGGCGATGGCGAAATCACGCTGACCACGGCATTCCGGCCGGGCATTCGCCTGTCGGTGCCCGGCACCAGCGAAAGGGTCGGTCTGCCCCTGGAATTTTGCGTGCGCGACAACGGACCCGGTGTGCCCGAGGACCTGCTGCCGCACCTGTTCGAGCCCTTCATCACCACCAAGACCAACGGGACGGGCCTCGGGCTGGCGCTGGTCGCCAAGATCATCGGCGACCACGGCGGCGTCATCGAATGCGACAGCCAGCCCGGGCGGACCGTGTTCCGCATCCTGATGCCGGCGTTCGCCGGCGGCCCCCATTCTTCTCATGACAGGACCGAATGACCATGCCGACTGGCACGATCCTTGTTGCAGATGACGACGCGGCCATCCGAACCGTGCTCAACCAGGCGCTGTCGCGCGCCGGCTACACCGTCCGCCTGACCTCGAACGCCGCTACGCTGTGGCGCTGGGTCAGCTCCGGTGACGGCGACCTCGTTGTCACCGATGTGGTCATGCCAGACGAGAACGTGTTCGACGTGCTGCCCAGGATCAAGAAGCTGAGGCCGGAGCTGCCGGTCATCGTCATGAGTGCGCAGAACACCTTCATGACGGCGATCCGTGCCTCCGAGCACGGTGCCTACGAGTACCTGCCCAAGCCCTTCGACCTCAAGGAACTGACCGGGATCGTCGGCCGGGCGCTCTCCGAGCCGAAGGCCAAGCGGCTTACGACGGTGGAGGACACCAACGAAAACATTCCCCTGATCGGCCGCTCGCCGGCGATGCAGGAGATCTACCGCGTGCTGGCGCGGCTGATGCAGACGGACCTCACCGTCATGATCAACGGCGAGTCCGGCACCGGCAAGGAGCTGGTCGCCCGGGCGCTGCATGACTATGGCAAACGCCGGAACGGCCCGTTCGTCGCCATCAATATGGCCGCAATCCCGCGCGACCTGATCGAGGCGGAGCTGTTCGGCCATGAGAAGGGGGCCTTCACCGGCGCGCAGGCGCGCTCTTCAGGCCGCTTCGAGCAGGCCGACGGCGGCACCCTCTTCCTCGACGAGATTGGCGACATGCCGATGGAGGCGCAGACACGGCTGCTGCGGGTGCTGCAGCAGGGCGAATACACCACGGTAGGCGGCCGCACGCCGATCAAGACCGATGTCAGGATCATCGCCGCGACCAATAAGGACCTGCGTCAGCTGATCAACCAGGGCCTGTTCCGCGAGGACCTTTACTACCGCCTCAATGTCGTTCCGATCCGGTTGCCGCCGCTGCGTGAGCGCGTCGAGGACATCCCCGACCTGGTGCGTCACTTCTTCACACTGGTCGAAAAGGAAGGCCTGCCGGCCAAGCAGATCGAGCACGCCGCACTCGACCGGCTGAAACATTACCGCTGGCCCGGCAACGTGCGCGAACTTGAAAATCTCGTGCGGCGTCTGGCGGCGCTCTATCCCCAGGACCTTATCACCGCATCGCTGATCGACCAGGAACTCAGTCAGCCGAGTCCGAATGCGTATGACGAGAGCAACTCGGAAATCGATCTTGGCAATTCGGTCGAACGGTATCTCAACACCTATTTCGACAAGTTCGGCGATGCGCTGCCGCCGCCGGGGCTCTACCACCGCATCCTGCGCGAGGTCGAGTATCCTCTGATCAGCGTGGCGCTCGCAGCGACCCGCGGCAATCAGATCAAGGCGGCCGAATTGCTCGGGGTCAACCGCAACACGTTGCGCAAGAAGGTGCGGGACCTTGAGATCCAGGTGATCCGCTCCAGCCGCTGACCGGGCCCTGACGACCCGCCTTCTGCGCCGGCGCGAACCCTTGTTGCAAGGCAAGGTTGCACCGTTCGGACGAACGGTCGCACGAAGCGTGTCGTATTTCGGCAACAATGTGTGCTAACGGTCGCACGGTAGCCGGCATGGAAGGCCGGCCGATTCTCGCAAGTGGCAGGATGCCGTGCTCGCCGAGCGACACATTCTGAACGACCGGACCGCCGACCGCGGCACGAGGTTCGCGCGCCGTGCCGGCTTCGCCGTCGTGACGGTCGCGCTGGTGGCGATCGCGGTGACCTTCGCCGTGCTGATGGGCGTCACCCCGATCGAGCCGACGCGGGGCGTCGTCCAGATCGCCATGGCGATCAACGGTTTTCTGGTGCTGCTCCTGATCCTGGCCATCGCCCAGGAGGTGATGTCGCTGATTCAGGCCCGCCGCCGCGGTCGGGCGGCGGCGCGGCTGCACGTGCGCATTGTGGCGCTGTTCAGCGTCATCGCCGCGCTGCCGGCGATCATCGTGGCGATCGTGGCTACGATCACGCTGGACCAGGGGCTCGACCGCTGGTTCCAGGACCGCACCCGCACCATCGTCGACAATGCTCTGACGGTGGCTCAGGCCTATCTGCAGGAACACGCGAGGGTGCTGCGCGGCGACCTGATCGCCATGGCCAACGACATCGACAGAGCCAAGGACATCTACGACTACGAGCCGTCTCGCTTCGACAATTTCTTCCAGGCACAGACCTCGCTGCGAGCCCTGCTCGGCGCCTATATCACGCGCTCCGACGGCACGGTGCTGACCAGGGTCATCCTCGATCCGGATGCCGATATCCTGATGCCGCCGCGCGACGCCTTCCGCCAGGCCGAATCCGGCGATCCGATCCTGATCGCCCCGGGCATCTCGAATCTCGTCGGCGGGGTGATGAAGCTGTCCAATTTCGACGACATGTATCTCTATGTCGCCCGCGCGATGGACAAGCGCGTGGTCGACTACTTGCGTGTCGCCGAAGAGGGCGCCGAACAGTACAAGGACATGGAACAGAGCCGGTTCGGCGTGCAGGTCGCCTTCGCTCTGGTCTATATCGGCGTCACGCTGGTGCTGCTGCTGTCGGCGATCTGGATCGGCTTCGGCTTCGCCAACCGTCTGGTGTCGCCAATCCGACGTCTGATCGGTGCGGCCGACCAGATTTCCAAGGGCAATCTCTACGTCCAGGTCGAGACGGAAAAGTCCGGTGGCGATCTTGCCATTCTCGGCGCGACCTTCAACAACATGACGGCCCAGCTGCGCGGGCAGCGCGATGCACTGCTTGCCGCAAACGACCAGATCGACCGCCGCCGCCGCTTCACCGAGGCGGTGCTGTCCGGTGTCACGGCCGGCGTCATCGGCGTCAACGATGCCGGCCGCATCACGCTCCTCAACAAGTCGGTGCTGGCTCTGCTCGCGGCCGAGGAGGACGAGTTGCTCGACCAGCCGCTCGGTGAGGTTGTGCCCGAACTCGCCGATGTCGCGCGCGATCTGATGGTGCGTGCCGACGGCCGGCTGCGCGAGACCCAGATCCAGATCATCCGCCGCGGTCGCGAACGCACCGTCAACGTCCGCGTCACCAGTGAGCAGTCCACCCGGTTTGAGCATGGCTTCGTGGTGACGCTCGACGACATCACCGACCTCGTCTCGGCGCAGCGCACCTCGGCCTGGGCCGACGTGGCAAGACGCATCGCCCACGAGATCAAGAACCCTCTGACGCCCATCCAGCTTTCGGCCGAGCGCATCCGCCGGCGCTATGGCAAGAAGATCGAGGATGACCGAGCCGTGTTCGACCAGTGCGTCGATACGATCATCCGACAGGTCGGCGATATCGGCCGCATGGTCGACGAGTTTTCGTCCTTCGCGCGCATGCCGAAGCCGACGATGGTCGAGGCGGATCTGCGCAACACCGTGCGCGAGGCCGCGTTTCTCCAGAGCGTCGGCCATCCCGAGATCCGCATCGAGACTAAGCTGCCCGAGGAGCCGGTCATCACCTTGTTCGACACCCGGTTGATCGGGCAGGGGCTCACCAACGTCATCAAGAACGCGGCCGAGGCGATCCTGGCTGTACCGCCGGAGGAACGCGGCGAGGGCGCGATTACCGTTACGCTGCGTGAGGAGGGAGACAACCGGATCGTCGAGGTGGTCGATAACGGGGTGGGTCTGCCGACCGAGAACCGGCAGCGCCTGCTCGAGCCCTACATGACCACCCGGGAAAAGGGCACGGGCCTCGGCCTTGCGATCGTTCGCAAGATCATGGAAGAGCATGGCGGAGGCATTGAACTGCTGGACGCGCCGGCAGTAGCGGCCGGGGGACGTGGCGCCATGGTCCGGTTGACCATTGGCGCAAGGCCGGCGAGCACAGAGCAGGGCTCCGAGCCGGAGCCTCACATGACGGTTACAAAGAATGCCATATGATATTTTGATCATTGACGACGAAGCCGATATTCGCGACCTCGTTGCCGGAATTCTCGATGACGAAGGCTTTGGCACGCGCACCGCTGCAGACAGCGACGGTGCTTTGGCCGCTATCAAGGAGCGGCGCCCATCTCTGGTCGTGCTCGACATCTGGCTTCAGGGCAGCCGGCTTGACGGCCTCGCCCTGCTTGATGTCATCAAGGAACAGGATCCAGATCTGCCGGTCGTCATCATTTCCGGCCACGGCAACATCGAGACCGCAGTTTCGGCGATCAAGCGCGGTGCCTACGACTATATCGAGAAGCCGTTCAAGGCCGATCGCCTCGTGCTGGTGGTTGAGCGGGCGCTCGAGGCGTCGTCGCTCAAGCGCGAGATCCGCGATCTCAAACAGCGCAGCGCCGATACGCTCGAGCTGATCGGCAGCAGTTCGGCCGTCAATCACCTGCGTCAGACCATCGAGCGGGTGGCCGGCACCAACAGCCGGATTCTGATTTCCGGGCCCTCGGGATCCGGCAAGGAACTGGTGGCGCGCTCGATCCATACCTTGTCCCAGCGGGCGAAGGGGCCGTTCGTCGTCATCAATGCGGCAACGATCACCCCGGAGCGCATGGAAGAAGAGCTGTTCGGGGTCGAGGACGGCGACGGCCGGATCCGAAAGGTCGGCGCCCTCGAGGAGGCGCATGGCGGCACGCTCTATCTCGACGAGGTTGCCGACATGCCGCGCGAGACCCAGGGCAAGATCCTGCGCGTTCTCGTCGAGCAGACGTTCGCTCGCGTCGGGGGCACGACGCGCGTCAAGGTCGATGTGCGCATCCTGTCGTCGAGCGCACGCAATCTCGAGCTGGAGATTGCCGAAGGGCGGTTCCGCGAGGATCTGTTTCATCGCCTCGGCGTCGTACCACTTTACGTGCCGCCCCTGGCGGACCGGCGCGAGGACATTCCCGCCCTGATCCAGCACTTCATGAGCCAGATCTCCGCATCCGCCGGCCTGCCGATGCGCCGCATCGGCGAGGATGCCATGGCCGTGCTGCAGGCCCACGACTGGCCGGGCAACATCCGGCAACTGCGCAACAATGTCGAGCGGTTGATGATCCTCACTCGCGGCGACCCCGATGCCGTGGTGACGGCGGACCTGCTGCCGGCCGAAGTCGGCGACATGCTGCCGAACCTGCCGAGCTCCGGCGGCGAGCATCTGATGTCGCTGCCCTTGCGCGAGGCGCGGGAGTCGTTCGAGCGGGACTATCTGCAGGCGCAGATCAAGCGGTTCGGCGGCAACATCTCGCGCACGGCGGAGTTCGTCGGCATGGAGCGCTCTGCCCTGCACCGAAAGCTGAAGACGCTCGGGCTGTCGTGACGCCACCGTCCCGCCCGTCCGGATTGAAGGGGTAGACCGGTCATGAGAGTGGTGATCTGCGGCGCAGGTCAGGTCGGCTACGGCATTGCCGAAAAGCTCGCCGCGGAGCAGAACGACGTTTCGGTGATCGATTCCTCGCCGCGGCTCGTCAACGTGATCCGGGACACGCTGGAGGTGCGCGGCATTGTCGGCCACGGCGCTCATCCGGATGTTCTTGCCCAGGCCGGCGCCGACCAGGCGGACATGCTGATCGCCGTGACGCTTTACGACGAAGTCAACATGACCGCCTGTCAGGTCGCGCATTCGCTTTTCAAGGTGCCGACGAAGGTCGCGCGCATCCGGGCCCAGAGCTACCTCAATCCGCAGTGGAGCGACCTGTTCTCGCGCGACAACATGCCGATCGACGTTATCATCTCGCCCGAGATCGAGGTCGGCGAGATGGTGCTGCGCCGCCTCGCGCTGCCGGGAGCCGTTGAAACCGTCCGGTTCGCCGACGAAAACGTCGTCGTCGTCGGCATCATGTGCGGCGAGGATTGCCCGGTGGTGAACACGCCGCTGTGCCAGCTTACCGAGCTCTTTCCCGACCTGGGTGCCGTTGTCGTCGGTGTGTTCCGGAACAACCGCCTGTTTGTGCCCAAGAGTCAGGACAACGTGCTGACGGGCGACCTCGTCTATGTGATCGCGCGACGCGATCAGGTCCGCCGGACTCTGTCGATCTTCGGCCACGAGGAACCGGAGGCGAACCGGGTGGTCATCGCCGGCGGCGGCAACATCGGCCTCTATGTCGCCAAGGCGCTGGAACAGCGCCACGCCAAGGCCAAGGTGAAGATCATCGAGCAGTCGCGTGACAGGGCGGTGGCGATTGCCGATGAGTTGAAGCGCGCGGTGATCCTGCACGGCAGCGCCCTCGATCAGGACCTGCTGCTGGAGGCGGATATCGACGACGCCGACACGATGGTTGCGCTGACCAATGAAGACGAGGTCAACATCCTGTCCTGCGTGATGGCGAAGAACCTGGGCTGCCGGCGCAACCTGACGCTTCTCAACAACGCCAGCTATCCGACCTTTGCAAACGCGCTCGGCATCGATGCCTATGTCAATCCGCGCCAGGTCACGATCTCGAAGATCTTGCGTCACGTCCGCCGCGGCCGGATCCGGGGCGTGCATGCGCTGCAGAACGGTGCGGCCGAAATCATCGAAGCCGAGGCGCTGGAGACCTCGCCGCTGGTCGGCCGGCCGCTGCGCGAGGTCGATCTTCCCGACGGCATTCGCGTTGGGGCCATCTATCGCGACGGCAAGGTGATTACGCCGAACGGCAGCACGGAGATCCAGGCCCACGACCGGGCCGTGCTGTTCGTCGTCGCCGAACGGGTCAGGCAGGTCGAGCAGATGTTCCGGGTGAGCCTGGAGTTCTTCTAAGGGGCATCTCCTGGCGTAAAGGTATCGATCAACGGGGAAGCGCGCCCGATTCTGCGGCCCTAAGGGCAAAAGCCGATCGAGCACAGGGCACGAACCGATCGAGTTAGGGAGTGGGAATGAGCCGGATCGCCTATGTCAACGGACGCTATGTTCCGCATGCGGAGGCCTGCGTCCATATCGAGGACCGCGGCTATCAGTTCGCGGACGGTGTCTATGAGGTTTGTGAAATCTGGCGTGGCGCGATCATCGACGAGCGCCGCCATCTCGATCGCCTGGATCGGTCGCTGAAGGAACTGACGATCCGGCCGCCGATGAAACGGGAAGCGCTGGCAGTGGTCCTGCGCGAGGTGATTCGGCGCAATCGAGTCAGCAACGGCCTGGTCTATCTCCAGGTCACCCGCGGCGTTGCCCGGCGCAACCATGTGTTTCCGCCGGCCTCGACACGGCCGGCCCTGGTGATAACGGCGCGTTCGACCGATCCCCGTGCCGGCGACCTGAGTGCGGAGACCGGGGTCGCCGTCATCACCACCCCCGAAAACCGCTGGGACCGCGTCGACATTAAGTCGGTCAGCCTGCTGCCGAACGTCCTGGCCAAGCAGCGTGCCAAGGAGATGGGCGCGGCAGAGGCCTGGTTCGTCGATCCGGATGGGATGGTGACGGAGGGAGGTTCGACCAACGCGTGGATCGTTACCGGCGACGGTGTGCTGGTGACACGCCCCGCGGACCACGGCATCCTGCGCGGCATCACCCGTCAGGTGGTCCTCGACCTTGCGGCCCGAGAGGGCCTGAAAGTCGAAGAGCGGGCGTTCTCAGTGGAGGAGGCCAAACAGGCACGGGAGGCCTTCATCACCGCCGCGTCCACGCTGGTCATGCCGGTCGTGCGCATTGACGACAGTCCCGTCGGCAACGGTCATCCCGGTTCGGTCGCAACGAGCCTCCGAAAAATGTTCCATGAAGTCAGCGAATTATCAAAAATCTGAATCGACCGCGATCCAAAAGCGCCAAAAATCGGTGCGCAAAGCGGACGAGAATGCGGTAATGTTTCGCGGGTGACTCGGCCCGAACGAACAACGTGCGCCGGCCGTGGGAATTGGGCCCCTTGGAACGGCGTCTTGATCCAAGAAGACGAACCGGCTCGATTGCATCGGCCGCAGTCGGGCAGATAGGAAATAATAACACATGGCTGACCGCGCTCAGAATCTGCAGGATACCTTCCTCAATCACGTTCGAAAGCAGAAAACGGCTCTCACAATATTTCTCATCAACGGCGTCAAGCTTCAGGGCGTCGTGACCTGGTTCGACAACTTCTGCGTTTTGCTGCGCCGCGACGGGCATTCGCAGCTTGTCTACAAGCATGCAATCTCGACCATCATGCCGAACAGCCCCGTGCAGCTGTTTGAGCCGGGCGAGGACGACTCCGAAAAGGGAGGCTGATTGAAGGCCAGACCCCGAGCTGCGGTCCCGAGCGACCGCAGTCAAACCCAGGACAAGGGTGCCGACCGTCCAGAGGCGGCCGGCACGAGAACGCTCGTGGTCGTGCCGACCCTGAGTGGTCGGGCACGAACCGAGCAGGATCCGACTCGGCCGCAGCGCTCGGCCGAGGCGCGGCTGGAAGAGGCGGTGGGCCTTGCCGCGGCCATCAATCTTACGGTGGTCTCGTCGGGAACCGTGACGCTGTCGCAGCTGAAACCGGCAACCCTGTTCGGCAGCGGCAAGGTCGATGAACTTGCGGCGCTAGTGAAAGCCGAAGAAATCGAGCTGGTGGTGGTCGATCACCCGCTCAGCCCGATCCAGCAGCGCAATCTGGAACGGGCGTTCGGCGCCAAGGTGATCGACCGGACCGGTCTCATTCTGGAGATCTTCGGCGATCGCGCCAGGACGGCGGAAGGTCGCCTCCAGGTCGAACTTGCGCATCTTAGGTGGCAGAAGAGTCGGCTTGTGCGGTCCTGGACCCACCTTGAACGGCAGCGCGGCGGTTTCGGCTTCCTCGGCGGCCCGGGCGAAACCCAGATCGAGGCCGACCGCCGCCTGATCCAGGAGCGGATCGCGCGGCTTGAGAAGGACCTTGAGCAGGTGCGCCGCACCCGCGATCTCCATCGCAAGCAGCGCCGCCGCGTGCCGCAGCCGGTCGTCGCGCTCGTCGGCTATACCAACGCCGGCAAGTCGACCCTGTTCAACCGCCTGACGCGGTCTGCTGTCTTCGCCGAGGACCAGCTGTTTGCGACGCTGGATCCCACGCTGCGCAAGGTGACGCTGCCGCATGGCGGCGAGGCGATTCTGTCCGATACGGTGGGCTTCATCTCGGATCTGCCGACTCATCTTGTTGCCGCGTTCCGGGCGACGCTCGAAGAGGTGGCCGAGGCCGATCTGATCCTGCACGTGCGCGACATCAGCCACGAGGACAGCGATGCGCAGGCGGCGGACGTTGCCGAGACGTTGGCTTTGCTCGGAATCCAGCCTGGCGACCGCCGCATCATCGAGGTTTGGAACAAGATCGACCGGATCGATCCGGTTCGGCGGGCAGGCCTGCTCGACGGCAACCGGCGGGAAGGAGCCGCGATTGCCGTTTCCGCTCTGACCGGAGACGGCATCGACGCGCTGTTCGACCGCATCGAGGACAGGATCACCGAGGACCGGGATATTTACGATCTTACTCTGCCAACTTCGGACGGGGTGACGCTCGCCTGGCTCTACCGCTCGGCGGAGGTCCTCGAGCGGCACGACGAGGATGCCCGCATCCGACTCAGGGTCCGGATCGCCGAAAAACAGCGCGAGCGCTTTCGCACACGCTGCAAGGCCTATCTCTCGGGTGCGGCCCAGTAGGATCGAAGCGGACCTGTGGACCGGGGCCGGGCCGTCCGATCAGCCCGGGACAGGAAAAAGGGCGGCAATGGGCTGGAGTCTCAGTCGGTCTCGCGTTTTGCCGCCTGCCAGACGGCTTCCATCTCCTCGAGCGTCATGGCTTCAAGTGTCGTGCCACGCGCAGCCGCTTCGGCCTCGATCCGGGAGAAACGCTTACGGAATTTCCGGTTGGTCCGTTTGAGCGCCGCCTCGGGATCGATGTCAAAATGGCGTGCGAGATTGGCAACGGCGAAGATCAGATCGCCGATCTCGTCTTCCAGCCGATCGCGATCCAGGTCGGGGCGTGAGATTTCCACGATAAGTTCTTCTGTTTCTTCAACGATCTTGTCGATGATCGGCCCCGGAGCGTTCCAGTCGAACCCAACCTTGGAGGCTCGGCGCTGCAGCTTCTCGGCCTCGGTGAGCGCGGGGAAGATCGCCGGCACCTCGTCAAGAAAACGGCGGGGCGGATCCTGCAGTCCCCGCGCGCTGCGCCGTTCCGAGCGCTCGCGCTTTTCCTCCTGCTTGATGCGTTCCCAAGCTCCCTTGGCCATGCCGGCATTGCAGGCCTCCTCGTCGCCGAACACGTGGGGGTGGCGGCGGATCATCTTCTTCGTGATGCCGTGGACGACGTCGCCGAAATCGAAGGCGCCATCCTCCTCGGCCATCCGCGCATGGTAGACGACCTGGAGCAGGAGATCGCCAAGCTCCTCACGCAGGTCGTCATGGTCGCCGCGCTCGATGGCGTCGGCGACCTCGTAAGCTTCCTCAATGGTGTAAGGCGCGATCGTGCGAAAGGTCTGCTCGATGTCCCAGGGGCAGCCGGTTTCCGGGTGACGCAGGGCGGCCATGATCTCGATCAGGCGGGCGATGTCGCGGTCGGGGGTCACGGCGGCACCTTCGGCTCGGGAAAGGGATGAGCCCGACATAGCACCCGGTTGTCCCGGCTCCAAGCCGCTCGCACTCATCGGTCCCCCGCCTGACGACGGGCCGTTTGCACGGGCTCTCACCGGACGGCGGTCTGACGTGCTTTGTCGGATCGGTTCCTGTCTGGTAAGCCGGCGGAGGACGGATGGCGGGGCCGCGTGGAGGCGGGAACGATGGCAGATGATGGTGGCCAGAAGGGCGTGCGGGTCACGGAGGCCATCGCGATTCCGTACGACGACCTATCGGAGAGTTTCATCCGCGCCTCCGGGCCGGGCGGACAGAACGTCAACAAGGTTGCAACCGCCGTCCAGCTCCGCTTTGACCTTGCCGGCAATCAGACCCTGCCGGGCGATGTCAAGGCACGGCTTGCCAGGCTCGCCGGCAACCGGCTGACGCAGACCGGCGAGGTCCTGATCCAGGCCGACCGCTTCCGCACCCAGGAACGCAACCGCGAGGACGCGCTGGAGCGGCTGATCGCCCTGGTACGCCGGGCGCTGGAACGGCCGAAGCCGCGCAAGCCGACCAGACCGACCAGAGCCTCGAAGGAGCGGCGGCTGACCGCGAAGAAGCAGCGCTCTACCGTGAAGCGGCTGAGGTCGAGCACGGAGGACTGAACGACGCCGATCCTTCTTCGTCATTCCTCATCTGCCTTGTTCAGGCGGCGCAGCACGGCCGCCGTCTCCTCGTCGGCGGGGAAGAAGGATTCGATCGCCAGCTCCGACAGCGCGATATCGACCGCCGTGCCGAAAACCGTGGTTGTGCTCAGCAACGACAGCCGGCCGTGGTCGCTCGTCATTACCAGGGGCACGGCAATGCCGGCGAGCGGGTCCTCGGCCGGGGGGCGGTGCGGTCGGGCACCCGGCGGCACGGGGTATGCCTTGATTTCCTCGAGAAGGGCGGCGAGCGCCGGATCGCCCGACAGGTCAATCTGACGGACGAGGCGGGCGATGACATGCGCGCGCCATTCGCGGAAGTTCTCGATCCGCCCGGCGACGCCTTCGGGGTGGAGGCTGAGGCGGAGCACGTTGACCGGCGGAGTCAGGAGGGCCGGGGAGGCGCCTTCGAGCAGCGGGGCGACCGCACGGTTGGCCGCAATCAACGTCCAGGTGCGGTCGACGGCGAGGGCCGGATGCGGCTCGTGGCCGGTGAGAATCACCTCAACCGCGCGGCGTGCGGCGGCAAGGTCGGGGTGATCGAGCGGACGTTCGTCGTAGACCGGCGCGAACCCGGCGGCGACCAGCACCGTATTGCGGTCCCTCGGCGGGATCCCGAGGTGCTCGGCAAGATGCAAGACCATGTCGCGGCTCGGCCGCGAGCGGCCGGATTCGACGAAGCTGAGGTGGCGCTGCGAGATGCCGGCTTCCGTGGCGAGGTCGAGCTGGCTGAGGCGGCGGCGCTTGCGCCAGGACTGCAGCAGGTCGCCGGCGGAGGGAGAGGCGGTGGCGGTGTTCATGGGCCCAGGTTAGCTGCTCCGGCGTCGCCGGACCAATAACCTCAAAGGTAATCGACCCGCCGCAGACTAGGCGCCAGCTTTGCGCTGCCGGGCGCAACTCCGGCCAGTCAAAGCGAACCCTGGAGACCCCCATGACCAACGTCATCACCCGCCCATCCCTGCGTCAGATCCTCATCATCGACGCCGTGACCTGCATCGCGATGGGCGCCTTGCTCACCATCGCTTCCGTCCCACTCGGCGGCTTTCTCGGCATCTCGGCGACGCTGCTGTTCTATGCCGGCCTCGTCCTCCTGCCCGTTGCCGCGTTCATGATCCTGGTGGCGGTCCGCCCGGACGTGCCGGTGGAAGGAGCACTGGTCGTGGTCGCCGGCAACGTGCTCTGGGTGCTTGCGAGCATCGTCCTCCTCGCCGGCAGCCTGATCACGCCCAATGGGCTCGGAGTGACGTTCGTCGTGCTTCAGGCGGCGGCCGTCGCCGTGCTCGCGGTGCTGGAGTATGTCGCCATCGGCCATGAACGGGCCGGCGTGCCAACGTGAGGGGAAGGGCGTGGCGCTGACGTCGACACGCTGCTCCGGCGTTCTGTCCCGGACCTGACGCAGGCAGACGTCAAGAGCTGGGCATCCGCGCGAAAAATCGATGGCGGCGCAAGCCCGGCGAAGGCAATCGAAGGCAGCGGCGGTCGTTCAAGCGACCGACGCTCCTTCGAGCTTGTCTCCCCGCGCTGCCGCCGTGCTATACCAGAGCAAGAACAAGCACCAAGGCGGCGAGGGAGGGCGCGTGTATCTCGGCATCGATATCGGCACCTCTGGGGTGAAGACCGTTCTGATCGAGGCGGGGCAGCGCGTGATTGCCAGCGCGAGTGCGCCGCTCGACGTCTTGAGGCCGCGCTCGGGCTGGTCGGAGCAGGACCCGGACGCTTGGTGGGCGGCGACCCAAGCCACGCTCGACGAACTCAAGACGCGCTACGGCCGCGAGATGGCGGCGGTCGAAGGGATCGGTCTTTCCGGCCAGATGCACGGCGCCACCGTGCTCGACACTTCAGATCGGCCGCTGCGGCCGGCGATTCTGTGGAACGATGGCCGGTCGGCCGCCGAATGCGCCATCCTCGACGAGCGGGCGGATTTCAGGGGCATCGGCGGCAACCTGGTGATGCCGGGCTTCACTGCACCGAAGCTGGAATGGCTGCGGCGGCACGAAAGTGAAACTTTCAAAAAGATCTCCAAAGTCCTGCTGCCAAAAGATTATGTCCGCCTGAAGCTCATTGGCGACTACGTTTCCGACATGTCCGACAGCGCCGGCACGCTCTGGCTCGATGTGGCCGGACGAAGGTGGTCGGAGACGCTGCTGTCGGCGACGGAGCTCACCGTCTCGCACATGCCGCGATTGGTGGAGGGCAGTGAGGCATCGGGGACCGTCAGACCGGAGCTCGCGTCGCGCTGGGGCTTCGCCAGGCCCCCGGTGGTGGCGGGCGGCGGCGGCGACAACGCTGCAAGCGCCTGCGGCATTGGCGCCGTTGCGCCCGGCACGGCCTTTCTGTCGCTCGGCACCTCCGGCGTGCTGTTCGTCGCGACCGATCGCTTCCGTCCCAATACGGCCCGCGCCGTGCATGCCTTCTGCCACGCCCTGCCTCAGAGCTGGCACCAGATGGGCGTCATCCTGTCGGCGACCGACAGCCTCAACTGGCTCGCCCGCATGACCGGCAGCGAACCGGCGGCACTGGTGGCCGATGCCGAGTCGACAAGGCCGGACGAGGCCGGGGTGCTGTTCCTGCCGTACCTTTCGGGCGAACGGACGCCCCACAACGATGCCGGCGCCCGTGGCGTCTTCACCGGCCTTTCGCAGAACACCACCCGGGCCGATCTGGCGCAGGCGGTGCTGACCGGCGTAGCGTTTGCCTTCAGAGACTGCCTGGAGGCGCTGATGGCCGCCGGAACCACGGTCGAGCGCATGACCGCCGTCGGTGGCGGCGCGCGGTCGCGGCACTGGCTGCAGATCCTCGCCACCGTGCTTGACCGGCCGGTCGACTTGCCGGCCCACGGCGAGACCGGCGCGGCCTTCGGCGCCGCGCGCCTCGGTCTTTTGGCCGCTGCCGGCGGCGATCCGGCCGCCGTCTGCAGCTCACCCGCGGTCGAATGTGAAATCCTTCCCGAGCCCGGGAGGCGGGGCTGGTACGACGACCAGTTCGCGCGCTACCGGGCGCTCTACCCAGCCGTCAAAGAGGCCCTGTCATGACCCGTTTCTTCGGCGATATTGCTCCCGTACGCTACGAGGGGCCCGAATCCGACAATCCACTGGCCTATCGCTGGTATGACCCCGACCGCATCGTGCTTGGCAAGCGCATGGAAGACCAACTGCGCTTTGCCATCGCCTACTGGCACTCGTTCTGCTGGCCAGGCGGCGACCCGTTCGGCGGTGACACCTTCGAGCGGCCGTGGTTCGGGTCGAGCCTCGACCATGCCAAGACCAAGGCCGACGTTGCTTTCGAGATGTTCGACCTGCTCGGCGCGCCGTTTTTCTGCTTCCACGACCGCGACATCGCACCGGAAGGGTCGAGCCTTGCCGAGTCGAATCGCAACGTCTGGGCGATTGCCGAAATCTTCGCGCGAAAGATGGAGACCTCGAAGACCAGGCTGCTTTGGGGCACGGCGAACCTGTTCTCCAATCGGCGCTACATGGCGGGGGCGGCGACCAATCCCGATCCGGATGTGTTCGCGTATGCCGCGGCCCAGGTGAAAAATTGCATCGACGTCACCAAGGAGCTCGGCGGTCAGAATTACGTTTTGTGGGGCGGCCGCGAGGGTTACGAGACGTTGCTCAACACCGACGTGAAGCGGGAGCTCGACCAGGCCGGCCGCTTCCTGTCGATGGTGGTCGACTACAAGCACAAGATCGGCTTCGACGGCACGATCCTGATCGAGCCCAAGCCGCAGGAGCCGACCAAGCACCAGTACGATTTCGACGTCGCCACGGTCTACGGCTTCCTGAAGCGCTACGGGCTGGAAAACGAGGTCAAGGTCAACATCGAGGTCGGCCACGCGGTGCTGGCCGGCCATTCCTTCGAGCACGAGGTGGCGCTCGCCACAGCGCTCGGGATCTTCGGCTCCTGCGATATGAATCGCAACGACTACCAGTCGGGCTGGGACACCGACCAGTTCCCGATGAACGTGCCGGAGGTGGCGCTGGCGCTCTACTACATTCTCAAGGCCGGAGGCTTCACCACCGGCGGGCTCAACTTCGACGCCAAGCTGCGCCGCCAGTCTCTCGATCCGGTGGACCTGCTCCATGGCCACATCGGCGGCATGGACACCTGTGCCCGGGCGCTGCTGGCCGCTGCGGAGCTGATCGAGCACGGCGACCTCTCCGACGCAATCGAGGAGCGCTACGCTGGCTGGAACAGGCCCGAGGCACAGGCGATGCTGCAGGGTGAGGTCGGGCTCGCCGAGATCGCCGAACGAGTCGAGCGCGAGAACATCGAGCCGAAGCCGGTGTCCGGGCGGCAGGAACTCCTGGAGAACAAGGTCAATCGGCGCTTGTGATGCCGATTCGATCGTGCCCGCGACACAAGAAGGAGAAGCCGATGGCGATGCGTGACGTGGTTGCGACAGCGCTGGTGTTGACGATTTCATCGGCACATGCCGCTCACGCCACCGAGATCGATGTCGGCGGAGAGCTGAGGCTGGCTATCGGGGGGCGGGCCGAGGTCATCGAGGCCCGCTACGACTGCGGCACGGCCGGACCCGTGAGCGTCAGCTACATAAACGCCGACCCCAACCATCTCGCGGTGGTGCCGGTCGAGGGCCGGATGCTGGTCTTTGCATCGGCCATCTCCGCGTCGGGCAGCCGCTACACCGCTGGCCAGTACGAGTGGTGGGAGGCGCGCGGCGAGGCCGCGCTGCGTGATCTGACGGCAGCCGAGAACGCCGAGGCGTTGATGCGCTGCAAGGTCGTGGATGGGAAATAGCGGGGTCGAGCGTCACCTGGTGCACGCGGGAAGGCTGCAATAAGCCTGCGATCCCTCGTTCAACGGAGTTGATGGGAAGCAGAGGGTGAGGCGTCGCTCGGGCGCACGAAGGGCCGATAACCCAGCTCGCTCACGCTCCGTCTAGGCCCTCGACCAGAGCCAGCGGCGACGGTAGCCCCAAACAGAAAACACCCGCGCCGAACGCATCGGCGCGGGCCAGCAAGTTGACGGCGTCTGACCGGTGTTCAGCGACCGTTGACGCCGAGGCGAGCCGCATAGGAGGCGCCGGGCTCGCCGAAACGGAAGGTGTTGAAGCGGGCGCGGGACGCGGCCTCGCGCGTATAGCCGAGATCCGACAGGGTACGAGGATCGGCATCGGCGACATCGAGCGGATGGCGACCGAACAGGGCGCCGTTCAGGACCTGCGAAAAGAACGACATTTTGCACTCCAACAGGGCAGTTTGAGCGGCTGTCGGGAGGAGGAGCCGCTCAAGGATTGTTCGTCTGACCGCGATATGGGCAATTTCAGAGCATCAATCAAACGAAAAGAACTGATAGTGTTATTCAATTTCATTGACGTCACCGATAGGGAGCCGTTTGCATGAACCAAATGCCTCGAAAAGGCGCGCCGCTGATCGAGACCGACCTTTATCGAACCTTCCTGACAATTGCCGAAACGGGAAGCTTTTCAAAGACATCCGAGATCGTCGGGCGGACCCCCTCGGCAGTGTCCATGCAGATCAAGAAATTGGAAACCCTGCTCGGCGTTGCCGTTTTTGCAAGGGAGGGTCGCACGGTCCGCATGACTGCCGAGGGTGAGGCGCTGGTGGGTTATGCGCGGCGCATTCTTATGCTGAACGAGGAGGCGGTGTCGCTGTTCCGCTCGCCGACGGTGGAAGGGGAGGTGCGGTTCGGAGCACCGTCGGACTTCGGCACCCGTTTCCTGCCAAACATCCTGGCGCGCTTTGCGCGCACCCATCCCGGCGTCAACGTCGATGTCCATCTCGACGGCAGTCCCGAACTTGTGCGCAAGCAAAAGAGCGGCGAGCTCGATCTGATTCTCTACACGGCCCGACCGGACAGCGAGATGGCGCGGGGCGGCGAGATTGTCTTCACCGAGCCGCTCGTCTGGGTCGGGCTCGAAGGCGGTGTTGCCTATCAGCGCGAGCCGCTGCCACTGGCGCTCTCGGTCTCCGGCTGCCCATGGCGCAAGGCGGCCCGGCTGGCGCTCGACGCTGCGGAGAAGAGCTATCGTATCGCCTATCAGAGCTTCCACAGTGCGGGCCAGGAAGCAGCGCTGCTCGCCGACCTTGCCGTCGCGCCGTTTCCGGCGAGCGTCGTCGCGTCGCCGCTGCAGCGTCTCGACGAACGCCATGGCCTGCCGGAGATCGGCACCTATCACATCATCATGAAGGAGTCCGGTACGGCGGGGAAGGCTGCCGACGCCTTTGCCCGGCACGTGGTGGAAAGCTTTCGCGAGCGCGGAGTGAGGGCCGGGTAGGGCAAGGCCC
>CAYXAA010000044.1:0-30233 GCA_964462985.1 uncultured Hyphomicrobiales bacterium | reverse complement strand
CGCGGCGGCGGGCTTTCCAGTCAGTTGGTCGGTCGGAGGCCGATGTGGTCGGGCAGCCCATATCTTCCAGGTACCTGCGCCTGGCGCGGCGCACGTCGCCTCCAGCCTGTCAGAGCCAGAAGGCCTCGCCGTCCGCCCAGACGAACACCTTGTCCTGCGGCACGTCGAGCGACGGGATTTCTGTCTCCGGAAGGCCGAGCAGCAGGCCGCGCAGCACCCGCATCACCCCACCGTGCGACACCACCACGGTTGGCCGATCCAGCAGCGCGAGCCAGGCCTCGATCCGGGTCGACAGCATCTTGTAGCTCTCGCCGCCGGGCGGTACGAAACCCCACTTGTCGACCTTACGCCGCGCGGTAAGGTCTGGAACCCGCTCCGCGAGCTCTGGGATGGTGAAGCCTTCCCAGTCGCCGAAGGTGAGCTCCTTCAGCCGATCGTCGAGTTCGTAGCCGCCGGCCGGCAGGCCGAGTTCGCGGCGAACCAGATCCATCGTGTCGCGCGCCCGGGACAAAGGTGAGGCCGCGTAGGCGACCGACGCCGGCTCGATCCGCCGCTTGGCGAAGAAGGCGGCGAGCTCCCGGCCGTTGCGCTCGGCCTGGCCGCGGCCGATATCGTTCAGCGGGATGTCCCGCTGGCCCTGGAGGCGCCCTTCGACATTCCAATCGGTCTCGCCGTGCCGGACGAAGATCAGGGGCTCCGGCACGTGGCGCATCGACGCTCTGATTTGGGTCATTCTGAGTTCCGCGGCCTCAGTCCTTCACCACCGAAATGTCGGGCGCGTCCACCGCCTTCATCCCGACGACATGGTAGCCGCAATCGACATGCTGGATCTCCCCGGTCACGCCGCGGCCGAGGTCGGACAAGAGGAACAGGGCGGCGTCGCCGACCTCCTCGATCGTCACCGTTCGCCGGAGCGGGGCGTTGTACTCGTTCCACTTCAGGATGTAGCGGAAGTCGCCGATACCCGAGGCGGCCAGGGTCTTGATCGGCCCGGCCGAGATTGCGTTGACCCGGATCCCGTCCTTGCCGAGGTCGGCGGCGAGATAGCGCACGCTCGCCTCCAGCGCGGCCTTGGCCACGCCCATAACGTTGTAGTGCGGCATCACCTTCTCGGCACCGTAATAGGTCAGCGTCAGGATCGAACCGCCGTCCGTCATCAGCGTCTCCGCGCGCTGCGCCACCGCGGTCAGCGAGTAACAGGAGATCAGCATCGTCTTGGAAAAGTTGTCGGCGGTCGTCTCGACGTAGCGGCCGGTCAGCTCGTCCTTGTCGGAGAAGGCGATGGCGTGGACCAGGAAATCGATCTTGCCCCATTTGCCGCGAAGCGCATCGAAGACGGCATCGATCGTTGCCGGTTCGGTGACGTCGCAGTGGCCGGCGACGAACGCATCCAGCTCGGCGGCCAGCGGTTCGACCCTCCGTTTCAGAGCGTCGCCCTGGTAGGTCAGCGCGATCTCGGCGCCGGCGTCGTGCAGCGCCTTGGCGATTCCCCACGCGATCGACCGGTTGTTGGCAACGCCCATGATGAGCCCGCGTTTGCCGTCCATCAATCCGCGCGCATCCGCCATCATCGTCTCCTGCAGAATTCCCCCGCCGGACCGCAGTTCGGCGTCGTGCCCCCGAATCCGGGATGCCCTGCCGACGGGCCGTCGGGCGCCGGGCGGGCCGGCTTCCTATGGCACAGGCCCTCTCTCCCATCAAGCGCCCGGGGTGGCGTTGCAAGGGTCGACTCCGGGCAGCGCTGTGATACACCATCACCGCAACACATCTTTCAAGCGCCAAAACCCTACGGCTCTTCGTATTCCGATCATGCTCGACCGCGCCCACCTCGACCGCCTCCGCGCCATTGTCGGCGAGGCCAACACCTTGACCGATCACGCCGATACGGCGCCCTACCTGCGCGAGTGGCGCGATCTCTACCAGGGCCGCACGCCCGCTGTGCTGCGCCCGGGAACGGTCGAGGAGGTGGCGGCGATCCTCGCCTATGCCAACCAGAACCGGATCGCGATCGTGCCTCAGGGCGGCAACACCGGGCTGGTCGGCGGCCAAATTCCGCAGGAGAACGCTGAGGAAGTGGTGGTTTCACTCGCCCGCCTCAATCGGATTCGCACCCTCGACGCGGAGGGCTTCACCATGACGGTGGAGGCCGGTACCGTGCTCGAGAAGATCCACGAGGCCGCCGCGGCAGCGGACCGGATCTTCCCGCTCACGCTCGGCTCGCAGGGCTCCTGTCAGATCGGCGGCAATCTCTCGACCAACGCCGGCGGCACGGCGGTGCTCGCCTACGGCAACACCCGCGATCTGGTGCTCGGGCTCGAGGTCGTGCTGCCGACCGGTGAGGTTTGGGACGGCCTCAGGGCGCTGCGGAAGGACAATACTGGTTACGATCTGAAACAAATCTTTATCGGCGCGGAAGGCACCCTGGGCATCATCACAGCCGCCGTGCTGAAGCTTTTCCCCAAGCCGAAGGCGCAGGAGGTGGCCTTCGTCGGGCTTGCCGACCCGCACGCAGCGCTCACCCTGTTTTCCAGGGCGCGCGACAAGGCCGGCACCATGCTGACCGGCTTTGAGCTGATGCCGCGGATCGGCGTCGAATTCACCACGCGCCACCTCGAAGGAGCGCGCGACCCGCTCGCCAAGCCGCATCCCTGGTACGTGCTGATGGAGCTGTCGTCCGGCTCGGAGGCGCAGGGCCCGCGGGCGCTGATCGAGGAAATCCTCGGTGATGCGTTCGAGGCGGGGCTGGTGGCCGACGCAGCGCTCGCCGAATCGGGGGCACAGGCCGCCGCCTTCTGGCGCATCCGCCACGGCCTGTCCGAGGTGCAGAAGCACGAGGGCGGCTCGATCAAGCACGACGTCTCGGTGCCGGTTGCCGCCGTGCCTGCCTTCCTCGATGCCGCAATCGCCGCGGTCGAGAAGCTGGTGCCGGGATGCCGGCCGGTGCCGTTCGGCCACATGGGCGACGGCAACATCCATTTCAACATCAGCCAGCCCATTGGCGCTGACAAGAATGACTTTCTTGCCGGCTGGGATGCCATGAACCGGGTGGTGCACGGCATCGTCCACGATTTCGGCGGGTCGATCTCTGCCGAGCACGGCATCGGTCGGTTGAAGCGGACCCTGCTCACCGAGGTCAAGAGCCCCATCGAGCTCGACCTGATGCGGCGCATCAAGCAGGCATTCGATCCAAACGGCATCATGAACCCCGGCCGGGTGCTCTGACCGGCCGGACCTGCGCGATTGACATTTGCAAGACGCGTCCCTACGTGAGCGGCCGGGTTGAAGGCCCCTGCCGCTCGCAGGCGTGACGCCAGGTGAAGCCTTCCTGGTTTCCGGTCCCAACGGAATTCCAGTCCGATCCGCCCTTGCAGAACGATGCAGGCCGATGGCAACGCGAGCCCCCATCCTTCCCTACGCCTGCACGGAAATGCAGGAGGCGTGAATGACGACCCTTCCCCCGATCGAACACCTCAAGGCCCAGGCCAAGCGGCTGCGCACGGCGCTCGGCGCCGACGGCAGGAGCTTCGGCCATAGCCAGGCGCTGGAGCTGGTCGCCCGGCAGCACGGCTACCGCGACTGGAACACGCTTCATGCCGCTGTCGGCAACCAGCCGGAGGCGCTGCTGGGGCTCGGTGACCGGGTGACCGGCCGCTACCTTGGGCAGTCCTTTACCGGCGAGGTCATCGCCGCCGCCAGGATCGGCGCCTCCGGTCGCTACCGGGTGACGATCCAGTTCGACGTTCCAGTCGACGTGGTGACCTTCGAGAGCTTTTCGGCCTACCGCAGCCGCGTGACCTGTACGGTCGACCGGCACGGCGTTACGGCGGAGAAGACCTCGAACGGCGAGCCTCACATGACGGTGCGCCGCGTCGGCACGCCGGACTGAGGCCGCGACCGAAAGGCGATCGCCCGCCGTCTCTGGCGGGCGAATCGCCCCCGGTCCCGGGTGTCTACCGCTTCCGCGCCAGCACCAGATCGCCGGGAACAGGTGCGCCCTCGTCGCTGCGCACGATGATCGGCTGCCACGCCACGACGTCGAAGCCGGCGTTGTCGAGCACAGCGCGAAGATAGGGTTCGGCATGGGCAAAGCGCTGCTTCGGCCCAACCACGAATCCCCGCCCCTGCAGGATTTCGTCGGGCAGGCTTTCGGTGGAAAAGGCAAACAGGCCGCCGGCTACTGTGACCGCAGCCACGCCGTCGACGAAGGGCTCCGCCGCACCGAGATAGGGAAAGACATCGGTGGCGACCACCAGGTCGAACGGATCGAGATCCCCGGCTGTCTGGAGGAAGGCGACGGCCTCGCCGACATAGAGCTCCTCGTAGACCTCCCGCTCGTCGGCAAGCGCAACCATCTTCTCCGAGATGTCGAGGCCGGTGGCGTGATCGACGATTGCCCGCATCGCCTCGCCAGAAAGCCCCGTGCCGCAGCCGAGGTCGAGCATGCGGGCGAAGCGGCGGCCCGGCACCTGCTCCAGAAGCAGTTGGTGCACCTGAAGCGGGACGCAATAGCCGAGCTCGTCGACGAGCACAGCGTCGAACACCTCGGCGTGCTGGTCGAACAGCGTCTCCACATAGGCGTCCGGCGCCTTTGCCGGCGTTTCGCCGAGCCCCATGGCCGCCAGGCGCACGCTGGCGCCGCCGTGGTCGGCCGGGTCGAGCGCCAGCACCTCGCGATAGGCTGCGGCGGCGGCCTCCCGGTCGCCGGCCTTTTCTAGCTGAAGCGCGCGGTTGTAGGCTTCGGCAAGGGCATCGTTGTCGATTGGGCTCATCATTGTTTCCTTACCGCGCCGAAGCGCGTGGCGCCAGACAAAGCCCGGCCCGGTCAGATACCGCCGTTCGCAGGAGGGGCCTGCTCAGAACAGGTCGAGCTGTTGCGAGGCGGCCGCGACGGGATTTCCATTTGCCGGCGAAGAGCTCTTGCTTGACGTGCGATCCGCGCTCGGCCCGGCCGCCACGGCGTCCGCAACTGGCTCCTGAAGACCCGGATCGTCGAGACGGCCGGAGTTTACCCGTGACGCCACCGGGATCGCCTCGAACAGGTCATCCGGTGCCGGCTTGAGCAGCGCCAGGGCTTCGCTGACCGGACAGGACATCGAATCGAGCCACGCGTCGAAATCCTCGGGCGCGATCACAGCCGGCATCCGGTCGTGCACCCAGCCGACACCGGCGTTGGCCGGCACCGTCAGGAGGGCACCGGTCTCGATCTCGCCGCCGTCGGGATCGCACCACTCCTCCCAAAGGCCTGCGAAGGCTATGAGCCCGCCGTCGCGGGGACGGATCCAATAGGGCTGCTTCGTGGCCCCGTCGCGGCGCCACTCGTAATAGCCGCTGGCGGGCATGAGGCAGCGGCGATGGCGCATGGCCGTGCGGAACGACGGCTTTTCGGCGGCGGTTTCGGCGCGGGCATTGATCAGCAGCGTGAAGCTTGCAGGATCCTTGACCCAGTGCGGCACCAGCCCCCAGCGCACCAGGACGAAACGCCGGACGCCGTTCACCAGCCGCACCGTCGCAATCGGCTGAGTCGGCGAGATGTTGTAGCGCGGCGGAAACGCAGGCCGGTCGACATAGCCGAACCGCGCCCGCACCGACCCGGGCTGGCTGGTCAGGGCGAATCGTCCACACATCCGGCGATCCTCGGCATTGTCCGGATGGTTAGTCAATTCTCAATACAAGCCCAGCTACGCTCCGGACCAGAGCAGCACCAAGGGGCAACGAGATGACGTACGGGCACCCGGCCCTGGGTACAGGGGCGCTTGCACCGGAGCGGCTGGCGGAGGCAAACATCAACCCGGAAACGGGACTGGCGACCGATTACCTCAATCACTTCAATGAGGTCGTCATGTTGCTCGAGATGCTCCCCGATATGCCGGACTGTGTCGAGGATGTACTGGCGTGGCGGCCGCTCGACTATGTCAGCCATTTCGAGCAGTCGCATTTTTCCGAAAAACAGCTTGCCGTGTTGGCCTACCGGGCCGCCCCGGCCGCCCTGCGCGGACGATTGGCGGCCGTTGTTGCCCGAATCGATGCAGCGGTGGGCGACGCTCAGGCCCGCCTTGTCAACGCCGAGGACCTGCCGGCCGTGTCCGCCGAAGTTGCGGGCAAGGGCGTGTCGGTGATCAGACCTCTGGTCGCCGAAGCCGGGGCGATCATCCATGGCCATGTCGACCATTTGGACGGCGACGAAACGAAGTCCCAGGCCGCGATCGATCTCCTCTTCGCGTGACCGCCCCCTGTCGCTATTTTCCCATTGTCTCACCAGCGTTAGAATGAGCGCCTGCCCCGGGGGGCGCGCAAGAACGGGTGGGCGGCCGGTTCCTCCGCGACGCCGACCACCGGTACCACGAAGGCGATCGAACCATGGCCGTGCCGCGTCTTGGGATCAGTGTCCTTTGCCATTCGGACGGCCGCGTGCTGCTCGTCAGGCGGGGCAAGGAACCTTATCTCGGGCTGTGGAGCCTGCCCGGCGGCGGCGTCGAGTTCGGCGAGCCGATGATCGCCGCAGCACAGCGCGAGCTGATGGAAGAGGCAGGCGTTCTTGCGGATCTGGAGCCCAAGCCGGTCGAGATCTTCGATCTGATCACCAGGAACGAGTCCGATCTTCCGGAGCATCACTTCGTGATCGCAATGTTTCGCGGCCGGTGGCTGTCGGGCGCCGCGATTCCGGGAGATGATGCCACCGAGGTGACCTGGGCGGCCGCGGCCGAGCTTGCCGCCATGACGCTGACGCCCGGGACGGCGGAGCGGATCCGGCGCCATCTGGCTGCCGTCGCGTCCGGCCCGGCATCTTGCGGTCCGGCCACAGACGACGCATGGTGACGTCATGCGCCGCCCGTTCGCCATCGTTCGTTCGACACCGATCCTGGTCGGCGCATTTCTTCTCGGTACGGCCGTCATCCTGGCCTCGCCGCAGCGGCCCGCGGCCCAGGACACTTCCGAGGATCCGCCCTACGAGCGCGATCTGATGCGGCTGTCGGAAATCCTCGGGGCGCTGCATTATCTGCGGCCGCTGTGCGGTCATGACGACGGCGGGCTGTGGCGGCAGGAAATGCAGGCGCTGATTACCGCCGAGGCGCAGGACGAGAACCGCAGGCGCCGCTTTATCGAGCGGTTCAACCAGGGTTATCGGGGCTTTTCATCGGTTTACCGCCACTGCACCGAGGCGGCGGAGCTGGCGCTCGCAAGCTACGTGGAAGAAGGCGGCTCGATCGTTCGAGATGTCACCACGCGCTACAACCGTTGAATTGTGTGCCGGCGCCGGACCAGACCGGTTCAGCAACAGCTTAAGACCGTTAAGAAGAATTAACCATAACTGCTAAAATTGGACGAACTCCTTAGCAAATTGTTTACCGCTCGGTTCGCGACTCGGCCGCACGTGTTAGTCTGTTCCTGAACGCAACGCTGACCGGTGCCGGGCGCCGGCCGGCGGCAGACCGTCCGAACAGGACGGCGATCAGGGAATAAGACAATGCGGGACCGCGACGATTTCACCGATCACTCCTTCGACGACGCCGTCCCCAGCGACGAGGACATCCGCCGGCAGGCACTCGGCTACATTTCCGATGCCTGGGCCGATGCCATCGCCGACGGCGTCGATACCGACGCCGTCGCCCATGCGGCGCTGTTCACCGCGCTCGCCGATCTGGTCACCACCTATGGTGAGGAAGCCGTGGCGCAGCTCACCGAAGGGCTCCCGGACCGGGTGCGCCGCGGCGACTATACCACCGGCCGCACATTTCAGTGACCGCGCCGGCGAGACGGTGAACCGCGGCACGTGCGACGATGGCCACGGATCTGCGCCGCCACGGCGCTTCAGGCGATCAGCCGATCGTACGCCAGGAGCGCGAGAATGCCGGCTCCGAACAGGATGAGAAGCACGCCGGCGGTGTGGTTGATCCGCTCCAGCCAGTGATCGTCAAGCCGCTCGCGCAGCTTGGCGACGGCGGCGGCGAGCAGCGTCCACCACAGCAGCGCACCTGCTACAACGCCGGCGACCAGCGCGCCGGCACCGGCAAAATCGCCTGTTTCCGGCGCCCACTCGCCTAGACTGCCGAAAATCGCCAGAAAGCCGAGCACGACGCCCGGATTGGTCAGCGTCATCAGGAAGCCCGACACCATGCCGTGGAGCCCATGCGGCACCCCGGCCTCCTTCCGCGGGTCGATGTGCGGATGGGCGGTGAAGACCTTCACGCCGAACAAGATGACGAGGATGCCGCCGGCAAGTTGGATCAGATGCTCATGGCCGGTGACGAAGTCTGCCACGGCGGTGATGCCGAAGGCGGCCAGGGCGGCATAGAGCGCATCGGCCACCACCGCACCGGACCCGGCCAGAAGACCGGCATGGAACCCATAACGGAAGGTAGCCTGGATGGCGGCGATATTGACCGGCCCGACCGGAGCGCTCGTCGCCAGACCAATTCCGAGCCCGATGAACAGATACGTTGTCGGTGGCAATACGTCCCGTTCTCCCTTCGGGGGTGTTTGATGCGGATGCAGGCACGTCCGTCCAGGCGCAGTGCTCCCCCAAGCCATACGCGATCATGGCCGCAGCATAAACCGCAGGCCTTACCATCTGTTTCCTGATGGCGCCGCCCCTTTATTCGCTGTGGTGGGAACGATAAAGTCGCCGAAACCGACCGTCCCCCTCTTTGGAGTGCCGTCATGCCGCCTGCGCGCCTGAGCTGCGCCTTCATGATCGCGGCCCTGTTGATGCCAGCAGCCCCCGCCATCGCAGCGACCGTCAAGACCGAACGCATCCAGGTCGATCCGCCGGAGGCGGAGTTGCCGACAGACGGGCCGACGATCCCGACCCACGACGCCGAACCGGAGCAGCAGAGGGGCGAAAGCGCAACCAGCGTCGACCCGGACGCACCGCTGCCGCAGATCCACTACGGCACGGACGGGCTGCCTGCTCCGGTCGCCCGGATGCGGGACCAGATGCTGGAGGCGGCCTATAGCGGGGACATCGAGCGCATGCGTATGGTTCTGGAGTCGAACGAGGTCATGCCGACGCTGAGCTTCGGCGATCCCATCAGCGATCCGATCGAGTTTCTGAGGAGCAGCTCCGGCGATCCCGAAGGGGTCGAGATCCTGGCGATCCTGACGGAACTGCTCGAGGCAGGCTGGGTCCACGTCGACGAAGGCACGCCGCAGGAGATGTACATCTGGCCCTATTTTGCCCGATACCCCTTCTCGAAGCTGACACCGCAGCAGAAGGTCGAGATGTACCGTATCGTCACCGCGAGCGATGTCGCCGAAATGGAATCCTTTGGCGCCTGGGTGTTCTACCGGGTCGGGATTGGACCCGACGGCACACTGCACTATTTCGTGGCGGGAGACTGATTGATCGGAACACGGAGCGCCGATGATGAGCCCGACCCATGCGCCCGGCTATGTCAAGAATCCGGATCATACCGTTCGCATCGTGCCCAGCGCAGAGCGGGTCCGCGCCGTGTTCGCCGGCACCGTCATCGGCGAGACCTTGAAGGCGCTGCGGGTCGAGGAGACAGGCTACCCTCCGGTCTACTACCTGCCGCGCGGCGACCTGCGCATGACGCTGTTGTCTCCGACGGAAAAGACGAGCCACTGCCCGTTCAAGGGGGATGCCAGTTACTGGGCCGTGTCCTCGGAACATGCCCGGGCGGAAAACGCCGCCTGGAGCTATGATGATCCCTATATCGAATGTCGGGCCCTGTCCGGGCATATTGCGTTCTATCCGGACAAGGTAACCATCGAGGTCGGTTGAGCCCCGGCGCTTAACGCGGCGCCCGCCCTTCGTCCCGGTCTCATCCCAGAGATCCCATCCGCCCACTCAAGGACACGCAGCCGTGCAGGCGTGGCCGAGACCTTGCACTGTGACGATCATCACAGCGGCGGATTGCGGACCTTGTAGCATCGTGGGAATGATGACGTCTTCCCGGGGGCAGGTCAGACTGGCCGGTCTCCTCGCTGGAGGACGAGCATCCCTTAGAGTTAGGTGCTCATTTTACTTGAATGCGTTGTTTCACGAGTGCTCGCACCCACGCGAGTCATTTTCTTGATGGGGGGTAATCATGGCCGAATTCAAAGCAGACACCACCTGGCTGGGCCTCCTCGGCGGCGGCGTTTCCGGCTCGATCATCGGCGGTGGCAGCATCTATCAGATCGACCTGTGGAACATGGGGGGCGCCCCCCTGCCGGTCAGGGTGCTGGTCACCGGCAGGCGCGTCGGCGTCATGGCCGAGGCCGGGACAGCCCTTGCTGCCCTTATCGTGACGGGATGCCGCACGGGCGCCGAGATGGACGGCATCACGTCCTCCGGCCTCGACTGGGAGTTTGCGGTCGGGCTGAAAGGCAGCGCGCTTGTCCGGGCAGGTGCAAATCTGTTCCAGACCATGGCGAGCCAGGCCGTGGCCAAGGGCATCAACTGGGCAACCCATGAGAGCGCCAAGCGCTTCGCCCAGTGGGCGATGAACGATCTCACCCTGTTCCAGCCCGGCAAGACCTTCAACCTCCTGCCCTCGCCCATCGCCTTCGGCGTCGGCGCCGGCATCTTCTACGAGTGGCAGACGTTGAAGCTGCTCGGTGGCAAGATCGGCTGGCAATACATCTCACCGAAGTGGTGGATCGAAAACATCGATGGCGGCGTTCGGCTGCAGATGCAGAACATTCCCGAGCAGGACGGCGCCGAACTCCGCCTCGGCTTCTCGGTGCCGGAGTGGGGCATCGATCCCTACATCCGCTGGGAAAAGAAGCAAGGCAACGGCCGCGTCGGCCAGAACAAGATCCACATCATAGGCTATGTCTATGAAGGCGCGCTGTTCGAGACGCGGGACGGAATGGGCTATTCAGGCATCAATCTCAGCAACTTCGTACCCATCGGCCGCAGCGAGGCCGGCCTCTTGACGGTCCAGAACACGTCAACCGTCAAGAAGAACGGCAAGCTTACCGTTCGTCCGGAGGTGCTGGAGTTCGGCAACTATCCCTATTGGTCGGCCGACGACACGCTGACCGTCAAGGTCGACAGCAGCGGCCGCTTCACGCAAGGGGAGGAGCCGGGCAGGGTGAAAGGCTAAACCGCCGCTGTGAACGGCGGCTCCCCTGCCTCGTCACCGGGTTTTCACCCACGGTTCCCGTTGTCGGCCGATCGCGCCAGAGGGCTCTCCTGCATGCGGACAGGGATGGAGCGAAAACGGCGACCACTGCCGGAGAGGGCGGCGCTGCGCAGGACGCCAGGGCTCGGCGCCGCCGTCCCTTCCGCTCAACGCCACCCCTTATCGCGTCGTCACGATAAAGTCCGTACCCAGCCCGGAGTGAAGACGGAACGGTCGGTCCGTGACGAGAATCGAGGAGCCGGGGGTCAGGTTCTCTGCGAGGAAGTGCTCGGCACGCTGCGACAGGGTGATGCGGTCGAGAACCGATTTGGAGGTCTCCAGCGGCGTCGCCTCGGCGGTCACCGCCATCCAGCGGACCTCGCGGTCTTCGGGACCAAAGTCGAGCGCGGTGTAGAGATGGGTGCCCGTCGGCCGGTCAGGGTCGCGCAGCTCAACCGGGGCGCTGAAGATCTCGCGGAACTTGCGGCGCACCAGCAGGCGCGCGTTCATCGGACGTTCCTCGCCGGCCTCCGCATAGAGCGCCCGAAGCACGAAGTCCGTCGGAATGCCGGTGATTGGCAGCTCGGCGCCCTCCTGGAACAGTTTCAGTGCGGCGCGCGTCTTGGGGCCGAACACGCCGTCCGCCGGCCCCGGAGCATAGCCGAGCCGGTCGAGCACGCGCTGCATGTCGCGGATGCGCTCGCCGGCGTCCACGGCCTTGATGACCACGCGCAGCGGATCGGTCGGGCGCTCCGCCTTCGCTTCTCCGGGGAGCACGGCAACGATCCCAGCATCTGAGCCGATTGGTCCGCGCAGCGTGCCGACGTCGAGCGCGGCCACCTCGGGCTCGTCGACAGCAGGCCGCGGCAGCACGGGGTGGCGGATGTCCTCGGGCCGGGCGTCATTGCGCACGATGACGACATGGGCGCCGATGCTTGTCATGCCATACAGCTTGGCGGCGAAACCCTTCGGCAGGCGAATGCAACCGTGCGAGGCGGGATAGTTCGGCACGCGGCCCTCATGCAGGGCAACGCCGGACCAGGTGATGCGCTGCATGTAGGGCATCGGCGCATTGTCGTAGAGGTTGGAAAAGTGCCGGCGGCGCTTCTCCAGGATCGAGAACACGCCGGCGGGGGTGCCGTAGCCCGATTTACCCGAGGAAATCCGCGTGGTCTCGATGCGCTCGGTGCCGCGATAGAGGTCGAGCCGCTGATCGCGCAGCGAGACCACAATCTGCAATGGATCGTTCGCGGTCGCTGCGGCGTCGGCGCTGCCTGAGACCGGCTGCAGGCGGCCAGCTTCGTGGGCAGCCGCCGGGGCTTGCCCAAGCGCCAGTCCAACGGACGCTGCCATCGCCAGAACCGCCAGCCCTTTGGTCCACGACCCGGGCGTTTCGTCTTGCCGTCGAACCGTCATCGTACCACCCTGCTCCACGCGCCACTCCGACAGCCGGCTGGCGCGGCGCACAGGTCCGGGCCGTTCGCCCGCAGCCGTCGCGTCGCCGCCAAAGCCCAAGCTACTGTATCGGAAGCCTTTTATTCGAAATCGATGAATCCCTGGTTAGTACGAACGACCTTGGCGGAATTCCCATTCAACATGCTGTGATCGGCATCACGGGATGGCGGCGGCGATCGACGCGCCGTTTTCTGTGACCAGCGCGAGAACGGCGACACGCAGGCCTTGCGCGAACGGCCGCAAAATGCGTTGCGACTCACTCGGCGATTCGGAATCGTTTTGTTGAAACGGGTGACAATCTTCGCCCGAGCATCACAAGAGAAATGATCCAGGCGCGGCATGAATTTCGGCCGCCACAGGAGAACTGTGCGTCAAGCGCACGTAAAAACTCGAAGGTCGCGATCGATGTTTACGGATATCAACGATATCACGATGGCGGATTGTCCGATCGAGATTGATGCTCTTCCAGTCGTCAACAGACTCTTTCAGGAGCATCCGTTCTTCCGCAACGCCAGCGAATCGTTCGAGGTCGGCCTGTTCGACATCATCGAGATGAACTTCGTGGAATGCAATCCGGAGCAGGAAACAGCCCTCCGGTCCGTGGTCAATACACTGGCACGGCGAATACTCGACGTGTTCGAGGCCTCGCTCCTGATGAAGCAGCTCGCACTCGAGGATGGCACCACACGGCTGAGCCGGGTGCAGATCGAGACCTTCATTGCGGCGATCCGCGAGGAGGCCCAAATCCAGTGCCTCGACATCCATGAATTGTGCCCTGCGTCCGCCGGCGAGGACTACGAACGGCTGCTCCAGACCATCGTGGCCGAGCTCAAGGCGTATCTCGACATGCCGGCGCTTGACCTCGCCTTCCTTGAGAACGACATCCGGCTGTGCATGGACACCGCGATCCAGCGCCACGTCTGGCGCCGGATCCGGATCGAAACCGAGACCCACCGCCGGGTCGGCGAGCAGATCGAGCGGCTGCTCGCGCTGGCGACCGACGCGCCGGAGGGCCGCACCCCTCGGCTCTTCACCATCCGGCCGATCCCGCTCTCGGCACGATTTGCGGCGCTGCGCGGCGCCATTGCGGTCGGCGCGCCCGTGGCGCGGACGGCGTAAGCGCGCATTTGTCCTTCGGCGGTCGCAGGTCCCCCTCCTCCTCGCCCGCCAATGGGCCGTGGCGCAGAATGCGCCGCGGCCCAGGCCATTTCAGCGCCTCGGCAGCGCCTCGCAGAACTGCACCGGCGCACCGTGCGAGGGCGCCGTCAGCTCGCCTTGCCACATGACCCGCATGCCGCGGACGAAGGTGCCGACCGGCCAGCCGGTGACGGTAAGCCCGTCGTAAGGAGTCCAGCGGCATTTCGAGGCAATCCAGCCGTTGGTGATCGTCTCGCGACGCTTCAGATCGACGACGGTGAAATCGGCATCGTAGCCGAGCGCAATGCGGCCCTTGCGGGCGATGTTGAACAGCCGTGCCGGCCCGGCGGAGGTCATGTCGACGAAGCGCGCGAGCGAGAGTCGGCCGGCGGCGACATGATCGAGCATGACCGGCACCAGGGTCTGCACGCCGGTCATGCCGGAGGGCGAGGCCGGATAGGGCTTCTCCTTCTCCTCGATGAGATGCGGCGCGTGGTCGGAGCCGAGGATGTCGAGAAGGCCCTGGGACAAACCCCACCACAACCTATCGCGATGCTCCACCGCACGCACGGGCGGGTTCATCTGCACCAGGGTGCCGAGCCGTCCGTAGGCTTCGTCGGTCAGAGTCAGATGGTGCGGCGTGACCTCGATCGAGGCGACGTCCTTGTGATCGATGAGGAAATCGACCTCCTCGGCCGTAGACAGGTGAAGGATGTGGATGCGGGCGCCGGCGTCGCGGGCGATCCGAACGAGGCGCCTGGTGCAGCTCAGCGCCGCTTCGGCGTCGCGCCATACCGGATGGCTTGCCGGATCGCCTTCGACCCGCTGGCCGAGGCGGTCGCGCAGGCGAAACTCGTCCTCGGCGTGAAACGCCGCACGGCGACGGGTCTTTTGCAGGATCGCCGCGACGCCGGCGTCGTCGTCGACCAGAAGGTCGCCGGTCGAAGAGCCCATGAACACCTTGATGCCAGCAGCCCCTGGCAGGCGCTCGAGCTCTGGAATGTCGGCGACATTGTCGCGGGTGCCTCCGACCCAGAAGGCGAAGTCGCAATGCATCCGGTTGCGCCCGCGCTCCACCTTGTCGGCAAGCGTCTCCGCCGATGTGGTCAACGGCTTGGTGTTGGGCATCTCGAACACGGCGGTGACGCCGCCCATCACCGCGGCGCGCGAACCTGACTCCAGGTCCTCCTTGTGATCGAGGCCCGGCTCCCGGAAATGCACCTGGGTGTCGATCACGCCAGGGAGAACATGGAGGCCGGTGCAGTCGACCACCTCGCCCGCAGAGCTCGTCGCAAACGTCCCGATGCCTGCAATGCGACCCGCGCGAACGGCAATGTCGCGCACGCCCTCACCGTCCTGATTGGCCACCGTGCCCCCTTTCAGGATCAAATCGAACGTCTCCGGCATGGCGGTCTCCTCGGGCGTATAAGGTCGGGCGCTATATACAGGGTGCCGCCGGCCGTCGCCACCACGGCAAGCCGGCCGGGTTCGCTTGGTCGCTGCAATCCGTCCGTCCTGGCCTGGGCCGGACTTGCGCCGACACCGTGCGCGTTGCTCCGACTTCGCCGCGCAAATCGAACCCTGCGATGATGCTCGGGGCAGCCTTGAGGCGGGCGGCGATTGGGCCTATGTCGCTCATAGTCATAGAAAACAGCTCGCGGCGTGTCCGGCGCGCGGGCGTCAGCGGGGAGCGTGATGCAAGTCGCTACGATCGCCGAACTTTCAAGCCGCAGCGTCCTTTCGATCGGTGGTCCGCAGGCACAGGACTTCCTGCAGAACCTCGTGACCTGCGACGTCGACAGCATCGCGCCGGGGAGTGCCGGCTACGGTGCGCTGCTGACGCCGCAGGGCAAGATCCTGTTCGATTTCATCCTGTTCTCGGCCGAGGACGCCTATCTCATCGACACGCCCGCGCGGTCGGCCGCAGAACTCGCCAAACGGCTTGCCTTCTACAAGCTGCGCAGTAAGGTCACGATCGAGGACGTCGGCGCCGAACTTGCTGTCGTCGCCTGCTGGGGCACCGAGACGGCTCCTGCCCTGCCCGGAACCGTTGCGCTCGACCCGCGGCTGCCCGCGCTCGGATTTCGTGCGATTGTCGCCCGCGATGCGATCGGCGCCACACTCGCCGCGCCCGGACTGGCACATGGAACAGAGGCGGACTACCACGCCCACCGCATTTCGCTCGGCGTGCCCGAGGGCGGGCTCGATTTCGCCTTCGGCGACACCTTCCCGCACGACGCCGACATGGACGACCTTCACGGCGTCGCCTTCGACAAGGGCTGCTTCGTCGGCCAGGAAGTGGTGAGCCGGATGAAGCACCGCGGTACCGCGCGCCGCCGCATCGTGCCGGTGCTCGGCGATCACGATCTGCCGCCTCCCGGTACCGAACTGATGGCAGGCGGCAGGCCGGCCGGTACGCTCGGCACGTCGGCCGGCGCCGCCGGCCTGGCGCTTGTCCGACTGGACCGGGTGAAGGCCGCGCTCGATGCGGGCGAAGCCGTGACCGCGGGCGAGGCGACGCTCACTGTCGCCCTTCCGGCCTGGGCGCGATTCAGCTGGCCGGATACGGGTTCGGGCGACGGCGAAACTTAAGGGTGCCGGTTCGAGCCCGATCACGGCAATGACGACGACGGCATGGGCGAACACCACGCCCCAAGTGCAGGTCGTTTCATCCAGGGTTAGACTTCCTTTCGATCGCCCCCGCATGGAGCCTCGATGTCCGCAGACCGTCCCGGCCTTGCCCCTCGCGCCTGGCAGCGCATGCTGTCCGGCCGCCGCCTCGACCTGCTCGACCCCTCCCCGCTCGATGTCGAGATCGAGGACATCGCCCACGGGCTCGCCCGGGTGGCGCGCTGGAACGGCCAGACGGTCGGTGATCATGCCTTTTCCGTCGCCGAACACTGCCTCGTGGTCGAGGATCTCGCAGTAAGGCTCGAGCCGCACCTTTCGCCGCAATGGCGCCTTGCCGTGCTGCTGCATGACGCACCGGAGTATGTGATCGGCGACATGATCTCACCTTTCAAGACGGTGATGGGCGGCAATTACCGCGAGGTCGAGCGCCGGCTGCAGGCGGCGATCCACCTGCGCTTTTCGCTGCCGGCGGAGCTTCCGGGACCCATCAAGACCCTGGTCAAGAAGGCCGATACGATCTCGGCCTATTTCGAGGCGGTGGAACTTGCAGGCTTCGACGAGGCCGAGGCGGAGCGGATCTTCGGCCGGCCGCGCGGAATCGGTGCGGGCCGACGGCCACGGCTCGGCCTGACCCCGCTCCCGGCGGCCGAGGCGCAGCGCCGTTACCTCGAGCGCTTTCAGGCGATCGAGACGCTGCGCCAGGGAAAGCCCCCGGCGGAAGGTCCTTCGTAGCAGCAGGATCCTGCCTACAAGACGGTGTGATGACCCGGCCCCGGGAGAAGGTTAGGATTGGACGCAGAGGGTCTGGATTCGCATGCTCTACGTCTGCTCGCTCGCACGACTGTCGGAAACCGTAACGGCAACCGGCGCCCGCCACCTGGTGACGCTGATCGGCGCCGGAACGGCCGTGTCGCGTCCGACGATGATCGACGAGCGCAATCACCTGTTCCTCGCCTTCGACGACATCGTCGAGCCGGTGCCGGGCCTGATGGCGCCGGCCGAGCTCCATGTCGAGCGGCTGATCGCGTTCTTTCGCGCCTGGGATCGGCAGGCTCCGATGGTCGTGCACTGTTTCGCCGGCATCAGCCGGTCGACGGCCGGGGCCTATATCGCGGCCTGCGCACTCACCCCTGAGCGCGACGAGGCCGACATTGCCGCCGCCCTGCGGCGGGTCGCGCCGTCGGCAACACCCAACGCCCGTCTGGTTGCGCTGGCCGACCGGGCCCTCGGCCGCGACGGCCGCATGGTCGAGGCGATCAAGGCCATCGGCCGCGGCGCCGACGCCTTTGAAGGCGCGCCCTTCCTGATGCCGATCGGCTGAGGCGGCCATGGCAGTCGTCACCGCCGAACGATCGGTCGAAATCGGGCTGAACGCGGTGATCGTCGCCGTGGCCGAGTCGACACCGCTGGTGCTCGTCATCGCGCCGCAGGGCTCGGGCGAGCCGGTCGCGCTGCCGTTCGGCCCATTCGATCCGACGCGCCATCGCACCTTCGAGATCGGGCTCAGGGCCTGGGTCGAGGAGCAGACCGCGCTGCGGCTGGGCTATGTCGAGCAGCTCTACACCTTTGGCGACCGCGGGCGCCATGACAGCCGCGAGCGCGGGCAGCCTCACATCGTCTCCGTCGGTTACCTGGCCCTGACACGCCAGAGCGCGGAGTCCGACGAGGCTCTCGAAAAGCAGAACGCCTTCTGGCGGTCGTGGTACGATTTCTTCCCCTGGGAGGACTGGCGCAGCGGCCGGCCCGAGCTGCTCGACAGGACGATCGGCCCGATCCTGGAGGAATGGGCGAACGATCCGGCTCCAGCCGAGATCCCGGCACGGGCGCTGTCGCGCGTTGACCGGGTACGCCTCGCCTTCGGCGATGGCGGCAGCTGGGACGAAGAGAAGGTGCTCGACCGCTACGAGATCCTGTACGGGGCCGGCCTCGTCGAGGAGGCGCGGCGCGACGGCCGGCGGGCGGCGCTTGCCCGCGACCAGCTGCCACCGCTCGGCCAGCCGATGCAGCACGACCATCGCCGGATCCTCGCCACCGCGATCTCGCGGCTGCGCGGCAAGCTGAAATACCGGCCGGTGGTGTTCGAGATGCTGCCCGATACCTTCACGCTCACCGACCTGCAGCGCACGGTCGAGACGATCTCCGGCCGCCACCTCCACAAGCAGAACTTCCGCCGCCTCGTCGAAAAGGCCGAGCTTGTCGAGCCGACCGGCGGCACCTCGACGACAACCGGCGGCCGCCCCGCCGCCCTGTTCCGCTTCCGCCGCGAGGTGCTGAAGGAGCGCCCGGCGCCGGGGCTTCGGTTCGGAGGGCGGTAGGAAAGGGGCGGAAATCTGCCAGTGATGCCCCATTTCGCCTCGGCGACAGGATCGTGCCACTCGATGAGCCCGCTGCCGTTGACCGCACCCGATCCCCTCTCGCTGATCCAGCGCCCGCCTGCAACATCGGCAAAGGATCCCGGCCTGATGCTCCTCGCGCAAAACAGCGCCGGCGCATCATGTACCGGCGTTGCCAAACGCGAGCCATTCCAGGATCCGTAGGGTCTCAGCTTGCCCGACTCAGGCGCGACTCCCCTGTTCCTCAGCGGAAACCGTCTACGTTCTGTGGAGGGATTTCTCTCCAAGCCCTTGAAGCAAAACCCGCAATCCGAACGCTGATGTTAACGGTCGCGGCTGCGGGCGCGGTGCCGAACGGCGCTTTTCCGCGGCATTAACCGGTTCTCAAGGTTAAGCCGCGATGCTTCACAGCAGAAACCCATGCGGTCTGCGGGCGTCAAGCGAGCGGCGCCCGGCGCATTAGTACCGAGTTCGGAGCAGCCGCAGAATGCTTGGCACCACCTTGATGAAGCAGGCTCTGCGCCGGCGGCGTTCCTTGCGTTCGGCCGGTATTCCTTCGGTTTTGGCCATCGCGCTCTATGGCGCCTCGACGGCCGAGATCGCACAGCAGGACATCACGGCGCTGATCGAGGCGAGCCGTCAGGCCGCTCCGCGCTGGATGGCTGCCATCGAGGCGGCGGAACACACCTCGACACATGCTCCGAGCCTGGTGATGGCCTCCGCGCCGCGGCCGACACCGCAAACGGCCGCCGATTACGTCGTGACCTCGGCCCTGCCGGGACAGGATCAGACGGTGGTGCGCGGGCTGGAAACATTCGCGCGGGAATCCGCGCCGACCGTCCCGCCGAAACGCCTCGCGGTCAACCGCTCCGCCAAGGGCGACCGCCACCTCACGATGGCGCCGGACCGCGAGATGATCGAGATGGCGGCGGGCTCGGTCTATTCGCTGCCGAACCTGATCGCCGCCGGGCCGGAACAGGATCTGCCGCGCGTTGCCTTCGTGCGGCCGCTGCCGGCAACGACGGAAACCACAGTCGCCGCGGCCAATCCCGAGGGCATCGACCTGCGCCTCGCCGTCGCCCGCAACGTGGCCGCAACCAGCATGTCGCTTGCCGCTGCCTATGCGCCGAGCGAGTTGACGAACACCCGGTCGCCGTTCGAGGCGCTGCTCGGCAAGCCGGGAATGGATCCGGCCGCCGCAGCCGAGGCTGCGCTCGAAGCCAACGCGGACCGTGACCCGCACTGGTGGATGAAGCGGCCCCTGCCGGCGAGCGTCGTCACCAGCAAGGAGCAGCGCTGCCTTGCCGAGGCGGTCTATTTCGAAGCGCGCGGCGAGTCCGAGACCGGCCAGATCGCCGTCGCCCAGGTGGTGCTCAACCGGGTCAAGAACCCGGCCTATCCGGACACGATCTGCAAGGTAGTCTATCAGAACCGCCACCTGCGCAACCGCTGCCAGTTCTCCTTCGCCTGCGACGGCATCCGCGACCGCATCGTGCCGGGCAAGGCCTGGGACCTGGCGCAGAAGGTGGCGCGCGAGACCGTCGCCGGCCAGGAGTTCCTGGAAAAGGTCGGCGCCTCGACGCACTACCACGCCACCTACGTCAAGCCGCGGTGGGCGCGCAAGATGAAGCGGCTGGAAAAGATCGGCCGGCACATCTTCTATCGCACCAACAACGGCGGCTGGAGCTGAAGACGGCGACTGGGCTGAGATCAGCGACCGCACGCGGCGCCGTCGTCACCATCGTTGGACCCAGCGGCGCGTAATCCTCGTGGTGCCGGCAGGCGGGATCTGATCGGCTCGGCTGATGAGGGCCGGAGAACTGCAGACGCGCTTTAGCCGATCTCGATGTCGAGCCCGAGGTCGAGGACCGGCGCCGAATGCGTGATCCAGCCGACCGAGATGAGGTCGACGCCGGTCTCGGCGATGGCCGCCACCGTCTCCAGCGTCACGCCGCCGGAGGCTTCGAGCAGAACCCCTCTGCCGCCGTCCACCGCCGCATTGGCGATGGCAACAGCCTCGCGCAGCCGGTCCGGCCCCATGTTGTCCAGCATGACGACGTCGGGACCGGCGGCGAGCGCCTCGCGGAGCTGGTCGAGCGTATCGACCTCGACCTCGATCTTGACGAGATGGCCGGCGAAAGCGCGGGCGCGCTCGATCGCGGTCGCGACCCCGCCGGCGACGGCGATGTGGTTGTCCTTGATCAGCACCGCATCGTCGAGACCGAAGCGGTGGTTGGCGCCGCCGCCGCAGCGCACGGCGTATTTTTCCAGCGCGCGCAGGCCCGGTGTGGTTTTCCGGGTGCAGACGATGCGGGCACGGGTGTGGGCAATGCGTTCGGCGAACTGCGCGGTGGCGGTCGCCACGCCCGACAGATGGCCGAGAAAGTTGAGCGCGACGCGCTCTGCCGAGAGGACGGCGCGGGCCGGCCCCTCGATGCGGGCGACAACATCCCCGGAAGCGAGCCGGTCACCATCGGCCCTGAGCGCGGCAACCGCCACGGCCGGGTCGGTCTGGCGGAAGGCCGAGAGCGCACAGGCGAGACCGGCGAGGCGGCCCGGCTTGCGCGCCGCGATCACGGCGCGCGCGCGGGCCTTGGCCGGGATGGTCGCCTGGGCGGTGACGTCGCCGGCACGGCCCCAGTCCTCCAGCAGGGCGTCGCGGACGACGCCGTCGATCATCAGCGACGGCAAAGTGGGCAAAGGGCCAGTCATCAGGCCGCTCCGGCTGTGGCGACGGCGCGGCGGCCGAGCTCGGAGGCGGCGGCCTCCGCGGTGACCGCGTCGACATCCTTCAAGGTGAGGAACGAGCGGCGGGCCTGGGCCGGATCGGGCTCGGGGAAGTCGCTGCGGTAGTGGCCGCCGCGGCTCTCGGTGCGCAGCAGCGCCGCCGCAGCGATGATGCGGCCGGCGGTCACCATGTTGCGGATCGACATGCGCTCGCAGTGGCTTTCCAGATCGGCGAGAATGGCGAGCGCCTCGGTGAGGCCCACGGCATCGCGCACGACGCCGACCCGGCTCGCCATGGTGTGGCGCAAGGTGGTGATCACGGCCCGCTCGATGTCGTTGCGCTGGCTCGCCTCCTGGATCGTCTCGTCGATCGCCGGCCAATAGCCGGTGCGCGGGGTCGGCATCAGGCGCTGGATATCCTCCGCCACCCGGGCGGCGAACACCACGGTCTCAAGCAGCGAATTGGAGGCCAGCCGGTTGGCGCCGTGGGCGCCGGTCGAGGCGGCCTCGCCAGCAGCCCAGAGATTGTCGAGGGACGTTCTGCCGTTGGCGTCGGTGAGAACCCCTCCCATGTGGTAGTGCTCGGCGGGCGCAATCGGGATCGGCTGCTTCACCGGGTCGATGCCCGCGGCCATGCAGGCCGCATGCACGGTCGGGAACTTTTCGGGGAATTCGGCGCCGATGGCCTCGCGGCAGTCGAGGAAGGCGCCTTCGTTCGCCTCGACCTGGCGGAAGATCGCGCGAGCGACCACGTCGCGCGGCGCGAGTTCCATGCGCGGATCGATGTCCTTCATGAAGCGGTGACCGGCGCGGTCGATCAGGGTCGCGCCCTCGCCGCGCAGCGCCTCGGAGGCGAGTGGCGCCGGATCGCGCCCGACGTCGAGGGCGGTCGGGTGAAACTGGACGAATTCGGGATCAGCGAGGATCGCACCGGCGCGGGCCGCCATGGCGAGACCCTGGCCATTGGCCTCGACCGGATTGGTGGTGACCTCGTAGAGATGACCGATGCCGCCCGAGGCGATCACCACCGCCTTGGCGGGGAAGACCAGCCTGGCCCGGTCGCCGCGCCTGCGGGCGATCAGGCCGGTAACGGCACGTCCCTCCACCAGCAGTTCCTCGCCGAGATATCCCTCTATGATGCGGATCGACGGCGTCTGGCGCACGGCGGCGACCAGCGCGTCCATGATCGCGCGGCCGGCCATGTCGCCGCGCACGCGCACCACCCGGTTTTCCGAATGCGCCGCCTCACGCGACAGCTGCAGGCGGCCCTCGAGGTCCTGGTCGAAGGGAACGCCGTAGCCAAGCAGGTCGCGAATGCGGGCGCCGGCCTCGGCGGTCATCAGCCGGACGATGTTCTCCTCGCAGATGCCGCCGCCGGCAGCCAGCGTATCGGCGGCGTGCTTTTCCACCGTGTCCTGCTCGGAGACGGCGGCGGCGATGCCGCCTTGGGCCCAGGTCGAAGACGCGCCCTCGCCGATCGGCGCAGCCGTCAGCACCGTGACCGGCCGCGGTGCCAGCTTCAGTGCACAGAACAGGCCGGTAAGCCCGCCGCCAAGGATGACGACGTCGTCGATGCCCGGCAGCGCCCGGGCGTTCGTGGGGAAAGACTGGACGGCCATGGCGAGCCTCGACGCAGGAGATGGGAGCGCAGGCCCGCGCGGTCGGACCGGCCGCGCAGGTGCAGTCGAAGAGCGGAGGGTCGCGCCTCAGCTCTTCAAGTTGATCATACGCTCGACCGCGGTGCGGGCGCGAGCGGCAACCGCGGGGTCGACCGTGACCTCCTCCTTCATCTCGATCAGCGCGTCGAGGATCTTGGAGAGGGTGATGCGCTTCATGTGCGGGCACAGGTTGCAGGGCCGCACGTAGTCGACGCCCGGCGTCTCGGAGACGATGTTGTCGGCCATCGAACATTCAGTGACCAGCATGACCTTATCGGGCCGGTTGTGCTTGACCCAGTCGATCATGCCCGAGGTCGAGCCGGCGAAGTCGGCCTCGTCGACCACGTCCGGCGGGCATTCCGGATGGGCGATGATCTTCACGCCGGGCTCGATCGCCCGGTATTCGCGCAGCTCGGCGGCCGTGAAGCGCTCGTGTACCTCGCAGGCGCCGGCCCAGGTCAGGATCTCGACATCGGTCTGACGCGCCACATTGGCGGCAAGATACTGGTCGGGGATCAGGAGGACCCGCGGTGCGCCGAGGCTCTCGACCACCTGCACGGCATTGGCCGAAGTGCAGCAGATATCGCACTCCGCCTTCACCTCGGCGGAGGTGTTGACGTAGGTGACGATCGGCACGCCGGGGTGCTTGTCGCGCAGGGCGCGGACGTCGGCGGCGGTGATCGACTCGGCCAGCGAGCAGCCGGCCTTCATGTCCGGGATCAGCACCGTCTTGTCCGGATTGAGGATCTTCGACGTCTCGGCCATGAAGTGGACGCCGCACTGCACGATGACTTCGGCATCGGTGCGGGTCGCTTCCTTGGCGAGCTGCAGGCTGTCGCCGACGATGTCGGCGACGCCGTGAAAGATCTCGGGCGTCATGTAGTTGTGGGCCAGAACGACGGCGTTGCGCTCCTTCTTCAGGATGTTGATGGCATGGATCGTCGGCGCCAGGGCCGGCCACTCGATCGCCGGGATGAGGTGCTTGACCTTGTCGTAGATCGGCGCAGTGGCTTCCGCCACCTCCGGCGTGTAGGCAAGGTCCGGACGGTCGATCCGGCCGAAGCGGTCGAGCGCAACGTCGCAGGCGGAAGCGGACGCAGGCCGCTCGGCGGTGGAAATCAGCGTGGTCGTCATTGCGACCCTCCTTCGCTTCCGGATCTCGGCACCCGGACGGCGCCGGATGTCATGAATTGGACCGCGGTCCGCAGTTATTATGCTCATATTGAGCATAAGAGGCTGTTTAAAAAACGCGGCTTCCGCCGACCCTTATGCTCACTTAGGGCATATATAAGCGCGGCGCGCAGGTCTTGCCAATGGGGGGATTGGCAGAAATTTATCGGGATCTTGTCAAGCGACTGATTAGTGACGGCAATTTCCCTTACCTGGCTGGTGTGCGTTCACCGGCCAGCAGGGTGCGAACGACGCTCTCCACCCGATCAACAACCGGGTCGAGCCCGTTCACGTCGCGGCTGCGCAAGACCCAGACCGCGAGTCGAGCGGAGAAATCCGGCGCCTCAATAACCTTCACCCGGTGGGCATCGGCGCTTTCGGCCACCATGCGCCGCGGCACCAGACCGAGGCCGACGCCCTCGGCGACCAGCGACAGCTGCTGCGGAACGCCCCAGATCGAGGCGGCTACGGTCAGCGCCTGCCCTGCCCTCAGGAAGCGGTGCTCGAGCCCCGTACGAAAGCCGCAGCCGTCCGGATTGATCACGAAGGGTTCGCCGGCAAGGTCCTCCACCGTGGCGACGGCATCGAGCGGATGGCCGCGGGCTGCGACAAAGACGACCTCTTCGGCGCCGACAAAGGCACCGGTCTCTCGCGGGTCCGGCGCCCGGCTCTCAGGCAGATAGACGATCACCGCGTCATAAACCCCCTGGCGCAGCCGGGTTCGCAGCGCCATGGTATCGTCGGTGTCGACGTCGAGATCGATTGCGGGAAAGGCGCGCTTCAGGTCCAGCACCACCGGCTTCAGCACCGAATCGACCACGCCGCGGGAGATCCCGAGCCGGAAGCGGCGCACCACCGGCTCACTTCCGACGACCTGGCGAAGGTCTTCGGCTGCATGCAGAACCTTGAGACAGGCACGATAGGCGCTGAGTCCCTGCTCGGTCGGCCGCGCCGGCTTCTGCTCACGGTCGAGCAGGCGCACGCCGAGGCTCTCCTCCAGCCGCTGCAGGCGCCGCGTGACCGCAGGTTGGGTCAGATTAAGGCGGGCGGCGGCATGCGCGAGTGACCCGCCCTCGACCACCGCGACCAGAGCCTTCATGTCTTCGATGTTCATCGGTCACAACATGCGAGTTTCGAATGTTTTCCATCAACAAGTTTCATTATGATTATCTCTAGCCCTGCGGCATAGTTCCGGCAACCCTTTCCGCGGCCTTGGCCGCCTTGCCTCAGGACCTGTCGATGACGACCGCCAGCCCTACCCTCTCGCATCGTCCCAATGTGCCGCTGATTATCGTCTGCGGCTGTCTCATTGCAGTGCTTTCATTCGGGCCCCGCTCGGCGATGGGCTTGTTCTTCCAGCCAATGACCGAAGCGCGCGATTGGTCGCGCGAAATCTTCGCCCTCGCGCTTGCCATCCAGAACCTGATCTGGGGCGCCGCCCAGCCTCTCGCCGGCATGATGGCCGACCGGTTCGGCACCTGGAAGACCATGACCCTCGGCGCCTTGTTCTATGCCGGTGGCCTCCTGCTGATGTCCGGCGCCGAATCGGCGGTCGCCCTGCATCTGTCCGCCGGCGTGATGATCGGCCTTGGCATCGCCTTCTCGTCGTTTTCGCTGGTGCTTGCCGCCTTCGGCCGCTCGGTGACGCCGGCACAGCGCTCGCTCGCCTTCGGCATCGGCACGGCGTCGGGCTCCCTCGGGCAGTTCGTCTTCGCGCCGCTCGGCCTCGGACTGATCGAGGGCCTCGGCTGGCAGAACGCGCTCATCGCCATGAGCGGGCTGATGATGCTGGTACCGCTGCTGGCAATAGCCCTCAAGGGCAAGCCGGAAGCCTCGCCCACCCGTGCCGGCGAGACCGACCAGAGCCTCAGACAGGCGATGGCCGAGGCGTTCGGAACCCGCGGCTACATCCTTTTGACGTTCGGCTTCTTTGTCTGCGGCTTCCATGTCGCCTTCATCACCGTGCACCTGCCGCCCTATATCGCCGACCTCGGTCTCGACCCGAAATGGGGCGCGGCCGCGCTGGCGGTGATCGGCCTGTGCAACATCGTCGGCTCACTCGCCTCGGGCTATATCGGCGGGCGCTATTCCAAGCCGATCTTCCTGGCACTGATCTACCTCGCCCGCGCCGTGGTGATCGGGATCTTCCTGATGGTTCCGCCGAGCCCGCTCTCCGTCATGCTGTTTGCTGGCGCAATGGGCATTCTGTGGCTGTCGACGGTTCCGCCGACCTCCGGGCTCGTCGCGGTGATGTTCGGCCCCCGTTACCTGGCGACGCTGTTCGGCTTCGTGTTCTTCTCGCACCAGATCGGATCGTTCCTCGGCGTGTGGCTCGGCGGATATCTCTACGACCGCACCGGCTCCTACGACGCGATCTGGTGGCTCGGCATCGCGCTCGGCATCTTCGCAGCAGTGGTGCACTGGCCGATCGCCGAGCGACCGGTGGCGCGGCTCGCCGGCTCGCCGGCCCAGTAGTAAGGCGGGGCCTTTCCGGCGCCGTCAGGCAATCAGCCCGGTCAGCGGGCGAACGGCGGGGGAGTCCGGGAAAACGACCTCGGCGAGCTGTCTGGCAGACAGTCCGTAAAGCTCGGCGAGGACGCCCTTGGCAACGCTGCGCAGGTCCATGGTCGGCTTCAGGTCGCGCCCCTCGTGCAGATCGGCATCCCTGAGGCCGGGCCAGTCGGCGACGACCCGGCCGCCGCGCACGGCGCCACCGACCAGAAGGGCGATGGTGCCGGTGCCGTGGTCGGTGCCAACCGTGCCGTTGATCCGCACGGTTCGACCGAACTCGGTGACGACCAGCACGACGGTGTCGCGCCAGGCAGGGCCGAGAACCCGCTCGAAGGTGGCCACCGCCTGGTCGAGTCCGGACAGTCGCGTGGCGAGCACACCGGTGGCGCTGCCCTCGTTGAAATGGGTGTCCCAGCCCTCGAAGGCGAGTGCGCCGATCCTCGGGCCGTCCTCGGCAGCAAGCAAGCTCGCGGCACCCTTGGCCAGCAGGACCATGCCGCGCGGACTGGTCGGGCTCAACGATCCGGGCTTCGAGGCCGCCATGGCTACGGCACGGTCCGCGATCTCGTCGATGGCGAGCCCGGCCGACAGCGCCTCGGCAAAGACCGGGTCGGTCTCGCCGTAGAGCTTGAGCAGCCGGGCAGCGACGTCGTCGTCGGCGCTGCGGATCACCTCGGGAGCCCAGCCAAGCACCGGTGCGGGGCCGCGGGCGAGCAGCGGCGGGATCGACCCGATGCCGAGCAGCGGGGTCCGGCCGCCGCCCTGAGGCGCAACCGCTGCCCCGCGGGGAAGCAGCCCCACCATGCGGTTGAGCCAGCCGCTGTCGACGCGGCCCGGGCCATCGTAGCCGCTTTCCAGGATATCCTGCCCGTCGAAGTGCGACCGGTCGCGATAGCTCGTCGCAGTGGCGTGGACGACGAGCGCCTCGCCGGCACGGAACAGCCTGGCAATGTTCGGGAGTTCCGGATGGAGCGCAAAGAACCCATCGAGCGGCAGGGCCGGCGCCGGTCCGTCGAGGGAAAGGGCAAGCTCCTCCCGAGCCGCGGCATAGGCGGGATCCCCGATCGGCGCAACGGCCGACAGCCCGTCGAGGCCGCCGCGCAGCACCACGACGACGAAGCGCATGTCCCGACCGCCGATCGCGTGGGCGAACTTCGGGACGAAACTCCAGGCAAACAGACTGCCGGCAGCCCCGAGCACCTGACGGCGCGACGGCGTCACCGGATCGCAGCACCACGACATCAGGCTACCTCCTCTGGAACTCGGGCGACATCAGCAGCAGGACCAGCGCCTGGTGCCGGCTTTCCGCCCGCATGATCGTTTCCCGGGTCTCGCGCGAGGCGGCCGGGCCCAGGATCGCATCGGCCAGCGCCATCGGATCGGCGGGCGGCGGGGCCCGGCGCGCCAGGGTCACAGAGAGGTCGAGCCTGGTGGTGAGCCCTTCGGCCGTAGCCCAGGACCTGAAATCATCGGGAAAGCCGTCCGGGCCGGTGGGGCTCCACAACGGCTCGCCCATGGCCTGGAGCCAGCGGATCACCTGAACGCCATTCGGCCGCAGCCCGGTGGCGCGGCAGGCGGCGGCAAGGAACTCCCGCGGCATACGGATCTTGTCGCGCTGCGGTCCCCAGGCATGGTCCGAGCCAACGAGCGTGGCATAGAGGGCGGAAAGATCGCCGCCGGTCTCTTGGAACCGGGCGGCGAGCGCCTCGACCAGCGGAGCCGGCGGCTCGTCGGAGACGAAATGGCGCGCCAGCTTCGTGGCGATGAAGCGCGCGGTCGACGGATGGTGGGCCAAGGCGCGCAGCACCGCCTCACCCTGTTCGACCCCGCCCTGCGCATAAGCCTGGCCGAGCACGACATGGGCTCCGGGCTCGTGCCAGTTGCGATTGAACCGGAAACGGTAGCGCCGTTCGGAAGGCGCGTCTTTCCCGGCAACGGTCCAGCCGGTAAGTGCCCTGGCGAGGCCGATGACATCGTCCTGGCCGTAACCGCCTCCGACGCCGAGCGTGTGCAGCTCCAGGACCTCGCGCGCCAGGTTCTCGTTAAGACCGCGCCCGCGCCTGCGGCCCGCCCGAGAGTTGGGGCCGATCGAGGAGCGGTTGTCGAGATAGATCAGCATTGCCGGGTGCCGGACCACGGCGAGCAACATGTCCTCGAACCGACCGAACAGATGCGGCCGGATCGCCTCGCGCTCGTAGGCGCCGGCGACGATCTGCAGCTCGCCGGCCTTGCGCCGATCGATGCAGAAGTGATTGGACCAGAACCAGAGCAGCCGCTCCGCGAAGCCAATGGGGGCGTCGAGCGCCCGCTCGAACTGGGCGGCGGCTTCGGCGTGAAGGACGGCGGGCGCCGGGTTTTTCAGCGCCGGAGACGGACGGGCCGCCGGGGCCATCTCCATCGCCTTTCCGGGATCCATCGCCGGCGCCCTGCGCTGGTTGGCCGCCCGTCTTTGCCGCCGGAATTCGTAGACCTGCTCCAGCAGCAACGGTGAGGGCGTCAGATCGGCAACATCCGGCAACTGCCGGGCAAACTGCAAGTCGGCAAGAAGGGCGCCGCGCGGATCCCCGCCGATTTCCGCCGGGTTGCGCCGGTCGCCCCTCGGGCCGAGGCCAAACCTCTGCAAGGCGGTGAAGGCGTCGGATGTGAAGCGGGTCATCGTGTTTCGGCTCTCCCCACCGAGGCTGCGGATGCCGCGGCCCGGCGGCCCGTATGCCAGGATCGGCAACAATTGAGGGGATGTTTTGGCGCAAGGGACAACGGCTCAGCGCGCGAGCGACACAATCCCGCGCGCAGAAATTGCACCGGGCCGACCGTGGCCGCGGGCTGATCCGCCGGGATTGCCTTCCCTCGCCGCCCGCGGCGGCCTATTCCCCGGCCGCGAAAATCATGCAGGTCTCGACGCCGTGCGCGAGCAGCTTCCCGGCGGCGTCCTTCAGCGTCGCCTCGGAGGTGGCCATCCGCCGGCCGCGGTGGATCACCCGACCGTCGCAGACAAGGCGGCCGGAGGTGGAGAAGATCGGCCGCACCAGGTTCACCTTGAACTCGGCGGTGGTGTAGCCTTCGCCCGGCGCCAGCGTCGCATGCACGGCGCAGCCGAGGGCGGAATCGAGGATCGTCGCGGCCCAGCCGCCGTGCACCGTGCCAAGCGGATTGTAGTGCTCGAAGGCCGGCTCGCCCTCGAAGCGGGCAAAACCCTCGCCGACCTCGGTGAGAAGGAAACCCATGGTGCGGCAGATCGGCGGCGCCGGCAGCTCGCCCGCGATCATCTTCGTCAGCGCCTGAAGGCCGGTGAGGCCTGCAATCTCCTCGGGCCGTGCCAGCCCGAACGTGACCCCACCCAGATCCATGCGGCAGTCTCCAATTGACGCTTACGTCTACGTGATCACACGGCCGGCGGCGTGGCAAGGGGATCAGCCGGTGGCGGGCGCTAGACCGGGGCACGGCCCCGCCTCGCCGCCGGCTTCCGCTCGCGGCTCTCCGGCTGCCCTCGGGCCAGAAAAAGTGGGGGGCGATCAGGTGGCCGCGGGTGGCCGGCCAGCACG
>CAYXAA010000043.1:0-32125 GCA_964462985.1 uncultured Hyphomicrobiales bacterium | reverse complement strand
CGCAGCAGGACTATCCCGCCGCTACCGTGGTCTAGTTTTCCACCGCCGTTCTCACAGGGGCGGACGATGCATGTCCACCTCCATGTCAACGGCGGCTCACTGATGCTGTGCGATCCCTATCCGGACTATGGCCACCCGTTCCAGCCGCACCAAGGCTACACGCTGCATCTGCAGGTCGAGGACGTCGAGGCCTGGTGGGAGCGGGCTGTGGCTGCCGGGGTCGAGATTGTTCTACCGCTGCAGGTGATGTTCTGGGGCGACCGCTACGGGCAGGTTCGCGATCCCTACGGCGTACTGTGGTCGCTCGGCGGTCCGGCGGAGAAGGACTGAGCAGACCGGTCCGATCCTGACGGCCTTGCCCCTTGGGTCGCATCGCCGGCCCCGCCGGTTTCCGGACCAGAGTCCCGGACGTTCGGACCAAGTCCCGCACGTGACGGCTCGAGGGGCATGCGCCTGGTGAGGGAGCAAGAGCCGGTCGCCGATGTCGCCCGGCAACCGATCGCAGCGATCAGGTGATCGTCAGGTCCACCGCCGGATGAAGCTTCTTAAGATTGGGCAACGACTTCGATTGCCAGGGGATCCGAGTCGAGCCACGGACCGCGAGCTTGACGTCCGGCTGCTTGCGGACCTCGATGGTGAACTTTGCCAGGAGATTGATGCCGGAGCTGTTGAGGAACTCCAGCTCTGTCAGGTCGAGGGTGATCAGCTCGGGCTTGGACTGGAGAACTGTATCCATCAGTGCGTGTATGGGAGCATAGGCTTCGGTCCCCGAGAGCCGCATGGTCCCCTCGTAGTAGATCGTCGCATCCTCGCTCCATACACGGTATTCTTTGGCTTTTATTTCCATGATTGACCAACCGGCTCCAGGCTGGACCGACCGGCTTTCGGGTCGTTCCGCTCCGAAAGCCGCGAGTCGATCGATACCGAAATTCTAGAACAACTTGTCTACGCCCGGTAGGAGGCAAGCTGCTCTAGGCGCACGTCACGACAGGGTTAGCGCCGCGTAGGTTTCGAGCCGCACGGGCCCGTCAGGCGAATCGCGAAGGAATTTCCACCCCAGACGAACCCCATAGTCGCTCATTAGGGTGAGAAGACCAAGACCGGATGCGCCCGAATCCGGATCCGCGGCATTTTGCTCGATGCGCTCGATCAGGAGTTCGCCGGCGTCGCGGGACACAATCTCCGAAAGCAGCGCCTGAAAGCGTTCCGCCGTCTCGCCCGCGATAAGATTGGCGACCTTGATCTCGAAATTGGTCTTGTCCAGCGAGCTTTCGATCAAGACGTCTCCCGGCGCCCGAAACTTCACGGCATTTTCGACCAGTTCGTTGACGAGATAGCCGATGCTGTGCCGCGCCTCGTTCTCGTCAACGCCCGCCTCCTCGGCGGCCTGCAGGGCGAAAAAGTCGCCAATGAAGTCCGACGTCGTGCTGCAGTGATGCCAGCTGAGATCGAGCGGGCCTTCCGACAGGCGGACGCGGTTCGCCGTCTTGGCAGCGACGTTGGTGAACTCCGTGGTGCCGAACTGCTGCATGATCATTACCGGTGCCTCATGACCACGAGGGTAATGTCGTCGTGGATCTTCTGGGTGCTGATATGCGCCGTCAGATCGTCGATGATACCCTGGACGATCTGTTCCGCCGATTTGTGAGCATGCCGGCGTGCGCTGTCGCACAGCCGGTCGAAACCGAACAGTTCGCCATCAGGGCTTTCGGCTTCGGTCACTCCGTCGGTATGGAGAATGATCGTGTCGCCGCTGTCGAAGTGCACTTCCTTGGTGGCAACGAAGGCGGAGATGTCGCTTTCAAGCCCGATCGGGAAGCCGAGGTCGATCGTGTCGATCCGCTCGATCTCTCCATCCTTGCGCAGGATCAGCACCTCCTCGTGCTGGCCAGACAGCGTCACCTTGCGATCTTCATAGTCGAGGAACGCGAGCGACAGGTGCTTGTCGGAGTTTGTGCGGGCGATGTTCTTGTAGATGGCCCGGTTCAGCACTTCGAGGAATTGCTTCGGATCGTTGCTCCCCTTTTCCTGAAGCGCACGGGCCACCGACTGCACCATCAGCATTAGCACGCCGCTTTCGAGGCCATGGCCGGTGACGTCGCCGATGCCGACCTTGATCCGCGTGCCGTCGTGCAACACGTCGTAGTAGTCGCCGCCAACCTCGTCGGCCGGCTCCATGTAACCGGCGATTTCGATCTTCGGGATCTCGCTGAGTTCGCCTTCCTTTGGCAGGACCATCATCTGGATCCGGCGGGCAATGTCGAGTTCGGCTCCGAGGCGAAGGTTCTCTGATTTCAGCCGTTCGTTCAGTGCCAGAATCTCGAGATTCGCGCTCTCCAGCTCTCTGGTACGCTCCTCGACCAGCCTTTCGAGGTTCTCCGTGTGATAGCTGATCTCCTCGGCCATGCGGTTGAAGGCGTGGCCCACCTCGGCAACCTCGTCCCGGGTCGGAATGTCGACCCGGACGGAATAGTCCTTGTTCTGCAGCCGCCGCGCTGCATCGGCGAGGGCGGTGAGGCCGGCGGTGATGCGCCCCGAGATGGCGAAGACAGCGAAGAAGACGATGATCAGACTGACCAGCACCGCGAGGATCTGATAGTTCACGATCCTCGTCGTCGCGCTAGAGATCTCTTCCTGGGCGGCGATCAGGGACTCGTAGATCTCGTGTTCGGAGACCACGAAGCCAAGCGACATCGTTTCCGAAATGATCCCGCTGCCATCCCACAGGTTGGTCGGCGGCAACTGCTTCAGCACGACGAGGTAGGGCACGTCCTCACCGTCTTCCTGCAGAAAGATCCGCTTGATCACCGTGTTCTGGTCGGTCGGAAGCTGCAGCTCGTTGATCGCCGGCTGTACGCTGTCGCGCAGCGACCGGTTGATGCCCGTGACGCCCTGACCGCTGACGTCACTCGACACCAGGCCAAGCGTCTCTTCACCGGTCTTTGAGGTGGCGATCACATTGCCGTTCGACATCGTGAGGAAGCCGAAGCCCGTCTCGGCAATCTCAACGCTTTCGACCAGCCCGGCGAGCTGATCGAGGGTGATGTCCGTCGCCACCATCCCGGCGACGTCAGTCCGGTCCGCCGTCCACAGGGGATGGAAGAAGCTGACGATGAGCGCACCCTGGATGGCATCTATATAGGGAGCGGTTGTGACGATTTCGGACTCGACTGGCCGCGAACCCGGATTCTTGATCCACTGCTGCCAGCCTTCGTAAACGCCGGGGAAGAAGAAGTCCCAGAAGTTGGCCTGGTTGTGCCCCGGGTAGAGCCTGTCGAAAGTCTGGGCCTGATCGGTATAGGGCGTCGTGCGCATGATGGGCCGGTCCTTCGGACCGACGTAGTACATCTGCAGCTTGGCTGCTCCGGAGGACATCAGGCTGGGTGCGAACAGGTTAAAGGCGGTGCTCTGGTCGATTTCGGCCTGAACTTCGGGCAAAGGTCTGTGATCCGAGTCGAGCAGGTAGCCCCAGACGCTGACCACGGAGGCGCCGGATGTGTTCTGGACCCAATTGCCGGATGCGTCATAGGCCAGCGTATCGCGCATCGCCGGTGTCTGCTCGACGAGGTTGCCAACGGCAACGCGGGCGTCGGGATTGTCGATCAGCTTCTGCATCGAGCCCGCCAGCGCATCGAGCTCGGAGTGAACCTGGTCGAGAATCAACTCCGTACGCAGCACCGTCGTTTCAATATAGGTCTGAAGGTATTCCTCGGCGGCTTCCGTCATGCCGTCACCGACCTGGCGCATAGCGTCCCGGGACAGACGCTGCACGTTCCAGATCGCGATGCCGCCCCCGAGCATGAGGTCGAACAGGACGGCGGCGCCAACCACAATGACAAACTTGGCGCGGAAACTGCGGCGTGAGAATCGGCCAACTGAGAGCTTGGGAGGAGAGGCTTCGGCGATGGTCATTGCGGCTTGCGTCCCGATGCCACCCAGATAGGCCATCCGGCATAGCCCTTGGGATGCAAGGCGGCGAAGATGTGGTCCTGGAAACCGCGCCGGAACCGTTCGATGAAGTCAGGACTGTCCCCACGCCGGACCGCCATTTGACCGGCGTAGACGTTCTCCCAAGATTGGATGATATCTGCGAAGTCCTGCGGATCACCGTCCAGATTGGTCACCATGAAGGACTCCATCTGGACGTCGTCGAGCCCCGCGTCGAGCATCAGGCGGCGGCTCTTGGGGCCAAGTTCGATATCCATATTGAAGTGGGCCCAGAGCTTGGCGACTTCATTGTAGGTCCACTGAATTGACTCGCCGCGCGGTTCCCCGAGGCAGTGCGAGTTCTTCTCGTTGGTGATGTAGATCCGCCCGCCCGGCTTGCAGATGCGGACGAGCTCCCGGAGGATTAGCTCCGGCCGGTCAAACACCTGCAAGGAATGCCGGCAGGTCACGAAGTCGAACTGGTCGTCCTCGAGCAACATCTCAGCGGCGTCGCCGTAGATGTATTCGATGCCGTTGATGCCAAATTCGGATGCGACCTTGCGCGCATAGGCCAGGCTCGAGCGCGAGTGGTCGAGTGCCACCAGCCGGGCCGGGCTAAATTCCTTGTGCACGAGCACGGCGAAGTCGCCAATGCCGCAGCAGATGTCGGCGATCGTCATGCCTTCACGCAGGCCGTGGCGCGGCAGGATCGTCTTCTCGTGCCGCCAGGTCAACTTGGTCTGGGTGCGAAGGATCGGGATGAAGCCGCCGTCCTCAAGGAAGGTCTGACCGGGGTAGAATGCGCTGTCGTATTCCTCGACGGCGATGTTCGGCGCGACGAGCTGCAGGGCCTTGAATTTCCGCGTCGACCAGCCGACGACACTGGACGTCACGACCGCGATCTTCAGGTCAGGCCGCTCACGGCAAGCCTTCACCAGCATGCTGGCGAGCACATGAAATGCCAGATTGTTGAGACGGACGAGGCGCTTGACGTTGATGTAAAACGTGCCCTTGATGCGGCCGATCGAGGTTTCGAGCATCCGGACGCAGCCGTCCAGTTCCTCGACCCGCTGCGGCCTCATGGAGCCGATGATCGAGAATTCCTGATTGTTCTCGTCAAATCGGACCGTGAAGGTCGGGTACACGGCGTCGGACATTATTGCTCCGTCTCCTCCAGGGCGAGATCAGCGATCAGGCGGATGCGGTCGTCGTCCATGGGCTCGATGGATAGCTGCGCCGAATAGTCGACGACCAGCTCCAGAAGGCCGATGGCCGGGTCGAGGGTTTCGGACGAGAACAGCGCCTGGCGATAGCGATCGGCTGCATCGGCGCTTTTAACGATGGTCATGGCGTCGCGGTAGAAGCCGATCTGATCGGCGCCGCAGGGTACGCAGAGCTCGATGCGGTCGACCTCACCGCAGCGTCGGACGGCACAGACGAACGACCCTTCGCCGCTGTGCGACCGAAAAACGGTCTCGAGCAACTCGTTGAGCGCGGACGAGAAGAGGTTGGAATAGAGCAGCGAGTCGGCGCGGTTGTGGCTGACCATGCGGGCCACATAGGTCGAGATCCGATCGCAATGCGCCCAATTCGAGGAAAAGACCTCGATGTCCATGTCGATCTCGACCATCGGCAAATAGGCCGCAGGTTCGGAAGTTCCGTGCTGTGCCGCGTTCATGACATTGTCCTGGAAGGGAAATTCGTCTCGTAGGCGGGTAACGGGACTCGGGGGCCGGCCACAGGCGCGCGATTGCGGCCGGACGCATGGCTGAAACTTGGCATGGATCCCCCAGACACGATCACAAGGCTGGCACGCTGGCTCTCTGCATTGCAGGGTTGAGCCGCGGCCGCCGACCACAAACTTGCCATGTTCGACGATGTCTGGCTATCTCCTTGGCCAACGAAAATGCCTCGTCCAGGCCCCAAACATGACCGATATCCACCCGGCGCCCCCAAACCTGTCGAGCGAGCTTCGCGCCGCTCGGGCCGAGATCGAGCGGTTGACGGCCGAGCTTGAGGATCTGAAGCTCCTTTATGAGGCGACCATCGAGCATGGTGAGGCGGTCGAGGACCAGCTCGCGGAAAAGAACCTGCTTCTCGAGCGGACGCAGGCCCGCCTCGAGGCCGAGCTTAGCGACGCGGCGCGCTACGTGATGTCGATTGTGCCGGCGCCTCGGCAGGCTGATCCCGGTACGGACTGGCTTCTGGTGCCTTCGACGGAACTCGGCGGCGATTCCTTCGGCTATCACGACATCGACGACGATCATTTTGCCATTTACCTGCTGGATGTTTGCGGACACGGCGTAGGCGCCGCCTTGCTGTCCGTCACGGTTATAAACGTCCTGCGCGCCGCGGCCCTACCAGGCGCCGATTTCCGGGATCCCCCGGCTGTGCTGGCGGCGCTGAACGAAGCCTTCCCGATGGAGCGGCAGAACGACATGTTCTTCACCATCTGGTATGGGGTTTATCAGCGCTCGTTGCGGCGGCTCGTCTATTCCAGCGGCGGCCATCCGCCGGCGATCCATCTTCGCACGGGACCTGCGGGGCGGATTGAGGCAAGGCCGCTCGCAACCGACGGCGGTATGGCGATCGGTGCGATCGGCGAGGTGCGCTACAGCCGGGAGGCGATCGCCATCGAACCGGGGGACCGGCTTCTCGTACTCAGCGACGGAACCTACGAGGTCGAAACCGGAAAGGGAGCGATGCTGACCTTCGACGATCTGCTCGCCTTCGCCCGAAGGCCGGGCGGCGACAGTCCTCAGGCGATTTTCGACTGGGTCCGATCCGTCCATGACGACGGCGGCGACCTGTCGGATGACTTCTCGCTGCTACAGGTCCGGTTCTAATGGCCCCGGAAATTGGAGAATGATTTCTTAATTGAAATCTGAGAAAGTCGACATAAGTCTATGAAATAATTAGCAAAGTTATTCCAATGGGCGGTCACTTCAATTCGAGTGCATCGCCTGCACACCCGTGGAAATCGCCTTTAGTGCCGGAGCCTAGGAGACGGCGTCTACCGGGAGGCGGACCTCCGTCACATTGGTCATTCCCTCACGCCGGCTGGTGATCGATGACGCAACGGCATGGATCAGGAAGAGGCCGAGACCGCCGACCGCAATGTCCTCCATCGGCCGTTCGTTGTCCGGTGGCCGCGGCGTGCCGGCGGTGTCAAATGGCCGGCCGTGATCGCGCAGCTCAAGAACGATGTGGGCATCTACCTGTCTGACGGTCGCTACGATGCCGTCCTCCGCATCATCCGAATAGCCGTGGCGAACCACATTGGTGAACAGCTCCTCGGCGACAAGAAGGAGGGTACGCCGGGCCGGGTCCGGCAGACCTGCGCTTTGAGCAAAGCCTTCGAGCGCGGCGTAGAGCCGCTCGAGCTCTTCGAGCCGGTTGGCGACCGTGACCGTGTGGGAGCCGTCGCGCATGGGGATCAGTTCCTGACCGCTGCCGGGCGGTCGCCCGTCAACCGTTCCATGCGTCAGCCGTCGGAGCCGGCCGCAGCCAGCGCCGCCGCTTTGTCCTCTGCCACGGCCACGATCTTGACGAAGCCGGAAACCTTTAGCACGTCCAGAACCGATGGATTGGGCGAGAACAGGATGAACTTGCGCCCGAACGGAGCGAGCTTCTTTGCCACGATCAGGATCGAGCGCAGTCCGAAGCTGCTCACATAGTCGACTGCGGCCATATCGATCAAAAGCGGACCGGCCGAGTTGTCGATGTGGGTCTGAAGATGCGCTTCGAAGGTCTTGGCGGTCAGCGTGTCGAGCTTTCCGGACGGACAAATGATGGCGATGCCATCCTCCGTGGTTTCGGTGATGTCGAGCATTCGCGGGGCTGCCTTTCTAGGACTCGATGAGATCGAGGATTGCCTCCACGCCGTCGGTGAAGGGATGTTCCGGATGAAGCGTGCGGATCAGTCCGGTGCTGCCGATCCGGATCAGGTCGGTCGACATCGGCAGAACCGCTGCCACCGGTGTGCGGTAGCTGGCGAACACGCGTTGCGACAGATCTTGGAAATCGAAGCTCTCCAGCGCCTTGTTGACGACGAGCAGGAGCTGGGGAACCTCAAGCTTGCGCGCAAGCTCGAGTGTGACGGCAGTGCCCTGGTAGTCCTGGATGTCGGGCCTCAGGATCAGCATCAGCGTGTCGGAGATCGCAATTGACAGCAGCGTCTCCTCGTTGACGCCGGGGTGGGTGTCGATCAGCAGGTGATCGAGCTCGAGCTCGGTGCACAGCGCCTGAAAACCGTTGTTCAGGTCCTCTACGTCGTACTTCTCCTTGAGGATTCGGGCGATTTCGCCGGTCTTGATCGAGGAGGGCACGAGAAAGATGCGGCCGCCCTCCGGAACGGCTGGGGCGCCGTTGTCATCGGTTACGCCGTCGGTCACGTCGAGCGCGGTCTCGACGACGCTGCAGCGGCCCCACAGGTAGTCGTTGAGGGTAAGGCGAACCGCATGCGGGTCGACCTTGAACAGCGTATGGATGCCAGGCGACTGAACGTCTGTGTCGACGATCCCGACGCGACGACCGCGGATTGCCAGCCCTGCTGCAAGGTTGGCGGTCAAATTCGACTTGCCCGTGCCACCGCGATAGGAATGGGTCGATATGATCTTCGTCATTCTGGCCTCTTGAAGGGGGCGCTGCGGCTCCAGCGTCGCGATCAGTCTTTCGCCTTGTACTTCGACCGAAGCGATTTGGCACGCTGCTGCAGCGCGCGAAAATAGTCGCTCTCGGCGATCTCGGTTACCTCCCGGCTGGCTTCGGCTTCGTCATACCGCACTTCGAGTTTCCTCAGGCGCTGACGCAGGTCGCTGTTCTCGCTCCTCAGCCGTTGTTGTGCGGCCTCGAGCTGGCGCTGGGTTTCCTTCAGGTCGGCGATCAACTGGCTGGCGTGGAATTCGCGCGCCTCGACCTGCACCACCATGCCGGCGAATGCTTCCGCAAGGCCGCGGATGTCGTCGGGAACGTCCGGATCAGAGACGATCTCGAACAGCCGGTCGATGTTCTCGAACCGGCCACCGGCGATCGCCTCGCAGGTCACCGCCAGACCTGCAATTGCATCACTTCTGTCAGACTTGGTCACGCTCACCCCCAGGCCGACCCGAGGCAGGGCGTCGGCCCAAATGGTCGGCAAGTCACGCGAAAGCATATAACCACGCGAACCGGCTTGCAGCAGCCGATGCGCGTGGCTCACCAGCAACACAAGCGGTGGCACAGCCCAATCCATCAAAAATTTTGATGGAACAAACCCGCGACACCCAGGGGGAAGTACCTATATGCCTCCGCGCCCGCAGCGGATCGGGCCTTCCCTGCAGAGGTATCCCATGGACACGGATTTCTATACCCGCGGCAATACCCTGGGGTCGGGACCCCGCCGCGCCGCCGGACTCGCCTTGCTTGCCGGCGGGCTGATGCTCGCCGGATGTCAGGAGGAACAGGCTTCCGCAAATGTGGAGGCTGCGGCTCCGCCGCCACCCGTCGTGACGGTGGCCAAGCCGGTCACCCGCAAGATCGTCGAAGACGATGCCTTCATTGGTCGATTTGCCGCCGTCAATGAAGTCGAAATCCGTTCTCGCGTCGGTGGGTATCTCGAGACGGTTGAATTCACCGACGGTGAAATCGTTGAGGCCGGCGATCTGCTATTCACGATCGATGCAAGGCCGTTTCAGACCGCACTCAACGCGGCCCAGGCAGAGGTCGAGAGCGCACAGGCGCAGGTCGACTACACCAGAACCGAGGTGGAGCGGGCGGAAGAGCTCGTCGGCCGGGCCAACCTCTCGCAACAGGCCCTCGACGAACGGCGCCAAGCCTATCTCGCGGCAGAGGCCCGGTTGAAGTCCGCCCAGGCGGCGGTCGAGCGGGCGAAGCTCGATCTCGAGTATACCCAGATCCGCTCGCCGATCACCGGCCGTATCGACCGCCGGCTGGTCTCGATTGGCAACCTCGTCGAGGAAAACCAGACGGTCCTGACGACGGTGGTCAGCACAGACCCGATGTACTTCTACTTCGACATCGACGAACGCTCGTTCCTGGCCTACGCCCGCGATGCCCGCAGCCGCGGTGCCCAGCTCCAGGAGGGGGGCGGCGGCGTGCCGGTCACTGTGCATCTTTCCGATCGGCACGAGCAGCCGTTCCGTGGCAAGCTTGATTTCTCCGAGAACCGGGTGGATCAGGCGACCGGCACGATGCGGGTGCGCGCCGTGGTCGAGAACCCGGACATGATCCTGCAGCCGGGACTGTTCGGGCGGATCAATGTACCCGGATCCCTGCCACATGACGGCGTGCTGCTTCCGGACGAAGCGATCGCCAGCGATCAGAACCGGCGTATCGTTTACGTTGTGGATGAACAGGGCGTGGTCTCGGCAAAGCCCGTTGATCCCGGCCCCCGGATCGACGGCTACCGGGTGATCCGCGAGGGGCTGACGGGCGATGAGACCGTCGTCGTCAACGGCCTGATGCGCGTCAGGCCCGGCGTGACCGTCACGCCACAAATGGCCGAGCTTCCCGCGGTTGCCGCCAGATAGGATCGCTCCCGATGCGATTTTCCCATTTTTTCGTCGACCGTCCGATCTTCGCGACGGTGCTTTCCCTGGTCATGATTATCACGGGCGGCATCGCTTATCTGCAGCTTCCTGTCTCGCAGTACCCTGAGATCGCGCCGCCGACCATCGTTGTCAGTGCCACTTACCCAGGCGCTAGTGCCGAGACGGTGGCCTCGACCGTCGCCACGCCGATCGAACAGGAGATCAATGGCGTCGAGGGCATGCTGTACATGTCCTCTTACTCCACGAGCGACGGCCGGGCACAGATCACCATCACATTCGCGCTGGGGACCGACCTCGATCAGGCTCAGGTGCTGGTTCAAAACCGGGTGGACGCCGCCGTGCCGCGGCTGCCGGAGGAGGTACGCCGCCAGGGCGTGACCACGCAGAAGTCGTCGCCCGACCTAATGATGGTCGTGCACATGCTTTCGCCCGACGAGAGCTATGATCAGCTCTACGTCTCCAATTATGCCCGAACGCGCGTCCGCGACGAACTCGTGCGCCTGCAGGGCGTCGGCGATCTCATCATCTTCGGCGAACGCGAGTTCTCGATTCGGGTCTGGTTCGATCCGGAAAAGCTGGCGGGTTACGGACTGACCGCCTCGGACGTGATCGATGCGCTGCGCCGGCAGAACGTCCAGGTTTCCGGCGGAGCGATCGGCGCGCCGCCGTCGCCGGATGACACGCCGTTCCAGGTGACGGTCTCGACGCAAGGACGGTTTTCCGATCCGCGCGAGTTCCGCCGCATCATCGTCAAGTCGACCGAGGACGGCCGGATCGTACGGGTCTGGGACGTGGCCCGGGTCGAACTCGGCGCCCGAGACTATGTCACCAACAGCTATCTGAACGGCAAGCCTGCGGTCGCGCTCGGCATCTTTCAGCGCCCCGGCAGCAATGCGCTGGAGGCCGCCGAGGAGATCCAGGCGCGGATGGAGGTGCTGTCGAAGGCATTCCCGCCGGGACTTTCCTACGAGATTGTCTACAACCCGACCGAATTTATCTCGGAATCGATTTCCGCCGTTTATCACACGCTGTTCGAGGCCCTGGCTCTCGTCATTCTCGTCGTTCTGATCTTCCTGCAGTCCTGGCGCACCGCACTCATACCGATCGCGGCGATTCCCGTTTCGCTGATCGGCACGTTCGCCGCGATGGCCGCTGTCGGCTTTTCGCTGAACATGCTGACGCTGTTCGGCCTGGTGCTGGCGATCGGCATCGTCGTCGACGACGCGATACTCGTGGTCGAGAATGTCGAGCGCAATATCCGCAACGGTCTGACTCCGAAGCAGGCGGCCCACCGCACGGTCGATGAGGTGGGTGCGGCGATTCTCGCGACCTTTCTGGTGCTCGCCGCGGTCTTCGTGCCGGCTGCCTTCGTCGCCGGTATCACCGGCCAGTTCTACCGGCAGTTTGCCATCGTCATCACCGTGTCGACGGCATTGTCGGCGATCAACTCGCTCACCCTGTCGCCTGCGCTCGCAGCGCTTCTGCTCAAGCCGCACGATGCTCCGCGCCCGCGTTTCTTTCTGGCACGCGGCTTCGCGTGGTTCGGCGACAGGTTCAACGCCGGCTTTGATCGCGTGAGCGCCGGCTACGCCTCCGGCGTTCGCGTTCTGGTCGGGCGGAAGGCTCTGCGGCTCACGATGATGCTGGTGTTCGCCGGCCTGCTCTATGGCACCTATGGCATGCTGCGGACCGTCCCGCAGGGCTTCATTCCGCAGTTGGACCAGGGCTACGCCATTGTCGTGGTCCAGCTTCCAGACGGGTCGTCGCTGAACCGCACGGATGAGGTGGTCCGCCGGGCGAGCCAGATCGTGGCCGAGACGCCAGGCGTTGCCAATGCCGTCAGTTTTGCCGGCTTTTCCGGCGCCACCTTTACGAATGCCACCAATGCCGGCGTGGTGTTCGCGGCGTTCGAGCCATTTGCCGACCGGCTGCAAAACGGCCAGACCGCCGACAGTCTGATCGGCGCCCTTTATGGCCGGCTGCAGTCGATCCAGGAGGCTTTCATCATCGCCGTGCCGCCGCCGCCGGTGGCGGGCATCGGCAATGCCGGCGGCTTCAAGATGCAGCTGCAGGACCTTGAATCCGGCGACATGCGTCGCATTCTGGGCATGGCGCACCAGATGATGGGCCAGGCCAACCAGGATCCCCGCCTGCAGTCGGTCTTCACCACCTTTAGCGCCTCCAGTCCGCAGATCTTCCTGGAGATCGACCGGGTGAAGGCACAGATCCTGAACGTTCCGATCGATTCGATCTTCGAGACGCTGTCGAATAACCTCGGCACGACCTACGTTAACGATTTCAACGCTTTCGGGCGCGTGTATCAGGTCCGTGCTCAGGCCGACACGCCGTTCCGCCTTGACATTCAGGACATCGAGCGTCTCAAGGTCCGTTCCGCCAACGGTGCCCTGGTGCCGCTCGGCACGCTCGCCGGGATTCAGCTTCAGTCGGGGCCGGATCTCGTCCAACGCTACAACCTCTACACCTCGGTGCCGTTGCAGGGTGCAGCGGCGCCTGGGGTTTCGTCCGGCGACGCGCTCGCGGCGATGGAGGAACTGGCAACCGAAATGCTGCCGGCCGGCACCAGCTTCGAGTGGACAGAACTTGCCTTTCAGCAGAAGCAGACCGGCGACACGGCGGTCTTCATCTTCGCGCTGTCGGTGCTGTTCGTGTTCCTGGCACTCGCCGCACAGTACGAGAGCTGGATTTTGCCGCTCGCGATCATCCTGATCGTGCCGATGGCGGTGCTGTCCGCCCTGATCGGCGTGTCATGGCGTGGCATGGACAACAACATCCTGACTCAGGTCGGGCTCGTCGTGTTGATCGCTCTCGCCGCGAAGAACGCAATCCTGATCGTTGAGTTCGCGAAACAAGCCGAGGAGCGGGGGTTGTCGGTGGTCGAGGCCGCGGTCGACGCCTGCCGCCTGCGCCTGCGCCCCATTCTGATGACCGCGTTTGCCTTCATCCTCGGCGTCGTGCCGTTGATGATCGCGACCGGTCCGGGTGCCGAAATGCGCCAAGCAATCGGCACGCCGGTGTTTTTCGGCATGCTCGGAGTGACGTTCTTTGGCCTGATTCTGACACCGGTGTTTTATACGCTGCTGCGCAGCATGGTGCGCTCGCGGCGCGCCGCCGAGGAGAAGACGGGATCGCACGGACCGTCGGGAGGAGGGGCGGCGGACGTGGCTGCCCCCGCAGCGCCGGAGGGGCGCTGAGAACCGAGAAACCAGCCAAGACAGGAAGAAAGCCGGCGTTGCCGCCGGCTTCACCACCTTGACAAGACTCTGGCCACGTCAGACCCGTAGCGCCGGAGTCTCGTCATTGCCCTGAAGGCGGCCCAACGAGGCCACCTTTTCGCGTCAGGGCGACGAAAGACCCAACCCGTGCCGAGTCTGCTTCAGAAGAAGCTGCGGCGCTGCCACCAGCCGGAGCGCTTCGGCTTGTCGGTCGTCGCCTGTTCCTTAGCCACGGCACCATCGGTCGCCACGGTCTCGCGCACCAGCATGGGCTCCTTTGGCGCGGAGGGCTCCTCCGGCGTGGCATCTTCGGCTTCCTCGCTCGCCGCTTCCACTTCGTCTGCGGCGGGGTCGTCGACAACCGCCCCATTGGGAGCCGCGTGGGCCGTGGTCTCTTCGGGCTCCGCATCGGGAGACTGGGCGACGGGCGCAACGCCCTCAGCGACGAGGGTCATCTCAGTCTCGTTCGGAAGCGGAGGTGCGGATGTATCGTCGGCCGGCTCTGTGGCAGCACTGCCGGCCTCGACCGCAGCAGCGACCGGCGCATCGGACTCCGCGTCCTTCGACGGAGCAGATGTGTCGGCCTCGCTGACAGCTTCGGGCTCATTTTCGGCCCCGGCTTCAGCATCACCCGAGGCGGCCTCGGCCTCACCCTCCTGACCACCACGCCGACCGCGGCGCCCGCCGCGGCGGCCGCGGCGCCTGCGACGCTTGGTGTCGTCCTGCTCCTCGTCCTCCTCGCGAGCCTCGACGGCTTCGGCCTCCGTGCTCTCCTGAGCCTGAACCTCCGCCGACTCTGCCAGCTGTGCCTCGTTTGGCTGCGACTCGTCCGGCTGCGAGCCGGCGGCGTCACCGCCGCCCTTGCGCCGACGGCGCCGGCGGCGGCGCTTGCGGGCGCCTTCGTCCTCACCATTGGCGCCGTTTTCTGCGCGGGAGTCCTCGACTGCGGCTTCGTCGTCCTCCTCGGGACGAATCGAATCGGGCTGCACGATTGTCGGAGCGGCCGCCTGAGGTCCGCTGCTGAGCGGAGCCCCGCGCTCGAGCACGAAGTGCTGGCCGTTGACCATCTCGTCGGCCGTGACCGTGATCTCGAGGCCAAAGCGCGCTTCGAGATCGCCAAGGTGGCGCCGCTTCTGGTTCAGGATATAGAGCGCGACATCTGTCTGGGTGCGGACGGTCAGGTCATGGGTGACGCCCTTGAGGAGTTGGTCCTCGAGCGAGCGCAGCACATGCAGCGCAACGGACTCGACGGAGCGGATGATGCCCGAACCGCGGCAGTGCGGGCAAACGGTCGTGGAACTCTCCAGCACGCCGGTGCGGATGCGCTGTCGCGACATTTCGAGCAGGCCGAAGTGTGAGATTCGGCCGACCTGGATCCGAGCGCGGTCGTTCTTCAGGCATTCTTTCAGCTTGCGCTCGACCGCACGGTTGTTCTTGTTCTCCTCCATGTCGATGAAGTCGATCACGATCAGACCGGCGAGGTCGCGCAGGCGTAGTTGGCGCGTGATCTCCTCCGCCGCCTCCAGGTTGGTCTGGAGAGCGGTGTCCTCGATGTTGTGCTCGCGGGTCGATTTTCCGGAGTTCACGTCGATCGAAACCAGGGCCTCGGTCTGGTTGATCACGATGTAGCCACCCGAGCGGAGCGTCACCTGCGGCGAGAACATCGCGTCGAGTTGCGGCTCTACGCCGAAGCGGGTGAAGATCGGGGTGGCGTCACGGAACGGCTGGACGTTCTTGGCATGGCTCGGCATGAGCATGCGCATGAAGTCCTTGGCCTCGCGGTAGCCTTCCTCGCCGGCGACCAGGATCTCGTCGATATCCTTGTTGTAGAGGTCGCGGATCGAGCGCTTGATCAGAGAACCTTCCTCGTAGACGAGGCAGGGCGCTGAGGACTTGAGCGTCAGGTCGCGCACGTTCTCCCACAGCCGCATCAGATACTCGAAATCGCGCTTGATCTCGGCCTTGGTCCGGCTTGCACCGGCCGTGCGCAGGATCACGCCCATACCTTGCGGCACCTCCAGCTCGGAGGCGATCTTCTTCAACCGCTTGCGATCGGCAACGGTGGTGATCTTGCGCGAGATGCCCCCGCCGCGGCCGGTGTTGGGCATCAGCACCGAATAGCGGCCGGCGAGCGACAGGTAGGTGGTGAGCGCCGCGCCCTTGTTGCCGCGCTCCTCCTTGACGACCTGCACGAGGAGGACCTGGCGGCGCTTGATCACCTCCTGGATCTTGTACTGCCGGCGCGGCTTCGAAGCGCGCTGCGGCACTTCTTCCATGGCATCCTCGGCGCCGACCGATTCGATGTGCTCCTCATCGTCGCCTTCGGCGCCGTCCTCGGAATCAGCCTTCGCATCGGTCTCGGCGCTGTTGGTTTCGTCGCCATTGTCGTCGGAATCACGATCAGGGCGGCCGGCGCGTTCCTCGCGCTCCTCCTCTTCCAGCAGGGCCTGCCGGTCCGCGACGGGGATCTGATAGTAATCGGGATGGATTTCGTTGAAGGCCAGGAAGCCGTGGCGGTTGCCGCCATATTCGACGAAGGCCGCCTGGAGCGAGGGCTCTACGCGTGTGACCTTTGCCAGATAGATGTTGCCGCGCAGTTGCTTGCGGTTTGCGGCCTCGAAATCGAATTCTTCAACTCGGTTGCCGCGCACCACGACGACCCGGGTCTCTTCCGGGTGGGCGGCATCGATGAGCATCTTGTTTGCCATTGACGGGGATCTCCACGACCGACGTCGCGACCACGGAACCTGTCAGAACGGTCCTTGGTAGTGGCGCGCCGGTCGGCTGTTCGCTTGTCGAAAGGGTGTTTAAGAAGGCGTTGCGCGCGGCGGCCGAATGGAGCGCAGCGGCCGGTCTGCCGCTCGGGTTCGCTCCATCTGTCGTCAGCCTCGCGCTGTTGCACATGGCAACGCCTGTTCGTCTCGATACCAAGATCGTCCGCCGGTCTCGGCGGACATCAGATCGGCCGACTTTCAACCCGTCCGGTTGCAAGTCCAAAAGCCGATCGTTTTCAAAGGCTAGAGCAATTTCTCTGCATCCGCTAGGACACAGGTTGCTCTAGATCAGCGAACCCACAACCAAAAATGGTCAGTGAATTCGAACGCCGATCAATTCTCGTGCCGGAGCATCTTGCCGAAGCCCATCTGGACCGGAGACACTTCAGCCTTTGGGCGGGCGGCCCGCCGGTGAACGCATCTCGGTTTCGGGAAGGTCGACGACACGGCAACCCGTTACGCGATCCCGGCTGGATCGGAGAGTGCCGCTCTAGGTCGTGCCGCTTGTCCTGCCGTTTCCGGTGACGGCACTGTGCCCGTTGTCCGCGCGCTCCGGCGGGTAACGGACATCTGAATCAGATTTCCTCGGTCCCACGGACGCACGACGGGTTCGAAGTGACCCAAGTCGTCAGACGTTCCCAGCCCAGGCGATGCCTGAAACCGAAACCCGTTACGGTCCTTTTACGGGCGGGCGCGCCGGATAGCAAGCAATGTCGCACATGCCGTTCCGCACGCGTGTTATCGTCAATAAAAGGTTAACTTGCTTGAGGCTATCTGATGTGAGACCGATGCATCGTCGATGCGCACCCTTCTCCCGGCAGAGAGTGACCCGTGTTGTGGAGGCGAACTGACATCTTTTCGCGGCTCGCTGCCGTCTTCCTTGGGATCGTCGTGGCGCTCGCCGCCATCGGCGTTCATGCCGAGGATATGCCTGTTGCCCGCGACGCAAGGGTTGCCGGCGATGAAATCCGCACCCGATTCGTCATGGATCTGTCATCGCCCATCGAGTTCGCTCTGTCCACGCTGGCCGATCCCTATCGCGTAATCGTCGACCTGCCGGAGACGCAGTTTCAGATTCCGCCCGATGCGGGGCAGGCGGGTCGGGGTCTCGTTAGCGCCTGGCGATTCGGCCTGTTCGCTCCGGGCAAGTCACGCATCGTCCTCGACGCGGACGGTCCGGTTTCGGTCGACAAGGCCTTCGTGCTGCCGCCGGTGGAGGACCAGCCGGCCCGGCTTGTCCTCGATTTGGTCAAGACGACGCGCGAGGCGTTTCTCGCCAGTGCGGTCCGTCCGTCGGTTGCCCGCGCCGCAAAGCCCAAGGAGGACAGGGCCACCGCGACGCGACGCTCCAATCGTCCCGTGATCGTGCTCGATCCCGGACACGGCGGGATCGACAACGGCGCAGTCGGCGTGAGCGGGGCACTGGAAAAGGCCGTTGTGCTTGATTTCGCCAGCCTGCTGCGCAAGAAGCTGCTGGAAAAAGGGCGCTACGAGATTCATCTCACCCGCGAAACCGATACCTTCATCCCGCTCGGGGAACGTGTCGAGGTCGCGCGGGGCCTGAAGGCGGATCTTTTCATCTCGATTCACGCCGACTCGGTCCGCCTCGGACGGGACGATGTCCGGGGTGCCTCCGTCTACACTTTGTCGGAACGGGCGTCGGACGCCGTCGCCGCGGCACTTGCGGAACGCGAGAACCGCTCCGACGTGATTGCGGGCATCGACCTCAAGGACGAACCGAACGACGTCACCGATATCCTGGTCGACTTGGCGCGACGAGAAACGAAGAATTTCTCGATCTTTTTCGCCCGCACTCTGGTCGATGAATTCAAGAGCGCTGGCAAGGTGATCAAGAACCCGCAGCGATCTGCCGGCTTCCGTGTGCTCAGGGCGCACGACATGCCGTCGGTTTTGGTGGAACTCGGCTACCTTTCGAACAAGCTCGACGAACAGCTCCTGACCAGCGAGGAGTGGCGCGAGCGCATGGCGACAGCCATCGCACAAGCCGTTGACAGGTTTTTCGAGCCTCGGTTCGTCCAGCGCAGTGGCGTTCCCGCAACCCCGTAGGGCCGCGGCAGGTGCGGGGCGGGTCACGATGCGACGAGGGACCTGAAACATGCCTCAGCATCGCCATATTGGCGTTCGAAGGAATTGATGCGGGAGACTCGGCTGCATTCGTGTTACATCGCGCACTGAAAATGGGGGTCGGCCCTGTTCGGAATACGTCGTCGGGGGTATGATTCCGGGGCTTGGACTGCAGCGGACCGGTATCGCATCTGTTGCAGCATGCTCCTGACCGTCGATCGTTGAAGCGTGATCCCGGAAGGCCAGATGGCCGGGAATTCGGTGTCCGAAAAAGGAAAACGAGTCGAATTCAATGAAGTTTCTGGTCAAATTCTTTGGCTATCTGTTCGGTATCGGCGCCGTCTTCTTCCTGATCGTCGCGGTCGGTGCCTGGATGTATCTTGACCATGTCGGCCAGGATCTTCCCGATTACACGGCACTGAAGAACTACGAGCCTCCGGTCATGACGCGCGTCCATGCGGCGGATGGACAGCTGATGGCGGAATACGCGCACGAACGGCGCCTGTTCCTCCCGATCCAGGCTGTTCCGGACCTCGTCAAGGAAGCGTTCATCTCCGCCGAAGACAAGAATTTCTATCACCATTTCGGCGTCGATCCTGAAGGCATCGCCCGTGCGGCGATCAAGTTTGTCCAGAACTACGGCACAGGGCGCCGGCCGGAGGGAGCGTCGACCATCACGCAGCAGGTCGCAAAGAACTTCCTGCTGACGAATGAGGTGTCGATCGAGCGCAAGCTGAAGGAAGCTCTGTTGTCGCTGCGCATCGAGCAGGCCTTCACCAAGGACGAGATCCTCGAGCTGTACCTGAACGAGATCTATCTCGGGCTTGGCTCCTACGGTGTTGCCGCGGCGTCGCTGCTCTACTTCGACAAGTCGGTGCATGAATTGACGCTGTCCGAGGCCGCGTATCTGGCGGCCTTGCCCAAGGCACCGAACAATTACCATCCGTTCCGACATACGGAGCGGGCGATCGAGCGTCGCAACTGGGTCATCGACCGCATGGTCGAGAACGGCTACGTCTCGACGGAAGAGGCGGCTGCGGCCAAGGCGGAACCGCTCAACGTCACCCCGCGCTCCCGCGGGACGCATCTCTTCGCGTCCGAGTATTTCTCCGAGGAAGTTCGCCGGACGCTTGCTGCCATGTACGGCGAGAAGGGCCTCTACACGGGTGGCCTATCGGTCCGTTCCACCCTCGATCCGAAACTTCAGGTCATTGCTCGCAAGGCCCTGATGGACGGGCTGATCGAATTCGACCACCGCCGTGGCGGCTGGCGTGGACCCGTTGCCACCATCTCCCTCGGTGCAGGCGACTGGGGGGCGGAACTTGGCAAGATCGAGGCGCTCTCAGACGTACCGGAGTGGCGGCTCGCGGTCGTTCTTTCCGTATCCAGCGAGGGGGCGGAGGTCGGGTTGCAGCCGGGGCGGCTCGTCAATGGAAGCCTCTCGACGGAGCGCGAGGTGGGCTTCATCCCGTTCGAGGAGATGACCTGGGCGAGGATAAAGGGCCGCAGCCCGCGGTCACCGTCTGATGTGCTTTCGCCCGGTGACGTGGTCTATGTGGAGAAGCATGAAGGCCCGGCCGAGGTGACCTACAAGCTGCGCCAGGTGCCACAGGTGTCGGGTGCACTGGTTGCCATGGATCCCTATACCGGGCGCGTGCTGGCGATGGCGGGCGGCTTCAGCTTCGCCCAGAGCGAGTTCAACCGCGCGACCCAGGCCTATCGTCAGCCAGGCTCGTCGTTCAAACCATTCCTCTATGCGGCGGCGCTCGACAACGGCTACACGCCGTCGAGCGTGATCATGGATGCGCCGCTGGAGATCAGCCAGGGACCGGGACAGGCCGTCTGGCGCCCCCAGAACTATGGTGGCAAGTTCTACGGACCATCGACGCTGCGCACCGGCATCGAACTGTCGCGCAACGTTATGACCGTGCGTCTTGCCCAGGACATGGGAATGCCCCTGGTCGCCGAATATGCCAAGCGGTTCGGCATTTACGACAACATGCTGCCCGTGCTGTCCATGTCCCTTGGCGCGGGAGAGACCACGGTTCTGCGCCTGGTGACAGCCTATGCCATGATCGCAAACGGCGGGCGTCAGATCACGCCGACCCTGATCGACCGGATCCAGGATCGCTACGGCAAGACGGTGTACCGGCATGACCAGCGCATATGCGATGCCTGCAATGCCAGCGCTTGGACCGGGCAGGACGAACCGGAGCTAATCGACAACCGCGAGCAGGTGCTCGACCCGATGACCGCCTATCAGATCACCTCGATGATGGAAGGCGTCGTGCAGCGCGGCACTGCGACCAAGGTCAAGGAAGTCGGGCGCCCGATCGCCGGCAAGACCGGCACAACGAACGACGAGAAAGACGCCTGGTTCATCGGGTTCACTCCGGATCTGACGGTCGGCGTGTTCGTCGGCTACGACAATCCAAAGCCGATGGGACGTGGTGCCACCGGCGGGCAGGTCGCGGCGCCGATCTTTATCGACTTCATGAAGGCTGCGCTTGCCGACCAGCCGCCGGTCGAGTTCCGTGTGCCAAAGGGCCTGCAGTTGATCCCGATCAACCGGCGCACCGGTCTTCGTGCGGCTGCCGGCGCCTCAGGGACCATCCTCGAGGCCTTCAAGCCCGGCACGGCGCCGCCTGACGAGTACTCGATCATCGGCTTCCAGGACGAGATCGGCGTGCCGCGAAACGTCTCGCCCGAAGCGGGGCGGGCGGTGATGTCGGGGACCGGCGGTCTCTACTGACGGGCGCCTCCGCACGGCGGTTTACAGGCGGGCGCGCGGCCCTTATGGTCGCGGCCCGCCGCGCAGCAGCGACCGGCTTGCAGCCGTCCTGCTCGCGCACCAGATCAGCTGGCAAATTCTACTCATGAGCGAGAGGCACCGATGCGCGCCGAAACAGAGGCCGTTGTCGACGAGATCAAGCAGGCCATAAGCCTGCTGAGGAGGCATCTTTGACTGGGATGTCGCCCGAACCCGACTGGATGAACTGAACGCACTTTCCGAAGATCCGGCGCTGTGGAACGACGCGGCGCGAGCGCAGAAGCTGATGCGCGAGCGCCAGCAGCTCGACGATGGCATCAACGGCGTCCTCAAGCTCGAACGGGATCTCTCCGATAATCTCGAGCTGATCGAGCTCGGCGAAATGGAGGGCGACCAGGAGGTGATCGCGGAGGCCGAGCGCGCCCTCAAAATGCTGAAGGCGGAGGTCGGCGAACGACAGATGGCGTCGCTTCTGTCGGGCGAGGCAGACGCCAACGACACCTATCTCGAGATCAACGCCGGAGCTGGTGGCACCGAGAGCCAGGATTGGGCGAACATGCTCCTTCGCATGTACACCCGCTGGGCGGAACGGCGCGGATACAAGGTCGAGCTGCTCGAGGTCCACGACGGCGAGGAGGCGGGCATCAAGTCCGCGACCTTGCTGATCAAGGGCGAGAACGCCTACGGCTGGCTCAAGACCGAGTCGGGCGTTCATCGGCTCGTGCGCATCTCTCCCTATGACAGCCAGGCACGGCGGCACACCAGCTTCGCCTCCGTGTGGATCTATCCGGTGATCGACGACTCGATCGAGATCGAGGTCAACGAAAGCGACTGCCGGGTGGACACCTACCGGGCGTCGGGGGCCGGCGGTCAGCACGTCAACACGACGGATTCGGCCGTGCGCATCACGCACCTGCCGAGCGGAATCGTGGTGCAGTGCCAGAGCGAGCGCTCGCAGCACAAGAACCGCGCGACCGCGTGGTCGATGCTCAAGGCCCGCCTCTACGAGCTGGAACTGCAGAAGCGCGAGGAGCAGGCCAATGCCGAAGCCGCCTCAAAGACCTCGATCGGCTGGGGACATCAGATCCGCTCCTACGTGCTGCAGCCGTATCAGCTGGTGAAAGACCTGCGTACCGGCGTGGAGAGCACCAGTCCGCAGGACGTGCTCAATGGCGATCTCGACGGTTTCATGGAGGCCGCTCTGGCACAGCGCGTGTTCGGAGGCGGGCCAGCGGAGGTCGCAGACGTCGACTGAGCCGGACGGCGCCGCTGCCTGCGCCGCCGCAATCGTCTAGCGTCCGATGATCGGCTTCAGGGTGGTGCCGGCTTCGACGAACTTGGCCGGGTTGAGCGGCCGCTCGGGCGTCCGCACTTCGTAATGCAGGTGAGGGCCGGTCGAGCGGCCAGTCGAGCCCACGAGGCCGATCAGGTCGCCGCGCTCCACCACGTCGCCTTCGCTGACCAGAACCCGGCTGAGATGGCCATAGCGAGTCGACAATCCGCTTGAATGACGAATTTCGACCATCAGGCCGTAGCCGCCGTTGCGGCCGGCCGTGACCACTGTGCCCGGCGCCGTGGCTCGAACCTTCGTGCCGCGCGGTGCGCGGAAATCGATACCCGTGTGCATCGCGAGGCGGCCGAGAAAGGGGTCGAGACGCGGTCCATACGACGATGACACTCCGGCGCTGGAGATTGGCCGGGCGAGAGGGATCTCTGCCGCCGCGGTCTTCAGGCTGGCAAGCTCGGCAAGGGCCCGCTCGGCGCGGGCGTAGCGCGCGTCGAAGCCGTCGGCGATCGGAATGAAGGGGCCGCCGGCGGCGGTGACATCACCGGCCTTGCCTGCTGCCGCCAGACGCAGGCCGAGGTCCCGGGCAACGGTTTTGATTGTCTTGATGTCTTTTTCGGCGGAGACCGCGATGACATCGAGCGCGGTAAAGGCCGCCGCGTTCATCTCTTCGAGCGAAGTCGCGACGGACGCGAACAGGTTCGTATCGCCAAAGTCGTCGACGGCCGCCTGCTCGTCGTCATGAGGCACGGGGCCATCCTCGATACCCTCGACATCCGCCGCTGGCGCGGGCTTGGTGCCCCGCAAACCGAGCGCCGGCGCCAGCTCGATCGGCTCCGGCGTACCGCCGATTCCGCCCGCCGGCTCGGCGTTGTCGTCAATGAAGGCCAGTTCGGGCAGTTCGGGCTTTGCCTCCGGCAAGGGCCCGCCGACAGCGACACGGATGCCGGTCGCGGCTGCCTTCTCGATCAGCCCGGCCACCCGCGCATGGATCTCGTCGAGACCCTGCTGGCGCGCCATCAGGTCTTCTACCTTCTCCTCGATCGTGCGGCGGTCGAGCAGGCCGCGGCTGGTGAGCCGGTCGATCTGCGCTCGCAGGCTGGCGATCCGATCTTCGTAATTGAGTTGAAGCTGCGCCTCGCGCTCGGCCGAGGCGCGGATCAGGTCATCCCGCAGGACCAGATAGGCGGTCGCTCCGATGTAGCAGACCGCAAAGAGCAGTCCGACACCGGTCGCCAAACCCATGACCCAGGGCGAGATGGTGAAGGAACTGACCCGATCCCCTCGGGCGATGATGACCCGGCGCGGCTCGCTGCGCTTTCCGAACGACTCGGCTTTTCTGGCCAGATTGTCAGACATCGGAACCCAATTCCTAGCGTCCGCGTCCTGCGGACGACGCCTCGATATGGGTCCGATTAGAATTGAGTAAGGTTAACAAACACTGACACGAAATCGCCGTGTTTGACAAAATGCAAACGGCGGCACTGCGGGTACGTGCGCTCTAGGTTCTATCCGACAAGGCGGACGAGGGGGCGGTAGAAGCCCGGGGTCAAGCCGGCCTCCGAGCGGGCGCGATCGTTGAAGGGAGGCTTCAGCCCGCCCTTGAAATGCCGCCGGACAAGATCCTGGAACCGGCGCTCCGGATCGATGCCGCCGCGGTCGCAGAGATAGCGGAACCACTTGGCGCCAAAGGCGACGTGTCGCTTTTCATCGCGATAGATGATGCGAAGGATCGATGCGGTCGCAGTGTCGCCGATCCGTTCGGCCTTCTCGATCATCGGCGGGGTGATGTCGAGGCCGCGGGCCTCGAGCACGAGCGGGATCACGGCGAGGCGGGCCGCGAGATCGTGACCGGTGGCCTGCGCTGCCTGCCACAATCCGTCGTGCGCCGGCAGGTCGCCATAGGCCGCCCCGAGGTCGGAAAGCCGCTGTGCCAGCAGGGAGAAATGCTTTGCTTCCTCGAGCCCGACCGTGACCCAGTCGTCGAAGAAGGAGCGCGGCATGGGAACATGGGCAAAGCGGCCGACCAGGTCCCAGGTCAGGTCGACCGCATTCAGCTCGATGTGTGCCAGCGAATGGATCAGTGCGATCCGGCCGGCTTCTCCCCCCATCGCCCGTTTCGGCATGTCACGCGGCGGCAGGAGTTCCGGCTTTTTGGGCCGGCCAGGCCGGTCCGGCATTGCCGGCTCCGCGCTGTGACGGTGGATCGACATGCTGCGGGCAAACCACGCGCGTGCGGTGGCGTGGGCGAATTGGACCTTGTCCTCCGTCGCCGGTGCCGCGACGACGGCACGGGCCCCACTGGCGAGGGACGCCGGGCGGAGGGCTTCGGACGAATTGCGGGAAAAGCCGAGAGCCACTTGAAGCCTCACAATTCCTTTGCTGCGGTCAGGACCTCCTCGGCGTGGCCGCGCACTTTCACCTTGCGCCAGATCCGGACGATCCGACCAGTGCCATCGAGAAGAAACGTGGTGCGTTCGATTCCCATGTACTTGCGCCCGAACATCGACTTCTCCGCCCAGACTCCGTAGGCTTGAGCTGCCGCAGCATCGGTGTCGGAGCCGAGCGTGACAGTGAGGCCATGCTTGGCCGAAAAGCGTCCGTGCTTGCGTACGCTGTCCGGCGAAATGCCGACCACCCGCACTCCGATACGCTCGAATTCCGGCATCAGCAGGGAAAAGGAGGTCGCCTGCGCCGTGCAGCCGGGCGTGTCGTCCTTCGGATAGAAATAGATCACGGCCGGCCCACCGCGCAGATCCGTCAGGGAAATCCGGCCACCGTCTGTGGTCGGCAAGGTGAATTCGGGAGCCATGTCGCCTTCGCTCAGTTGGGGCATTCTTTGCCTTCCTTTCGACACAGGAGCGTCCGACAGATGCGCCCTGCCGACACGTTCAACGACGTGTCTGCCGGCACGTGAAGCGGGGCTGCTTCCGACATCGGATCGATCTGCGTTCTATCGGAACCGGCCCGTTCTCGGAATGGGGATCACGGTGGCGTTGGATCCGCAGGCATAAGCAGGACGGGCTGAAATCCGACGCAATGGCGCGGCCGGGTCAGGCGCTATGGTGCGGAAACCAGGTTTTGGTGAGTGCCGGATGCTTGATCGAAGTATCGATGGACATCCGCCGACTTCCAAATCGAGCGGCAACGGTATCGCATCGTGTTTCGGTTTTTCGAGCGAATCGCGTTTTGTGATCTGGCCCGGCTTGAAGCGCTGTCGCGCTGTCCGGCAGGCCGTCGAGTCGACGGCTCATGGACTTGGAACTGGGAAGGAATGGCATTCTGATTAAGAGGCTGCTACGGCGGGACAGGCCGCTGCGGGAATCGCTGCATCGCCCTCGCAGGCCGCGTTTCCTGCCAGTTGCGCTCGTCCTTTTCGCCGTCGCTGTGGGACTGATCGGCTGGAGGATTCTCGCCGGGCCGATTCCCGTTTCACCGCTTGCGCGGCTCATCGAGGCCGAGGCCGAGAAGGTTGGCGTGCCGCTGACGATCGAACGGGCGACGATTGACCTGACCGGCGGCGGGGCAGTCGTGGCGATCGAGAACGCGGTCGCAGAGCCTCCGGGTGAGAGGGTACGGTCGGCTGTCCTGCCGCGCCTGGAAGCCGATGTCGTTCTCCGCTCGATTCTGGCCGGCCGCCTCGACATACGCAATGTGAGACTGCAGCAGCCAAGTCTCACCATCGCCGTCGATGACCGGCCGCGGCAGATTCCCGACATGAAGGACCTGACCGAGACCATCGACCGGATTGCCGCACGTGCTGCCGATGAAATGGACCGTCGGGGTGTGGAAAGCGTCACAATCACGGCCGGCGAGATTTTGGTGGAGGGCCGGACCGAACGGCGATTTTCGGGTATCGACTTGACCGTAAGACCCGAGGACGCTGGTGCGCTCACGGCCGAGGCCGCCGTCTCAGGACGTGTCGGCCGTTGGCGGGCTGCGTTTTCGCGAAGTTTGGACCCAGGGACCGGGACGCCTCAGATCTCGTTCTCGGCGCGCGACGTCACCATCGGCGAGTTCATGCCGGTCGACGCAGAACTGGTGCCCGGTCGGGGTCTTGGGATTCCGATGTCGTCGCGATTCGATGCCACCTTCGACACTGACGGCGCTTTTGCCAACGCGGATCTATCAATTGCGGTTTCTGCGGGCTGGATCAACACGGGCAAGACGCCCGTCAGTTTTGATGCCATCGATGTTCGGCTCGCCTGGCAGGCGGGTTCGCCAGTGATACGGCTGGGGCCGTCGCGCTATGTCCTTGCCGACACCATCATCCCGCTCGAGGGCAGGATTACGCCCCCGACGACCTCGGCAGGCGTATGGTCCTACGAGATCATGTCGGACAACGCTCAACTCAGCCCGCGCGATGTTCCCGGCTCTCCGCTCCTGATCGATGTAGTCCAGGTTGTCGGGAGCTTCGATCTGACGTCGAGGCTACTTAACGTGGACCGTCTGACGTTGCGGACCGGGACGGCGCAGATCGATGGTGCCGGCTCCGTTGAGTTTTCTGCAGACGGCCCGTACCTCGCTCTGGCGCTCGAGAGTGGTCCCATGCCGGTGGCAACGGCCAAGCGGCTGTGGCCGATCACTGTCACACCGCCAGCCCGGGAATGGTTCATCGAGCATGTCATCGAGGGCCGGATCGATAGTGCCCGGGCCGATATTTCGTTGCAGCCAGCCGCGTTCAACAACAGCGATCCCGAACCGGGTTGGAGCGGCAACGACCTCAGTGTGCAGATACTGGCTTCCGATGTCGCCCTGAAGACCATCGGCACGCTGCCTGTGGTCCAGGGCCTGGACGGCACCATTGCAGTGGCCGACGAGATCCTGATTGTCGAGGCCCGTGACGGCGAAGCGCTGGCGACGGGGCACGGCACCGTCACGGTTCCCGATGCGACATTCCGCATTCCCAATCTCAAGCAGGCCGAGGGCAAGATCGGTGAGCTGACCGTCAACCTCGAAGGCGACGCGCCGTCGCTGGGAAGCGTGCTCGACAGCAAGCCGATCGGCGCGCTTTCACGTTACGAGATCGCCCCGTCGGATCTCTCCGGCACGGGGAGAATGACTGTCGACGTGACCATGCCATTGAGGCGAGCGCTGACCATCGGGGACATTCAGTGGCGAGTGTCGGGAACCCTTTCGGACTTTGCGAACTCCAAGCCGATCCGGGGCAACAAGATCGAGAACGGCAATCTGACTTTCCAGGCGGATCCGCAACAATTCGCGCTGCAGGGCAAGGGACGGCTGGACGGGCTCACCGCCGACCTCGATCTTGTGGTCCCGCTTGCAGAAGTCGGGGGAGCGGGCGGCGTGACGGCAAAGCAGGACATTGTCCTCGAGGTCACTGCAGAGCAACTGGCGGCGCGCGGTATTGATCTGACATCGAACATCGATGGCCCGCTCACCCTCGCAATCGACGATTCGCCGGAAGGCCAGGACTATCGCATCGATCTCACGCGGGCGCGGATCAATCTTGCCGAGATCGGCTGGAGGAAGGCGGCTGGCGCGTCTGCGCAGGCGCGCTTCACCATGATCAGCTCTGAGAGGGGACGGCAGCTAAAGAACCTCGTCCTGACCTCGGAGGGCACCGAGATTCGTGGCGAAGTCGTACTGGACGCGAAAGGAGACTTGGTCGAGGCGTCGTTCCCGACGTTTCGGTTGCGGCCGAGCGACTCGGCGAGTCTCAAAGTCGAGAAGGACAGGCAGAACCGCCTGACGGTTCTTCTTCGCGGCGAGCAGTTCGACGCCCGCGGCCTGATTGCCCAGTTCAGGGAAAAAACCGGGGGAGGCAAGGAGAACACGCAGACGATCGACGTCAGTGCCGCGCTGGACCGGGTGCTCGGATTCAACGGTGTCACGGCGACGGGAGTGAAGCTTGACCTGAAGCGGACCGGCGGCCGGCTGAGATCGCTTGCGTTGACGGGGGCGACCGGCGGGCGCAACGCATTCGATATTGCGCTTCAGACCGACCGCAGCGGTCAGTCTTTGACCGGAAGCTTTGGCGATACCGGCGAGGCGCTGCGGTTTCTCGACCTCTACAAGCGGATGCGCGGTGGCACCGGCCGCCTGTCCGTTGCCATGCCTACCAACCAGAACTGGTCCGGACGGGCAACGATCACCAATCTTTCGCTGACCGGCGACCCGGCGATCAAGCAGCTGACAAACATGCGTCGCGCTGGCGATCGGGAGGGCGGACCGCTGCTTGCCAACGGGGCGGCTCGCCGCGGCGAAGCATCGTTCCAGACAATGGAAGTGCAATTCACGCGCCGCGGCGATGTGCTGACCGTGACCGAGGGAACGCTGACCGGACCGAGCATCGGCGGCACGATCTCCGGCACGGCTGATCTGGCGTCGCAGACGCTCGATATGACGGGCACGTTCGTGCCGATGTACGCGCTGAACAATCTTTTCGCGAAGATACCGGTGCTCGGCTTTGCCCTGGGCGGTGGCACCGACGAGGGACTGATCGGCGTCACCTACCGACTGTCGGGCACCCTGACCGCTCCCGTTCTGTCGGTCAACCCGATGTCCGCGATCGCGCCAGGCTTGTTCCGCAAGATGTTCGAGTACCGCTGACCGGCCTGGCAGCCGAACCGCTCGCGGAAGAGTTTGGCTGAGGTCTCTCGACGTCAAACGGGGCGCAGCAGCACGTGGCGCTTGCGGCCGAGGGAAAGTTTGATCACGCCGGCGTCGGTAAGGTCGGCCGGGGTCAGGACACGCCTATCGTCGCCTTCCACGGCATCGTTGATCCGCAGCGCACCGCCGCCAACGTTGCGGCGGGCTTCGCCATTCGAGGCGCACAGGCCGGCGGTCACGAATGCGCTCAGCATCCCGAGACCGCCCTCGAGGTCCGCGCGCGGAATTTCCACCGTCGGCAGTCCGGCCGTCACGGTCCCTTCCTCGAAGGCCTTGCGTGCCGTTTCAGCGGCGGCTTCGGCAGCCACGCGACCGTGGACTAGCGCGGTCGCCTCGGTGGCGAGCACCTTCTTGGCCTCGTTGATCTCCGCCCCGCCAAGGGCAGAGAGCCGGGCAATCTCATCCATGGGGAGGGTGGTGAACAGCTTGAGAAAGCGCGGGACGTCCGCATCTTCAGTGTTGCGCCAGTATTGCCAATACTCGTAGCTCGACAGTTGATCTTCATTGAGCCAGACGGCGCCTGCCGCGGTCTTGCCCATCTTGGCACCCGAAGCGGTGGTCAGGAGCGGCGAGGTGAGTGCATAGGTGTCGACGCCCTCGATGCGCCGGATCAGATCAACGCCGGAAAGAATGTTGCCCCACTGGTCCGAGCCGCCCATCTGCAGACGGCAACCGGTGCGGCGATAGATCTCCAGATAGTCGTAGCCCTGCAGCAGCATGTAGTTGAATTCGAGGAAGGACAGATGTTGCTCGCGTTCCAGGCGCAGCCGAACCGAATCGCGCTGGATCATCTGGTTGACCGAGAAATACCGGCCGACGTCGCGCAGGAAATCGACGTAGTTCAGTTTCAATAGCCAGTCGGCGTTGTCCATCATGATGGCGTCGGAGGCGCCGTCGCCGAACGTCAAGAGGCGCTCGAACACCTTGCGTATGCCTGCCTTGTTGAACTCGATTGCCTCAGGGGTGAGCAACTGGCGGCTTTCGTCGCGTCCCGATGGATCACCGACGCGGGTGGTGCCGCCACCCATCAGCGCGATCGGCCGGTGACCTGTCTGCTGAAGCCAATAGAGCATCATGATCTGGACGAGGGAGCCTACGTGAAGGCTCGGTGCCGTGCAGTCGAAGCCGATATAGGCCGTAACGGCCTCCTTGGCACACAATGCGTCGAGCCCGGCGGGATCCGAGACCTGATGGATGAAGCCTCGTTCGTCCAGAATCTTGAGGAAGTCAGACTTGAACTCGGTCATGACGCGGGTCTTCCGTGTGCAAAAAGATGGGCGCGGCCGCGCCGCGGAACGGCACGGTCTATAGCGGAACCGGCCACCGATTTCACGGCAAAATCGGTTCGGCAATCGTGCGCCGGGACGCTTGCGTGCATGGCGCCATGCGGAGCTGCCAGCATGTTCAAGGGCCTGATGGACGGTTCTGCTCGAAAGACGGCTCCTGGCGGAGAGCGGCAGCGGACTGGACTGCATCTGCTTCGGAAGCAGCTCGGCTCCGGCGAATCGTCCGCGAGGTTCTATCTCCTTGCTGCAGGCCCGCTTGCCATGGTGCGTAGGAGAGTGTTGAAGTTGACGAAAGCGGTCGATCCGTTGCGTACGTTGGCCGATGCCGCCATGAAAAGCCTTTCCAAGTGAGGGCGAGGAGAAGGGGAGCGGATGCCGTTCGATCAGAGTGGGGACATCAAGAGCGGCACACGCGTCCGGCTGAGAGAATTCTCGAAATCGCTGCCGATGTCCCTGCTTCGCGCCCGCGAAGCCGTGATGCAGCATTTTCGAGCCAGCCTGCGGCAATATGACATTACCGAGCAGCAATGGCGTGTCCTGCGGGCGCTGACCAGCGTCTACGAAATCGAGATGAGCGAACTGGCAAAGGCGACGTTTCTGCTGGCGCCGTCGTTGTCGCGCATTCTGCAGGATCTGGAAGCCCGTGGGCTGATCAAACGCCGCTCCGACCCTAAGGATCTGCGCCGGAGCCTTGTCTCCATCAGCCCGACCGGAGCGAAGCTGATCGAGGTCGCCGGACCGCATTCGGAGCGGATTTACGCCGAGATCACGGCTGCATTCGGACCTGAGCGCCTTGCGCTGCTGCAGGAACTTCTGGGCGAACTGGAGGCCAGGCTACAGCAGATCGGTCCATTCCCGTTCGAGTCCGACCCCGCGATCGACGAAGTCAGACAGTTGCTACGCCCGAGCCGCAGGGGCCGGCCGCGCAAGAAGCCTGCTGGCGATGCCGGTCAGGATATGTCGTGACGTCGTCGGGGAAGGCGGCTGGATGCCTGCCAGGAAGCGCCAGAGATGAAAAGCCCCGCCATCGTGCGATGACGGGGCTTCCTTCCGGTCCGGCGGTCCATCCGACCGCCGGCAGATCGATCGGTTAGACCGAGTAGTACATGTCGTACTCGATCGGGTGCGGCGTCATCTCGTACCGCATGTTTTCTTCCATCTTCAGCTCGATGTAGGCGTCGATCTGGTCGTCGTCCATCACGCCACCGGCCTTGAGGAAGGCGCGGTCGGCATCCAGCGACTCCAGCGCCTCGCGCAGTGAGCCGCTCACGGTCGGGATGTCCTTCAGTTCCTCCGGTGGCAGGTCGTAGAGATTCTTGTCCATCGCGTCGCCAGGATGGATCTTGTTCTTGATGCCGTCGAGCCCGGCCATCAGCATCGCGGTGAAGGCGAGATACGGGTTGGCGGAGGGATCGGGGAAGCGGACCTCGATGCGCTTGGCCTTCGGCGATGCAGTGAAGGGGATTCGGCAGGAGGCTGAGCGGTTGCGCGAGGAATAGGCGAGCAGAACCGGGGCCTCGTAACCGGGGACCAGACGCTTGTAGGAGTTGGTCGTCGGGTTGGTGAAGGCGTTGATCGCCT
>CAYXAA010000042.1:0-32408 GCA_964462985.1 uncultured Hyphomicrobiales bacterium | reverse complement strand
ATCTCGGCGGCCAGGAGATCTGGGACGAGATCTACGACCAGTTCGGCGTGCAGGGGTTCCTGTCCGGTGATACCGGCACGCAGGCGGGCGGCTGGTTCCGCAACGAACTGACGGGCGTCTCCTCGGTGCAGGGCCTGCGCTTCCGCACGCCCGGCCTCGGCGGGCAGGTCTGGCAGAAGCTGGGCGCCTCGGTGACCAACCTTGCTGCCGGCGAGATTTTCCAGGCGCTTCAGTCCGGTACGCTCGATGCGGCCGAGTTCGTCGGTCCGTACAACGACCTGGCTCTGGGCTTCTATCAGATCGCCAAGAACTATTACTTCCCGAGCTTCATCGAGCCGGGCCTCGCGACCGAGTTGGTGGTCAGCAAGTCGAAGTATCAGGAGCTGCCGACCGATCTTCAGGCGATCATCCGCGACGTCTGCCAGGCGGAGTACGACGCCGTAGCGGCCGACTTTGCCGCCAACGATCCGCGCGCTCTGCAGACCCTGGTCAATGATCACGGTGTCCAGGTCCGGCAGTTCCCCGAGGAAATCCTGAAGGCAGGCGCTGATGCCGCCAAGGAGATCGTGCTCGAATTGCTTGACTCCAGCGACGCGCTGACCAAGAAGACTGCGGAGAGCTTCGCCTCTGCGCTGAACATCCTGCGTCAGAAGACGGAAGGCACCGACTCGCCGTTCATCCGGGCTCGCGAGCAGTACTTCCATCTCTGATCGCGGCAACCCGCTAAAAACAGAAAGGCCCGGGAGCGATCCCGGGCCTTTTCGTTTGACGGATACGCCGGCAGAACCTTCGCCCAGATTTGGCCGGAACTAGACGACTGGACGTCCGACCGCAGTCGTTTGAACGTCCAGAAGCTGACCGGTTCCGCAGCGTCGGGGCGACTGCCCGCGGCTGGTGGGACGCGGGCTGCTCTGGCGGGGCGCTCCCTGCATGTCCTGAAACACCGGCAGGGCCCGTGCCACCTCAGCTGTAAAGCCACCGTGGCAGCCAGGTGACGATTTCGGGGAAGGCGAACATGATCGCCATGGCCGTGATCTGAAGGAAGACGAAAGGGATGACGCCCCTGTAGATCATGCCGGTGCTGACGTGCCCCGGTGCGACGCCTCGCAGGTAGAACAGCGAGAAGCCGAAAGGAGGCGTCAGGAAGCTCGTCTGCAGGTTCACGCCCACCAGCACGCCCAGCCAAAGCGGATCGATCCCAAGATTCAACAGGATCGGCGCGGTGATCGGGATGACGATGAAGATGATCTCGAACGTATCCAGGATGAAGCCGAGCAGGAACATGATGAACATGACCACGGCTACGGCCATCAGCGCGCCGCCAGGCAGGGCCGTCAGGAACTCGTGCACGAGATTGTCACCACCCATCAGGCGGAACACGATCGAGAAAACCGAAGCGCCGAAGAGGATGATGAACACCATGGAGGTGATTGTCGCCGTGGAGATCGCGGCCTCCCGCAGCACGCGGAGGGACAGCCGCCATCGGGCCGCGGCCAAGATCATCGCGCCGACCGCCCCGACCGAAGCCGCTTCCGTCGCGGTCGCGATGCCGCCCAGGATCGAACCGAGCACTGCCACGATCAGCAGAAGCGGCGGCACCAGCGCGACCAGGACCTCCTTGAACAGATCCTTTTTCTCTTCTGCCGGCACCGGGGTGGCGGGGCAGCTTTCCGGCGCCGTAATCGCCTTGAAGGCTACCCAGAGCAGATACAGTGTGACGAGCAGCAGCCCGGGAAAGATGGCTCCGGCGAACAGGTCGCCGACCGATACGGGAGAGGGGGCGAAGTTGCCCTTGGCCATCTGCACCTGTGCATTGATGCCGGCCAGCATGTCGCCCATGAAGATGAGCACGGTGGACGGCGGAATGATCTGCCCCAGCGTGCCCGACGCACAGATGACGCCCGATGCCAGCTTCGGATCGTAGCCGGCCCGCAGCATGGCAGGCAGCGAGATGAGACCCATCGTCACCACGGTGGCGCCGACAACGCCAGTGGAGGCGGCAAGCAGCGCGCCAACCACGATGACGGACATTCCGAGCCCACCACGCAGCTCGCCGAACAGCTTGCCCATGGTGAGCAGGAGTTGCTCGGCGATCTTCGACCGTTCCAGCACCACGCCCATGAAGATGAAGAGCGGCACGGCGACCAGCACTTCGTTGGTCATGAAGCCAATGTAACGCGGCGGCAGCGACCCCAGGTTCGAGAAGTTGAAGACGCCGAACCAGTAGCCGGCGACACCGAACAGCAACGAAACGCCGGCGAGCGTGAAGGCAACCGGAAACCCCAGCATCAGAAGGCCGATGATGCCGAAGAACATGAGGCCGGCGAGCAACTCGCCGATGAAGACCGGATCCATCAATGTGCGCTCCCGTCCTGCTGATAGCGGAGATCGGCGGGCAGCCGATCTTCCTGCCCCGCCAGGACGAGCACCGAGCGAAGCATCATGGCTATGCCCTGCAGCGCCAGCAATGCCGCAAAGCCGATGATGAAGGTCTTCAGGATGAACAGGCCGGGCATTCCGCCGACATTGGCCGAGGGCTCATAAATCCGCCACGACCGCTGCACGAAGGGCATGCCATAGACATAGACCACCCAGCAGAAGGGAAGCAGGAAGACGAGAACACCGACGAAATCAATGATCGCCTTGGCCCGAAGCGAGGCCGGACGGTAGAAGATGTCGACCCGGACGTGATCGTTGCGCAGCAGCGCAAAACCCGCGACCGCCGTGAACATTGCCCCGTTCAGCCAGACATACAGATCCTGCATCCATAGCGTTGTGGTCGAAAACAGATACCGTTGCACCACGACCGTGAAGCACACCACCACGATTGCCGGTGCGAGCCATGAGAAAATATTGCCGATCAGACGGTTCAAGCCGCCGATAAGCCGGATGATCAGTGCGATTGTCGCCATGATCCACCCCTCCCCTTCAATTCGGTCCCGTTGCTCCTCGCCGCCCCATTTCAGCCGGGCTGCCCGTAGCGACGGGCGTTGGATCAGCCCTCTTGTTTTTCAAGCAGGCGCGCGGCGCCTTGCCGTCCGGGCGGGATAACGCAGTCATTCTGTCAAGGAAAGGGAAACCGTTCGCAGTGAAGGAGAAAAGTCCGGACACCGTCAGTGCAGGATCTTGCAGAGCCTGCGTCCAGCTCCCACTACCCGACATGGAAGTCGAAGCGCCCCCATGCCGGTCGGCCCGTGACAGATAATCCTCCGAATCGTGCGCGTTGGGGGGCGTGGCATAAGGAGCCGGCTTGCGCCCGGATTGATGTGCTGGGACCCGGATCTGGTGATACGCCCACGGCCCGGAATGCTCCTCGAGGCAAGAGCGCCGAGCCCGGTCGAAACCGGCAGGAGATCCATCGCCGCCCTCGTGCGCCGGATCATCATCGCGGACGCGAGGACAGCAACCGCTGCGCTCACCGGAGCGGAGGACGGAGGATTGGCGCCCCGCTCCCGGCGCGGCGCTGGACAAACGCCGTCATGACCGCCAACAATCGGGCCAAATACAAGGCACCGGTGCCTTGGCGACAACGGTGCCGCTTCCGGAGGAACCGCCAATGCCCACCCCCGTGTTGCCGGGCCTGATGCAGGACTGGCCGCTCGTCTGCAGCAAGCTTCTCGATTACGCTGCCATCAACCATCCGCACCGCGAGGTGGTGTCACGGTCGGTGGAAGGCCCGATCCATCGCACCACCTATGCGGAGGTACGCGCCCGCGCCCTGCGCCTGGCGCAGCGACTCGCCGCCTATGGCATCCGCGAAGGCGACCGGGTGGCAACGCTCGCCTGGAACACGTGGCGCCATCTGGAGGCCTGGTACGGCGTCATGGGCGCCGGAGCGGTCTACCACACCGTCAACCCGAGGCTGTTTCACGACCAGATCGCCTGGATCATGAACCATGCCGAGGACAGGATCGTGCTGGTCGACCTGACCTTCGTCCCGCTCCTGGAGAAGATCTGGCCCGAACTTGAGACGGTGGAACTGGTGGTGGTCCTGACCGATTCCGGACACATGCCGGAGACGTCCCTGCCTGTGGTGCCCTACGAAGGCTGGATCGCGGAGGTTGATGGCGATTTTGCCTGGGCCCCGGTCGACGAAACCGCTGCGGCCGGCATGTGCTACACCTCCGGCACCACCGGCAATCCCAAGGGCGTCGTCTATTCGCACCGGTCGAATGTGCTGCACGCCCTGACGGCGGCAATGCCCGATATGCTGGGGGTGCGTTCCGCCGACCGTGTCATGCCGGTCGTGCCGCTGTTCCATGCCAACGGCTGGTCGCTGCCGCTCTCCGCACCGATGGTGGGGGCGGCCCTGATCCTGCCCGGACCGCGGATGGATGGCGAAGCGATCTGGGAGCTGCTTGACGCCGAACGCGTGACCCTGACCGCCGCCGTTCCGACCGTCTGGCTCATGCTGCTGCAGTACCTCGGCAAGACAGGCAAGGATCTCCCCCACCTCGAGCGCGTCGTGATTGGCGGCTCGGCCTGCCCGCGGGCCATGACCGAAAGTTTCGAGTCCAGGTACGACGTTCGCGTCATGCACGCCTGGGGCATGACCGAGATGAGCCCGCTCGGCACCGTATGCTCGCTGAAGCCGGAGGTTGCCGGCCTGTCCGGCAGCGCCAGGCTCGACGTGCAGGAGAAGCAGGGACACGCCCCCTTCACCATCGAGATGAAGATCACCGACGACGACGGCGTGCGGCGTGCCTGGGACGGCCGCACGTTCGGACGGCTCAAGGTCCGCGGCCCGGCTGTCGCCAGGGCCTATTTCAAGGGCGACGGCGGCGAGATCCTCGACGAGGAGGGCTATTTCGACACCGGCGACGTCGCCCATATCGACGCCAACGGCTATATGCAGATTACCGACCGGGCGAAGGACGTCATCAAATCCGGCGGCGAGTGGATCTCGTCAATTGACCTGGAGAACCTTGCCATCGGCCATCCGGACGTCGCCGAGGCGGCGGTGATCGGCATCCGCCATCCGAAGTGGGACGAGCGGCCCTTGCTCGTCGTGGTGCCGAAGGAAGGCCGCACGCCGACGCGCGAGGATATTCTCGGCTTCATGGAAGGCAAGACCGCCAAGTGGTGGCTGCCAGACGACGTTGCCTTCATCGACGAGATCCCTCACACCGCGACCGGCAAGATCAAGAAGACGGCACTGAGGGCGCAGTTCGCCGACTATTCCTTTCCCGACGCCTGCGCCAGATCCGCATGATCGCACGGCTTCCCGCCGGCCTCGGCGCGTGTTAGGTCGAAGGTGGCTCCAGGGGGATGCAGCCGAATGCGCAAGGCCGACAACATGACTGCGCCGACTGCGGGTCGCCGCTGGCCTGGATGGCGGCCATGCTGACCGTTCGGCCGATCCGGCGCTCGCTTGCCGCCCGCCTCAGCCTTCCGGCGGGCCTCTTCGCCGCGCCGGTGCTCGTGGTGGCGGCGCTCGCCCATCATGCCGGGCTGATCTCGACGACCGAGCTCTACCCGCTGATCGCCTTTGGCTTCCTGCTCGGTGCCTGGGCGGTTGGCGGCGCGATCTACGCAGCCGTAACGCTGTGGGAACGCGGCGGCACCGGCTGGGGTCAGGCGTTCTGGAGCTTCGTCTATGGCGCGATCGCCCTGATCCCGGCCGGCTTCGCTCTGGCGGGCGTTGTCGCCTATCCGCGCCTGGCCGACGTCAGCACCGACACCGACAATCCGCCGCCGATCTTGGGTCAGCCCGGCGCCGCCACCGCAGAAGACACCGCCCATTGGCAGCTCCAGCGCGAGGCCTTTCCGGACCTTGTGTCACGCCGCTTCCGCGTGACGCCGGCCGAACTCGGCGAGGCCGCGATCCGCGTCATCGAGCGGTCGGGCTGGCGGCTGATCGGAGCGACCCCGGCAGGACTGCCGGAGGATCCGGTGCAGCTTCAGGCGGAGGCCAGGACGCTGCTGTTCGGTTTTCGTGACGACGTCGTCGTCCGGATCCTGCCTGATCCGTTCGGAGCCCGGCTGGATCTGCGCTCGGCCTCCCGCAGCGGGGTCCATGATCTCGGCACCAACGCTCGCCGGCTGCGCCGGTTCCTGCAGGACCTCGATGCCGCGTTGCTCGAGGCCTATGGCGTGCTTGAGCCCGTCGTCGAAGGCGAGCCACCGCCGGAGCCGGAGGAACTTCCCCTGCTGTCGGATGCGCCGCTCGCGACCGGCGACCGGCCGACGCCGCTGCCGCCTACCAAGCCGTCCGGCTCGGAAGGGGCCCCGAGCGGCTTGCTCCCGCTCCTGCCGGAAGACACCCTGGAAATCTATCAGGACGAGCAACCGCAATAGGCCGTCGGTTCAAGGAACTCCTGTTGCGACGGAGCGTTGGCCCTCTAGACGCCGCGAAACGCGCCGCGCCGCTTCGGTCGCGAAACGTGACAAAATCGACAAGGAAAGTGACTGGCGTCACAGCGCGATTCAGCGTCATTGTTAAAAAGGCCCAGATTGCACATATGATGTGCAATCTGCCGCATTTGGCGGCAGATCAATGGGCAGAGCGGGACCACGACGAGGAGGCATCGCCCCGCCAGAGCATCGAGCCGGACTCCGCAGCACGGAGCACCGGAACGGTCGTGCTCCAACTTTTCGGAAGCGATCACGCTCATGCTTAGGGCCAGCCGCCCGACACGATGTGATCCGTCGCAACAAACGCCAGTACAGACACACGGACAAGTACCATGAGTACTCAGCAGAAGAAGGACGTTACCCACCAGGCTCCGCGGCCAAGCCTCGACCAGTTCTACAAGCCCGTCGGCATTCAGGCGGTTACGGCGGCCACACTGTGCAACAAGAAGTCCTTCGACAAGAAAACCTCCGAGAAGGTCAAACATTAAGGCAGCCGCATCCGCCGGGGCGGAGCCAGGTTGTATCAGGATTTTGACAAAGGCGATTGCAGACCGTCGGTCCGATCGGCGGTTCAGGAGGAGATCCTCCAGCCAGGGTCAGGCCTGATCCTGGACCAGACATAGTGCACACGGCCCATGGCGCGGCCGGCCTTTGGCCGGCCCGCCCCTCCCCGGGCCTTCCCCTTGCCGACGCTGCTTCCTGTCCGCGATTCCGGTACGAATCATGTGCCTTTCGACGATCGGCGCTTGCCGGACCGAGTTGGCCCTGCTTCCCTGACGCTGGCCGCTCCTCGGCGCCCGAGCGGCGTCGGGATCGCGAAATCGGTGGCGGGGGCGATGGGCCCGCCTTGCCGGCCTTGGGGGAGACAATGATCACAGCCTATCTGCCGGCGGCCAAGGCGATGCTCAGGGTCGAGATCGAGCCGGGGGGCGCGATCCCGCAGACGGCGGTCTGGCTCGACCTTTATTGTCCGACCGCCGACGAGCGCCGTGCGGCTGAACACCTCATGGCTGCGGAAATTCCAACGCGGGAGGAGATGGCACAGATCGAGACTTCGGAACGGCTCTACGAGGAACCCGGAGCCCTGATCATGACGGCGGTCATGCCGATGGCCGCCCGGGAGAGCGACCCGAGGCTTTCCACCCTGACATTCGTTCTCAACGCGCGCCGCCTCGTAACGGTGCGCTACGGCGAGCCACTGTCGATCGTAGCCTGTGCCAAGCGCGCGCAGAACGACGCCTCGATCCCGCACACCGGCCCCGGCGTGATGTTCATGCTGCTCGATTCCATCGTCGATCGCGCCGCCGACGTCATCGAAGCCGCGGTCGCAGATTTCGATGCGTTGTCGCATCGGGTGTTCGAAACCGGCGTCAGCTCGCGCAAGAGCGCCGACTTCAAGGACGCGATCAAGACCCAGGGACGCCTCGGCCTCAAGGTGTCAAGGATGCACGACTGCTGCTCGAGCCTGGAGCGCCTGCTGCTGTTCCTGTCATTTCACGCCAGAAAGGCCAACCTCAGCAACGATCAGCTCGCGGCGTGCAAGTCGCTCGGCCGGGACATCCATTCGATCAAGGAGCACGCCGACGCACTCGACAACAAGCTGAGCTTCCTGCTTGATGCCACGATCGGCCTGGTCAACCTCGAGCAGAACCAGATCATCAAGATCTTTTCGGTCCTCGCCGTCATCTTCCTGCCGCCGACCCTGATTGCCTCGATCTATGGCATGAACTTCAGCGACATGCCGGAGCTGCACTGGAGCCTTGGCTACCCGTTTTCGATCGGCATCATGGTGCTGTCGGTGCTTCTGACCTTTCTCTACTTCCGTTGGCAGAAGCTGCTGTAGCGCAGTCCCTACGGAAACAGCCGCTGCGTCCGCCAGGGCTCCTGTGGCCCGGAGCGCAGAAACACCAGCCGGTCGTGCAGACGGAAGGGCCGGTCCTGCCAGAACTCGATCTGCAGCGGCGTCAGGCGAAAACCGGACCAGTGATCCGGTCGCGGGATCTCGCCGAGCGCGAATTTCGCAGTATAGCGGGCGACTTCCTTTTCCAGGGCGAAGCGGCTCTCCAATGGCCGCGACTGGCGCGAGGCCCAGGCGCCGATCCGGCTGCCGCGCGGCCGGGTGCGATAGTACTCGTCCGCCTCCTGCGGCGTCACCGGGGCGACCGGACCACGAACGCGCACCTGGCGGCGCAGCGACTTCCAGTGGAAGCACAGCGCCGCCTTGCCCTGACCGAGCAACTCCTGCCCCTTGGCGCTCTCGTAGTTGGTGTAGAAAACGAAGCCGGCTTCGTCGTGCCCCTTGAGAAGCACCATGCGGACATTCGGCATTCCCGTCTCGTCCACTGTGGCCAGTGCCATGGCGTTCGGGTCGTTCGGCTCCGTTGTCTTTGCCGATTCAAGCCATTCAGAAAACAGGAGAAACGGATTCGCTGCCGAATTGGATTCAACGTTTTTTAACGAGTCGGTGGAATCCTGCACTCTGTCGCTCATAGCATCTTCCGGTCGAGAGTTGGGGGAGGCCGATCCGGCCGAGAACGGCTGGGCGAATCGACTGCGGGTGGGGCCATTCGGGACCCGGAGGTCCAAGTGTACGCGTACGTTCCGAGATATATCGCGATCCGCTCCCTGCGCCACACTCTTCTTTGCGCGGCGATCGTCGCCACCGGTTTCCTCGCCGGATGCGGGAGTATCTCGTTCCCGATGGGCAGCAACGACGTCGAAGCGCCGCTCGATCTCACAGGGTCTATCGACGGCATCCAGAACAGCGCCGACCTCGACATCAGCCCTGAGGATCGGGCGGTAATCGCCAAGACGATCTCCGCGGCGCCAGCCGGCGTCACCTCGACGCTGGCCTGGAGCAGTCACATCAGCGGCAATTCCGGGACGATCACCGCACTCGCGCCCGACACCGGTTCGTCCGGCACCGGCTGCCGCTCGTTCGAGACCACCGCCAACACCGTAACCGGCATCCGCACCTACACCGGAATCGTCTGCCGCGATCTCCGCAAGGTCTGGACCGTGGTCGAACTGCAGGCAAAGCGCGACGGCTTCGACGACGCCGCCTCCTGATCCGATTTGCGCAACGCTTCGGAGTTGCCACCGGCCGTGCGTTCCGCGGGGTCGTAGGATCACGCCTCTCTGACCTCCTGCACTCACTGGATTTTATTCCTAGGTGATCCCATATGGGACAGCGAGACGGCGCCGGTGTATACCCGGTTCTTGCAGATAATTGATGGTCACCACTATGCGCGATCCCTACAGCGTCCTCGGCGTGCCGAAATCCGCCAGTGAAGCCGATATCAAGCGGGCGTTCCGGAAGCTCGCCAAGAAGTATCATCCCGATCAGAACGCGAACGACCCGAAGGCAAAGGAACGCTTCGCAGAGGCCAATCAAGCCTATGAGATCCTGGGCGACAAGGAAAAGCGTGCCAAGTTCGACCGCGGCGAGATCGACGCCGAGGGCAAGCCTCGATTCCAGGCCCACGGCTTTGAAGGCTTTGCCGATTTCGACATGTTCCGCCAGGGCGGGGCAGATCGCGGGTTTCGCCACGCCGAACGCGGTGCTGGCACCTTCGATGACATCCTGAACGACATCCTCGGTGGCTTCGGCAGCAGCCGCCGGCGCGGTGCGTCTTCGTCCCGGACGTCCGGTTTTGCGGAGGGCCCGCCAAAACCCGGCCGGGATGCCCATGTCACCGCGACCATCGCGCTCGAGAAGCTGGTTCACGAGGGCAAGACCCGGGTGACGCTGCCCAACGGCAAGACGCTCGACGTTACCTTGCCGGCAGGCACGGTCGACGGCGAGAAGATCCGGCTCCGAGGACAGGGCTACCCCGGCGAGCGCGGCGGCCCCAACGGTGACGCCATCGTCGAGGTGCGCTTTGCGCCGCATCCCGTGTTCCAGCCCGACGGTGACGACCTGCGCCTCGATCTGCCGCTCACGCTCTACGAGGCGGCGCTCGGGGCCCGCATCCGCGTGCCGACCCTTGACGGACCGGTCAACCTCAAGATCCCCGAGCGCGCCAATGCCGGCCGGACCATGCGGCTCAAGGGCAAGGGCTTGCCCAACAAGAGCGGCGGCCGCGGCGATCTTCTGGTCAGCCTCAAGATCATCCTGCCCGACCGGGACGATCCCGACTTTCAGTCCCTGATGCGCAGCTGGCGTGACAGCCAGCCGTACAAGGTGCGTGGACCGGAGTTCGACTGAACCGCCGTCTGGGCAGCCTTCGGTCATCAAGGCATTCGCCCCCAAGTTGTGCCGGGGTTCTTGATGCCCACACGGAGCCGGCCTTAGGATGCCGTCCGTCCGCCGGCGCCGCCGGCAATCGATATGAGGGTTTTGTGCCGACCGACCGACGCACCGTGCTTGACGCCGGCCTGACGGTGCTTGCTCTTTCCGCCGTGGGCTGGGGCTGCTACCAGTACGACCTGATCAAAGGCCTACGCGGCGAGCTTTCGCTCGATGCCCGCTTCAGCCTCATCGAGTCGCTGATCTTCGCCGTATTCGTCATGGCCGGGTTCGCCATCTTCGCCTGGCGCGAACACCGTCGCGCCAATGAGGAAATCGGAGCGGCCGAGCGTCTTGCCGAAACGGACGCGCTCACCGGGATTGCCAACCGGCGTGGGTTCGACCGCAATTTGGCGGCACTGGCCAGGCAAGCGCCACAGGACGGCCACCGGCACGTCCTGGCGCTGATCGACCTCAACGGCTTTAAAACGCTGAACGACACCTACGGTCACGGCGTCGGTGACGAGGCTCTGTCCGCAATTGCCCGACGGATCAGCGATTTCGCGGCTGTCCTCGACCATGCCCTGGCAGCCCGTATCGGGGGCGATGAGTTCGCACTTCTCATCGCGAACCACGCCGAGGATCGCGGCCTCGCCGAGTTCATGGCGGATCTACGGCTACACCTCGCTCAGCCGATCGTCGCCGCGGGCCGGGAGATGACCGTGGAAGCCGCCATCGGCTGCATTGCCTTCCCCGACCGGGAGGCAGCGCAACCGTCCGAAATCCTGCGCCGGGCCGATTTCGCGATGTATGGCGACAAGCCTGCGCGGAGCGCCCGATGCGCGGCAATCGCGGCGCCCACCACGCCTCCTGCGTCCGCTCAGGGGCTGAAGTCCTAGTCTTACCGCACTGTGACGGGCCCAAGGTCCGCCGGTGCGATGCTGTCGTCGGGCACGAAGAAGTCCGGCGTGAGCGCCTGCGTCGGATCAACGCGGTAGCGATCGAAATCGGTTACCCCGCGACTGGACAGGAACGTGTCGTCGATCAGGAACTGCCCGGTAAGCTCCGCCGCCGCTGAGGTGAAAATCTCGTAGGCTGCGTCGGCGAGGATCTCCGGCGTGCGGCTCGAGCGGATCATGGCATCCCCGCCGATGATGTTCCTGATCGCGGCCGTTGCAATTGTCGTCCTCGGCCACAGCGCATTGACGGCGATGCCTCTTGAACGCAGCTCGCCGGCCAGTCCGAGGACAACGAGGCTCATGCCGAACTTGGCGATCGCATAGGGCGTGAACGGCGCGAACCACTTCTCCTTCATGTCGAGCGGCGGCGACAGCATCAGGATATGCGGATTCCCCGCCTTCTCCAGATGGGGGATCGCATGCTTGGAGCAGACCATCGTGCCGCGCGTGTTGACCTGGTGCATCAGATCGAAGCGCTTCATATCGGTCTGTGCAAGCGGCGTCAGCTGGATGGCGCTGGCGTTATTGACCAGAATGTCGATGCCGCCGAAGGTCGCTGCGGTCCGGTCGATCGCCTCCTTCACCGCCGCCTCGTCGCGGACGTCGACGACAAGCGGCAGCGCCTTGCCGCCGGCGGCCTCGATCTCCTCGGCGGCCGAGTAGATCGTGCCCTCGAGCTTGGGATGCGGCTCCGCCGTCTTGGCCGCGACCGCGATATTGGCGCCGTCAGCGGCCGCCCTCAGCGCGATCGCCTTGCCAATGCCGCGCGAGGTGCCGGTGATGAAAAGGGTCTTGCCCGCAAGCGACATAGTGTTCTCCCCTCATCGGCCCTTCGGCCGTGTCATGAAGGCGGTAAAGGCCGCCCTGGCGTCGTCGGAGCGCAGGCGCTCGGAAAACAGGGCGATCTCCTCGTCGATCCGTCGGCCCAATTCCGCCCCGTCACCGACGAGCAAACGACGCGCGATCCGCATCGCCTCGGCAGGCTTGGCGGCGATCGCCTCCGCCGCCGCCCGAGCCCGCATCTCGAGCTCGCCTTCGGGCACGACGTGATTGACGATGCCCGCTTCCCTGGCTCGATCGGCGTCGAACCCCTCACCGAGGCAGAGCAGTTCGAAAGCCCGCGCGTAGCCCATCCGCTGCGGCGCCAGCAGGCTGGCGCCCGCCTCCGGCACGAGGCCGAGATCGAGGAACGGCGTCTTGAACAGCGACCGGGACGTTGCAAACACCATGTCGCAATGGAACAGCAGCGTGGTGCCGACGCCGATCGCCAGCCCGTCGACGGCGGCAACGATCGGCTTGTCACAGCCAAGCAGCGCCTTCAGGAAATGCACGACTGGCGCCTCGGAGAGGTCACCGCCCTGCGCATATTGCAGGAAGTCGCCGATGTCGTTGCCCGCCGTGAAGGCGCCGGGTGCACCCAGAAGCAGATGGACACGGACGGCGTCGTCGCCGTTGCCCTGCACGAGGGCGTCGGCGAGCGCGGCGTACATCTCGCCCGTCAGCGCGTTCTTCTTCTCCGGCCGGTCGATGCGCAGAGTCTGGATCCCGGCGGAAAGCTCCTTGCGGATCATCGCTCTTCCTCGAGCGTCAAGTCAGGAGGCCAGCGCGGCAGGATCGAAGCCGAGCACGGCGTCGGCCGCGCCGACGACCTGATCCTTGAGGCCCGCCGTCTCGCCCATGTGGCTTTCGGCGAAATAGCGCGCCAGGCGAATGCGATGCACGGACGCTGGCTTATCCTCCGCGGCCGCAGCCAGCGCCCCCTTGGCAAGCAGCGCGCCGCCCAGGGCAAGGCCGGCCAGCCGCAGGTAGGGTGTGGCACCGGCGAGGGCCTCGGCCGTGCGGCCAGCGCCGAGGGCCGCAAGCATCCACTCCGTTGCTTCCTCGAGGTCGCCGAGCGCGCTTTCGAGCCGTGGCGCCAACCGGCCGAAGTCGGACCGGTTGCGCTCGGCCGCCGCTGCGGGGATCGCCTTGAGCTCGCCGATGAAACCGCGCACCGCCTCGCCGCCCGACAGCGGCAGCTTGCGGGTGACGAGATCGATCGCCTGAATGCCGTTGGTGCCTTCATAGATCGGCGCGATGCGGATGTCGCGGTAGTGCTGCGCCGCACCGGTCTCCTCGATGTAGCCCATGCCGCCGTGAACCTGCACGCCGAGGGAGGCGATCTCGACGCCGAGGTCGGTCGAGAACGCCTTGGCGATCGGCGTCAGCAGGCCGGCGCGCTCGCTCCAGCGCCTGGTGGCAGCATCGTCGCCGGCAAGCCGCGCCATGTCGATCGCATGCGCCGTCAAATAGCAGATCGCCCGCGCGACCTGCGTCATTGCCTGCATCGACAGCAGCGTGCGCTTGATGTCGGGATGATCGGCAATCGGGCTCATGCCGCCGTCAGCGGGCGCGCCCGGCGCCCGGCCCTGGCGCCGCTCCAGCGCATAGGCGAGCGCCTTCTGCGTGGCACATTCGCCGACGCCGACGCCCTGCAGGCCAACGGCGAGCCGGGCGCTGTTCATCATCGTGAACATGCACGCAAGTCCGCGGTTCTCCTCGCCGATCAGATAGCCGACCGCGCCCTCCCCATCGTCGCCAAACACCATGACGCAGGTCGGCGACGCATGAATGCCGAGCTTGTGCTCGATCCCGGTACAGCGCACATCGTTGCGACGCCCCAGCGTCCCATCGTCTTCAACTAGAATCTTCGGCACCAGGAACAGCGAGATGCCACGGGTCCCGGCGGGCGCATCCGGCAGGCGCGCCAGCACGAGATGGATGATGTTTTCCGTCAGATCGTGTTCGCCATAGGTGATGAAGATCTTGTGGCCGAAGATGCGATAGGTGCCATCCGCGGCTCGTTCCGCGCGGGTGCGCAGGGCGTTGAGATCGGAGCCGGCCTGCGGCTCCGTCAGGTTCATGGTGCCCATCCACTCGCCGGACACCAGCTTGTCCAGGAAGACGCCCTTGAGCGTTTCCGTCGCATGCTGCTGCAGCGCCTCGACCGCGCCGACGCTCAGCGTCGGACCGAGCATGAAGGCCATGGAGGCAGAGTTCCACAGCTCCTGCGTGGCGGTCCCGAGAAGATGCGGCAGGCCCTGGCCGCCGGCCTCGGGGTCGGCGGTCAACGAATTCCAGCCGCCCTCGCGCCAGGCACGATAGACGCCCTTCCAGCCCGGGGGCGTCGTCACCGCCCCATCCGCGAACCGGCTGCCCTCGCGGTCGCCAACCGCATCGAGCGGGGCAAGTTCCTGGCCAGCGAACCGCCCGGCCTCCTCCAGGATCGCCTCGACCAGGTCCTCCGTCACCTCGGCATGGGATGGATGGGCAAGAACCTCGGGCAGGCCGGCAACGTGCTTCAGCGTAAAGACGATATCGCTGATGGGGGCGCGGTACATGCGGTCGATCCTCCCGGTGATTCTTGAGACGCTGCGGCGGTGCACGAACAAGGTTGTAGCTTGACGGCAAGCCCGACAATCCGCAAAACCCGCCGCACGATCGGTCCCTGGGACATTAGTTGAGTTGACGTAAACGTCAACCCGTGCCCGTTGCGTCATTCGACCATTGCCGGAGGCCGACCGCAGGATTGGATATGCGACGCTGGACGATCGACCCCAATGCCCGGAACTGGCAGCAGTCACCGGATTTCGCCGCGGCGGTGAGCCTGCTGCGCGACGGCCAGCTCGTCGCCGTTCCGACCGAGACCGTCTACGGACTTGCCGCCGATGCTACCAACGCCCGGGCCTGTGCCGCGATTTACGAGGTCAAGGGACGACCGCAGTTCAATCCGTTGATATCGCATGTCGAATCTCTCGAGGCCGCCGAGCGCCACGGCCAGTTTGAGCCAAAGGCTCGCCAACTCGCCGAAGCGCTGTGGCCCGGCGCGCTGACCCTTGTCGTGCCGAAGCGTGAGGCCAGTCCGGTGTCCGATCTCGTCACCGCCGGGCTCGATACCATTGCGCTACGGGTGCCGGCCGCCGCGATCATGCGCGATCTTGCCGAGGCCAGCGGCCGACCGCTGGCGGCACCGAGCGCGAACCGTTCCGGTCGCATCAGCGCCACCACAGCCGAGGCCGTCATCGCCGAGCTCGGCGGCGGCATCGCCATGGTGATCGACGGCGGCGAGACCCCGGTCGGCGTGGAATCGACCATTGTGGCGCTGACCGGTGGCCACGCGCGCCTGCTCAGGCCGGGAGGCATCCCGCGCGCGCAGATCGAAGCGGTCCTCGGCGAGCCGCTCGTCGGCCCGGATCGCCCCGCGGATACTGCGCCCGAAGCGCCGGGCATGCTGTCGTCGCACTACGCCCCCTCGGCAGCAGTCAGGCCCAATGCCACCGAAATCCTCCCCGGCGAGGCCCTGCTCGCATTCGGTCCTGCGCTTCCTGAAAGCGCCCACCGCGCCATCGCTGTCGAGAACCTCAGCCCATCCGGCGACCTTGTCGAAGCCGCCGCGCGCCTTTTTTCGTCGCTGCGCCGTCTCGACGCCTCCGGCGCCGGGACGATCGCCGTCATGCCGGTGCCCGAGGACGGTCTTGGAGAGGCGATCAATGACCGGCTGCGCCGCGCGGCAGCGCCGCGAGGCTGACCGCCTGACGGCCCTGCGGCCTCAAGCCACCCGCCTAGGCCGCAAAATGAAGGGCGCAACCCTCGCCCCTCTCGCGCCATGCGCGAATTACGGCGGAAAAAAGGCGATCACCCGCACGTAGAGCAGAATTTCAACGCGTCATCCACGCATTATGGCCACAACAAAAACCTGAAGCCGCCCAGTCGGCAATATTACCGATAGTCCAGAATAAGCCTTTGTCTCGCCTGCCGGAACTGCAGGTGCCGCTCCAAGTCTGGAGGAGTGGAAGCGCTCGCGCCGTGGCGGCATGAATTTTCTTTGGATTTACATTGAAATCGTGTCGCAAAACCGTCCGAATCAATTCATAGTATGAATGCAAACCTTGGTGATGCAGCGGACCTCCCCTACGAGCACGCGATGCTCGCACCTTCTCGGGGCGGGAGTTAACGACCCGCCCCGTTTCTTTGTCCGCCGCCGACCGGTACTACATTCCTTCTCGCTATGCCCGCGCTGGTTGTTGTCGATCGGCAACCCGCGCCGGATGCCGCATTGACACCCATTGCTTCCCACCGTCAGATAGCCATGACCTGAACCGGCTCGACGGTTCCGCGCGATTGGAAACGCCTTGGCGACGCTCTACCTCTATCATTCGTCTTACCTCGACCATCTGACGCCGATCGGCCATCCGGAGCGGCCGGACCGGCTGCGCGCAATTGATCGCATCTTCGAGCACGAACGCTTTCAGTCGCTGGAGCGCGAGGTGGCGCCGATGGGCGCGGTGGTCGACATCGCCCGCGCGCATCCGTCCGACTATATCGAGATGATTCATCGCGCGGTGCCTGCCGAAGGTCTCGCTCGGCTTGATGCCGACACCACCGTCTCGCCGGGCAGTTGGGAGGCGGCGCTCCGGGCGGTCGGCGGCGCCTGCCGGGCCGTCGACGAGGTGATCGAGGGCCGGTTCACCAACGCCTTCTCAGCCTCCCGCCCACCGGGACATCACGCCGAGAAAGCCCGCGCCATGGGCTTCTGCCTGTTCAACAACGCCGCGATCGCCGCCCGCTACGCCCAGGCCAGGTACGGCGCCGAGCGCGTCGCAATTCTCGACTTCGACGTGCATCACGGCAACGGCACCCAGGACATCTTCTGGAACGATCCCACGGTGATGTACTGCTCGACGCACCAGATGCCGCTGTATCCGGGCTCGGGCGCCATCAACGAGACCGGCGAGGCCGATACCATCGTCAACGCCCCGCTTTCGCCCGGGGACGGCGGTGCGGAGTTCCGCGAAGCGATGGAGGTCGTGGTGCTACCCCGGATCGATGCCTTCGCGCCCGACCTGATCGTGATCTCGGCCGGCTTCGACGCGCACGTGCGCGATCCGCTCGGCGGTCTCGCCCTGGTCGAGGCGGACTTCGCCTGGGCCACGGTTCGCACAATGGAGCTGGCCGACAAGCACTGCGGCGGCCGCATCGTGTCGCTGCTCGAAGGCGGCTACGATCTCGAGGGGCTGGCCCGCTCGGCAGCGGCCCACGTCATGACGTTGATGAACGCCTGAGTTGTCCACAAACCGCCGCCGTATCGCCTTGACGCGGTCGAACCGAAGCTCGACCTTTGCGGCAGCGCCTCGGCAAGGGCGGGGCGCACCGGTTTTCGGTCGGACCACAGGGTACCAACCGGATCAACAGTTCCTGACGGTCGTTGGGTCGGCCGTGGCCGGGCACGCAGGAAGGACAGTGACGTGACCAACGAGACACCGGCAGCCGTATCGGGTCTGACGTTCGAAGAGGCACTCAAGCAGCTCGAGGACATCGTCGGGCGCCTGGAGCGCGGCGACGTGGCCCTGGAGGAGAGCATCGAACTCTACGCCCGCGGCGACCAGCTGCGCCGGCATTGCGACAAGCTCCTGAAGTCGGCCGAGGCCAAGGTGGAAAAGATCCAGCTGACCCAGGATGGCGCCGCTGCCGGAACCGCGCCTCTTGACGTCAAGTAGTCGTGATCGCGCCCAAGGGCGGCGCCATAAACAAAAAAGGGCCGCGAAGAACGCGGCCCGAAGTCGATCACTGTGCACGTGGCCCCATCGACCACAGTTCTCGTTTAGTCCCTTTTCCGTAGGATTGCATCACCCAATTGGGTGACGCGCACGGCAATGGACCCGCCAGCGACGCGTCCCGGCGGCACCCTCGGGCCGTTTGCGTGCCCTTGGCCATTGGTGTAAGCGTTGCTTTCGCTCAGCGCGGCCGCGCGCTGCGCCCGGAATTGTCAGTCACACGGACGTCACAGTGCACGATCGCCCCGCAACGCCGCTCCTCGACCGGGTCTCGACACCGACCGACCTGCGCGCGCTTCCCGAAAGCGACCTGAAGCAGCTGGCGACAGAGCTCCGGGCCGAAGTGATCGACGCGGTGTCCGTCACCGGCGGCCATCTCGGCGCCGGCCTCGGCGTGATCGAGCTGACGGTCGCACTGCACTATGTGTTCAACACCCCCGACGACCGCTTGATCTGGGACGTCGGACATCAGGCCTATCCGCACAAGATCCTGACCGGGCGCCGCGACCGCATCCGCACACTGCGCCAGGGCGGCGGCCTTTCCGGTTTCACCAAGCGCAGCGAAAGCGTCTACGATCCTTTCGGCGCCGCCCACTCCTCGACCTCGATCTCCGCCGGGCTTGGCATGGCCGTCGCCAGAGATCTCGACGGGCGCAGGAACAACATCATCGCCGTGATCGGCGACGGCGCCATGTCGGCCGGCATGGCCTACGAGGCCATGAACAACGCCGGCGCCCGGCATTCCCGCCTTATCGTCGTGCTCAACGACAACGACATGTCGATCGCCCCCCCGGTTGGCGCCATGTCGGCGTATCTGGCGCGGCTGGTCTCGGGACGCACCTATCTGTCGCTGCGCGATGCCGCCAAGCAGATCGCTCAGGTGCTGCCGCGCCCGCTCAAGGAGCGGGCGGCGCGGGCCGAGGAATTTGCCCGCGGCTTCTTCACCGGCGGCACGCTGTTCGAGGAACTCGGCTTCTACTATGTCGGGCCGGTCGACGGTCACAACCTCGACCACCTGCTGCCCGTCCTGAAGAACGTTCGCGACACCCATCACGGCCCGGTGCTGATTCATGCGGTGACGCAAAAGGGCAAGGGCTATCCCCCGGCGGAGACCTCGGCCGACAAGTACCACGGCGTGGCCCGGTTCGACGTCATCACCGGCGAGCAGGCCAAGCCAAAGGCCAATGCCCCGAGCTACACCCGGGTGTTCGCCGATACGCTGGTCCAGGAGGCTGAGCGCGACGAAAAGATCGTGGCGATCACGGCCGCTATGCCCGACGGCACCGGGCTCGACCTGTTCGGCCAGGCCTTCCCGTCCCGCACCTTCGACGTCGGCATCGCCGAACAGCATGCCGTGACCTTCGCCGCCGGGCTGGCGAGCGAAGGCTACAAGCCGTTCTGCGCCATTTACTCGACCTTCCTGCAGCGGGCCTACGACCAGGTTGTGCACGATGTCGCGATCCAGGGGCTGCCCGTGCGTTTTCCGATCGACCGCGCCGGCCTGGTCGGGGCCGACGGGCCGACCCATGCCGGTGCGTTCGACGTCGCCTATCTCTCCTGCCTTCCCGGCTTCGTGGTCATGGCGGCGGGCGATGAGGCCGAGCTTCGGCACATGGTGGCGACCGCGGCGGCCTACGACGAAGGGCCGATCGCCTTCCGCTATCCGCGCGGCGAAGGCTTCGGCGTCGAGATGCCGGAGCGCGGCCAAGTGCTCGAGATCGGGCGCGGCCGCATCCTGCGCGAAGGCACCAAGGTTGCCCTGCTCTCCTTCGGCGGTCGAAGCGGTGAATGCCTCAAGGCGGCCGACGAACTCGATGCGGCCGGCCTCTCCACCACCGTTGCCGATGCGCGCTTCGCCAAGCCGCTCGACATCGACCTTGTCCTTCGGCTTGCCCGCGAGCATGAAGTGATGATCACGATCGAGGAAGGCTCCATCGGCGGCTTCGGCAGCCAGGTGCTCCATGCCCTGGCCGAGCGGGGCCTGTTCGACAGCGGACTGAAGATCCGGCCCATGGTGCTGCCCGATCGCTTCCTCGACCAGGACAAGCCCGAAGCAATGTATGCCGCAGCGAACCTCAACGCGCAGGCGATCGTCACCCGTGTGTTCGAGGCGCTCGGCCGCAGCGCCATACCGGTGCGCCGGGCGTAACCCACCCGTGCCGGAGCGGCCCCGGGAACCGCAAGAGCCGCATATCAAGTGACGCTTTCGCGATGCGTTTGCGGCCGGTCGCCGCGTTGACAAGCGCCGCGCCCTCCCGCACGGTCGGCCGCGACGCAGGTGCGACGAACTCGGTTGCAGTCGCTCCTGGATACCGGCGCAACCCTCGGTCCGGCTGGACAAGGAGGGTCGCTCCACCCTTGTAGCAGAACAAGCTTCGGACCTTCGCCCGTTTTGCGGCAGGAGGCCCGCCGTCATAGGCGCCGCCCTGCCGCAGGCTCGCGCGACCTCCGGATTTCGCCATGGTGCAAACCCTCGCCCCGATCGCCGCGCTGCTCGTCGCCATTGCATTCGTGCTGCTCGGCCACGGCCTGCAATCGACGCTGCTGCCGCTCGCTGCCAACGTCGCCGGCTTTTCCGACACGGCGATCGGCGTCCTGTCGTCGACCTACTACATCGGGTTCGTCGCTGGCTGCCTGCTGGCGCCCTACACCATCATGCGGGCCGGGCACATCCGCGCCTTCGCCGCGCTGGTGTCGCTGATGTCGGCGGCGGCAATCGTCCACCCGATCGTGATCGACCCGATTGCCTGGTCCCTCATCCGCTTCGTCTCCGGCTTCACCCTCGCCGGCTTTTATCTCATCGTCGAAAGCTGGCTCAACGAGAACGCCACCAACGCCAACCGCGGCAAGGTGCTGTCGATCTACATCGTCATCCTCTACCTCTCGATGACCGTCGGCCAGCTGTCGCTTACCGTCTTCGACATCGCGACCTTCGTGCCGTTCGCGGTCGCCTCCGTGGTGGTCAGCATCGCCGTGGTACCGGTGACCATGACCCGCTCCAACCAGCCGGCGCCGATCACCCTGGTGCGGTTCAGACCGATCAAGCTGTACCGGACGTCGCCGGCGGCCGTCGTCGGCACCTTCCTGATCGGGATGGGCAATGCGGCGATCTGGATGCTGTCGCCGCTCTACGCCACCCGCATGGGCCTCGATACCAATGCGGCCGCCTATTACGCGGCAGCCATCGTGTTCGGCGGCGCGCTCGCACAGTGGCCGATCGGGCGCATCTCGGACCGGCTCGACCGCCGCATCGTACTCGTGGCGCTCGGGGTCAGCGCGACGATCGGCGGCCTCGTCGTGCTCTTGCTGGCACCGTCGGATCCGGTCCCGGCAATTGCGATGGCCTTTGTGATGGGCGTGACCATGCAGCCGGCCTACGCGATCGCCGCCGCGCATGCCTATGACCACGCCGATCCCGACAGCTACGTCGAGACCTCGTCCGGCCTGCTGCTTGCCAATGGAATGGGCTCAATCATCGGCCCCTTCGCCGCCGCCGTGCTGATGGAGAGCGGCTCGCCCAACAATCTCTATCTGTTCATCGTCGTCGTGCAGATCGTCCTGGCGGCCTTCGTCGCCAGCCGGCTGCTGGTGCGCAGCGGTCCCACCGGCGAGATCAAGGGCGAGTTCGAATACGCCTCGACCGCACCGCTCGGAGCCATGGTCACGCCGGAACCGCTCGATGTGGCGCACCCGCTCGTGATCCCGCCGGAGGACTTTCCAGCCTACGAACGCCAGAGCGAAACGGCGGAGCAACCCGGCGAACCGACCGAAGCAGCGGAAAGCCGGCAGGCATCGGCCGTGAACGAAACCTCATGACCGTCTGCCTGCGACAATTCCACGCCGCTTTCGATCCGTTGCAGGCTCGATCGCCCACTGGACGCCGGGTCCCCGCTCCCGCATGATCGGAGCCATGAGATCCGTCCCGAGCGCCCTTTGTGCCCTGCGCCGCGAAAGCACGCTGTTGTCCGTGCTGGCGTCGCTTGCGCTTGCGCTCAAGCTCATCGTCGCCGCGGTCGGCCTGCCGACTGCGGCGAGCGCATCGGAAATCATCTGTTCCTCGGCTGGCAGCGCGCCGACCGAACGATCCAATCCTCCGCTGCACGGCGGCGATTCCTGCATCTGCGGATCCGCCTGCACGCATCTTGCGAAAGCCGGCGCGGGCCTTGCCCCGGCCACGGCTGCCCCCGGACTGCCGTCCCTGACAGGCGTTGCCACTGCTTACCGGGATAGCGGCGCACCGCATTCGTCTTCCGGCCCCTCCGGCAGCCTCGGCAGCCGCGCGCCACCTTACGCCTGAACTCCCCTAGCCTATCGCGTCCCCGGCCGGCATTGAAGCATCGGCCGGTCCCTTACGAGTCGCATCGGAGTTCAACCGTGTCCCTCTTCAAGTCTATGCTGGCCGCAGCCATCGCGGCGTTGACCGTCCTTCCGGCCGCCGCCGAAACCATCACGCTCGGCAGCCTCACCATTTCCGCACCGTGGGTGCGGGCAACGCCGCCCAATGCTCCTGCGGGCGGCGGCTTCCTCACCATCACCAACACCGGCGCGGCCGACCGCCTGATCGCCGTTGCATCGGACGCATCCGACAAGACGGAGATCCACGAGATGTCGGTCGTCAACGGTGTGATGAAGATGCGCGCGCTGCCGGACGGGCTGGAGATTCCGACCGGCGAGACGGTCACCCTTGCCCCCGGCGGATTCCACATCATGTTTGTCGGACTGAAGGCGCCCTTCAAGGAAGGAGGCACCGTCATGGCCACGCTCACATTCGAGAACGCCGGGACCGTCGAGATCCCGTTCACGATCGAAAAGATCGGTGCCAGGGGACCGGCCGGGACCGGTGATGTTGGCCACGGCTGCGATCACGGCGATCACGGCGATCACGGCCACAGCCATTGAGGCCATCATGACCGGTTTGAAAATCCTGCGCTACGGAGCCTGGGCGGCGGTCGCCGTCCTTGTCTTCGCCATTGCCGCCATTTCGATCGGGCACTTCCGTTCGATCGACAGCGACGCGCTTGTCTCCTCGGGGGCCTCGATCGGCGGCTCGTTCGAGCTCGTCGACGGTTCGTCCGGCCAGACCGTGACGGAGGCCGCGTTTGCCGGCAAGCCGACTCTCTACTTCTTCGGCTTCACCCATTGCCCCGACGTCTGCCCGACAACGCTGGCCGACATGCAGGGCTGGATCGAGGCGCTGGGGCCGGATGCCGGCAAGCTGAACTATGCCTTCATCACCGTCGACCCCGAGCGTGACACACCCGAGGTGATGCGCGACTACGTCGCCGCCTTCGACGAGCGGATCCGCCCACTCTCGGGCGATCCGGCCAAGGTCGAGGAGATGCTGAAGGCTTACCGGGTCTATTGGCGCAAGGTGCCGCAGGAAGGCGGCGACTATACGATGGACCATTCTGCGGCGGTGTTCATCATGGACGGTGACAATCGCTTCATCGGCACGATCGCCTATGGCGAGGCGCAGGAAAACGCCATAGCCAAGCTGCGCCGCCTGATCGATAATGAGACCATGAGCTGAGCCGGCCGTGGCGGCCGGACCGGAAGCAGAACGACGGAACCTGATCGCATGCGCAGCGCGCTGACCATGCCTCTCGCCCTTGCCGGCGGCCTCGCCATCCTCGGTGCGGCGCTGCTGTGGCTGCAGTTCGGCGAACGCTTGTTCGTCGACCGGATCCTCGCCGGCATCGCCGGCTGCTTCTGAGCGCGGACGGTGCAATGTCCGGCCGCGACCGGCTCGATCAGGCGCTGGTCGCCCGCGGCCTTGCCGAGACCCGCGCCCGGGCCCGCGATGCCATCTTGCGCGGCACGGTAACCGTTGACGGGCGACCGGTGACGAAACCCGGACAACCCGTCGCCGCCGACGCAAGGATCGCTGTCGACGATCCCGCCTCGGCCTACGTTTCGCGCGCGGCCCTGAAGCTCGTCGCCGGCCTCGACCGCTTCGGCGTCGATCCCGCCGGCGCGGTCTGCCTCGACATTGGCGCCTCAACCGGCGGCTTCAGCCAGGTCCTGCTGCAGCGCGGCGCCGCCAGGGTCCATGCCATCGATGTCGGCCGCGATCAGCTCCATCCGACGCTGGCGGCCGATCCGCGGGTGCGCCGGCGCGACGGCCTCAACGCCCGCGACATCACGGCAGCGGACCTTGAGCACGACCGGCCGGAGGTGGTCGTGTCCGATGTCAGCTTCATCTCGCTGAAGCTCGCGCTGCCGCCGGCACTCGCCCTCGCCGCGCCGGGCGCCGCCGGCGTCTTCCTGGTGAAGCCGCAGTTCGAGGCCGGCCGTGAGGCGGTCGGCAAGAACGGACTCGTGGCACCGCAGCTGGCCGAGGCGACGGCCGAAGCAATGGCCACCTGGCTTTCCGGGCAACCGGACTGGACCGTGCTTGGCCTCCATCCCTCCCCGATAACCGGCGGCGACGGCAACCGTGAATGGCTGCTCGGAGGACGCAAGACGGGCTAGCGCCCTTGCCCTTTGACCCGTGCCGCGCTAACCGCCTCCCCATGTCGCAAACCCAGACTTTCAAGATCACGGCGCTCGCCCACAAGGGCGACGGCGTCGCGGAGGCGCCGGACGGTCCCGTGTTCGTCCCATTCGCGCTGCCAGGCGAGACGGTGACGGTGCGGCGCCGTGGCGCGCGGGCCGACCTCGTCGAGGTGGCCATCCCCGCGCCGGAGCGCATCGCGCCGGTCTGCCGGCATTTTGGCACCTGCGGCGGCTGCGCCCTGCAGCACATGGGCGAAGGTGCCTATCTCGCCTGGAAGCGTGGCCAGGTGGCTGCCGCCCTCGGCGACCGCGGTCTCGATGTGGCGGTCGGGGACACGCTTCCTGCCGCAGGGCGCGGTCGGCGCCGCGCGGTCCTGACCGCCGTCAGGGCCGGTCACAAGATTCTTCTCGGCTTTCACGAGCGTCTGAGCGACCGGCTGGTCGACGTCATAGAGTGTCCGGTCCTGGTGCCCGAGATCATCGCCGCCCTGCCGGCGCTGCGCCGCCTCGCCGGCATGCTCGTGCCGAGACGCAGCGCGGTCCGCGTGACCGCTCTCGCGTGCGGCAACGGACTCGACCTTGCCTTCGAACGCAAGGAAAATGTCGGCCCACGCGAGGTGCCTGCGCTGGTCGAGGCGGCGATGGCCGCAGGCTTCGCCCGGCTCGCCGTCAATGGCGAAGTGCTCGCCGAGGCGCGCCCTGCCGAGCTGGACATGGATGGCGTGCCGGTCGTACCGCCGCCCGGCGGCTTCGTACAGGCGACCGCCGAGGCGGAAACAGTTCTCGCCGGGCTCGTGACCAAAGGAGTCGGCGGCGCGAAGAAGGTCGCCGACCTCTTTGCCGGCGTCGGCACCTTCACCTTCCGGCTCGCCCGCACCGCGACGGTCCACGCGGTGGAGAGCGACGCCGCCGCACTTGCCGCCCTCGACCGTGGCCTACGCCGGGCCCCGGGCCGCAAGACCATCAGCCACGAGCGCCGCGACCTGATGCGCAATCCCGTAACGTCGGCCGAGCTCGACGCCTTCGGCCGCGGCTACGACGCCGTCGTGTTCGACCCGCCGCGCGCCGGCGCCGAAGCCCAGGCGCGCGAGATTGCCGGCTCCAGGGTGGAGCGGGTTGTCGCCGTCTCGTGCAATCCGGCGACGCTCGGGCGCGATCTGAGGGTCCTGACCGACGGCGGCTATGCCATCGAAAGCGTTACCCCGGTGGACCAGTTCGCCTTTTCGCCCCATATCGAGGTGGTTGCCGTGCTGTCACGCGCCTAGCGCATCCCGGGTGCTGCTGGGCGCGGCATGTCGCGCTTGCCCGGCAACGATCAGCGACCGGCCATCCCTTGATCCCGATGGAGTGGCCGCCGATCGGAACAGGCACGAACGCAGATCGGAGGCGCCATGGCCGAGTCGGCTCTCGGAAAATGGTCAGGGCGGGCCCGGTACGCCCTGAGGCAGGGAACGCGGGTGGCTTGGTTCACGGCCCACGCCGCGGCGCTGCGGCGCATCACCCGCCGCCTGTCACGTGACCTGCCACCGCCGCCGGTGAGGGTCCCGGAGGGCCTGTCGACGCCCGACCGGCGCGCGTTGCTTCTCGATATTGCCGCACTGTTCCGCCGCGACCTCGCCAATGTAGAGGCCGGAGTCTATCCGATGCCGCGCGGAGACTTCGGTCCGCCGCTGGCGTTTCTCGACCTCAGCCGCCGCTTCCTGGAAGACGTGCCGAAGGTGGTGCGCCGGCGTGCGGAAGGAGGACATCAGGAAGTCCTGAGCCAGGCCGGCGAAGCCGCCCGCGGCCTGCCGCGCTACTATCGCCAGAACTTCCACTTCCAGACCGACGGCTGGCTTTCGGCCGAAAGCGCGGCGCTCTACGACTTTCAGGTGGAGGTGCTGTTTTCCGGCGCGACCTCTGCCATGCGCCGCCAGGGCCTTGTACGGCTTGGCGAGATCGTCCGTGCGACGGACCAGCGCCGGCTGGCGTTCGCCGATATCGCCTGCGGCACCGGCGGCTTCCTGTTGTCGGCGCTCGAGGCCTTCCCGCGGCTGCCGGCAACCGGCGTCGACCTCTCGGCCGCCTACATCGGTCACGCCCGCGACCGGGTGCGCCGGCGGGACGCCCGCCGCACCCGCTTCGTGTCGGCGGCGGCGGAGGCCCTGCCCTTCGCCGACGCCAGCCACGACGTGCTGTCGGCGGTCTTTCTGTTCCACGAACTGCCGCCCAAGGTGCGCCGAGCGGCGGCCGCCGAATTCGCCCGGGTGCTGAGGCCAGGGGGCCGGCTGATCTTCATCGACAGCCTGCAGACCGGCGATCGGCCGGAATTCGATGGCCTGCTCGCGGTGTTCCCGCAGATGATGCATGAACCGTACTACGGCTCCTATCTGGAGGAGGATCTCGACGGATTGTTCGCCGAGCGCGGGCTGGTGCAGGAGAGCTTCGACACCGCATTCCTGTCGCGCGTCGTCACCTATCGGCGGGACGACCGGTAGGTAGGCGGCGGCGCCGGCGAGGCGAGCCAGACCAGCGGACGTCAACCGGAATCAACGCAGGAACGCCGTTATCCGACCTGCCAGTTCGGCAGGATTGTTCGAAAGCGGATGCAAGGTCACTTCGAGCCGGTCGCCGGCGGCATCCCGCCGGCGCGACCAAACCCGCGTCATGCCGCTGCGCCAGGCCTCGACCCGCTGCGGACGCGCCACCGCATCGTCAAGCGGGCCCTTCAGGCGGATCCGTAGTGTCGCAAGCATGATCGAGCGCACGGACGTCTCGAACAGTTCGACATTAGCAATGTCGGCCCAATTCAGAAAGCCGAGGCCGTCGATGAAGAGGCCGTTGCTGTCGGCGCCGAGCTGCGGGCGCCGGCTTTCCACCATCGGATAGTAGCGATAGGCGCAATAAAGAGCGACAGGTGCGCCCAGAAGCGGACTCGGATTGCGGTAAAGCAGAGCGGCCGCGAAGCAGAGTGCAGCGGCCACCAGGGCGCCGTAGACCAGCGCGTCGCCACTGCCCTTCAGATAGCCGACGGCGAAGCTCCGGGGGGCGCGACCGCTTGCCGACCGTCTCGGATCGATCCATTCACCCATGCGCCCGCTCGGCTCCTTCGGCTCGCGTCTCCCTCCCGAATGAAAGGATGCGTCAGCACCGGAAAGCGATCAACGCCCGCGGCGCGTCGCTCGAAGCCCGAACGCGAACACGGCACCAGCCGTTCCGCGGCGGCCCTTTCCACACCCGATCACCCGGATCGTGCAATGCGTCTATAGCGGTTCTTGACCGAGCCGGGCCAAAAAGGCTTGATCCCAGTGCCGGCCTACTGCTCGCGGATCTCGGTTGCCTCGATGGCGATGCCGAAGCCTTCAAGGCCGACATAGTGGCGCTGCCGGGATGCCAGAAGCGTGATCGAATGGACGCCGAGGTCGCTCAGGATCTGAGCGCCGATGCCGATCTCGCGCCACTGTTCCTCGCGCGACTGCGCCGAGCCGTGGCCCTCGGTCTCCGTCTCCAGATCGGCCCGCGGCCGGCGCGCGTGGCGGGCGACGCCAACCGAGCCCTCGCGCAGATAGACGATCAGGCCGCGGCCGCGGGCAGCGAAGTCCTTCATCACCGCCTCGAGCGGACGGGTGGCGCCGAACGTGTCGTCGAGCACCGATTCCTGCTGCAGCCGCACCGGCACGTTCCGGCCGTCGAGGATGTCGCCGAAGATGATTGCGACATGGTGCATCGGATCGTAAGGCGTCGAATAGGTGATGGCATAGGCCGGGCCGGCCACGGTCTCGATCGGCTGCTCGCTGACACGCTCGATCAGCCGCTCGTTGCGCTGGCGCCAGGCGATGAGGTCGGCGACCGAAACGATTCTGAGGTTGTGCTCGGCGGCGAACTCGGCGACCTGGACACCGCGCTTCACTGTGCCGTCGTCGTTGACGAGCTCGCAGATCACGCCGACCGGCGGCAGGTTGGCGAGCCTGCACAGGTCCACGGCCGCCTCGGTGTGGCCGGAACGGGTCAGCACGCCGCCGTCCTTGGCGATCAGCGGAAAGACGTGGCCGGGGCGGACGAAATCGGCCGCGCCGGCGTTGGGATTGGCAAGACCGTGTGCGGTCGCGCAGCGCTCCTCGGCCGAGATGCCGGTATTGAGGCCATGGCGATAGTCGACTGAGACGGTGAAGGCGGTCGACAGCGGGGCGTCGTTGTCTGCAACCATCGGGTCGAGTCTGAGCCTGCGGGCGATCTCACGCGTCATCGGAGCACAGACGATGCCCGAGGTGTGGCGGACAATGAAGGCCATCTGCTCCGGCGTCACCTTGGATGCGGCAACAATCAGGTCGCCCTCGTTCTCGCGGTCATCGTCATCCGTCACCACCACGATTTCACCGCGCTCAAAGGCGCGGATGGCTTCGGCGACACGGGACTGGGTCATGGCATAGTCCTTGGCTGCGGCGAGCCCGAGCAGGTCGTTCGGCGTAACCACGCCGCCGGTGGCAGCAGCGATCTTCTCCGCCGTCTCGCGCGACACCCAGACCTGGGGATCGTTGCAGAGCGCAGTGATCGCCGCCGGCGACAACCCGGTGCGACGGGCGAAGGCCGAACGGGACTCCTTGGTGCGGGCAAGCCATTCATCGAGACGCATGTGGGCATGCTATTCGCCCCCGATTTCAGTCTCAATGAAAATCTTTGCGGCCTTCAGTAACACTGAACGACCGGATCACCCGATTTGTGCCCTGTGACGGAGGTAGTGGTCGGCAACGACGCAGGCAACCATCGCCTCGCCGACCGGCACGGCGCGGATGCCGACGCAGGGGTCGTGCCGTCCCTTGGTCATGACATCGACCTCCTCACCGGACCGGCTCACCGACTTCTTCGGGGTCAGGATCGACGAGGTCGGCTTGACGGCAAAACGCGCGACCAGAGGCTCTCCGGTCGAGATGCCGCCAAGCACGCCGCCGGCGTTGTTGGTCAGAAACACCGGCTTGCCGTCCGGCCCGATCCGCATCTCGTCGGCGTTCTCCTCGCCCGAAAGGTGTGCCGCCTCGAAGCCGTTTCCGATCTCCACGCCCTTGACCGCATTGATCGACATCAGCAGGCTGGTGACATCCTGGTCGAGCTTGCCGTAGATCGGCGCGCCAAGACCCGCGGGCACGCCCTCGGCGACAATCTCGACCACCGCGCCGACCGACGATCCGGCCTTGCGGATGCCGTCGAGATACTCGGCCCAGAGCGCGGCGGTCTCGCGGTCGGGGCAAAAGAACGGATTGTTTGCGATCTCGTTCCAGTCCCAGGCCTCGCGGTTGATGCGGTGGGGCCCGACCTGGACCAGCGCCCCGCGAACCTTGAGCCCCGGCACCACCTTGCGCGCGACCGCGCCGGCGGCAACGCGTGCTGCGGTCTCGCGCGCCGAGGACCGGCCGCCGCCGCGGTAGTCGCGAATGCCGTACTTGACGTCGTAGGTGTAGTCAGCGTGGCCCGGGCGATAGCGCTCCCGGATCTCCGAATAGTCCTTCGAGCGCTGGTCGGTGTTCTCAATCAGCAACGAGATCGGAGTGCCGGTGGTCTTCTGCACGCCGTCGTCATCGACCATGACCCCCGACAGGATCCGCACCGCGTCGGCTTCGCGGCGCTGTGTCGTGTACCTCGACTGGCCGGGCTTGCGCCGGTCGAGATCGACCTGGATGTCGGCTTCCGTCAGCGGAATCAGCGGCGGACAGCCGTCGATGACGCAGCCGATCGCCGGCCCGTGGCTCTCGCCCCAGGTGATGACGCGGAAGAGATGGCCGAAACTGTTGTGCGACATGGCAGTGCGATCCGGGCGACACGGGACTTCGTCGGCGCTTTCTAGTCCATCCCGCCGGGCGGGGAAACCGGCTGGCGCAAAGAAGTCTGATCCCGCGCCTCAGCCGTCTCGGTGCTGAGCTGCGCCTTCAGGGCACGGGCGGCGAGCGCGAGTCCGCCGTTGGAACCGTCGATGAAGTGAACATGCCGGCTGGTATCCAGGCTGAACACCAGGCAGGTCATCAGGGCCGACGGCGCCTGATGCAGGCCGTAGGCCAGCCGGCCCGCGGCATGCTCGGAGGCGAGATGAGCTGCGATGGCGGCCGCCTGCTCCGGCGTGAGATCGAGCACGAGGCGCAGCGTGTCGTCGAACTTGCGGTAGTCCGTGTTCTGCTGCAGCTCCGCGAGATAACGCTCCATCGCGATCGGTCCGATCCTGCGCCCGGTGGCATAGGCAAACAGGAACGCCAGCAGCTGGAATACGGTGCGAAGCAGGGTCCTCAGGCGGCCCCTGCGCCAGCCGAGGACGCGGGTCTCCAGCGCCAGGCCGGACGGTGGAAACCGGAACCTCAGCGCCTCGCGTTTAACCGGCGCGCTGTGGGGATGCTGCGCCAGAAGATCGGCACCGAGCGCGGCGTTGAGGCCGGACAAGAGCCGCGGCAGCGCCTTGTCCGCATCGGGGCCAAGGGGGCGCACGATCAGGCTGACGATCGTCCCGTTCTGCGCCGGCAGCGGCTCCCAGCGGCAGGACAGGCCGTCAAGGTCGGCCGCCGACCTCGTCTCCGCCGAAATGGCAAAGGGCTGGACTGCGACCTCGTCCTTCAGGATCGCTTCGGCCCGTTCCAGTCCGCCGCCGGAAAACATTGCGAGATGGTTGCCCGGGCTAAGCTCGAACTTGGCGAGCCGGAGGTCTACCCCGCCGGCGCGGAGCACCGAAATCGGGATCGCCGCCACCCGCAGTGTCAGGCCGGCAGCCTGCCGGGCCATGTTGCGAACCCCGGCCAGCGCCATCGAGGCGTCTTCCTTGAGGTCGGGCGGCACCAAGACGGTTGCGCCATCACCGCCGAAGACGAAGGGCAGTTCCACCGATCGATCGACGGCGAGCAGCGCGGCGATCACCGCGGCGCCGATCATGTTGACGTCCTTGTAACGCCCGGCCGCAATCGCGTCGGTCGAACGGACGATGTCGGCGGCCATGAGCCACCAGTCGTCCGGAACCGGCCGGTAGACTTCGGGATCACCGACCCGGGAGAAGTCGCTGAAGGTCGGCAGCGCGGTGTAGAATTCCCGGTTGGATCGGACTGTCGTCATCACGTCCCTCGTGCCGGTGCGGCACCTCCCGCGGCGCGTGCCATGCCGACTCGTGCCCCGCAGATTACACGCTCCGGGCGAGCCCGTCGCCAATGCCTGCACGAGGCTGCGCATCTTCGGAGCGCTGCCGCAAAAAGGCCTTGGAAACGCCGCGAGGATCGCCGGTTCGGCCGGGAAAACCATTTGACCTTCCCCGCGAACCCCCGCAAATGAAGGGGCCTCGCCCTGCATTCGGCCGTCCCGACGGCTTACCGCGGGGAAGCGCCGGCGGGCACCGGCAAGCTCCGTCGCCGCGGACGCGGCGGCGGGAACGATACTTCTGGCTTGAGGCGACGACCGGCATCGTCTGAATGCGAACGCCTTCACGACGGATCCGTCGTCCGCCTTGGAGAGACATATGAACAGACTTGTGAACGGCGTTGCAGCTCTCGTGTTCTCGACCCTCGTCGCCACGGTCGCCCTGGCCGGCGAATCCGAAGGCACGATCGTCGAGATCAACGTCGACAACGGCACCATCTCGCTCTCGGACGGCGCCGTTTACGAGATTCCGGTCGACTTCTACGTCGACGACCTCGAGCCGGGCATGAAGGTTCGCGTCATGTTCGATGTCGAGGACGGCAGGAAGGTCCTGGCCGACCTGCAGATCGAACAGTAACTGGCGCCGCGGCGGCGGGCTTTCCAGTCAGTTGGTCGGTCGGAGGCCGATGTGGTCGGGCA
>CAYXAA010000041.1:0-38542 GCA_964462985.1 uncultured Hyphomicrobiales bacterium | reverse complement strand
TGCCGGCCTGGGCGGAGATGGTGGGGCGTGACGACGGCATGGAGCCAGCGCGCCAGCGCGAGATGCTTCAAGCGCTTGCCGCCAAGACGCCGGGCCTTTACCTGCTCGACATGACCCCGGCGTTTGCCGCCGAGGATCCAAAGCGCATCTACGGCGTGGTCGACAAGCACTTGACGCCGTACGGGCATTTCCTGGTCGCCAGTGCCATCGACCGCTGGATGCTGCAGGAATGGCCGTTGGGCCGGGGCCTCTCCCAGCCCGAACGGCGCTTCCATCCCGGCCCGCTCCCGGTTCCGGACTGCGGAATGGCTCCCGTCTACCAGATGATGGCAAGGGATCTGCACGGCCGGTTCTGACCTGGCGGGGTTGCCTTACCTTTCACCGACGCGTGTTGACGGCCCGTCGCTGAAGATCGAATGTCGCGGCCGGTCTAGAGCAACCGTGTCTGCGTCCGCCGGAGGCAGAGACGGTGCTCTAGCACTTTGGAGCCGATCAGCTTTTGGACGTTCAACGCGCTTCCGTTCGACCGTCCGCTGATCCAGAGCCGAGGTGCAGGGTGTTCGATCTCCGCGACGTGGAAATGGTGCAGGATGTCGTCAGGGCCGGGGGCTTTCGCGCCGCGGCTCAGAAATACGGGCTGTCGCAATCGGCGATATCGACCCGGATCTCGGCGCTCGAGAAGCGGCTCGGCGTCGCGCTGTTCGACCGGGTCAACCGCCAGGTGCGGCTGACGGCAGCCGGCCGGCGCTTTCTCGACGAGGCGACACGGCTGCTCGTCGCACGCGATCGCGTCGTCCAGGAATTGACAAGCAATGCCGGCCTCAGCGGCGTGGTCCGCATCGGTGTGGCCGAGACCATCGTCCACACCATCCTGAGCGCCATGCTCAACCGGCTGAAGAAGCGGCACGAAACGGTACGGTTCGAGCTGTCGGTCGACACATCGGAGCAGCTGGCACGCAAGCTCATCGACGACGACATCGATGTTGCCATTCTGCTCAGGGCATCGCTGCCGGACACCGCGGTGTCGACGCCGCTGTCGCCGATCGAGCTGGGGTGGTACGGGGCGCGCGAGATGAAGCTGCCGTCTCATGCGTTGTCGCTCGGGGAGCTGGCGCGCTATCCGATCGTCACCTTTCCCAAGTCGACCGCTCCGCACCGAGAGCTCGAGCGGCTGCTCAGAAGTCCCGGCCTGCCGGCGCCGGAACTGCACGGCTCGGCGTCGTTGTCGACCATTCGGCATCTCATTGCCGACCAGTTCGGGATCGGGGTCCTGCCGGTGCGGATCGCGGAGGCGCAATCGCTCGGACCGAACCTGCGGCCGATCGCCGTAGAGCCTGAAGCGCAGCTCTCGCCGCTTCATTTCGTCGTCGCCTTCCTTCCCGATCGGAACAGAGTTATCGGAGAGACCGTTACGGAGGCAGCTCTGTTTTTTGATCACACTGATCTGTAATAATGATCATAAATTTCATTATTTGATCTATTGACAAGATCAATCCGGTTGTCGATCCTTTCTGAAACCAGAAAGGGGCTGACATGGCGTGTTTGGTGCCCAATCCGGCGACCGGAATTGCGATGGAGGGGGATGCGGCTGCGCTCAGACGGGCGATCCGCGCCGGCGAGCGCCGCGGCCCGACCACCGGGCTGGCGCCCGGGCGCCTTCAGGGCAACCTCGCGATCCTGCCGGCCGCGTATGCGGGGGACTTTCTGCGGTATTGCCACGACAACCCCAAGCCCTGCCCGCTGATCGGTATCGCCGAGCCGGGTGTGCCGCACATCCCGGAGCTCGGGGCCGACCTCGATATCCGCACTGACCTGTCCGGCTATCGCGTGTTCCGCGGCGGCGATGACCATGAGCGCGTCTGCGACCTGAACGGCGTCTGGCGCGACGATCTCGTTACCTTCGTGCTTGGCTGTTCTTTCTCATTCGAGGAGGCCCTGCTGCGCGCCGGTATTCCGGTGCGAAACATCGCCGCCGCCCGCAATGTGCCGATGTACGTCACCAGCATCGAGACGCGCGCCGCCGGGCCGTTCCACGGCCCGTTGGTGGTGTCGATGCGGTCCTTCGCTCCGTCGGATGCGATCAAGGCGATCCTCATCTCCGAACGACTTCGGCTGGCGCATGGCGCGCCGGTGCATCTGGGCGACCCCGCCCAGATCGGAATTGCGGACCTGGCGCGTCCCGATTTCGGCGATCCACCGGTGATCATGGACGGTGACATCCCCGTGTTCTGGGCCTGCGGCGTCACCCCGCAAATGGCAATCCGCAACGCCCGGCCCGATCTCGCGATCACCCATGAGCCTGGGCACATGCTCGTCACCGACCTGTCGGCCGAAGCCGCCGAGTTCACGATCGGGGGCTCCTATCCCGGATCCAACCAGAGGAGACTGTGATGACGATGCTTCGCACCATGGTGACCGCTTCGGCGGTTGCTCTGTTCACGCTTCCCGCTGCCGCCGAGACCCTGGCGGTCGTTGGAAGCTGGAGCAATCTGCCGCTGTACAAGGATTTCGAACAGCCGTTCTGGTCGGAGACGCTTCCCGCCGCGTCCAATGGCGAACTCGAGGTCCAGATGACGACCTTCGACCAGATGGGCATCAAGGGGGATGATGTCTACCGGATGCTTGGAGACGGCATCTTCGATGTGGGCATGACGGTTGCCGACTATGCCGTCGGCGACGCCCCGGAACTCGAAGGGCTGGACGTCCCGCTGGTCGCCACGACGGCCGCCGATGCCAAGGCCATGGTCGACGCGGCTCGGCCGATGATCGACGACGTCATGAAGACGCGCTTCAACGCCAAGGTGCTTGCAATTGCGCCCTATCCGCCGCAGGTCGTGTTCTGCAAGGGTGAAGTCGGGTCTCTCGCCGATCTGAAGGGCAAGAAGGTCCGCGGCTCCGGGCGCATGACCACCAAGTTCGTCGAAGCGCTCGGCGCCATCGGCGTCAACGTCGCCTTCTCCGAAGTGCCCGGTGCGCTGGAGCGCGGCGTGATCGACTGCGCCGTCACGGGAGCCGGCTCGGGATACAGCGCCGGCTGGTGGGAGGTTTCCGACTATCTCCTGACCCTGCCGCTTGGCGGCTGGGACCCGGTGGTCACCGCGATCAATCTCGACAAGTGGGAGAGCCTCTCCCCTGAACTGCAGGAGCTGATCACGACCGAGGTGGCGGAGAAGTTCGAAGGCCCGGCCTGGGATGCTGCAGCCGGGGCTTTTGCGACCGACGTCGCCTGCCTTACCGGCAATGGCCAATGCCCTGCCGGGAAGCCGGCGAGCATGGTCTTGGTCGAGCCGACCGAAGCGGACGTGTCGACGGCGCGCGAGATCCTGATCTCGACGGTCCTGCCTGAGTGGGGAGAGCGCGCCGGTGCCGACTGGGTCAAGCGCTGGAACGACAGCGTCGGCAAGACCGTCGGTGTCACGGTTCCGGTAAAGTAGGGTAAAGCCGACACTGACGGGGGAGGGCCGAGATGATCCTGCAGCTTGTCGCGGCCCTTCGCCGCCTCAACCGCCTGCTGGCGCTCGTCGCAGGCGTGGCACTGATGGCGACCGTCGGGCTGATCCTCGCCGACATCATCCTGCGCCGGCTGGGGGTCGCCCTCGGCGGCTCGGAGGAGATTTCCGGCTATGTCATGGCAGGAACCGCCAGTTGGGGCCTCGCTTATGCCCTGACGGAGCGGGCGCATGTGCGCATCGACATCCTGCGCATCAAGCTCGAGCCGCCCGGCCAAGTCGCGCTCGACCTGCTGGCGATCATTGCACTTGCCGCAACCGCAGCGCTGGTTGCCATTCAGGCCTGGCCGGTGCTCGACAAGTCGCTGCAGGGCGGCGCGCGGGCCAACACATCCCTTGAGACACCGCTGTGGATCCCCCAGGCAATCTGGTTCTCCGGCTGGGTCTGGTTCGCATTCTCCTCCTGCGTGCTCGTCGCCTGCGCTGCCGTGCTCGTCTCGCAGCGCGGTGCTGACGCTGCCGAAGGCTTCATCGGCGCGAAATCCGAACTGGAGCTCGAACAATGATCTGGAGCGTCGGCTTCTCTCTGCTCGGGCTGTTGGCGCTGTCGATTCCGGTCGGCATCGTGCTGTTCCTGCTCGGCGTTGGCGTTGATCAGTTCTATTCGCCGTTTCCGCTGTTGCGCGGGCTCGGCCAGGTGGTGTGGTCGTCGTCCAACAGCTCGACCCTGATCGCGATCCCATTCTTCGTTCTGCTGGGCGAGATCCTGGTGCGTGGCGGCATCGCCGGGCGCACCTATGCCTCACTCGACCGCTGGTTCTCCTGGCTTCCCGGCGGCCTGATCCACGCCAATATCGGCACGGCGACCATGTTCTCGGCGACGTCCGGATCGTCGGTTGCGACCGCAGCCACCGTCGCTACGGTCGCCATGCCACAGGCCGAGCGGCTCGGGTATGATCCGCGGCTTTTCTCCGGCGCGATTGCCGCCGGCGGCACGCTTGGCATCCTGATCCCGCCGTCGATCAACCTGATCGTCTACGGCTTCCTTACCGAGACCTCGATCCCGCGGCTGTTCCTGGCGGGGCTGGTGCCGGGCCTGCTTATGTCGCTGGGTTTTATGGCGGCGGCCGCCGCAATCTGCCTGGTGCGGCCGGAACTCGGCGGCCCGAGCCGCAGCTTTTCCTGGAGCGAGCGCCTGTCGAGCCTCGTCCACCTCGGCCCGGTCGCGGTGCTGTTTGCCGTCGTCATCGGGTCGATCTATGCCGGCTGGGCGACGCCAACAGAATCCGCCGCCGTTGGTGTTGCGATTGCAGCAGCCATTGCCGCCGCCCATCGGGGGCTCTCGATTGCCATGCTCGGCGAGTGCCTGCTCGGCACCGTCCGCATCACGGCAATGATCATGCTGGTGATCACCGGGGCCTATTTCCTGAATTTCACCCTGACGGCAGCCGGGCTCGGGCGGGAACTTCAGGACATGCTGACCAGTCTCGAGCTCGGCCCCTTCGGCACCCTCGTCGTGATCATCGTGCTTTACATCGTGCTCGGCTTCTTCATCGAGACGCTGTCGCTTCTGGTCGCCACGATCCCGATCGTGGTTCCGATCATGACCGGGCTCGCCTTCGACAAGGTCTGGTTCGGCGTGCTGCTGATCGTGCTGATCGAGATGGCGCTGATCACGCCACCGGTCGGACTCAACCTTTATGTCGTACAGGGCGCCCGCCGGTCCGGGCGCTTGTCGGAGGTGATGATCGGGGCCGTGCCGTTCTGCCTGGTCATGCTGGCGATGATCGTCCTTCTCGTCATCTGGCCCGACCTTGCCCTGTGGCTGCCGTCCCGTCTGTAAACCCGTACAAGCAGGATCTGTCATGCGCTTTATCTGCGAAGGCTCGCAGCGCGAGCTTGCCATTGCTCACGCCACTGTCGCCGGCTGGACCGGACGTGACCCGGCTGCGATCGCCCATCATATCGAGGAACTGGCAGCGATCGGTGTTGCGCCGCCATCGGCAGTGCCGCTCTACTACCGGGTCGCGGCGGGGCTCCTGACCCAGGCGGAGACGATCGAGGTGCTCGGCGAGGGAACGTCGGGGGAGGTCGAGCCGCTGGTGGTGTGGGACGGCGAGCGGCTGTTCCTCGGGCTCGGCTCCGACCACACCGATCGCGACCTTGAGGCACATTCGGTTGCGGCGTCCAAGCAGATCTGCGCCAAGCCGATCGCAGCGCAGCTTTGGGACCTCGATGCCGTCGCCGATCACCTCGACCAAATCGAGCTGCGGTCGTGGATTTGGGAGGCCGGCGATTGGGTGCTCTATCAGGAGGGCGAGGTCGACGCGATCCGGCCACTCGGCGAATTGATTGCCGGCGCGAGCCTCAGGGGCCACGCGCTTGCGCCCGGTGCGGCGGCGGTGCTGTTCTGCGGCACGCTTGGCGCGCGCGGCGGGGTGCGGCCGGCGCCTGCCTTCCGGATGGAGCTGCGTGATCCGGTGCTTGATCGGACGATCGCCCACACGTACGAGACGGTGACGCTGCCGATCGTGGCGTGAACAGACCGGGAGGATCTTATGGGCAGAACGCTCGACAAGGCGCGGGCCGCAATCGCGAAGGTTGACGCCCTGGGCGACGAGGCGGGCCGAATCTTCACCCGCCTCGACCGCGACCGGATCCTGGCCGAGGCGGAGGAGGCGGACGCGCGCGCCAGTGCGTCACCCGAGCCGCTGCCGCTCGCCGGCATGCTGGTATCGGTCAAGGATCTCTATGACGAGGCGGGCGAGCGCACGACGGCGGGGTCGCGCCTGCTGGCCGAGCATCCCGCCGCGCGAGCAGATTGCCCGGTCGTGAGGCGGATGAAGGCGGCCGGCGCGGTGATGTTCGGCCGCACCACGATGAGCGAGTTCGCCTACTCCGGAGTCGGCCTCAATCCGCACTACGGCACGCCGGGTGCCGTGTTCGACCGCAGTCGCATTCCCGGGGGCTCGACCTCCGGCGGAGCGCTTACGGTGGCGCGCGGGCTCTGCGACATTGCGCTCGGCACCGACACCGGTGGTTCGGTGCGGATCCCGGCGGCGGTCAACGGGCTTTACGGGTTCAAGCCGACGCAGGCCAGCGTGCCGCTTGCCGGCGTGCATCCGCTCTCGAAGACGCTGGACAGTGCCGGACCGCTCGCGGCTGATTTCGCCACAGTGGCGGCGGCCTATGCCGTGATGAGCGGCACGGAGCGACCGTCCGCGACCGCACGCACGAACCGGCGGCTCGCGGTTCCGCGCGGCGCGTTCGTCGATGATCTCGACGCCGCGGTGGCCAGCGGCCATGCGGCCACGCTCCGGGCGCTGGAGGCGGCCGGACACGAACTCGTGGACATCGACCTCACCTTCCTCGGCGAGGCGATTGGCCTCAACCGGATCATCGTGGCCGCCGAGGCGCATGCGCTCTACCGCAAGGATCTGGCGAGGCTCGAGCAGATCGGCGATCCGCGGGTGCTGGCGCGGATCCGATTTGCCGACACCTTGTCGCCGCAACAGGTCGAAGATGCCTATGCTGCGCGGCGTGTGGTCGTTGACCGTTTCGGGCAAGCGCTGGCGGAAGTCGACGCGCTGGTGGCGCCGACCCTGCAGATCGCCGTGCCGACGATCGCCGAAACCGAGGCGAACTTCGACCGGATCAATGCGGCGATGCTGCGCAACCCGTCCCTGATCAACCTCGCCGACGGCTGTGCGCTGACGGTGCCGCTGTTCCGGTCAGGCGAAAGAGGTCCGCAAGCCTTGATGCTCGCGGCCCCGGGCGGCCGCGACTGGGCGTTGCTGGACTGCGCGGAGGCGCTGCTGCCCAGCTTGCAGTAAAGCGGGCAGCAGAGCCCCATGCCGGGACTGGCTCAGTCGTCTTCGGCGAGCTGGTGTGCCTCGAGCAAGGATACGAGTTCGGCCACCCGGCCGGTCGGAAGCGGTCGCCCTTCGTTGATCAGAGCTTCGTCGGAATTCAGCCAGGCCCAGGCCTGCGCCAGCTCCTCGGGGGTGGCATTTGTCTGGCTGATTTCAGCCATCAACGCCCTGTCGACCGGCCCCAGAACGGCGGTGATGTCCTCAACACGCATGTCGTTCCTCCGTCGCTCCAACATTCCGATAGCTCTCCTAGGCAGATAAGCGCCCACGACGCAGTTTAAAGAGCATTGCACGCCGAGCCGCCGAATCGGACGTCTTTCGGCAAACATGCCGGGCCTTGCCGCACTCCGCCGTGCGGTCGCACTCATCTTCTTTGTATCCGCTTGCGATCGTGCTTCAGCCGCCTCGAGCGAGACGTCATGATCTTCCCGTCACTCATCACCTTGTATAATGAGTTGATTAGTATCCCAGATGTGCGCTAGCGTTGGCCGGGGAGGGCAGGTCCATTCTGGACGAGGGTGATGTCGTGGCAGAACGTCTGATCGCCAACTATGAGCTGGAGAGTCCGCTGCCGCTCGAACAAGCGGCTGAGGTGATTGCCGATGAGCAATCCTCCGGCACCTTCGTCAAGCTCCCGGGAGAAACGGCCGGCTTGGTGGAAGCGGCAGGCGCGCGCATCGAGGCGATCGACGTGACAGGGACGTCCGCGACGCCCAGCCTGCCGTGCCGGATCAAGGGTGAACATTTCACCCGGGGACGGGTTCGGATTTCCTGGCCGCTTTCCAACATGGGCACCTCGCTGACCAATACGCTGGCGACCGTTGCCGGCAATCTGTTCGAACTCGCCGAGGTCTCGGCGCTCCGCCTTCTCGACGTCACCTTTCCGAAAGCATTCGCCGAGGCCTATCCCGGCCCGGCCTTCGGCACTGCGGGCACGCGGCGGCTGACGGGCGTGGAGCGCGGGCCGCTGATCGGCACGATCATCAAGCCCAGCGTCGGCCTGTCGCCGGAAGAGACGGCGGCGCTCGCGCTCGAGCTCGCCCGCGGCGGTATCGACTTCATCAAGGACGACGAGCTGCAGGGCAATGGCCCACATTGTCCGTTCGCCGATCGGGTCAGGCACGTGACAGCGGCGCTCAACGATCACGCCGAGAAGACCGGCAAGAAGGTGATGTACGCCTTCAACATCACCGGAGAGATCGACGAGATGAAGCGAAACGCCGATCTCGTGCTTCGCCATGGCGGCAGCTGTCTAATGGTGAGCCTGCAGGCGATCGGGCTGCCCGGACTGACCGCAATCCGCCGGCACGTCGAGCTGCCACTGCATTGCCACCGCAACGGCTGGGGTCTGTTCTCCCGGTCGCCCCATATCGGCATCAGCTACCGGGCCTGGCAGAAGTTCTGGCGCCTCGCCGGCGCCGACCATCTCCACGTGAATGGACTTTCCAACAAGTTCAGCGAGCCGGACGAATCGGTGATCGACTCCGCCCTGGCGGTGGCCGAGCCGTTGTTCGACGACCGCGCCGATACGGCAATGCCGGTGTTTTCCTCGGGCCAGACGGCGGCGCAGGCGGATGCGACCTACAAGGCGATCGGAACCGGCGACCTGATCTACTGTGCCGGCGGCGGCATCATGGGCCATCCCGGTGGGGTCGCCGACGGCGTGGCAAGCCTGCGCGAGGCCTGGGAGGCGGCGCTGAGCGGCGTCGCGCTCGACGACCACGCCCGCAGCCACCCGGCGCTGGCGGCCGCCCTGCAGGCGTTCGGAGCGCGGATCCGGTGAGCGGGAACCTCGTGCTGGCCTATTACGGCGACGATTTCACCGGCTCCACCGACGTGCTCGAGGCGCTGGCGGGGAACGGCATTCCGACGGTGCTGTTCACGCGCATTCCCGATGAAGCGCAGCGTAGCGCCTTCGCCCACTGCCGCGCGATCGGTCTTGCCGGAACCAGCAGGAGCCGGACACCGGACTGGATGAATGCGGAACTGCCCGGCGTGTTTTCGTGGCTGCGGTCGCTCGATGCCGGGATTGTCCATTATAAGGTCTGCTCTACTTTCGACAGCGCGCCGCATCGCGGCTCGATTGGCCGGGCAATGGAGATCGGCCTCACGGTGTTCGAGCAGGACGTCACGCCGCTTGTCGTCGGCGCACCGGAACTCGGACGCTACACGGTGTTCGGCCAGCTGTTTGCCGCCTTCAACGGCGAGGTGTTCCGCATCGACCGCCATCCCGTCATGAGCCGGCACCCGGCAACACCAATGACGGAGGCCGACCTCCTGGTCCACCTCAGCCGACAGACGGCGCTGCCGATGGCCCGGGTCGACCTCGGCGACCATCTCGCCGACCGGGTCGCGGCCGCCTTCGAGAGCGAAAGCCAGGCCGGAGCACGAGCGGTTCTAATTGACGTCTATGACCTCCGGTCCCAGGAAGCCGCCGGAAGGCTTCTGGCGGGGCAACTCAGTGCCGCTCGGTCCCTCGTGTTCGGGTCGTCGGGTGTTGAATACGCCCTGCTACGCGTCTGGCGACAGCAAGGCGCTCTGGCCGCGCCTGCCGTGCCGCCGCTCACGCCAGTCGACAGGATGGTTGTCGTCTCAGGAAGCTGCTCGGCAGTTACCGAGATGCAGATACGGTTCGGGCTGGAGCACGGTTTTACAGGCGCTGCCGTAAACTTTGCGGCGCTTGCTACGGGGCAGGGCGCGGATGCCGCCTTCGATGCGGCACTGGAGCGGGGCCGGGAAATCCTGAGGGCCGGGGGGAGTCCGATCCTCTACACGGCGCTCGGGCCGCAGGATGCTCAGCCGCCTAGAGAGGCAGGCGGCGCCGACCGCGTCGGCCGGGCCCTCGGGCGGCTGCTCGGGGCGCTGACCGACGAATTCGCTCTGCAGCGGGTAGCCGTCGCGGGCGGCGACACCGCGAGTCACGCCCTCGGCGAACTCGATATTCATGCGCTCACGCTGCGTCATCCGATCGTGCAGTCGCCGGGCTCGCCGGTCTGCACCGGCCACCGCGATGGGCGTCTGAGCGTCGAGATCGTGCTGAAGGGCGGCCAGATCGGCCGCGAGGACTACTTCATCAGGCTGCGCGACGGAACGTTCCAGTCGGCCGGCGCCGCGTGAGCCGTTTCTTCGGCTTCGAGGCCGAGGCTCCAGATCTGTCCGACCAGATCCTTGCCGAAGGAATGATGCGGTGCTTCCTCGGTGAGCTCGAAGCCGGCCGCCTCGTAGATGCGTCGAGCCGACACCAGGACGGAGTTGGTCCAAAGCTCGAGGCGTCGATAGCTGAACGCCCTTGCCTGATCGATGCAGGCGTCGACCAGCGCTCGGCCGATCCCTCTCCCGCGCGCCGACGGCTCGACGTACAGCAGCCTGAGCTTGGCGACCCCGGCATCCTCGGACGCCTTAAGGAAGATCGAGCCCACGATCTCGCCCTCCAGCTCCGCGATCCAGGCTTTTTCACGGGCCGGGTCGAACCGCTCGATGAAGTCCGCCAGGATCTTCGCGGCCAGAGCTTCGTAGGTCCAGTCCCAGCCGTATTCCTCGGCATAGAGCACCGCCTGACGGTGAAGGACCCAGCCGATGTCGCCAGGCCGCGGCGCGCGCAAATGGAAGGGTTGCATCGTCTTGTCCTTCGATCTTTCCAGCGTATCGGCGAATTTGCCGGCCGCTGACAGCAGCCGGCGGCGGTCTGCCGGAGTGAACTCGCCGAGGCGTCTCGCGACGGCGGCGTTGGTCGCGGCCTGCAACTCGGAAAAGGTCCGGGAGCCGCGCTCGGTCAGCGAGATCTGGCGGCGCTTTGAATGGTCGGGACTGACCGTGGTCACGATCAGGCCTTGCTTTTTGAAGCGGGCGAGAAGGCGGCTGAGCTGGGCCGGATCAAGGCTCAGCAGGCGTGCGATCTCGGCGGCGGTAACGCCGGGTCGATGCGCCAGCTCGTAAAGCACGCGCGCCTCCGTCAGCGAAAACGGGCTGCCATCGAGGCGCCCGTTGAGGAGGCCAAGGTGCTCCGTGTAGAGCCGGTTGAACCGGCGTAGCAACGCGACTTCAGAGGCCGCGGCGTCAGGATCGTGCATGCCGTCAGAATTGCGCCATGTGTTGACGGAGTCAACACTCATTCCATCCTGCCACGACCATGAGTGGATTGACGCTTATTCCCCTCGAGTTGGGAAGTCGGATCAGGAGGCAGGTCGAACGACCTGAAATCTGATCAAAGGAGAGAAGCTGCGTAAAATCTTCCCCTCTTTCAGTCAAAATCGAGATCTTCCGCAAAGTATTGGCAATTTACATTTTGTTTGATTTTTCAGTCTAATGGTGATCGGTGGAGGTGGCTGATCCGTTCCGCAATAAATCATCACATGTTCCTTCCGTCGCAAGTCGGCCTTGCGGCTGAAGCTCTTGTGCCGTTCGCCGGCCGGCCGCCCCCTGTGTATGGAGGGACAAATTTATGTGTGACGATTGTCTTCGCCTCTCGCGCCGCAGCCTGCTGGCGGGCGGTGCCGCGGCTTGGATCGGCATGGCGACGACGCCCGTGTGGGCGGACGCGCCGGTGGCGCCCAACGCGATCAGCCCAGACGATGCGCTGAAGCGCCTGATGGCGGGCAATGCCCGCTATGCGACCAATATGGCCACCCACAAGGATTTTTCCGCAGGACGGGCGGCGCGGGCGCTGAAACAGTATCCGTTCGCGTCAATCGTGAGCTGCGCCGACTCGCGCGTTGCGCCGGAGCTTGCCTTCGACGAGGGGCCGGGCGAGCTGTTCGTTGTCCGTGTCGCCGGCAATTTCGTCAATGACGACGGCCTCGCCAGCCTGGAGTACGGGGTCAAGTTCCTCGGCACCCCGCTGATCATGGTGCTGGGCCATACCAATTGCGGTGCCGTCGACGCCACCATCAAGGTGGTGTCCGAAAATGCCGAGCTGCCGGGTCATCTGCCCGGGCTGGTCGATGCCATCAAGCCAGCGGTGGAGACGGCGAAGAAGGCGGGCGACGAGAACCTGCTCGACCGGGCGATCGCCGAGAATGTACGCCACAACGTGGCGCGGCTACAGACGTCGCAACCGATCCTCTCCCGCTTCGTCGAAGAGGGCAAGGTCATGGTGGTCGGCGCTGTCTACGATCTCGCCACGGGCAAGGTTGGGCTGGTGTAAGGGTGAAAGGCGTCGCTCGCTAGGCCACAGCGCGCTCCGGAAACAGCGCCGCCAATCCCTCTGCCGAGGCCGCGCAGATGCCGCGCTCCGTGATAAGTCCGGTCACGAGCCGCGCCGGTGTGACGTCGAAGGCCGGGTTGGCGGCGCCGGTACCGTCCGGCGAAATCTGGACCTCGATGATACGGCCGGCCTCGTCGCGGCCCCAGACGTGCGTGACTTCGCGCGCCGCGCGCTCCTCGATCGGGATCTCCGTCAGGCCGTCTGCGACGGTCCAGTCGATCGTCGGCGAGGGCAGGGCGACGTAGAAGGGCACGCCGTTGTCCTTGGCCGCCAGCGCCTTCAGGTAGGTGCCGATCTTGTTGCAGACGTCGCCCCTTGCCGTGGTGCGGTCGGTGCCGACGATGACCATGTCCACGAGGCCATGCTGCATCAAGTGGCCGCCGGCGTTGTCGACGACGAGGTCGTGGGCGACGCCGTGGCGGCCGAGTTCCCAGGCCGTCAACTGGGCGCCCTGGTTGCGCGGCCGCGTCTCGTCGACGAAGACGTGGACCGGAATGCCTTCCGCCACCGCGTGATAGATCGGCGAGGTCGCTGTGCCCCAGTCGACTGTGGCCAGCCAGCCTGCGTTGCAATGGGTCAGGATCCGCACCGGCTCGCCCGGCTGCTTGCGCGCCGCGATTGCCTTGATGAGCTCAAGCCCGTTGACGCCGATCAACCGGTTGATCTCCACGTCCTCGTCGCAGATTTCTGCGGCGCGGCGAAAGGCGGCAGCGGCCCGCTCGGCTTCCGGCAGTGGCTTCAGCAGGGCGCGCATGGCGTCGAGCGCCCAACGCAGGTTGACCGCCGTCGGCCGGGTGGCGTGCAGCACCTCCCAGGTCTCGTCGATCGACACGTCGGACGGGTCCGTCGCCATCTGTACCGCGATGCCATAGGCGGCCGTGGCGCCGATCAGGGGCGCGCCGCGCACCCACATGTCGCGGATCGCCGTCGCGAATGCCTCGCGGGTGGACAGGGTTTCAATCCGAAAGGCGTGCGGCAGCCAGCGTTGGTCGATGATCCTGACCGCACCGTCGGCCGGATCGCGCCAGATCGAACGGTAGTGCGTGCCGTCGACGTTCATGGGTCCTCATCTGCTCTGGACAGGCGCAGCATGCTGCGCATAGTTTTTTCGGTAGCAAAAATAATATGGAATGCGGCCGCACCGTGCTACATCGCGGCAAGGCTAACGGGAGGACCAGCCGATGGAAAGGGTCGAGGCGCGACTCCTCGTCGACTGCCGCAATCTGCTCGGCGAGGGCGTGCAGTGGCGGATCGCCGACCAGCGGGTCTACTGGACCGATATTCACGGTTCGAGGCTGCTGAGCTGCCGCGAGGACGGCTCGGATCTCAGGGTATTGGAGCTGCCGGAGCGGCTTGGCTGCTTCGCCTTCGATCCGGACGGCATGCTCGTCGCCGCCTTCGCTTCGGGTTTCTGGCGTTTCGATCCGGCGTCGGGCCGGCGGGACCTACTCGCCGCCGTGCAGCCAGACATCGTCTCGACGCGGATGAATGACGGCCGCTGCGATCCTGCAGGGCGATTGATCGCCGGCGGCATCGACGAAGATGGGGTGAAGCCGATCGCCGAAGTGCTGTCCTTCGACGGTACCGCCGCGAAGACGTTGATTTCCGGTGTCGGCTGCAGCAACAGCATCGCCTTTTCCGGCGACGGCCGGCGGATGTATTTTGCCGACAGCCCGACGCGGCAGATTCTCGCCTATGCGTATGATCCGGCGACGGGTGTCCTCGGCGAACGCCGGGTGTTCGCGGTGCTCTCCCCCGATGAGGGCGTGCCGGACGGCTCCTGTGTTGACGCCGAGGACGGTCTGTGGAATGCGCGGTACGGCGGTGCGTGTGTCCAGCGCTATCTTCCCGACGGCACCCCGGACCTGCGCGTCGATCTGCCCGTCAGCAACGTCACCTGCGCCTGTTTCGGCGGAGCAAACCTCGACAAGCTGTTCATCACGACGTCGAGCGTCGACCTCAGCGAGCAAGAACGCACGGCGCAACCGACCGCCGGGGGCCTCTATATTGCCGAGACTGGCCACAAGGGCCGTCCCGAGCAGGAATTCGCAAGGAGAGTGTTTGCATGACCGACGTTCGCGAGACTGGTGGCTCGATTATCCTGGCGGCGGCAGAGCGCAGTGCCGGTCGTTTCGTTGGACGGGTGTGGCGGCCCGACCGCAACGGCCCGGCCCTGGTCGTCCTGCGTGACGGTGCGCTGGTCGACATCACCAGCAAGGCGGCGCCGACCATGCGCGACCTGCTGGAACACGACGATCCGGCAGGCCTCATCGACGGGTTGACCGGAGAGACGCTCGGCGCGCTCGACGACATCGCTGCAAATTCGGTAGAGGACGGGCGCGATCCGGAAAGGCCGTTTCTGCTCGCGCCCATCGACCTGCAGGCGATCAAGGCGTGCGGCGTCACCTTTGCGCGCTCGATGATCGAGCGGGTAATCGAGGAAAAGGCCGCCGGGGATCCTGCCCGCGCCGAGGCGATCCGTGCGCGGGTCGCGGCGCTGATCGGTGACAGCCTGCGCAACCTCAAGGCCGGATCGCCGCAGGCCGCGGAGGTCAAGGCGGCGCTGATCGAGGAGGGCGTTTGGTCCCAGTATCTGGAAGTCGGAATCGGACCGGATGCTGAGGTCTTCACAAAGGCGCAGCCGATGTCGGCGGTCGGGTTCGGTGCCTTCATCGGACTGCATCCGGTATCGAAGTGGAACAATCCCGAACCGGAGATCGTGCTCGCCGTCGACAGTGGCGGCAAGGTCAAGGGGGCGACACTCGGCAACGATGTCAACCTGCGTGACGTCGAGGGTCGTTCGGCCCTCCTTCTCGGCAAGGCCAAGGACAACAACGCCTCGACAGCGATCGGGCCCTTCATCCGCTTGATTGACGACACCTACACCATTGATGATGTGCGCCGAGCGGAGCTTGATCTTACCGTTGAAGGTCCGGAGGGCTACGTGCTGAAGGGCAGGAGCTCGATGGCCGAGATCAGCCGCGATCCGCTCGACCTTGTTGCCCAGACCATCGGGCGGCACCACCAGTATCCTGACGGTTTCGTGCTGTTCCTCGGCACGCTGTTCGCGCCGGTCGAGGACCGCGACGCGCCGGGCCAGGGTTTTACCCACAAGATCGGCGACAGGGTCACCATCAGTGCCGCCGGGCTAGGCGCGCTGCAGAACACGGTACGGCTGTCGACAGACTGTCCGGAGTGGCGCTTCGGAGCCGGCGCGCTGATGCGCAACCTTGCCGAACGTCGCCTGCTTTGAAAACGGATGCCGCGCGGATCATCCGTGCGCGCGGCGTCCTGTCAGGCAGTGAACTGCGCCTCAGCGATGCGCTCCATAGCCGCGTGGGCCTTAGCGGCCACGGGTGGCGGCAGGTCCTGCGCATTGTCTTCTGTCGTGAGGTCGGCATTGAAGATCGGGACGCTGTCGTCCCGGGCGGCCCTTTTGCGCAGGACCTGCGGTATGTCGCATCCGGACCAATGCTGCACCCACGTGAGCGACCAAGTCATGCCAATCTCTCCCCAATCGATCGGACGGACGGCTCTTAACGTGTTCCCTTGAGAGCTTTATGACGCCTTTGCGGAATTAATACGTACGTTTACGTAACGTAATATGGTATTTTCCGCAATCTATCGCGCATTGGCAAGAGTTACAATTTGTCACAATAAGTTATCGCTTGCCGATCATTCGAGCAGATGGCTCAGCATCTGTGCCGGCCCGGCCGAGGCCTCTGCCGTCACGGGAAAGAACTTCACCGAGTTGCAGATAGAATGATTTTCTCCCTCGATTCCCAAGAGGCAGCGGCATCCTTCCGCCCGGCAGTTCTGACGTCGGCGAGTGCACTTTTGCGCACTGCGCCGTCGTCAGGCAGCGTGCCGAACGCCGAGGCGCTCGTCGGTGGCACCAGCTAGCAATTCCGGCCCTTGGGGTCGAGGTCGATCTGGCAGGGGCTGGTGACTGCGCCGACGACCGCGCCGCCGGCGAGGCCGATCGCGGCGCCAGTGAGAATCGGCGCGCCTGCAATTGCGGCGACGCCCGCGCCGGCGGCCGTGCCGATGGCGCCGCCTGTCGCCGCGCGTTCGAACCGGTTCGAACCGCAGCCGGAGACCAGGCATGCCAGGACGGTGACGGCGGCTGCGGATGCCAGCGTTTTCGGACGCATGAACGACTCCTTTACCCGTAAAGGTCCTCCCAGCCCGCATCGGTGCGGTCGGACCTGAGCTTTCGCCCCCGAAGCCGAGTGCAAGGTGAAGGAGGGGTTTAAACGAATGGTAAAATGCCGTGAGCAACCGCCCGGTGCGCCGCAGCAGGCCTGCGGAACACCCACGCCTGAGCCGCACCTGGGCTCGCGGGTTCCACACCCCTTGGGATCGGCCGAAAAAGCCTTATCTAACAGGCTGCGATGCGCTCGGCGGCCGGGCGCGGAACCCTGCCGTCAGGGGGCTGCCAGGCTGCCGGTGCACAAGAGACGTACCGGGCCGACCTTTGCCCGCAGCACCTTGCCGGCATTGCCTGCCCGCGCTGCATCGCGTAAACAACCGGCCAACGTTTCTCCCATTTCTCCATTCGGCAACGGAGCACCGGCACCCCATGGCGCGCCAGTTCATCTATCACATGCACGGCCTCTCCAAGGCCTACAACAACAAGAAGGTCCTCGATAACATCAACCTGTCGTTCTACCCGGACGCCAAGATCGGCATCCTCGGCCCGAACGGCGCCGGCAAGTCGACCCTGCTGAGGATCATGGCCGGCCTTGACAAGGAGTATCAGGGCGAGGCCTGGGCCGCGGAAGGCGCCAGGGTCGGGTACCTGCCGCAGGAGCCGCAACTCGATCCGGACAAGACGGTGATCGAGAACGTCATGGAAGGCATTGCCCACAAGCAGGCCATCGTCGACCGTTACAACGAGCTGATGATGAACTACTCCGACGAGACGGCGGAGGAGGCGGCCAAGCTCCAGGACACCATCGACGCTGAAGACCTGTGGAACCTCGAGAGCAAGGTCGAGATGGCGATGGAGGCGCTGCGCTGCCCGCCGTCCGATGCCAATGTCGTCAACCTGTCGGGCGGCGAGAAGCGCCGCGTGGCGCTGTGCAAGCTGCTGCTGTCCGAGCCCGACCTCCTGCTCCTCGACGAGCCGACCAACCATCTCGACGCCGAGACCGTGCACTGGCTGGAGCGCCACTTGCGCGAGTTCAAGGGCTCGGTGCTGATCATCACCCACGACCGCTACTTCCTCGACAACGTCACCGGCTGGATCCTCGAGCTCGACCGCGGCCGCGGTATCCCCTACGAGGGCAACTACTCGGTCTATCTGGAGAAGAAGACCAAGCGCATGGAGCAGGAGGGCCGCGAGGAGATGGCCCGGTCCAAGGCGATCGCCCGCGAACGCGAGTGGATGGGCATGTCGCCGAAGGGCCGCCAGACCAAGTCCAAGGCCCGTATCCGTGCCTATGAGGACCTGCTTGCCAAGCAGGAAGAGCGCGTGCCCACCATCGATCAGATCCTGATCCCGGTCGGCGAGCGGCTCGGCGCCAATGTCATCGAGGTCAGGAACGTTTCGAAGGGCTTCGGCGACCGGCTCCTGATCGAGGATTTGTCGTTCAAGCTGCCGCGCGGCGGCATCGTCGGCGTCATCGGACCGAACGGCGCCGGCAAGACGACCTTGTTCAAGATGCTCACCGGACACGAGAAGCCGGACAGCGGCGAGATCATCATCGGCGACAGCGTGCATCTCGGCTATGTCGACCAGTCGCGCGACGCGCTCGACCCGAACAAGACCGTGTGGGAGGAGATCTCCGACGGCAACGAGGTGATCTATCTTGACGGCAAGGAGATCAACTCCCGCGCCTATTGCTCCTCCTTCAACTTCAAGGGCCCGGCCCAGCAGGCCAAGGTCGGCGACCTCTCCGGCGGGCAGCGCAACCGCGTTCACCTCGCCAAGGTGCTGAAGAAGGGCGCCAACGTGCTGCTGCTCGACGAGCCGACCAACGACCTCGATACTGAGACGCTGGCCGCACTCGAGGACGCGCTGGAGAACTACGCCGGCTGTGCCGTGATCATCAGCCACGACCGCATGTTCCTCGACCGCATGGCGACCCACATGCTGGCGTTCGAGGGCGACAGCCACGTGGAGTGGTTCGAAGGCAACTTCGAGGACTACGAGAAGGACAAGGTCAGGCGGCTCGGGGCGCATGCGGCCGATCCGCGGCGGATCAAGTACAAGCCGCTGACGCGGTAGGCGGACAGCGAGCCAGCGACACGGCGGCGACGGCGGGCTTCGGCCCGCCGTCTGCGTGTCCACCGCCCTATTCTGCTGCCATCGGCACCTCCTGCTTCCAGCCCATGTCGCTCGCAGGGGGAAGACCCATGGCGAGGCGGCCGGTGAAGGCCTGTTGCCGCGCCTCGGGCATCGGGTGGAACGATCCGGCGTAGCTGTCGCGCAAGAGACGCTCCAGCCCGAGGCTGCGGTAGTAGGCGGCGCCGCCGACGGCCTCGATGCACGTGTCGACGGTCGACTTCACGGCATTGGCGACGAGCGTCTTGCGCACCAGCGCGCGATCGGCCCGGGCCGTTTCCGGTTCGAAAGCGAACTCCGCCGCGTTGGCGACCATGTCGGCATGGGCGAGTTCGGCGATCGTGAGCTGGTTGCGCGCAGCGCCCAGCAGCGCCGGACGAACGCCATCATCGCCGAGCTTCGTGGCTTGCCGCACGGCGATGGCATAGGCCTGCTGAGCAAGGCCGACATAGGCGGACATGATCAGCGGGAGGGCGACGGTGAGAACCACGTCCCAGAACGGATGGTATTCGCCTCGCGGCCGCGTCAGCACCACAGCGCCTTCCGGCACGAACACGCGGTTGAGCACGATCGTGCCCGAGCCGGTGCCGCGCATGCCCATCGCCGCCCAGTCGTTCTCGATCGAGACGCCCTCGGCGCTCATGGGCACCGGGCAGTGCAGCACCTGCCAACCCGCGTCCGGATCGCGGTAAGGGACCGACGTCACCAACAGGTTGCCGGCCGGCCCGCCACTGCCGAAGATCTTGCGGGCGGTGACCAGATAGCCTCCATCGACCCGCTCTGCCGTTCCGCGCGACGCCAGCCAGTCGCCCGCTCCGGTGCTGACGAGCACCAGTTCCTTTTCCGCGACCGCCCGCAAGGGCTTTTCCCCTGGCCGGCCGTGGGCGAAGTTCCAGCGCAGCGTGGCGATGAGATGCTGGTGCATCGAGAAGGCGAGGGCGGTCGATGGGCAGTGCCGCCCGATCAGCGTGATGACCTCGCACATCTCGCCATAGCGCGCCCCGCCGCCGCCGAGCTCGGCCGGGGCCATCGCCGAAAACAGGCGGTTTTCCTTCAGCGCCTGATAGTTGTCGCCGACGAAGCTGTCGTCGGCGTCGTGCTGCGCCGCCCGTGCGGCGAAGGCCGGCGCCAAATCTTCCACCCGTCTTATCCAGTGTCCGGTCGATTGCGTCATCTCGTCCTCTGTGTTCAGGTTACGTAAGGGAAGAATGAACAGAGGATTCGGCTTCGGCTAGTTCAGGATCTGAACCGCAAGGCGGCGGAGCCGGCGGCCGGGAGGATCGTTCGATGGGCGGGTCCGAACGCAACGTCAAGGGCTACGGCCAGTTCTGTCCGGTCGCCATGGGCGCGGAGGTCTTCGCCACCCGCTGGACGCCGCTTCTTCTGCGCGAGCTCATGTCGGGCAGCACGCGCTTCTCCGACCTGAGGCGCGGCCTGCCGCTGATGTCGTCGTCGCTGCTCTCGCAGCGCCTGCAGGAGCTTTGCGACGCCGGCCTCGTCGAAAAGAAGATCGCGGGCGACACGGCCGGGCCGACCTACCACCTGACGCCGGCCGGGGAGGCGCTGCGTCCGGTGGTCATGGGTCTCGGCATGTGGGCGCACCAGTGGCTGAAGGCGCGAATCCCCGAGGAGAACCTCGATCCGGCGCTGCTGATGTGGGACATCCGTCGCCATTTCGATGCGTCCAGTTTCCCGGCCGAAAAGCGCATCGTGGTTCAGTTCGACATGGATGGCGTCAAGGCCGGAACCCGCCGTTATTGGCTGCTGATCGAGGGCGGGGAGGTCGACCTGTGCTACAAGCGTCCGTCGGACGCCAACGACATCGAGGTCCATGGCCATATTCGCGACCTGACGGAGATCTGGATGGGCCACCTGCGCTACGATCGAGCCATTGACGACGGCCGGATCGAGGTGATCGCCGAGCGGGCGCTGCGCGACCTGTTCCGCAGGAGCCTTCTCCTCAGCCCGTTCGCCCGGCAGACCGGCGCGTCGACAGTCGGTCCATAGGAGGACCCTGGCAGATCGCGATGGGTCGGAGCTGAGCCCGCCGAACCGCGTTGGGTGCGTCCGCCCTTGTCGGGGGCCGAGGGGCTGGGGCAGTCTGGCGCAACCTCGTTCATTCCTTCGCCACTCGGACCCGGATTTATGGCCAAGCAGCACCCAGAACTCGACGCCCGCCTGCGCGACTTCATTGCGCGTCAGCACATCTTCTTCACCGCTTCGGCGGCGGCGACCGGCCGGGTCAACGTCTCGCCGCGATCAACGACGGCGCTGAGGGTGCTTGGTCCGAAGGCGGTGATCTATCTCGACCTGACCGGCAGCGGCAACGAGACGGCGGCGCATCTGAAGGCCGACGGACGGCTCACCATCATGTTCTGTGCCGTGGAGGGGCCGCCGCAGATCCTGAGGCTTTACGGCCATGGCCGTGTCATTCGGCGCGGCGGCGAAGAGTACGGCGCGGTCCTCGCTGACCATTTTCACGGCGAGGAGCCGCTGGGCGCCCGGCAGATGGTGCGGCTCGACGCAGAGATCGTGCAGACCTCGTGCGGCTTCGGCGTGCCGCTGTTTTCCTATCAGGGCGAGCGCGACTCGCTCGATCGCTGGGCGGCCAACAAGGGGCCGGAGGGAATTCAAGCCTATCAGCGCGAGCAGAACCGCATCAGCATGGACGGATTTCCGACCGGCCTGTTCGAGTAGCGGCCTTGCCGGTGGAGCTGGCGGATTTGCCTCGCCGCGCAATGAGGGGGAGGGGTCCGCGCACCACGACCCTACGACAACATCTGGCGCGGATCTCGCGTCGATCCGGCCTCTACGGCGTCATCACCTCGTGCTCGGCGCCGTCCAGGTCGAATACGATCCAGCCGGCCGTCCAGCCATCGTTGAGGCCGGCCCGGATCTCAACGGCGAGTATCGGGCTGTTGACCCTCGGCGTCATGCGGCGCTGGATCGTCCAGCGGTAGACGGCGGCCCCGTCGAGGCTGACCATGCCGAGCACGCGCTGGTTCCAGGCCGACATTCGGGTTTCGTCGACGGCGGCGATGTCGGCGAGAGTGAACAGCCGGGCCGGATCTGGCGTCTTTTCCCAGGGCATGATCGGCGTACCGAAACGACGGAGCCCGGAGGCGTTGATGATGAATTCCGCCATAGCGCCGGGATCGTGCGGGTCCACCACCGTGACTCGCGCGCGTTCGTTGTCGACCAGGATCTCGGAAAAGCGTGCGTTGGGGCCGAATTCCTTCTCCAGGCGCTGCAAGGTGCGGGACAGGACCGGCGGTGTCAGCCAGTCCTCCACCGGCCGCCGGCTTGGGGGCAACTCGACCTCAATGACCTCTCCCGTCGTCGACAGCAGCACCTCGCCGTCCTCGCCGTTCGACTGCCATAGCTTGACCTGCCACAGGACGGCAGGCGGGGTCGGCCGGTCGGTGGCCTTCCTGGCCCTCAGGAACAGGATGCGGGCGGAAGGGTTGCCGAAGGCCTCTCGCGCCGCCGCCTTGATCTTGGGCAGGGCGGTGAGATCGAGCTCGGAAAGGGTGAAGCGGGCCGTGCCGGAGAAGAACTCACTGAAGTCCGGCGTGTCGATGATGTCCCGTCTCACGCCGGAATAGTTCCAGGAGTAGCTGGTCTTGGTCTTCACCTTGGTTGGATGGTCGACCTCGATATAGAGATAGGACTCATTGATCGTCATCTGGTGGACGATGGCGGTGTCGGCACCGACCACCGAAGCGAGCGCCTGCTGTGCCTCGCCCATCGGCCAGTCGTCCTGGGCGATGAGGTTGAGCCGCTTGGCGCGGAATGTGTTGGAGAGATCACTGCCGATGATCTGGCCGCTCGGATCGGTGTAGACCGTCGCCGTTTCGTGGCCGGTCGTGAGCGAGATCGTCCAGCGCACGTTGCCATAGCTCGGCCGCGGCAGCAGACGGATGGCGCGGCGGATCTCGATCGCGCTCACCGTCGGCCAGTCCTCCATCTTGGCGGCCTTGATCGACCGGGCGACGATGGCTTCGAGGTCGGCGATGGCAAGTGTCGAATAGTCGAAGAAGCTCAGCTCGGTTTCGGCGACGATGCCATCGCCCTGCACCGGTGTCGGACCATGGATCCTGTCGGTGTCATACCACAGCCACCGCCATCGGGACCGGTTTGCCTGCCACTCCTCGGTATGATGGGCAGCCTTAGCGCCCTGGACATGAACGGTGACCGTGTCCGCGCCGATGGTAATGGCAGCGATTCTCGGCACGGAGCCGATCTCGGCGAAGAGCGCATCGAGCGCCCGCTGCAGCAGCGCCGCCGAGTTGAGGTAGTTCGCGTCCTGCTGCGCCAGGGTTCGTGTCGGCGCCAGCGCAAACATGATGGCAAGCAGGGCTGCGGTGCAGCCGGGAAACAGCGCCATCCACGTCCACGTCGGACGTGCGTCAGGTCTTGCGTCAGCGTGCATCGGCCCTCCCCCGGCAGACAGATCGCCTCGCCGCGGTCCGGCAGGCCCCTGCCGGACATTGCCACCGCCGCGTGAGCGTACGTCGGTACTCTACCATCTTTGCTGGCAGCTTGGATGGACTTATGCCGTCGCTGTGGTGCCGGCGACCCGTACCCCGTCAGTCGGCCCTCGACACCGCCACGACCGCCGTCCTAACGTGCAGCCGAAGCCGAACCGGCCTGTCGCGACGTCGAACGCTGGAGTGCAAAGCCATGAATGTCGAAGCCTGCCTCTTCGATGCCGGCGCCGGCGAGATGCTGCCGGCCCGCAGGCTGACGGGCTCGGTTGAGCGCGTGCTTGCGGCCACGGACAAGGGCTTCCGCACGACGGCCAGGCCCGCGCTGGATCTTACCTTCGGCGGCATTCCCGGTGACTGTCATTTCGGCCTGACGCGCCGCTCCGGCGGCCGTGAGCCGTGGTACCCGCGTGGCACGGAGATCGCAAACGAGCGGCAGCTGTCGCTGGTCTCGATCGAGGACCTTGCCGCGATCGCACGCGCCATGGAACTGCCCCGGCTCGAGCCGGAGTGGATCGGCGCCAACATCGTCGTGGCCGGCCTGCCCCGGTTCTCGATGATCCCGCCGCGCACGCGGCTTGTGTTCGATGGCGGAGCGGTGCTGCGGGTCGATGGACAAAACGCGCCGTGCCGCCTTTCCGGCCGTGGAATCGCAACAAACTATCCGGACCGGGAAGGGCTGGAGCTCCTGTTCCCCAAGGTCGCCAAGCGCCTGCGCGGCCTCGTCGGCTTCGTCGAGAAGCCAGGCCTGGTGCGCAGCGGCGGGTCCGTCACTGCCTATATCCCTGAACAGTGGCTTTATGTCTGATCCTGCACGTCGCAAAGGTGTCGCCAATGCCGCTTCCCATCCATCACATGATCGACCGCGGCCCCCGGCCGGTGGCCCCGTTCTCGCATGCGGTCGAGGCCGACGGCTGGGTGTTCGTCACGGGACAGATGCCGACGGACCCCGACGCGCCCAATGCGCCGCTGCCCGAGGGAATCGAGGCACAGACGGCACGGGTGATGGAGAACCTGAAGATCGTGCTCGCCGGGCTGGGGCTTGGCCTTGAGCACGTTACCTTTGCCCGAGTCTATCTGACCGAATTCGAGCGAGATTTCGCGGCCATGAACGCCGTTTACAGGCGGTTCTTTGCCGAAGGCAAACTTCCGGCGCGTACCTGCATTGGCGTGACGGCGCTCGCCGTCGGTGCGCTGGTCGAGATCGACCTCGTCGCCCGACGGCCGTGAGGGCGGGAAGGCCTCAGTCAAAAGGTTCGTTGTCCTCGTCGCCGCCGACCCGTTTGGCGCAGCCCCAGTCGGACAGCACGTCATTCATGGCTTCGACGACGAAGAAGCGCGCCGCATCGCGCTCGTACCCTTCGTCAAGCAGTTGATCATAGTCGGTGTGGGCGTGGCGCACCCGGCTGGTCACCGCCTGCCACAGCGCGATTGACGGCGGCAGGTGGCGCAGGTGCCCGGATAATGCGGTCTGCAGGATCGCTTCGGCATCGGAAAACGGCACCCTGGGCAGGAGGGCCCTGAGAGCCTTGCGCATGTCGCGCTGCCGTTTCGTGCCGGTCATGTCGCTCGGTGTCGGGTTCTGCTCACGTCAGCCGCGCCAGAACGATCGCCAGTTCCACGCGGTTGGAGACGCCGAGCTTTGCGTAGATGTTCTTGCGGTGGGTGCGCAGCGTGTTCGGGGTGATGCCGAGAGCCTTGGCGAGCTGACTTTCGGTGGTGGGTGCAGCCATCATCACCGCGACCGTCGCCTCGCGCTCCGTCAGGTGGAACACTGTCGCCAGCCGGCCAATCTCTGCCGTCAGGCACACGGCAAGGTCCGTCAGCATCAGGATCGCCATTCGGCCGTCGCCTTGTGCCCGCGCCGGGTCGCCAACCGCCACCAACTCGGCGTGAACCGGGCGACGGGTTTCGCTCTCAGCCCTGATGGCGAATTCGTGCGCCGCGCCAGCCGGCACGCCGTCGCCAAGGACTAGGGGCAACATGTCGGTGAAGGTGCGCTGCACCACCGGGTCGATGAACTCCAGCCGGCCGCTGCGCTTGCGCACCGGCCGTTCGTCAGCGAGCAGCCGCGACCCGCTCTCGTTGACGCCGAGAACGGTTGCCGCGGGGGCCAGGAGGAATGCCGCCCGGTTGAGTCGATCCAGGAAGCCGAAGAGCAGCGAGGAGGACGCCGCTCCGTCGGACGCCCCGCCAAAGCCGGTCATCAGCATCGTGTCCCCATACATCGCGCCTCCGCAGAACTAGGCTCGCAGGCCAGCGCCGTACCGTCTTGGGGCGAAATGAATGTGCGATCAACAAAAAACGGCAGCGGCCAGCGTTGGGCGACTCCGCTTTCTTCTCGCTGAGGCGGAAGACCAGCAGGTCAGATTTTCCGTCAGCCGTTCAGGGTTGAGACTATGGCGTCTCCAAGTGCGGCGAAGTCATGCTTGCGCGGCGAGGACTTGCGCCAGATCAGACCGATGGTGCGTTCGGGCTGCGGGTCGGTGAAGCGCAGCAGGGCGACGCGCTCGTCGCGAACCTCGACACCGGCGCAGATCTCCGGCAGCAGGGTGACGCCATAGCCGGCGGCAACCATCTGCATCACGGTCGACAGGCTGGTGGCGCCGAAGGCGGAGCGGCCGGACGCCCCGACGCGGCGGCAGTAGTTGAGGGCCTGATCGCGCAGGCAGTGGCCCTCCTCGAGCAGGAGGAGGTTGGTGCCGTCAATCGTATCGGGATCGATCCGGCGAGTCTCGTCGAGGCCCGGACCAGCCTTGACGGCAAGCAGGAAACGGTCGGCGAAGAGCTCGATGCTCTCCAGGTCGCTTCCCTCAACCGGAAGTGCGGCGAGAATGACGTCGAGATCGCCGCGCTGCAGCTCCACCACGAGGCCTTCCGTCAGCGTCTCGCGGATGCGCAGATCGAGATCGGGATAGCGGTCCGACAGGCTGGGCAGGATCCTGGGCAACAGATAGGGGGCGATCGAGGGAATGATGCCGAGCTTGAGCGGCCCGCACAGCACCTCTGAGGCATGGCGGCCGTAGTCGACCAGGTCACGCACCTCGGCAAGGATGCGCGCGGCGCGGCGGGCCACTTCCTGTCCCTCCCGAGTAAGACGCAGGTCGTTCGGCCTTCGCTCCAGCAGACTAACGCCGAGCTCGGCCTCGAACTCCTTGATCTGCATGGATAATGCCGGCTGAGAGATCGCCACCTCCTCGGCCGCCCGGCCGAAATGCAGCGTTCTTGCGAGAGCGTCGAAATAGCGGAGTTGACGCAGCGTGGTCATGTCTATCAGTTTATCTTATCGCGATATGATATCAATACAATTGGATCTGATGGGGGTGATCGCGGCATAGTCCGGCCGAACGCTTCGGTCGCGCTCCGATGTTGCAGCGACCGGGCGAAAGAGGGAGAGTCACGATGTCCGACAAGCCGATCCGGAGGAGAGGGGCCGGAGTGCCTGTTGTAAGCACATGCAGCCGTTCCGGGGCTGACTGCTGATCGAGACTTGCGCGGCCGGCCAAGCGCTTGTGCGGCCACCGACGCGCGAAACCCTGCACGCCTTGGCACGAGTGCGATTAGTCCTCGCCCTACGCGGCGCAGCTTGCGCTGGGCTTGCAGTGATTTCGGCGCCGCGACGCGGCCGGGATTTGGCCGGCGGCAATCGGGGCGCCATCGTCGTTCAGACGGAACAACTCAGAAGGCAACAACAGTCAATCGGAGAGAAGGATGGACGCGAAGACTGACGAAAGCGCGGGCAAGTGCCCGGTCACGGGTGGTGCCCGCTGGCGGCGGAACCGCGACTGGTGGCCGAATCAATTGGACATTCAGGTGCTGCATCAGCACTCCACCTTGTCCAATCCGTTGGAAGAAGACTTCGATTATGCCGAGGAATTCAACAGCCTCGACCTTGATGCGGTCATTGCAGATCTGCACGCCTTGATGACCGACTCGCAGGACTGGTGGCCCGCCGACTTCGGTCACTATGGCGGCCTGATGATCCGCATGGCCTGGCACAGCGCCGGCACCTATCGCATCACCGATGGCCGCGGCGGCGCTGGCGCCGGGCAGCAGCGGTTCGCGCCGCTGAATTCATGGCCGGACAATGCCAACCTGGACAAGGCGCGACGGTTGCTGTGGCCGATCAAACAGAAATACGGCCGCAAGATTTCCTGGGCCGACCTGTTGATCCTGGCCGGCAACGTCGCGCTGGAATCGATGGGCTTCAAAACCTTCGGTTTTGCCGGCGGTCGCAGGGACGTGTGGGAACCGGAGGAGCTCTACTGGGGGCCCGAGGGGACGTGGCTCGGCGACGAGCGCTACAGCGGCGAACGCGAGCTGCAGAATCCGCTCGCTGCCGTGCAGATGGGCCTGATCTACGTTAATCCTGAAGGACCGAACGGCAAGCCGGACCCGATCGCCGCCGCGCGCGACATCCGGGAGACCTTCTTCCGAATGGCCATGAACGACGAAGAGACCGTTGCCCTGATAGCCGGCGGCCATACCTTCGGTAAGACCCACGGCGCCGGCGATCCGTCCCTGGTCGGTCCGGATCCGGAGGGTGCGGCGATCGAGGACCAGGGTCTTGGCTGGAAGAGCAGGCATGGTACCGGCATCGGCCCCGACACGATCACCGGCGGTCCGGAGGTCACCTGGTCGCAGACGCCGACCCGGTGGAGCAACCACTTCTTTGACAACCTGTTCAAGTACGAATGGGAACTGACGAAGAGCCCGGCCGGCGCCTGGCAGTGGAGGGCGAAGAATGCCGAGCCCTCAATTCCGGATGCGCACGACCCGTCGCGCAAGCATGTGCCGACGATGCTGACCACGGACCTGTCGCTCAGGTTCGACCCGGCCTATGAGAAGATCTCGCGGCGGTTCTACGAGAACCCGGACCAGTTCGCTGATGCGTTTGCCCGAGCCTGGTTCAAGCTGACGCACCGCGATATGGGGCCAAAGGTTCGCTACCTCGGTCCTCTGGTTCCGAAGGAAGACCTGATCTGGCAGGACCCGATCCCGCCGGTCGACCATGTCCTGGTCGACGATCAGGATATTGCCGCGCTGAAGGCGAAGGTGCTGTCGTCGGGCCTGACGGTGACGGAACTCGTCAAGACGGCCTGGGCCTCCGCCTCAACCTTCCGCGGCTCCGACAAGCGCGGCGGCGCCAACGGTGCCCGGATCCGCCTCAGCCCTCAGAAGGACTGGGAGGTGAACGAGCCGGCCATGCTCAGCAAGGTGCTGGCGACGCTCGAGCGGATCCAGCAGGAGTTCAACGCGTCACAGACCGGCGGCAAGAAGGTGTCGCTCGCCGATCTGATCGTGCTTGCCGGCTCGGCGGCCGTCGAGAAGGCGGCGCAGGAAGGCGGCGTCCATGTCACGGTGCCGTTCACGCCGGGGCGGATGGACGCCTCCGAGGATCAGACCGACGTGGACTCCTTTGCCCCGCTGGAGCCGCGGGCCGATGGCTTCCGCAACTATCTCAGCGGCAAGCAGTTCATGCAGCCCGAGGAGGCCCTCGTCGACCGGGCGCAGCTGTTGACGCTGACCGGCCCTGAGATGACGGTTCTGCTCGGCGGCCTTCGCGTGCTCGGCGCGAATGTTGGCGGGGCCGAATACGGCGTCTTCACCAAGGACGTCGGCAAGCTGACGAACGACTTCTTCGTCAACCTGCTCACCATGGACACCCAGTGGCATCCCGTTGCCGACGGTACCTACGAGGGCCGCGACCGCAAGACTAACGAGCTGAAGTGGCGCGCCACCCGCGTTGACCTGATCTTCGGGTCGCATTCGCAGCTTCGCGCCTATGCCGAAGTCTATGCCTGCGCGGATTCGAAGGAGAAGTTCGTGAAGGACTTCGTCAAGGCCTGGGTCAAGGTGATGAACGCGGACCGGTTCGACCTCGTCCGATCCGCTGCCGCAGCATAGTGCCGAAGGACGGCGTTTCGAGCAGTCGGAACGCCGTCCTATCCGACTTTCCGTTCTAACCACGTCCGTCGTCAGCCAGGCACCCGCGGCGCGGCAATGATGATGGCGGCGCCGACGAGGCAGACGGCCGCTCCGATCAGATCCCAGCGATCGGGGCGGATGCCTTCGACGAGCCAGAGCCAGATGAGTGAGCTTGCGATATAAACCCCGCCATAGGCGGCGTAGGTCCGCCCTGCGGCGGCGCTGTCGACCAGGGTGAGCAGGTAGGCGAACAGGGCGAGAGAGGTCAGGCCCGGCACGATCCACCACACCGGCTTGTCGAGGCGCAGCCACGCCCAGAATGCGAAGCATCCGGCAATTTCGCCGATGGCGGCCCCGACATAGGCGGCGACAGTCAGCATCCCGGCTCCCCTCCTGCTCGGCTGTTCACGACAATATCGATAACCGATTCACGAACGTTCGAGGGAAGGAGAGGGATGAACGGGCCCCATGACCGCCGATCACGGCAGCGCGATCTCCGTGGCCGCGATCCGCAGTTCCAGCAAGAGCTTGCGCTTCAGTGCTTCGGGAAAGGCGGCATAATCATGTGCCTCGACGATGAAGGCGCCCGGCCCGCCGATGACGTTACGCTGGTAATAGGCAACCACGCCGCCCGGGGGCCAGTCGTTCTCGGCATAGGTCAGGCGCCCGTCGATGGTGCCGAGCGGCTTGCTGTCGATGATGGGAATGGCGTTGATGGTGATGCCGGCGGCGACCGCGGCGTCGCGGGCGCGGGCTGCGCGGCCGAAGTCGCTGGCATTATCGCTGGCGATGTCGATGACCTTGCGCGCGGATTCAAATTCGCCGGAGGTCAGCATCCGGGTCGCCTCGCGCAGGCTCGCCGCCATCGCCGTGTTGCCGGTGCTGGACCGCGGAGCGAGCGCGACCGCTTCGCCGAAAGCGCGCGTCGTGATGTCGTCGGTCAGCACCTGCCAGCCGGTGAGGGCGACGATCTCGTTCCGGCCGGAGAACTCGACGTAGCTGAGCGCGATGCCGCCCGGATGCGCCTCGACGGCCGCGATGATCTCCGGGTCGGAAAAGGCCGCGCGATAGCCCTCCTTGATCATGTTGAACTCGTCGCTGTCGATGCTGCCCGACACGTCGTTGAGCAGGACGATGGCGAGGTCGACGGCGCGCGTCGGCGTTACGGCAGCGACAGAAAGCAGGCCACCTAAGAGCAGAGGCAGCGCGCGCCGGAGGAAGGGCACCGGGATCGTCGGCCACATCGCAATCACCCTAGACCCAGGGACGCTCGCTTCGGAGGCGACCGAACCTCCAAAAACTGTCGATCCCAAAATGCCAGGGCAGCTTGCCTGCTTCCGGCAGGACCCAAGCTGCTTCTAGCCGGACGCTCCACGGGCGCGGCGGCGCCGATGCAGCGACAGGAGGCACTATCGCTTCATAGCATCCGGACGTTGTTGGCACCATGGTCCACAAGTCCGGTTCCGGGCGATTCGTCCTCTCCGTTCCCTTGTCAGGGCTCGTCCCGGTCGGTCTCGGTGTTGGCGTTTCGATCGAGGTCCTCGCGCCAGCCGACCCGCGCCTCCGGCACGCTGTCGGTGCCGGCGAAATAGGGCTTGATGTCCAGGAGCGGCGTGTTATCGAGGCAATCGAGGCCGCGCACAACGAGGCCGTCCGCCCGAACATCGACGAGCTCGACGACGGAAAGCGCCACCGGATTGGGGCGCACCGGCGTGCGTAGCGCGAAGCAGCCATGAGCGACACCGGCGAAGGCGGGTGTCTGGACGATGAGGTCGCGACGGGCCTGATGCATCCAGTAGAGCAGGTAAAGATGGCTGCAGGTCTCGACCGAGCGCAGCCCGGGCCGGTAGTCGGCATCGACCTCCACGGTGCAGAGCGTGCGGTTGCCCTTGCCGTTGCGCGGGCAGTCGGCTCGCCGTTGCCATGGCGTCCGGATCCGGCCGATGAAGACCAACCCGGCATCGGCCGGGCGCTCAGCCGGATTGAACGGCAAGGCAATCTCGCCCGGGCGCAGGTCATGATCATCGAATGTCATTCCGGCCTTCCTACGGTGTGCGGCACGTTGTGGCCGCACGGTGCTGGATTGAGGCGCTTTAAGTCAAATTGTCCATTAATTCTTTGAAAGGTCAGTGAAAATCTCCGGCCACTCCGATGCAATCGGTTAAACGCCGTATGGTAGACGTGGCGCAACGGTGGCCGACAAAGGTGTTCTCATGTCGAAGGCGCTCAACACGGAACTCGTCAACTTCGAGGCGCTCGCAAGGGACGACGACTCCGCGCGCCGCGGTGAGCTCGCGCGTCACGTCGCAACGCTGTTCTCGCTGACATCCGAAACCTGCTCCGACGAGCAGATTGATATCTACGATTCGGTCCTGTCGCGCCTCATCGACATGGTCGAGGAGGAGGCGCGCTGTTTCGTCGCCGGACGGCTGGCCAAGCTGCGCCGCGCTCCGGAGAATACCACGCGCAAGCTTGCGCAGGACTGCATTGCCGTCGCAAGACCGATCCTGGAGCATTCTACGTTGCTGCGCGACCTCGACCTGGTCGAGATCGTCGAGCAAAAGAACGATGACCATCGCTATGCGATCGCCGGTCGGGAGGTTCTGTCGGAACTCGTCACCGACGCTCTGGTCAACAAGGGCGGCGCACGCGTCAAGCGCCGGGTGGCGGCGAACGAGGGTGCAAGCTTCTCCGACACCGGCGTGATGCGCCTGATCGAGGCAGCAAATGCCGACGAGGAGCTGCAACTTGCACTCGGCTCGCGGGTCGATCTTGCGGACGAGCACATCATGGCGCTGGTCAGCATTGCGAGCGAGAGAGTGCGGGTGCGGCTGATCGAGGCCAACGATCGCATTGGTGCCGCGCGGCTGCCGCAGGCGACCCGGCTGGCGGCACGTCGCATGTCGAACGACTTCTGGCTGAGCCGCTACGACTTCGAAACTGCCATGGGCCGGGTGCTTACGATCGCTCGATCCGAGGGCATCGACGAACGGACGCTACGCCGCTTTGCCGCCGAAGACCGCTTTCCTGAGGCCGTCGCCGCATTTGCCATGCTCGCCGACATCGGTCTGGAAGAGGCCAAGCACTGGATGGTACGGCCCGACACCGATCCGTTCCTGATCGTCGCCAAGGCCAGCGGATTTTCGACCATGACCATCCAGGCTCTCCTGAAAATCGGCCCGTGGCGGTATCGCTTGACGTCCGAGGCCCGCGCCGAAGCCTACGCGCGCTACGACAATCTTAAAATCGCGGCTGCGCGCAGCATGCTGGCGCAGTGGCAGGGCCGGCTCGCCTGCTGATTCTTGCATCCCCGTTGTAATGACTTCGGGGACCGCGCCCTGGCGCGGTCTCCCTTTCTGTGCGTCCTTTGTTGTCCAGCGAAGTCGGCATAAACTCGCCGTCGCAGCCTGGCCGGCGGCAATGCGCGGCCAAGCGGTCCATTCGGCAGTCCGACCGGGAGACGGGCTGATTCGGCTGGCCAGCCACGGGAGAGATCATGCGCATCGGTCTGGTTGGGTCCGCCGGGTGGAGAGCCGCGACCTTGACGCTCGTCATGGCGCTTACGGCCCTGATGGCTGGCCCGGCCTGCGCGGACGCGGCCGCTGGAGCGGGCCTGACGATCACGGACCCGGCAGCCGAGCCGGCCGGAGCGGCCGCGGCAGTCCTGCCGCCCACGCGCGGCGTGATGATGGACTCCATGTCCCAGGTCTTCGCGCTGCGGTCTGCGATCGAGGACGTGCTTGCGGCCGGCGGCAACCTGCCGCAGCTGGTCGAGGAAGCGCTCCGCGCGCAATCGTCTGCCGGCTCACTGGACTGGCTTGCCGGCGCTGCGCTGATGATGGTCATCGGGCTCCTTGCCAGCCTTGCCGCGGAACGGCTGTTCCTGCGCTGGGCGGGAGCCCAATTCCTGACGCTCTACGCCGAAGCGCCAGAAAACCGTGCCGACAAGATCTCCTATCTCATCGCCCGAACGCTCATCATGGCGGTTGGCGCTGCCATCTTCGCGCTGGTGGCGGTCGTCGCCATCCTGGTGTTCGATTCCGGTCATAAGGCTGCGCGCGGGGCGGCCTTTCATGCGCTGGCAGCAGTGGCGGTGTTCCTCGTCGTGCGCTTGCTTCTGTTCAACCTGCTTGCCCCTGACCAGCCGGCGCGGCGCATGGTGAAGCTGGACGATGCGGAGGCGCGCGGTCTCTACCGGGAGCTGATCGCCGTCGTGGCCGTGGCTGCCGGCCTTTTTCTCTGCAGTCATCTCGGCGTCGCCTATCAACTGCATGAGGATGCGCAGACTTTCTGGCAAATCTCTGCTGCCTTGTTCGGGGCGCTGGCGCTCAGCGTCATCGCCCTGCGCTATCGCCGGGCGGTTGGCCGCAACATTTACGACCCGGAGGATGCCGGCGGCCAGGCGCCGGGATGGCGCAGGTTGCTGGCGCGGTTCTGGGCGCTTCTGGCTGCCAGCTATTTCGTGGCTGCCTGGGCGATTTCCTCCTCGCGCATGCTGCTCGACATGCCGTCGGCCGCCGGTCTCGTGACGGTGCCGATCTGGGCGCTTTTGGCGGGCGTCGTGATCTATGCCCTTCTGGTGCTCCTCATCGACCGCTGGATCCTGCCCCGACTCGATACGCCGACGGCGCAGGCCGCGATCGCCCGCGACCTGGCACAGGCCGAGATCACCGAGGGCGAGATCGTCGATGATGCCGCCAATGCTGCCCAGGCCCAGGCCGAAGCCATAGAGATGGAGGCGGCGCGCTCACCTTATCGCGCACTTCTCGATCAGGGTGCCTTGATCGTTACCCTGGCCGCCGCGTTGGCGCTGGTGCTCTGGGTCTGGGGCGTGCCGCTTACCGATGACCGGTTCTTCGTCGCCAACCTGTTCGAGGTCGGGCTGATCGTGCTCGCCGGCTACATGGCCTATCGGGCAGTTCACATCGCCATCGACAACCGCATGGCGCGTGAACGGCCGGAAAAGGAAGGACAAGACGAGGAAATGGAGATTGGCGGTGCCGGCGAGAGCCGGCTCGCGACGCTGCTGCCGCTGTTCCGCAACTTCATCCTCATCACGCTCGTCGTGCTGGTCGGCCTGGTGGCACTGTCGGAACTCGGCGTGAACGTCGCGCCGCTGTTCGCCGGCGCCGGCGTGATCGGCTTCGCCATCGGCTTCGGCTCGCAAACGCTGATCCGCGACATCTTCTCCGGCGCCTTCTTCCTGTTCGACGATGCCTTTCGCAAGGGCGAGTACATCGATATCGGCTCGGTCAAAGGGACGGTGGAGAAGATCTCGATCCGCTCCATGCAACTGCGCCACCACAACGGCCCGCTCAACACCGTGCCGTTCGGCGAGATCAAGCACGTCATCAATTATTCGCGCGACTGGGCGATGATGAAGCTCGCCTTCCGCGTCACCTATGACACCGACGTGGAGAAGGTGCGGAAACTGATCAAGAAGTTTGGCCAGCAACTGCTGGAGGACCCCGAACACGGACCGAAGTTCCTGCAGCCGCTGAAGTCCCAGGGCGTCACGGCGCTCGAGGATTCGGCCATGATCGTCCGGGTCAAGTTCATGACCAAGCCGGGGGACCAGTTCGCGCTGCGCAAGGTGGTGTATGCCGGCATCCGCGACCTGTTCGAACGTGAAGGCATCAGGTTTGCTCACCGCGAGGTGACGGTCCGGGTGCACCAGGATCCGGGCGGCGCACCGCTGTCGGAAGAAGCGCAGAAGGCGATCGGCGGTGCCGTGCTGCCGCTGATCGACGACCAGCGCGGGGCCAGGACGGATCAGGCGGAGAGTCGATAGGGCGCAAGGCCCGATCGTCGCCGAGTTACCTTGATGAAAAGGGGTGACCGTGCTTCTACCCGCCGTCGGCACCCAAGTGTCTTTGCCCATGGAACCTCAAGTCGCTGATAACAGGAAGCCCTCGGCTTGAACTATTTCCGGAGGCATGACTGGAGGTGAGACCGGCGTGGGCCTTCGACGCCGGAATCAGACACCACCGCATTCAACCGCGTCGATGACCCCTGCGGGCTAAGCCCACCACCTGTTCGGCCTGCCGATCCTGCTGCCAATTCGCCGCTTCGGACTTGCCATTCGCGTCATGATCGCATAAAGATATCTTTATATCTAACTTGGATGATGTGCGAATGGCTGAGACAGCAACGCTTCCGCTCGACAACCTGCTCACCTGCCTGAAGACGCTGGGCGAGCCGACGCGGCTTCGCCTGATCGCGCTGCTTGCCGAGGGCGAGCTTACGGTGAAGGACGCCACGTCAATCCTCGGCCAGAGCCAGCCCCGGATATCGCGCCATCTCAAGCTGCTCACCGAATGCGGCTTGGTGCAGCGCTTCCCCGAAGGCTCTTGGGTGTTCTATCGTCTCGGCGATGGCCCGACGGGCAAACTCGCGCTAGACCTGCTCGCCCGGCTCGACCGCGACGAGGCGGTTCTCGCCGGCGACCGACTCCGGCTGGAGCAGATCCGCAAGGCCAAGGCCGAGGAGGCCGCAGCCTATTTCGCGGCCCGTGCCAGCAGTTGGGACCGTGAACGCTCCCTGCACGTGCCTGAGGCGGCGGTGGAGCGCACGCTGCGCGAACTTGTCGGCGACCGGCCATTCGATGCGCTGCTCGACCTTGGCACCGGAACCGGGCGCCTGCTGGAGCTTTTCGACGACCAGTATTCGCGCGCGCTCGGCATCGACGCCAGCCACGACATGCTTGCCGTCGCCCGCGCCAACCTTGCCCGCGCCCGGATCAGCAATGCGCAGGTGCGTCACGGCGATATCTATGCGTTGTCGGTGCCCCGCGAGAGCTTCGACGTTGTCGCGATCCACCAGGTGCTGCATTACCTCGACGACCCCGGCCGTGCCGTGGTCGAGGCGGCGCGAGCGCTTCGGCCCGGCGGGCGTATGGTGATTGTCGACTTCGCCCCGCACGAGCTCGAGTTCCTGCGCGAGGCTCACGCCCACCGCCGGCTCGGATTCGGCCACGACCAGATGCGCCGCTTCATCGAAGAAGCCGGTCTCGAGGTGGTGGAGGTGCGCGACCTGGTGCCGGACGCTGCTGACGTCGACCGTCTCACTGTCACGGTCTGGTTGGCGCGCGACCCGCGCATCATCAGCGACCTGCCCCTGCAATCCAAGACGCGCGAGGTCGCCTGATATGCGCTCGACCCTCTCCCGCGACCATCTCGACGACGGCAGGCGCATCGGCGTTTCCTTCGAGTTCTTTCCGCCGAAGACTGAAAAGGCGGAGGAAACGCTTTGGGCCGCTGTGGAGCGACTCGCACCGCTGGCGCCGACCTTCGTCTCGGTAACCTATGGCGCCGGCGGCTCGACCCGAGAGCGGACGCATCGTACTGTGGCGCGCCTGGCGAAGGAAACGGCGATCGCCCCGGCAGCGCACCTGACCTGCGTCGGTGCCTCGCGCGAGGAGATCGATGCAGTTGTCCGCGCCTACAGGGACATCGGTGTCCGGCACATCGTCGCCTTGCGCGGCGATCCGGTCGATGGTCTCGGCGCACTCTACCGACCGCGGCCGGATGGTTACGCCTATGCCGCCGATCTCGTCGCCGGCATACGTGCGATCGGGGATTTTGAGATCTCCGTTGCGGCCTATCCGGAGCGCCACCCGGAGAGCGCCGACTGGCAGGTCGAGATCGACAACCTGAAGCGCAAGGTCGACGCCGGCGCTAACCGTGCCATCACCCAGTTCTTCTTCGACAACGACGTGTTCGAAGCCTATGTCGAGCGTGTGCGGGCGGCCGGTATCAGCATTCCGATCGTGCCGGGCATCCAGCCCATCCATAATTTCGAGCAGCTCATGGTGTTCGCGGCCAAGTGCGGGGCGACGATCCCGCATTGGCTGACCCGGCGTTTCGCCGGATTGGAGCAGGACACCGAGACCCGGCGCCTCGTCGCCAGCGCGGTTGCGTGCGAGCAGGTGCTTGATCTGGTCGATCGCGGCGTCACCGACTTCCACTTCTACACCATGAACCGCGCCGACCTGACCTACGCCGTCTGCCACATGCTCGGTGTCCGGCCGGTCGAGTCGGAAAAGCAGGCCGCCTGAACGGCGGACTCGTCGCAAGCGAAAGGATTCGACGGAGATCATGACCAGCCAATTCGACCGTCTGAAGCAGGCGGCGGCGAGCCGCATCCTCATTCTTGACGGCGCCATGGGCACGATGATCCAGGGACTGCGCCTCGACGAAGACGGCTATCGCGGCGCGCGGTTCAGGGACTGGGACCGGCCGGTCAAGGGCAACAATGACCTTCTCAGCCTGACAGCACCGGATGCGATCCGCGACATCCATGTTGCCTATCTGCGGGCGGGCGCCGATCTCGTCAGCACCAACACCTTCTCCTCAACCACCATTGCCCAGGCCGACTACGGCATGGAGGGGCTGGCCTACGAGCTCAATATGGAAGGCGCGAAGCTCGCCCGCGCCGCCTGCGACATCGCCGAGGCCGAGGATAAGGCGCGCGGCATCGACAAGCCACGCTTTGCCGTCGGCGCGCTGGGGCCAACCAACCGTACCGCTTCGATTTCGCCGGACGTCAACAATCCCGGCTACCGGGCGGTCACCTTCGACGATCTGTGCAAGGCCTATGCCGAGGCGGCCCGCGGCCTGATCGACGGCGGCGCCGACCTTCTGCTGGTCGAGACCATCTTCGACACGCTGAACGCCAAGGCGGCGCTGTTTGCGATCGACGAGGTGTTCGAGGAGAAGGGCGTACGGCTGCCGGTGATGATCTCCGGCACGATCACGGATCTTTCCGGACGCACCTTGTCGGGCCAGACCCCGGAAGCGTTCTGGTACTCTGTACGCCACGCGTCGCCATTTTCCGTCGGCCTCAATTGCGCGCTCGGCGCCAAGGAGATGCGGGCGCATCTGGCCGAGATTGCGCGGGTCGCCGATACGCTGGTCTGCGCCTATCCCAACGCCGGCCTGCCCAACGAGTTCGGCGAGTATGACGAGAGCCCCGAGGCGATGGCGGCGATGATCGGCGAGTTCGCGCAAAGCGGCCTCGTCAACATCGTCGGCGGCTGCTGTGGCACCACGCCGGACCACATCGCCGCCATCGCGGCCGCCGTGGCCCCGCATGCGCCGCGTGTCGTTCCAGAGATCGAGCGCCACATGCGGCTCTCCGGCCTCGAACCCTTCGTGCTGACGAAGGACACCAATTTCGTCAATGTCGGCGAGCGCACCAACGTCACCGGGTCGGCCCGGTTCCGCAAGCTGATCAAGGAGGGCAACTACGCCGCAGCCCTCGACGTCGCCCGACAGTAGGTCGAGAACGGCGCCCAGATCATCGACGTCAACATG
>CAYXAA010000040.1:5917-41413 GCA_964462985.1 uncultured Hyphomicrobiales bacterium | reverse complement strand
CGTTGGGACATGCGAGAGGTCGGCAACCGACGGGAGAAGAGGCTGCGGCATGCGACAGGGCGGCAACTCACGGGGAGGAGAGGCTGCGGCATGCGAGGGTGGCAACCGAGCCGCCGGCGTTTTCGTCTGCCCCGCGCCTTGCCCCACCTTCGCCCGTCATCCTGGACCGCGTGCCGCGCAGCGGCATCGCGCGATCCAGGACCCAGCGCAAGACTCGCGGGCGATAGCCCGCGCCTTACCCGCGACCAGCGGCATAAAGCGATGGCGGCGCAAAGAGGGCGCTCGCCGCGCAGACGGGCGCGCTGACGCGCGGCTTGGGTCCTGGGTCTCGTGCTGCGCCTGCGGCGCACACGGCCCAGGATGACGGGGTGGCGAGGTGAAGTGCTTGCTGCGCCGCATCGCGCGGCGGGGCAGCGCCGTCCGAGGCGGCATATTTCTCCTGCCCCGCGCCGCCGCCTAGTTTCCGCGCAGTCCCTGCGCAATGTTGCGGTTGATCGAGATCAGCGAGGTCAGGCGCTCCGGCTTCGGGTCGTCGAGCGTGTCGACCGTGTGGCGCAGGATGAAGACACCCAGCGAGCCGATGTTCTGCTTGAGCTCGATCGGCAGCGGGTTGGAGTCCTCCGTGGCGGAGGTGACCAACACGGTCCACAGTCGGCGGTTATAGGTGAGCGCTTCCTTGATGTCCTCGAAGGACGAGGCGTTCCAGTCGTCCTGGACGGCCTGGAGCTGCGCGGCCGCCCGCATCAGCAGCATCGCCTCAAGTTCCCTCGGATTGGCCGTCGTCTGTGACGTTCTTTGATATGCCGCTGTCGCGAGATTTTGCATTCCCGATCAGCCCCCGTTCGTATTCGATCAGGTCACGAGCCCTCTTCAAGGCATGGTAGAGCGACCCGGTTAAGATCTCATTGTTGATAGCGTCGATCCGGCCGATCGAGCTCGGCGCGGCCCGGACGAAGTCGTTGACGAGCTCGAAGTAGAGCTGCCGATGCTTTTCAATGTCCTGGTCGAGGTACATCAGCTGAACCGCGAGATAGATCCGCTTCGCCGGCGTGTCCGCGGTCTTTGCCGTGTAGATGTCCTTCTCGCGAAGGATCGGATCGCTGCCCTCCAGGAAAATATGGGTCCGATGATCCCCGTTGGTGATCACGGTCGATCCGACGATGATTTTCTCGTGCGGCTTCAGTTCGATCTTCAGAGCCATGCTCGAATACTAACATTGGCAGCCGAATCAGACAATAACCAATTGATTTCAAAAGAAAAAGGCGGCAGGTTTTGCCTGCCGCCCGGTATTTTCTGCGCAGTCTCGCCGCTTAGAACAGGCGCAGCACCGCCTGGTCGGCCTGCGAGGCCATCGACAGCGCCGTCGACGACAGCTGCTGGCGGGTCTGCAGGGCGAGGAGGTTTGCGGCCTCTTCGTTGGCGTCGGCCAGCGTCAGGTTGGACGCGCCGGTCTGCAGCGTGTTGATCATGTTCTTGGAGAAGTCCTGGCGGTTCTGCACGATCGACAGCGAGGAACCGAAGGCCGAGGCCTGCGAGCGCACCTTGTTGATGGCTTCCTTCACCCTGCCGAGGAAGCCGTCGATGTCGGCGTCGCTGTCGAAGTCCTCGGCCTGCATGTTGGTCTCGAGGCCGAGGGTGGCGGAGTTGATCGACACGCCCGACTCGTCGTTGACGCGGGACTGGATGTCGAGCTCGGAGGTACCGGTCTCGTTGAACGTGATCTTGAGGTTGTCGCCGCGCAGCAGGTTGATGCCGTTGAAGGAGGCATCGTCGGCCAGCTTGTCGAGCTGGTCGCGCAGTTCGTTGTACTGCTTGGCAAGGTCGGCACGGACCGCATTACCGGCGATCTTGCCCGCGTCACTCGTCGAAGCGCCGTCGATGGCGCCGGTGGACGAGATGCCGCCGATGTCCAGTTCCTGGGTCGACTGGTTCTCAATCCGCAGCTTGCCGTTGTCGTTCGATGCGCGGATCTTGCCCTTGAGATCAGGGTTGTTGTTGATCTCGGTGACGAGCTCGTCAACCGACTTGGTCGCACCGCCTTCGGCCGCGCCGGCCACTGCGGTCGTCGCGTCGAGGCCGGTGTCAGCGATGTCAAGCGCGACGGTAGCGTTGTTGTCGTTGGCTGTCGCGTTGGTGATCGCAACGCTGGAACCGGTGCCAAGGCTGCTCGAGGCGAAGGTGAGAGCCGTGCCGTCGTCGTTCTGCCCGACGGTGACGCCGGTCACGCCGGCCGCTGTGAGGGCGGCCTGAACCACGGCCTGGAACTCGTCGAGGCTGTCGACCGTCTGGTCGCCATTGCCCACGGCGGCAACCTGCGCGGCAGTCAGGGTCACGGTCGTGGCGTTCCCACCATCGACGGCGATGTCAAAGGTGATGGTGTCGGCGGTCTGAGCATCGACGCCGGGATCGCCGGCTTGTCCGTTAGTGCCGTCGAAACCGGTGTCATCGAACGCGGCCGCACCGTTACCGTCGTCATCAAACTGGACGGAGTTCACATCCACGCTGGAGCCTGCACCAGTGGTGTCCGACTGAATGCGCAGGCTGCCGCCGTCATTGGACGCGGTCGCACCCGACAGCTTGGTGTTGATGAGCTCTGCCAGCTCGTCGACGTTGTCGATCGTGTTCTTGCCGAGCGCGGCAGTGACGTCTGCCTGGTCAAACGCGAACGTCTGGGTGGCGCCGTCAACGTCGATGTCGAACGAGAGCACGTCGCCAGCATCGTCGAAAGTGATTTGGGCGAAGGTCCCGGATGCGGTGACGCCGCCGGAGGTTGCGTCAGTCTCGGCGTCAAGCGTGAAGGACGAGAAGGTGCCCGTCGTCGAGGTGCCGGCGGTTCCCTTGGTCAGGTTGATGTCCACCGCGGTGTCGCCGACGGCGCCGCCCTGGAACGAGAGCTTGCTGCCGGCGGCGAATGCGGCACCGCTCGGAAGCTCATAGCTCGCCGTCTGGAACGACTTGTCCTGGCGCGCCTGGCGCAGGGTCGACTGCATCGACTCCAGCGTCTTGGTGATCGCCGTCAGGCCGTTGTCGGCGGCTTCCAGGGTCTGGATGCCGTTGGCCATGCCGTCCATCAGCGCATTGATGTCGTTGGCGCGGCTGTTGAGCGAGGCGGCGGTGAAGAAATTGGTCGGATTGTCCAGAGCCGAATTGACCTTGTTGCCGGTCGCCAGGCGCTCCTGGGTCTTCGACATCATCGAGGCGGTGTTCTGGAGGGAAAGCAGGTTCGAGCGAACCGCCTTGGAAAGCGTGATATCGGACATGGCCGTCATCCCATTCTGGTGTTGCACGTCCCGCTTCTGGGGACCGTGGCCATCAGGGCACGCCAGGTCATAACGACGGGTTAACGGCGAAAGGGCGGGTGAGAAAACCGGCCGGGCCCAAGGCGGCCGGCGCGTGGACCGTTCGGGCCTGCGAAATGGTGTTCGCTCTTTGTTCAGGAACGGTGCCGCCCGACCGCTGCCGGACGGCGGGACGCCTACAGCCTGCGGTCGAGTCCGACGCCGGGATATTTTCCCTCGAGTGCCTCGGCAAAGGCGCGGCGCAGCCGCAGCATCGCCTCGGCCGGGACCTGGCGGAGCACTTCGCCGGTCTCCGTGTCGATCGCGCGGAACACCAGCGTGTCCGTGTCCGCGTCGTGATACTCCTCGCGCTTCACCGTGGGCGCGTCGCCGCGACCGGATTTGCCTTTGTCCGCCGTGCCTCTCGTCGCCACGACCTCAGCGCTGGGCGTTACGGTCTTTTCGGCCGGCAGCTCCGTGGTGGAGTTCGGCCGCGTCGTGGTGTCGAAGCCTCGGCCGACGGGCGTGATTACCGTATATTGCGGCAGCCTGACAGCACCGAGATCCATGGTCCCCTCCGTCCTGGCGCGCACGCAGCGCGTCCGAGCAAGGCGGAAAAATACGGAACAACACTGAATCGGCTGTTAACGGAATCGTTAGACCTTGGTTCGAATCACCCCCGTCCGTCCCCAAATGGGAAACGTGGTAAACGGGCAAAGCCGGGCGCAGGCTGCTGGCGGCTTCCGGGCTTCAGAGCGACCGGTTGACCGAGATTCCGCCGGCCGGGCCGGGGCTTTGCGGCGCCGCGCCGCCGGGGCCGTAGGTTCTGGGCGAGCGGAAGGCGGCCGCGGCCTCCGCGACCTGCCGGATCAACCCGTCGGCGACCTCGCGGGCGGTTGCAAGCACCGCCAGGTTGATCCGCAGCACGGGCTGGAACTCGCCGTGCTGGCGCTTGAGCGCCTCGACGTGATGCGGCGCCAGATTGCCGAGCGCGACGGCGTGCTCTTTCACATAGGTCATGCCGCGGACATAGACGCTGATCAAGGCCGCCTTCTCGGGCTGCAGCGCGCCGGCCTCCTGGAGCCTGCCCTCGCGCACCAGCGCGGTTTCCCGTTCCACCACGGCCAGCAGGTCGCGCATGGCCGCCGACAGCCGCGCGCAGACCGCCTCGGCGGCCGCCGGATCGGCCACCGTTCCGGCGAAGAATTCCGGCGCCATCGCCGCCACCGCCTTGTTGCTCGGGCTCATTGTCCACTTCTCTCCTGCAGTGCGATCAGTTCGCGCTCGATCGCATCGGCAACGCCGATGCCGCCGGCGGCGACGATCGTCTTGGAATATTCCTCGACCAGCATGCCGCGCCAGGTCTCGGACCCGGTGCCGCCGTCCCACGTGCCACCGCCTTCGAGGCCGGAGAACATCGATTGCAGCATGGTGTTCAGGAACACCGCCTCGAACTGCTCCGCGGCTTCGCGGGCGGGGGCCTTGCCGGCACCCGCGGCGGTGGCCGCGGCCCCCGGGCGCACTGCGCCAAGGTGGGCGTGGTCGATCACAAGCGGGGACGGGGCGGCCATTGTCATCACATCACCTCGATCTCGGCCTGAAGCGCGCCGGCCGCCTTGATCGCCTGCAGGATCGAGATCAGGTCGCGCGGGCCGATGCCGAGGGCGTTGAGGCCGTTGACCAGCTCCTGCAGGGTGACGGTCTCGTAGACCATCGCCAGCTTGTTGGTGTTCTCGTCGTTGACGGTGATGTCGGTGCGGGGCACGACGACGGTGGCGCCGTCGGAGAACGGGGCCGGCTGCGACACCTGCGGGCTCTCGCCGATGGTGACGGTGAGGTTGCCCTGGGCGATCGCGACGGTGGAGACGCGCACGTCCTGGCCCATGACGATGATGCCGGAGTTCTCGTCGATCACCACCCGCGCCGGAAGGTCCGGCTCGATGATGAGCTGCTCGATGTCGGTGAGCAGGTCGACGATGTTGCCGTCGAAGGCGCGCGGCAGGTCGAGGCGCACGGTGGCCGGGTCGGTCGGCTCCGCCGTCGGCAGGCCGATCAGCTCGTTGACGGCAAGAGCGATGCGGCGCGCCGTGGTAAGGTCGGGGTTGCGCAGGGCAATGCGCAGCGACGTCATCGACGCCAGCTTGAAGTCGATCTCGCGCTCGACCAGGGCGCCGTTGGCGATCCGCCCCGAGGTCGGCACGCCGCGCACCACCGAGGCGGCCTCGCCCTGAGCCGAAAAGCCGCCGATCGCCACCGGCCCCTGGGCGATGGCATAGACCTCGCCGTCGGCGCCGAGCAGCGGCGTGACCAGCAGCGTGCCGCCCTGCAGGCTCTCGGCGTCACCGAGCGCGCTGACGGAGACATCGATCCGGGTGCCCTGGGTCGAGAACGGCGGCAGGTTGGCGGTGACCATCACCGCGGCGACGTTGTCGGTGTTGAGGTCGACGCCGCGGGTGTTGACGCCGAGCCGCTCCAGCATGGCCTGCAGACTTTGCCGGGTAAACGGCGCGTTGCGCAGGCTGTCGCCGGTGCCCTGCAGGCCGACGACGAGGCCATAGCCGATCAGCTGGTTGTCGCGCACACCCTCGAAATCGGCAATGTCCTTGATGCGCGACGCCGCCGAGGCCTCCGCGCCGGGAAGTGCGAGGGCAACGAGAACCAGGCAGGCGCGCAGGAACGGAAACGACGGCATGAAGCACTCTCGGCGGCTGATGCGTTCGCCTTCCGGTATGCGATCTTCGTGCCAAGCGTGCCCGACAGGTGGCATCTACCGCAAGTCGCTGACTTTGTTGATGAAGTGATGAAGGTCTGGCGGCTTGCCTGCCGCGACAGCGCAGCCGCCCCGGCAAAATCTGCCTGGCCGTTAACCCTTCGTTTACCAAAGCGGAAAATTCTGTCTCCGACAGGGTCGAACCGTAGCAGAGTTGCGGGGAACGGTCCGGCAGGCAAATTCGTGCAATGCGCATCAACGGCTACTCACCCCTTACCGGCGTCCAGGCACGGCCGGCCGCGCGGCGATCCGGCACGGCCGGCGGCAGCTTCGCGCCGCACGATGCCGACGACGATGCGCCGGCGTCGGCCGCCGTCGCCGGCGGCGGCGCCATCGGCGGCCTTGACGCCCTGCTTGCGCTGCAGTCGGTCGACGACCCGCTCACCGGGCGCAAGCGTGCGGCCCGGCGCGGCCACGACCTCCTTGACGCCCTGGAACAGCTCAAGGCAGACCTCCTCGCCGGCCGGGTGTCCATGGATCGCCTGGAACGCCTGACGGCAAAGGTGAAGCTGCGCGAGCCGAGCGACGATCCGGCCCTGGAAGACCTGATCGACCAGATCGAGCTGAGGGCCCAGGTCGAACTGGCCAAGCTCGGGCGCTACCTCGACTAGTTCGGCGGGCTTCTGGCGGGCCCGAACGCGCCTGCGAGAGCCGTTCCTCCCTCGATGCCGGCGCCGCCGGTCCCGCGTCCGGTTGGGTGCGGCTCGCTCCGGTGCCAGCGTGCCGAATCGCCTGCCCCCGTGATACGCTGCGTCAGGCCGTCCCGGAGATGGCGGGCTAAGGGACTGACAATGCAGGCAAAACGCGTTACGGAAATTTCATCATGCCGGCGTTGTCCATCGGCAAGGCTGCCGCTATATTCCGGCCGGCCTGGGTGAGAGCCGGAGTTGGAAATGACGGTTGAGTTGGAAGCCGACTATCGTCCTCACGAGGACGAGCCGTTCATGAACGATCGTCAGCGTGAGTATTTTCGCAAGAAGCTGTTGTTGTGGAAGGAAGAGATCCTCAAGGAAAGCCGGGAGACGTTGGCCAACCTGCAGGAGGAGAGCCAGAACCATCCCGATTTTGCCGACAGGGCATCCTCGGAAACCGACCGCTCGATCGAGCTGCGTGCCCGTGACCGCCAGCGCAAGCTGATCGCCAAGATCGACGCGGCGCTGGAGCGGATCGAAGACGGGTCCTACGGCTATTGCGAGGAGACCGGCGAGCCGATCTCGGTGAAGCGCCTCGATGCGCGCCCGATCGCGACCCTGTCGCTCGAGGCGCAGGAGGCACACGAGCGGCGCGAGCGGGTCTATCGCGACGACTGACCGTTGCTGCAGCGGACGTTGCAGGGCCGGCGCGAGACCTCGCGTCGGCCTTTTTGGTCTGGCGGCGTGCGGCGTGGTCGCAAGCGATGGCGGGTCATTGGACGCGGCGGTGTGTTCAAGACGGCCTGCGGCGGGCTCGAATGACAGGCAGTACGGTTAGCCCACTCTCGTTCCGGAAGCGGGAGAGGGGAGGCTGCGGTAACCGCTCAAAATCGTCGCCACGACGATCCTTCGCCCAAAACCACCGAAAAGGGACGGGCACGGCAATGCTGGGGAGCGTGCGCCGTGCCCGTCGGGCCGTCCTGCTTGGGGAGCATGGGAGCGGCTGGGGAGAGGTGTTCGGCCGGGCGGCGTCGCTGTCGCCGGGCGCGGGTTCAGAACGGCAGCACGATATCCATCACCTGGCTGCCGTAGCGCGGCTGCTGGACGTCGGTGATCTGGCCGCGGCCGCCGTAGCCGATCCGGGCTTCCGCGATCTTCTCGCTCTCGATGGTGTTGTCGGCGTGGATGTCTTCCGGCCGGACCACGCCGGCGACCACCAACTCGCGGATCTCGAAGTTGACCCGGACCTCCTGACGGCCCTCGATCACCATGTTGCCGTTGGGCAGGACCTGGGTGACGACGGCGGCGACCTTGGTCTCCAGCTTCTCCTTGCGATCGACCGAGCCCGAGCCCTTGAAGTTAGAGCCCCCGCTCGTCGTGGCGAGATCGCTGGCGCTGGTGCCCGCCGGCAGGAAGAAGGTATCGATCGCGGTGCCGAGGGCGCCGGAAACGCCGGAGGAATCGGAGCCGGTGCGGCTGCGCTCGGTCTCGTTGTCGATCTGCGCCTTGTCGGAGATCGTCACCAGTACGGTGAGAATGTCGCCGACCTTGGAGGCGCGCTGGTCCTTGAAGAAGGCCCTTTCGCCGGACTGCCACAGCGAGTTCGGGTTGTAATGCACCGGCGTCGGCGTCGGCATCGGCATCTGCACCGGCCGGTAGCCCGGCTGGGTGGTCGGGTCCTGGATCGCGGTCAGCGCCGGCTGCTTGCCGACATTGGCGAGGCGGTCGGTGGCGCCGCAGCCGGCCGCGGTTAGCGCCAGTAGCGCGGCGACGGCGCGTTTCAGGTGGATGGAGCAGAACATCATTCGGCCTCCTGGAGGGTGGCGATCCGCTGACGGGCGCTGACGACGGCGACCTGGCCGCGGCCGATGACGGTGCCGGAGACGGTGCGGCGGGATTGCAGATTGAGAACGTCGACGATCTCGCCCTTGGCGGCGCGGCCGAGGGCCTGACCCTGGGCCGTCAAGGTCATTCCGGCCGAGTTGTAGATCAGCGTCACCTTCTCGCCGCGCCCGACGAGGGTCGGCGGCTCGAGGTCGGCGAGACGGAGCGGCTGGCCGGAGCGGAGGCTGCGGCGGGCGGCGAGGCCAACGGCTGCGGCCCGATCGAGCACGACACCACCGTCGATGCGCTGGCGCGGCAGGCGCAGCGCGACCAGGTCGGAGGCGCGCACAACCGCGCCGCGATCGAGCGGGGCGGCGAGCGTATAGACATCGATCATCTCGCTGGCGGTCCCGGTGAGGGGGATCACGCGGTCGCTGCGTCCGGCGGCGATGCGGGCGGCGGCGGTGAACTGGCCGTTGTCGCGGTTCCAGTGCAGCCGCTCGATGACGACCGGCCGCGCCGCCGCCGGGTCGGCCACAACCGAGCCGGCAAAACTGTGCAGCACGACCTCGAGATCGTCGGCCTTGACGTCGGCGCCGCCGGTGACGATCGCCGTGGCGACCGCCTGTGCGAGCGCGTCTGCGTCGATGGTGAGGCCGGCGCGGCTCACCGAGACGCTGCGCAGGCCGTCGGTCCCCGCCTCAGCATAGCCGGCTGCCCGAGCGCGCTCTGCAACGAGATGGGCCGGGACGTTGCCGGTGGTGCCGAGATCCGGTGCCCGGAACAGCGGTACGGCGGCGAGGGCGCCGGCATCGGGGTAGAAGTCGCCGACGGTGACGACGTCGGCGGTCACGACCACCTCCGACCGCAAGGCGGCGTCGGCTGCCGCCCCAGTGGCGAGAAGCGCGAGGCAGAGGCCGGCCCATCCCGGCAGGATCAATCCGTGGCGGATCATGGATCAGCCTCCGTCAGCGCAGGTTCGAGGTGGTGGCGGACATCTCGTCCGCCGCCTTGATGATGCGGGAATTCATCTCGTAGGCGCGCTGGGCGGCGATCAGGTCCGAGATCTCGGCCACCGCATCGACATTGGACATTTCCAGAAAGGTCTGCAGCAGGTTGCCGAACCCGGGCTCGGCGGGGTTGCCGACGATCGGTGCGCCACTCGACTCGGTTTCCAGGAACAGGTTGTCGCCAATGGCCTCCAGGCCCGACTTGTTCACGAAGCGGGCGATCTGGATCTGGCCGAGGGTCTGGATCTGATTGTTGATGTCGGTGACCTGGACCGTGCCTTCCTGGTTGATCGTCAGGTTGGTGGTCCCTTCCGGAATGATGATCGCCGGGATGATCGGATAGCCGTCGACGGTGACGAGCTGGCCGTTGGCGTCGCGTTCGAACGAACCATCGCGGCTGTAGGCGGTGGTGCCGTCCGGCATTTCGATCTGGAAAAAGCCCTCGCCGCGAATGGCGACGTCGAGCTCCTTCTCGGTCTGTTCCAGGCTGCCCTGGCTCATGATGCGAGCGGTGGAGGCGGTCTTGACGCCGGACCCGATCTGGATGCCGGTCGGCACGATCGTTCCGGCGTCGGAGCTGCTCGTGCCCATCCGGCGCAGGTTCTGGTAGAGCAGATCCTGGAAGTCGGCACGCTGACGCTTGTAGCCTGTGGTGCGCATGTTGGCGACATTGTTCGAGATGACCTCGACGTTGAGTTCCTGCGCCCGCATGCCGGTGGCGGCGATGTGAAGTGCCTTCATCGGTAATCTCCCAGTCGAAGGTCAGGTCAGGCCTGGACCGACCCGAGGGCGTCGATCGCCTTGCGCAGGAGCTCGTCTCCCTGCGAGATCATCTTCGACACGGTTTCGTAGTTGCGCGTGATCTCGATCATGCGCGTGATCTCGACGACGCCCTGGACGTTGGAACGCTCGACGGCGCCCTGCAGGACTCGCACGTCGGCGAGGGGGCGGGGGTCTTCTCCGGCGAACAGGTTGTCGCCGACCCGCCGCAGGGCGTCGGGATCGTCGAAGTCGACCACGCGCAGCCGACCCTTCTCGCCCTGTTCGGTCGAGATCGTGCCGTCCTTGGCGATCGTGATCGCGCCGTCGGCCACGGTGAAGTGGACCGGGCCGCCCTCGGTCAGGACCGGATTGCCGCTCGCGGTGACGAGCTGTCCGGTGCTGTCGAGGTGAAAGCTGCCGGCGCGAGTGTAGTGCTCGCCCTCCGGCGCCTGGACCACGAACCAGCCGTCGCCCTCGATGGCGACGTCGAGCGGATTGCCCGTGATGGAAACCGCGCCGGCGGAGAAGTCCGACGACGCTCCGTAGTCCACGACATACGAGAGCACCCGATCGCCGCGCCTGAAGTGAGAGGCCTCGGCGTCGGGCATGAGATATTCTTCGAACAGCAGCCGCTGGCTCTTGAAACCGGCGGTGTTCATGTTCGCCAGATTGTTGGCCACCACATTGAGCTGGTTCCGCAAGGCGGACTGGCGCGACAATCCGATGAGTAGCGCATTCTCCATTGCGACGACGTCCTCATGCTCCCCAATTGGCTCCCTTTCTCCCCAGTCCGGGAGCCACCGATCGAGAAGCACGAGGCGTGCCAACTGCTATTTTATTGATTGTTAACGCTAATCATCTTCGTCTCACTTTGGCGGGTCGGCAGGAATGTTCGGGGAATTTTTCCGGCCGGCAAAAATTGCCGCATTCTGCAAGCCCGGTAACCAGTCGTTAACCATTATGGTCCTAAAAAGACAATGTGTGCGTGAAGGCCGATCCGGCCGACGGGGCAAGAATGACAGCCGAAGCCGATGTGTTGGGCGATCGGGCAGAGGGCGACGGCGCCCCGGCCGGTCGCAAGAAGAAGCCTGTTCTGGCGGCTGCCGCGGTGCTCGTGGTGCTGGCAGCAGGGGCCGGTGGCGCAGGGTACTCTCTCGGCTTGTTCTCCGGCAGCGAGCAGGTGGCGGCTCCGGCTGCGGCGCCCGAGCAGGAGAGGCAGCGGCCGGTTGTGTTCTACGACCTGCCCGAGATGACGGTGAACCTGGCCTCCGAGGGGCGCGCCGCCTACCTCAGGGTGCGGATCGCGCTGGAGGTGGCCGACAAGTCCGTCATCAGCCAGATCGAGCCCTATCTGCCGCGGATTCTCGACGCCTTCCAGATTTACCTGCGCGAGCTGCGCCCGTCGGATCTCGAAGGCTCTTCCGGCTTGTTCCGACTCAAGGAAGAATTGCTGCGGCGGATCAATACGGCCGTGCACCCAGCCCGGGTCGACGGCGTGCTGTTCAAGGAAATCCTGGTCCAGTAGGTGGGGCATGGGCGACGACGATCTTGGCGACATCGACGAGGCCTGGGGAGCTGCACTGGCCGAGCAGCGGGGTTACGAGGACGAAGAAGACCTCGCGGCCGCCTGGGGCGCTGCGCTTGAGGAGCAGGGCGTCGCCGGCGCGGACGACATGGCGGCGCAATGGGCCGCGATGATCGAGGACAGCGAGCCCGAGCTCGAGAGCGCGACCCGCGGGGCCGACCGTGTCCTCAACCAGGAGGAGATAGACAACCTCCTCGGCTTCAACATCGAGGACACGATCGCCGGTGAGCAGAGCGGGATCCGCGCGCTCATCAACTCGGCCATGGTGTCCTACGAGCGCCTGCCGATGCTCGAGATCGTGTTCGATCGCCTGGTGCGGCTGACCACGACCTCACTCCGCAATTTTACCTCGGACAATGTCGAGGTGTCGCTCGACGCGATCTCTTCCGTCCGGTTCGGCGATTACCTCAATTCGATCCCGCTGCCGGCGATCCTGGGTGTGCTGAAGGCCGAGGAGTGGGATGGATTCGGCCTGTGCACGGTGGAATCGAGCCTGATCTATTCGATCATCGACGTGCTGCTTGGCGGCGGGCGTGGCACCTCGGCGGTGCGGGTCGAGGGCCGCCCCTACACGACGATCGAGACCAACCTCGTGCGCCGGATGATCGAGATCATCCTCAATGACATGGAGCACGCGTTCTCACCGCTGTCGCCGGTTCATTTTAACCTGGAGCGTCTGGAGACAAATCCGCGCTTTGCCGCGATCTCGCGCCCGGCCAATGCGGCCATCCTCGTCGAACTGCGCATCGACATGGAGGACCGTGGCGGCAAGATCGAAATCATGATGCCCTATGCCACGCTGGAGCCGATCCGCGATCTGCTCCTGCAGATGTTCATGGGCGAAAAGTTCGGCCGCGACACGATCTGGGAGGGCCATCTGGCGACGGAAATCTACGCCGCCGAGGTCGAGGTCGACGCGGTCCTTTATGAGGCCCAGCTGCCGCTCGGGCGCGTGCTCAGTCTGGGCGTCGGTGAGACGCTGGTGTTCGATGTCGGGCCGCACGACCCCGTCACGCTGAAGTGCGGCGGCATTCCTTTGACCGAGGGAACGCTGGGCAAGGTGGATGATTCCATCGCGATCCGCGTCAACCGCGGACTGCGGAAGCCGAAAATGACGCTGGCCGCCTTCGAGCGGGCCATGCAGAAGGAAATGGAGGTCCAGTAGGATCATGCCGATCGGATTGATCATCGAAAGCCTGGTGGCCGTCCTGCTTGTCGTCACGATCGGCTATTGCGTGCTGCTCAACCACCGCCTGAGGCGGCTGAGGGCCGACGAGGAGGCGCTGAGGGCAACCATTTCCGAGCTTATCACCGCGTCCGAGATCGCCGAGCGGGCTATCCTCGGCCTCAAGGCCACTGCCGGCGAAGCCGACAAGACACTCGGGCAGCGGCTGACCGAGGCTGAGCACTTCTCCAGGCAGCTCGCCTCGCAGATCGAGGCCGGCAGCGTCGTGCTCGACCGGATCAGCCAGATCGCCGATGCCGCCAAGTCGGCATCCGCCGCTCGGACCCCGGTCGAGTCGGAGCCGGTCGCCCCGGCGCTGCAGCCGGCGACGCCGCCAGCCCCGTCCGTGGTCTCTGCCCGCGATATCCGTGCCGCGGCGGCCGAGGCCACCGCCCGTCTCGAGCAGTTCCGTAAGCGCGCATCGGGGCAGGCGGCGTGAACCTGAGGCTGCTTCCCGTCCTGCTGATCGCGGCAAGCGGGCTTCTGACGCTGAAGCTCGTTGGCCTGGCTCTGGACGGAGGCTATGTTTTCTCGGCCGTGCATCCGGCAATGGCCCAAAAGGCCGAGCCGGAGACACCTGCGGCTGAACCTGCGGCGCGCGACCCGCTGGCTGCGTCCGAGGATCCGCTCGCCGGGGCGCAACCCCAGCCGCTGCCCGAAGGCGCCGCGCCCGACACCGCGGCAACGTTCCCGCCGGGACGGTTGGAGCTCGGCGGCTCGCCCGCAGAGCGCCGGGTGCTCGAAAGCCTGAGCGATCGGCGGCGCGACCTCGACAAGCGCGAGAAGCAGCACGACCTGCGCGAACAGCTCCTCAAGGCCGCCGAAGAGCGGATCGACAAGAAGGTCCAGGATCTCCAGGCGCTGGAGACACGCCTCAAGCAGATACACGAGGCGGAAAAGCGCAAGGAGGAAGAGGAACTGAGGGGTCTCGTTACCATGTACGAGGCGATGAAGCCAAAGGACGCGGCCCGCATCTTCGATCGGCTCGACCTCGACATTCTGCTCAAGGTCAGCCGCCGAATGAAGCCGCGCAAAATGGCCGATGTCATGGCCAGGATGTCGCCGGATGTCGCCGAGCGCCTGACGGTGGCGCTTGCCGGCGGCGCGCTGGTCGAGCCTGAGCCGGCCCAGACCGCGGAACTGCCGAAAATCCACGGAAATTGAAGATCTCCGTAAGGCAGCGTTAAGGCCGCTTCCGTAAGCTCGGGTTCCGAGTGGCGCAATCATGGGGCTGAAACGGTGAGCAGTTGGAGACGGGGACGAGGGGCAACCTCGGCCGGCACTCTTTCGGTGCGCGCGCGCCCGTTCGCCGTGGTCCTGGCGTTGATGATCGCTGCCGTCCCGGTCTGGACGGCGCCCGTTATTGCTGCCCCGCTCGAGGCCAGGCTTGCCGTCTCTGCGGATGACGGGTACGGCCGGCTGGTTCTGACCTTCCCCGAGCGCACGCTTCTGCCCCAGTACGACGCCGCAATTTCCAACGGCGTGCTCCGCGTCTCCTTCCACGAGCCGGTGGATGTGGACATCAGCGACGTCCCGGTCAAGCTCTCGGACTATATCTCGATCGCACGCCGTGACCCCGACGGGTCGGCGATCCGCTTCGCCCTTGCCCGGGACTTTCGCATCAACACAATGGAGGCGGGCGAGCGGCTGTTCATCGATCTTCTGCCGCGATCCTGGACCGGCCTGCCGCCCGGCCTGCCTGAGGAAGTGGTGCGGGAGCTCGCTCTGCGTGCCGAGGAGGCGATGAAGCGCGTGCGGGCACTGGAGCAGGCGCGCCTGCGCGGCGACGTGAAGCCGCAGGTCGATCTCAGGATCGGCACGCACCCGACCTTCACGCGGCTGTCCTTCCACTGGAACATCGCCTTCGACACCGCCTTTGTGCGTGAGGGCGACGTGGTCAAGCTCGTCTTCAACCACGACGTTCCCCTCGACCTTTCGGAGCTCCACGCTCATCTTCCGGAGGGCATCGCCGACGCCACCGCCTTTTCGGACGAGAACAAGCTCAAGGTCCTGCTCAAGATGCAGCCGGGTGTCGACGTCCGCGCCTTCCGCGAGGACGGCACCTATGTCGTCGATCTCACGCCGCGCCGCGCCGCGCCCGACCCTGTCAATGCCGCGATCGATGCGGCGCTGCAGGCTGACGGTCCGGTACCGGCCCAGGGTGTCATCGAGGCCGCGGCGCCGGCCGAGACGGACGCTCCGCTGGACTCGGAGCCGAGGTCGACAACCGCCGCAGTTGCCGTTCCGCAGCAAAAACCGCAGCCCTCCGCGGCGACCGCTCCGCCGGCGGTGGCGGAGCGCCCCGCGACGGCAACGCTTCCCGAGGCGATTGACGTGACGGCTCTCGCCAGGGCTCCGGCGCCCGAACCGGTGCCGACGCCGGAGACCCCGCCGGCCGGCTACGACGAGGAGGTCCGCCGCTTCGTGCCTGCGGAGGTACGTCGGATCGGCAACACCGTCCGCGTGGTGTTTCCCTTTGCCGAGCCTATTTCGGCGGCCGTGTTCCGGCGCCACGACAGCATCTGGCTGGTGTTCGATTCCGCCGACCCGATTGACGTTCGCGGCATGCGTTCGGTGCTTGCCGGCGATGCGGACGAGGTCACCGTCACCCCGGGGGACGGCTGGCAGTCGATCCGGGTTGACCTGACAAGGCAGTCGCTCGCCACGATCGGTGTCGACGGAAGTTCATGGGTGCTGACGATCGGCGACACCATCCTGGAGCCGTCGCGGCCGCTCGTCATCGAGCGCAGCGTCCGCGGCGACGGGGGGACGGTGCTCTCCGTGCCGTTCCAGCGACCTCAGCACCTGCGCGAGATCGCGGATCCCTTCGCCGGTGACCGGATCATGGTGGTGACCGCCTATGGTCCAGCGCGCGGCCTGATCAAGCCACAGTCCTTCGTCGAGCTGGATGCCCTGATGTCGGCCCACGGCCTCGCCGTGGCCAGGAAGGCCGACGATGTGAAGCTCACTCTCGACGGCGACAGCATACGCATCGAGCGGCCGCACGGTCTCCACCTTTCCAGCCGCGATCTCGACAGCGGTGCGCGCATCCTGCCGGCGATCGTCGATCCATCGCAGCCGGGCCAGATCGATCTCGGCGCCCTCATGACGCATAGCCCCCCTGATTTCCAGGCAACGGTGGCGGAGCTCGAATACAGGATCGCCCATGCGCCGGAAACGCAGCGCCGCGGTTTGCGCATGGAGCTGTCGCGGTTCTACCTGGCGCACGGCTTTGCCCAGGAGGCCCTGGGACTGCTGAGGCTGGTCTCCGAGGACGATGCGGCGATGATGCGCGATCCGACCTTCAATCTGATGATGGGGGCGGCGCAGGTGCTGGCACATCGGCCAAAACTCGCCCTCGACTATCTCGGCCAGCAGGGCCTGCAGAACAGTCCCGATGCGGCGGTGTGGCAGACGATCGCTTCCGCCGAGCTCAAGGACTGGTCGACGTCGCGGCTGATGATGTCACGCGGCAGCGCAGTCATCGGCAACTATCCGCCCGCAATCCAGAACGAGTTCAAGCTCGCGGTCGCCAGGATGCTGGTTGAGGTCAACGACTTCGGTCAGGCCGCACGTGAACTGTCCGAAATCGATCCGAGCTTGCTTTCCGGGGTGCAGGCGGCGCGCTACGACGTCCTGCGCGGCCGGATTGCGGACGCCTCCGGCCGCTCGCGCGAAGCTCTCACCGTGTTCGAGCTCGTCGAGCGCTCCGATGTCCGGCCCCAGGCGGCGGAGGCCGCCTATCGGGCCCTTCGGATCCGCCACCGGGATGGAGAGATCACCGACCGGCAGGCGATCGATGCGCTGGCCCGGCTTGCCACGGGCTGGCGCGGCGATGAGACCGAGCTCAACACGCTCCGGTTCCTCACGCAGCTTTATGTTCAGAACGGCGAGTACCGCGAAGCCTTCGAGGCGATGAAATCGGCGGTCGAGGCCGATCCGGAGTCCGACGTCACGCGACTGATGCAGGACGAGATGGCGGGTGTGTTTGCTTCGCTGTTTCTTGACGGCAAGGCCGACGAGATGGACCCGGTCAAGGCGCTGGCGCTGTTCTATGACTTCCGGGAGATGCTGCCGATCGGCTGGCGCGGCGACGAGATGGTACGCCGGCTGGCGAGCCGGCTCGTCGCCATGGACCTGCTCGACCAGGCGTCAGAGCTGCTAAGTCATCAGGTCGAGAACCGGCTGCGGGGCGCGGTGCGGGCGCAGGTCGCGGCAGACCTTGCCGTGGTCCATCTGATGGACAGAAGGCCGGAGGAGGCGCTGCGTGTGCTCGCCCGCACCCGTCAGGCGAAGCTGCCGCGCAGCCTGGAGCATCAGCGCAACATCGTCGAGGCCCGCGCGCTCACCGAAAGCGGCCGACCGGATCTCGCGCTCGACATCGTCCGCAACATGCGTGGCATCGACGTTGAGCGCCTGCGTGCCGACACGTTCTGGGCAGCACAGAGCTGGCGTGAGGCCGCCGAGCAGCTCGAGGCGATGGTCGGCAGCCGCTGGGCCGACAAGATCCCGCTCGACGATCGGGAGCGTTCGGACATTCTCAGGGCCGCGATCGGCTATGCGCTGGCCAACGACCAGTTCAGCCTCGACCGGCTGCGCACCAAGTTTGCCGCGAAGATGGCCGACAGCCCGCAGGCCGACGCATTCGAGGCGGTGACACAGCCCGCCGATGCACGCGGGGTGGAGTTCATGCAGGTGGTCGAAAGTCTGGATGCTGTCGATTCGCTTGATGCGTTCCTCGCCGAGTACCAGCGGGTCTATATGCGGCCCGACGGCAGCGGCTCGCCCTATCTGGCGGATGACGGACTGATGTCGACGATTCCGCCAACGGATGCCCCGGCCGAGGCCGCAGTGCCTGACCGGACGGCGGCACTGATCGGCGGATAAGTTCTCTCACTCACGTGCGGCCGGCATCGCCTCGGGCGAACGCTGCGAATCGGCGGTCTCGTCTCGGTGCGCGCCCTGCTTTGGGGGAAGGGAAGACAAGCGCCCCTAACCGCCTCCGGCAAAACTCCGCACGAGACTCCCGGCAACAAGGTTCCAGCCGTCGACCAGGACGAAGAAAATCAGCTTGAACGGCAGCGAGATCACCACCGGCGGCAGCATCATCATGCCCATCGACATCAGCACCGAGGCGATGACGAGATCGATGATGAGGAACGGCAGGTAGAGCAGGAAGCCGATCTCGAAGGCGCGGCGCAACTCGCTGATCATGAAGGCTGGCACCAGCACTCGAAGGCTGAGATCCTCTGGGGTCTCCGGCGCCTCCTCGTCCGCCATATCGAGGAAGAGCGCTAGGTCCTTTTCCCGCACATTAGCGCGCATGAAGGCGTGAAACGGCACGGCGGCCCGCTCGAACGCCTGGTCGAACTCCACGGTGCCGTCTACCAGCGGACGCACGCCCTCATCGTAGGCGGTCTGAAAGGTCGGGGCCATGATGAAGGCGGTCAGGAACAATGCCAGACTGGTCATGACCGCATTGGGCGGCGCGGTCTGCAGCCCGATCGCCGAACGCAGCAGCGACAGCACGACGACGATGCGGGTGAAGCTCGTCACCATCACCAGGATCGACGGTGCGAGGCTCAGGATTGTCAGCAGGGCGACCAGCTGAACCGCGCGCTCGGTCAGCGTCGTGCCCTCGCCGAAATCGATCGTGATGTCCTGCGCCAGCGCGGCGCCGCTGGCCAGGCCAAGGGCAGTCAGCCCGACCAGCAAGGGCAGAAGCGCCCGCCACGGCAGCGGGCGGCGTCGCGTCATCGAGATTTGTTTCCGCTGATCTCGTTGAGAAGCTTGGCCATTTCCTCCTCGATCGCGTCAATGGTGATCGGGCTTTCGACCGGTTGATCGGGCTTCTTCTGTTCGGCCGGTTTCGGATCTGCCTCCTGGCTGGCGGCGGCTGGTTCAGGCTCCGGCTTCGGCTCTTCGGCCTTGGCCTGGCCAGGATCCGGCTCCTTGGCGGCCGGTGCCTGCGGGGCGGGAGCAGGCCTAGGCTCCGCTGCCGCCGGCTTCGGCGCAGCGGTAACCTCCGGCGCCAGCTTCGGCTCGGACGGCGTCGGTGCGGGCTCCGCAAGAGCATTGAGAAGACTGTCCTCGAGTTGGCTCGACAGCGGTGTCGACGGCCGCGGTTCAGTACGCACCGGCGGCGGCGTTCTGGCAGCACCGTTTGCCGGGCTGGGAGCCGCCTCGCTCGGCGGTGCGGCCGGCTCGATGGTCGGGGTGGGCGCCTGCGGCCCGGATTTCGGCTTGTCGTCGCTTCCTTTGGGCTCGACCTTCGTCTCTCCCCTCGTTTCGCCCTTGACTTCGGGCGGCTGGAAGAAGGCGGTGCGTGCCGTGGCGGCCGGTCCGGAAGACGGCGGCGTCACCATGCGGCGGACGGCAGGTTCGTTCGGCCGCGCGGCCGGCCTGTCGGTGGAAGACGGTGCTGCCGGCGAACCGGCATTGCCGGTCCCGGCCGCGCCGCGGCCGACGGCATCGCGGGTCAGGCTGGCCACTGCCGCCCCTGCCGCGGCAACCGACGCGCCGGCCCGGCGCAGCGGCGAAATGGTGGAAGCCGGCGAGGGGTCGACGGCGGACGGCTGCGATGATGCGCTTGTCGCCGGCTGCGCCGGGCGCTCGGAGCCCGGAAGGTCCGGTTCAGTCCGGCGGACCGGGCCCGGCGAGGTCGTCCCGGGGCGGGGGCGCAGCGGCGTGGCGGCCGACGGACGCGGCTCGGCCGCCGGCTCTGCCGGCCGGCGCAGCGGGGGGGCCTGGCGCGGCGCCGCCACGGCAGGGGCGGACGGTTCGGCCACTGGTGCCGCGGGGGGCACTGCTGGTGGTGCGGGGGGCGCGGCCGACGGGAACTCCGGCGCAGGCTCTGGATAGGCTGCGGTGGTCACCGGCGCAACCTGGGGGGCCGAGGTACCGCGTCCGTAGCCCGCGCCGACCGGCATGCCGCGCACGATGTTCTGCTCGACAACCACATCGGACGGTCCGCCAACAAGGAGGAGGTGCTCGACGTTGTCGCGCCGGATCAGGATCAGCCTCCGGCGGGTATCCAAAGCGGCCGCATCCATGATCGAGATGCGCGGCTGACGGTTGCGACTGCCGGAAAAGCGTGCGCCGGAGATGCGCCGCATCACCCAGACGAAAACCGCGATCAGGGCGAGAACGACCAGGACGGCGATGATGAACTGGATACCGCGAGCAAATCCCGGGTCCATTTCGAAGGTTTCAATCAGCCACTCGCTCATAACAAATAGGGCCTCGTGTTCTGGTCGACCGTCCCCAGGCTCCGGTTCGGTACTGACATTCGTTAATCTCGATCCGTCAACCGCTGGATTTCGCTTTTATCGCATTCGCTTGACAAACTGAACCGACGGCAAAGCCTCAATGGCGCGTCTTGATCAGTGGGTGGTCGACTCGATGCGATTGAACGCCGGGAAACCGTTCCCTTTCAAGGTGCTGGCGCAGCCTTCTTAGGCGCGGTCGAGGCGACTCTATAGTCGGCGACTGCAATCTCTTCCATGGTGCAGGGTTAACCGGCGCAGGAAAAAGTTGCCGAGTCGCATTTTGCGACGTGCGGGCAACGCATGACGCCTCAGGATAAAATCCCTGATTTCTCATCAGTTTGGCACCTCGCCTGCTTAGGGTTTCATTAATGATTAACCGATCATTAACCATTCGATGGGCAAGATCTGCCGGCATGAACGACGGGACGCTTTCATGGCAATTTCCGACCTTTCGATCTTCCAGGCGCTGAAGTCGAAGATGCACTGGCATCAGTCGCGGCAGTCTCTCCTGGCGGAGAACGTGGCCAATACGGACACGCCGGGGTTTCGCGGGCGTGACCTGAAGCCGTTCGACTTCAAGACTCACGTGGCTGCGGTGCAGGTCGGACTGGATACCGCGGTGACGCGCACCGGCCACCTGCACGGCACGATGCGCCGAGCTTCGCTCGACGGTTTCGCAGAGAAAGTCGGCTCTTTCGAGACGACACCGGACCGCAACAACGTCACGCTCGAAGAGCAGATGATGAAGGTCACGCAGAACCAGATGGATTTTCAGGCGGTCAGCACGTTGTATTCGCGCGGACTAGGACTGATCCGGAGCGCCCTGTCGCGCAACGCCTAGGGCTGTCGAGTTCGCCGAAGACAGGCACGTTGCCTGCTTCCGGGATTGATCCGTTTCCGGACGTTCTGTTCGTAACGTCCGGCAATCCGAGGTTCGGCCGGCTTCGGCCGCCGCGGGGAGAGTGTCCATGGAGTTCATGAAGTCGATTTTCGTCGCCGCTTCCGGGCTGCGTGCCCAAAATGGCCGGATGCGGGTGATTGCCGAAAACATCGCAAATGCCGAGTCCACCGGGCGCACGCCGGAGGAAGATCCGTATCGCCGCAAGATCCCGACCTTCCGGGCGCAGCTCGATCGCGAGCTCAACGCCGAGGTGGTCACGCTGGGGCGTATCGCGGTCGACCAGACCGATTTCAAGATCCGCCACGAGCCCGGCCATCCAGCGGCAGATGAAAACGGCTACGTTCGCCTGCCGAACGTCAACACGCTGATCGAGACGGTCGACATGCGCGACGCCCAGCGGTCTTACGAGGCCAATCTCAACGTCATCACCGCAACCCGCCGCATGCTGCAGCGGACGATCGAGATCCTGCGGGCCTGAGTCTAAGCGCGCCCGCGTCGCTGTAAACCTTGTCCCAAAGAGGCTGACATGTCCACGCCGTCGATTGCCGCTAACGCCTACCGGATGGCATCGAATCTCGCCAACCAGGCCAAGCCGGCGCAAAGTGCCGCCGAGGCGACGCCCGATTTTGGCGCAATGGTGAAGACGGCGGTCGAGCATGTCGTCGAGCAGGGACGCGAGGCCGACCAGAAGTCGCTTGCCATGGTCCAGGGTAAGGCGGACGTGCTTGACGTTGTGACCGCGATCGCCGAGACCGAAGTGGCCATGGAGACCCTGGTCTCGGTGCGCGACCGCGTCATATCTGCCTATCAGGAGATCATGCGCATGCCGATCTGACGGCGGCGCTTCGGGGGACCGGTCGAAACCGGACGATGCATCACAACGACAAGCACGATAGCCGGTGGTGCGGCCAGGGCGTCGAGGAAGCAGTATGGGGCGCACGCCATGACGGGGGCCGAGGTATTGGACATCGCCCGCGATTCGATCTGGACACTCATCCTGATCAGCGCGCCAGTCATGCTCGTCGGCCTCGTGGTCGGCGTCGTCATAGCGCTGTTCCAGGCACTGACCCAGATCCAGGAGATGACGCTGGTGTTCGTGCCGAAGATCCTGGCGATCTTTGTCACCCTGCTGGTTACCCTGCCTTTCGTAGGCGAGGTGATGACCGCTTTCACCAATCGGCTTGCCGACTTGATCGTGGCGAGCGGGTAGCGATGGGGTCGTCGAGCGGGTCGGCGCGAGATGGGAAACGCGGCCTTACGATTGTTCCCGGCGGCGGCCTTCTTGCCGCCTTTCCCCGCAGCGCTCCTCGTGCCCCTTGCGGGTCAAACGTTGCCCGATCGGGAGACAGGGTAGAGTGTGCGGCGAAGCCGCAGTTCCAAAGCCAAGCTCTCAAGGTGAGAGTTCGAGGATCTCGGCACTGGTCTTTTTGTTTCCTGTCCGCGATCACTTCGCCTTTTGCGGCTTTGCCGCAACACCCCCTTCGTTCGGCTGCGCCGACATCTCCCCGACAAGGGAAGAAGGGGGACTTGTGGCAACGATCGTCTTTATGGCTCGGCGCTCGGTCAGGGCGAACCTCTCACTTCGCGCAAACGAATGATCCACAGCAGCGGGTGCTGACCCAAACCTGGGGTGCCGGAGGACCGTCATGACCTTCGAGCTGCCCTTCCTGCCCGGTATCGCCGTCGTTTTCCTGCTGATGTTCGCCCGAATCGGCACGATGATGATGCTGATGCCGGCCCTCGGCGAGACCTCGATCCCGCCGCAGGTCCGTCTTGTGCTGGCGTTGATGCTCACGCTGGTGTTCTATCCGCTGTCCGGGCGGCTCTATCCGGTCACCGCGGCCACTCCGCTCCAGGAAATCGGCGTATTGCTTGCCGGCGAACTCGCGATCGGCTTCTTCATCGGGCTCGGCGGGCGGATGATCGTCTATGCGCTGACGATCGCGGGTGTTGCGGTGGCGAACCAGATGGGCCTCGCCTTTGCCGTCTCACCGGACCCGGCCAATTCCGGCCAGCAGGGCGCACTGGTTGGCACCTTTCTCGGCATTCTCGGCGTCACCCTGGTGTTTGCCACCGATACCCATTACCTCGTTCTCGCCGCGATGAACGACAGTTTCGAGATCTTTCCCCCAGGCGGCTGGCTTCCCGTCGGCGACATCGCACGGCTCGGCACCGAACTCGTGGCCGACATCTTCGCGATCGGCATCCAGATCAGCGCGCCGTTCCTCGTCATCGGCATCGTGTTCTATTTCGGCCTCGGCCTGCTCAACAAGCTGATGCCGCAGATGCAGATCTTCTTCATCGCGATGCCGCTGAACATCGTTCTCGGCCTCGGCCTCCTGTTCGCGCTGATCATCACCGTGATGGCTTGGTATCTCAGCCATTTCGAGAGCGCGCTCGGCCGCTTCATCTCGGGCTGACGGGGTAAGCGATGGCCGAAACGGATGATGCAGAGAAAACAGAAGACCCAACGCAAAAGCGTCTCGAGGAGGCACTCGAAAAGGGTGACGTCGCCAAGAGCCAGGAGGTCTCGACCTGGTTCCTGCTGCTCGGAACGGGTCTTGTGGTGGCGATGCTCGCAACGCCGATGGCGGAGAACTTGAGTGCCGCGCTGAAAGGCTATTTCGCCCACGCCCATGCAATCCCGGTCGATGGTCCGGCGCTCAAGGATCTATGGCGCGACACCGGGATTCGCGTCGGGGCAATCGTCGCCATCCCGCTCCTGCTGCTGGTCGGGATGGCGGTCGCCGGCAACCTGGTCCAGCATCGCATGGTCTGGACCACCGAACGGATGAAGCCGAAGCTCAACAAGATCTCGCCGCTCGCAGGATTCAAGCGGCTGTTCTCCAGGGAGAGCCTCGTCAATTTTCTTAAGGGCCTTGTCAAGATCACGATCGTCGGCGGCATCATGGTCGCTGTGCTACTGCCCGAGCGCGACCGGATCGACACGATGGTCTTTCGCGATGTCGCGCTGATGCTGCCGGAGGTGCGCGAGCTCGCCCTCAAACTGATCATTGCCATCCTTGCGGTGATGACGATCGTTGCCGGCGCCGACTACGTCTACCAGCGTCAGCGCTGGCACGAGAAGCTGAAGATGTCCCAGCGGGAGGTCAAGGAGGAGTACAAGCAGAGCGAGGGTGATCCGCTGATCAAGGGCAAGATCCGGCAATTGCGCGCGGAGCGATCGCGCAAGCGCATGATGGCGGCCGTGCCTGATGCAACGGTGGTCATCACCAACCCCACCCACTATGCCGTCGCCCTCAAGTACGAGGATGGCATGCAGGCCCCGATCTGCCTTGCCAAGGGCGTTGACCAGACCGCGCTCAAGATCCGCGAGATCGCGACGGAAAAGGCAATTCCGATCGTGGAGAACCCACCGCTGGCCCGGGCGCTCTACGCTACCGTGGAGCTCGACACCCCCATTCCGGAGGAGCATTACCGCGCCGTGGCAGAGGTGATCGGTTTCGTCTTCAAGCTGCGGCGGCGCCAGGGCTGGCGCGCGGGCGACTGACCAACTCCGGTCGACATGTGCTCGCCGCAAAGGCGCGGGAAACATCAACAGGGCTGTTGAAATTGCGCGAGCGGCAGAGAATGCTGGCGCAATAAGACGAATCCAGGGGCGAGGGGCGCCCTGGCGGGGGCTGTGCTTGTCCCCGAGAGAGGGCTTGATGAGCGAAATTGATGCGCGGCCGCCGCAGCCGGTGATCGACAGGTCCGAACGGTCCGGCAACGTCGGGCTCCTGATGTTCCTGGCGCTCGCGCTGGTCGTCGCCGCTGCTGCCTTCGGCATGATGAGCCAGGAACAGGCAGAGCCTTACGTGCTCGGCCTGCTCGGCATTCTCTCGGTGGTCGGCGTGTTCTCGCTGTTTGCCGGCGCGATCGGCCTGCTGCGCTTCTCGGTTCGTGGCGCGGCAAACCCGGTTTCCGGCGCCTTCCTCGACGCCTTCGACGAGGGTGTGCTCGTCACCGAAGGCGATGGGCGCATCGTCTACGCTAACCAGGCCTATGCCACGCTGACCAACGCGGAGACTGCCGCCGATGTGCGCGGTGTCGAGCGGGTGTTCGCCACCGATCCCACGGCCGCGGACGCCGTTTTCCGACTGTCGCAGGCCGCCCGCGAGGACCGGCGGGCCCAGGAGGAGATCCGCCTGCCGCATCCGCTCGGCCGTATCGACGGCGAGCCCCGCTGGTACCGGGTGGCGGTACGCCCTCTGCCGGTCGGCGGCGAGGGGTCGGCGCGTCGGCGCTTCACCGTCTGGCAGGTTGCCGACGTCACCCGCGACCGCGCCGAGCAGGAGACCTCGTTCCAGGAACTGCAGCGCGTCATCAACTTTCTCGATCATGCGCCGGCCGGCTTCTTTTCGGCAGACGGGCGCGGCCAGCTCGTCTATCTCAACGCCACGCTCGCCGATTGGCTCGGCTTCGATCTGGCGCAGTTCGAGGCGGGAAGGGTCGACCTGTCGGAGTTCGTGCGCGGCGACGGCTCCGAACTCCTTCGCTCCATGCAGGGCCAGCCGGGTGAGGTCCGCACCGAAACCTTCGATCTCGATCTCGTCACCAAGCATGGCCGCGGCCTGCCCGTACGCCTCGTTCATCGTGTGCCCTTTGGCGCCGATGGTCAGCCGGGCGAAAGCCGGACGCTGGTGCTGAACCGGTCGCCCGGCGAGGATTCGTCCGAGACGCTGCGGGCGGCCGAGGTGCGCTTTGCCCGCTTCTTCAACAACACGCCGATCGCGATCGCCTCGATCGACCGCAACGGCCGCATCGCCAAGACCAACGCGCCGTTTCTTCGCCTGTTCGGCACCCCCGACACGAAAGACGGGCCGGCGCGGCTGATCGATTTCGTGGCCGAATTGTCTCGCCCGGCGCTGCAGGAGGCGCTCGACTCCGCAGCGGATGGCAGGAGCGAGATTCCGCCGGTTGACGTGAGGCTCGACGACCGGGAGGAGGGGCGTTCCGCGACATTTTATGTCTCGGCGGTGCGTGATGGCGAGGGCGAGGGCGAAGTCGCGATCGTCTATGCTCTGGAGACGACGGCGCAGCGGGTGCTGGAGGCGCAGTTCGCCCAGGGCCAGAAGATGCAGGCGATTGGCCAGCTCGCCGGCGGCGTCGCACACGACTTCAACAACGTGCTGACGGCGATCATCGGCTTCTCCGACCTGCTGCTGGCCAGCCACCGGCCGAGCGATCCGTCGTTCCAGGACATCATGAACATCAAGCAGAATGCCAACCGCGCGGCCGGCCTCGTCCGGCAGTTGCTGGCCTTCTCGCGGCGGCAGACGCTCCGGCCCAAGGAACTTGCGATCAACGATCTGCTTGCCGACCTTTCCATCCTCCTCGATCGGTTGCTCGGCGAGAAGATCGAGCTCAAGGTGGTGCATGGCCGCGACCTGTGGCCGGTGATGGCCGATCTCAACCAGCTCGAGCAGGTCATCGTCAATCTCGCCGTCAACGCGCGCGATGCCATGCAGGACGGCGGTCGCCTGACCATCCGCACCGCCAATGTCAGCCAGAGCGAGGCGCGCAGCTTAGACGGCACCCGTGGCATGCCGGCGGCCGACTACGTGCTGATTGAGGTGACCGATACCGGCCACGGCATGACGCCGGAAATCATGGAGAAGATTTTCGAGCCGTTCTTCTCCACCAAGGAGGTTGGCAAGGGCACGGGTCTTGGCCTCTCGACCGTCTACGGCATCGTCAAGCAGACCGGCGGCTTCATCTTCTGCACCAGCGAGGTTGGCGAGGGCACGACGTTCCGCATCTTCCTGCCCCGGCACGCCCGCAGTGAGCTCGACAAGCCGGCAGACCCGTCGGCCGAGGCGCCCCAACTTGCCGATCTCACCGGTTCGGCGACGATCCTGCTGGTGGAAGACGAGGAGGCGGTCCGCGCCTTTGCCGCCCGGGCGCTGACCTCGCGCGGCTACAAGGTCTACGAAGCCGCCAGCGGCACCGAGGCGCTGGAGGTGATGGAGGAGACCGAGGGGCGGGTGGACCTCGTCGTCTCCGACGTGGTGATGCCGGAGATGGATGGGCCGACCCTGCTTAAGGAACTGCGCAAGACCCAGCCCGACCTCAAGATCATCTTCGTCTCTGGCTACGCAGAGGACGCCTTTGAAAAGAATCTGCCGGACAACGAGAAGTTCTCGTTCCTGCCCAAACCGTTTACCCTGAAGCAGCTCGCGACAACGGTAAAGGAGGTGCTGTCGAGCTGAAAAGGCAGGGCTATCTCTCAGCCCGAACGCGGCGACAGGCGCTAGCCAATGCGGCTTGAGCGCAGCGTCTGGTCGATGCTCGGGTTTGACCCGTCATCCTCACGCCGGCCGGCAGCCGAGGCTCTCTGCCTTCTGCTTCAGCCCCTGCAGGCTCTCCATCGTGTTCGGGTTGCCGGGCAGGGCATAGGACTGTTCGAGCGCGGTGCGGGCATTGTTGATGATGGCAAGGTCCTGCACGGCCTGGGTCTGGCAGCCGGCGCCCTGGAATCGGACGCGGACGCGGATGACCCGGTCGCCGTTGTCGGACGGGCCGAACTCCTGATCGAGCGCAGCGTTGGGGCCGTTCATGGTGCGCTCCATGACGACCATGTTGGCATCGTTCTGGACCACCTTGGTGCCGCGCTCGGACGCGCTCGACACCAGGCTGGCCCGCACGGTCTGCGGATCGGAATTGATCGTGACGGATTGCGCCCCCGGCGGAACCGTCAGCGCCACGGGCCGCGGGCCGACCGGCGCCCGACTTCCCGAAGATTGGCAGCCGGCCACTGCGATGGCCGCCACGGCTGCGAACAGAATTCGGCGCATGTCGATCGTCCCCGTTTTCCTCGACGCATGATCGCCGACCGGTTTGATCCGCTCGTGGCGATAACCATGCTCACAATTTGAATCGGCGGTTTCTTTCGAAAGGGTCAAGGTGACCCGATCGAAGAACGCGCTGTGTCAGACAAATATCCCGACGATCCTCGATGATGATAGCCCATGGTTAACGTTTGGTTGGAGCATCAGCAGGGTTGCGGACCGCCGGTCCGGTCAGTCTCCAAAGTCTGGCATCCACGGCAGGTCGGTGACGCCTATATCGATGCCCGATTGCGACAGAAGCGTGGTCACTTGGCCGCGGTGATGGGTCTGGTGGTTGAACATGTGGCTGACGAGCAGCCAGCACGGCCGGGATCGGGCCCTGCCGTCGATGCCGCTGGTCCAGGTGATGTCACCCGCAAGCCATTCCGCGGTCAGCCCCTCGGTCCAGTCGAGAATATCGTGATCCATCTCCTCCCGCGCCTGGCGCAGCGCTGAGTAGTCGTCGAAAAGGTCCTGGCCGACCGGACGCGTTTCATAGGGCCGGCCGGTGAAACGCTTCATCCACATTCGGTCGCCGAACAGCAGGTGGTTCAGCGTTGAGTGGATCGAGCCGAAGAACGCGCCGCGGTCCCGCTTGCGTTCGCCGTCATCGATGACGCCACAGGCCCGGTAGAGCTTGTTGTTCATCCAGGCGTTATAGCGGGCGAAGGTCCGGTAGAGCGTCGGATCGATCATGCGGTTTCCGCTTGGTGATTTGGGGGCACTGTGCTCCGGCCGATCCGGCCCAAGGAACGCCCTGTCTCAGAACGTCTCCCCGGTCTTGAAGCCGCCGCCGCCAAAACTGCCGCCGCTCTTGAAGCCGCCGCCGCCGCGCGACGCGCCGCCACGGGAGCCGCGGCCGAAGTCCGGCAGGCTTCCGCCCATGGATCCAGGCAGGCCGAGGCCGCCGGGAAAGCCGACGCCGCGACCGCGGCGCTTGCGGCGGCGATGGGACCGTTCTGCCCGGGCCCAGTAGTCGGCACCGGAAATTGCGCCCTTGACCAGCTCGCCGAGCAGGACGGAGGCGAGGCTGTCGTCCGAAAACGTAGAATCGCCGCTGTCGTAACCTCTCTGGCGGAAATTGCGGCTAACGCGGGCGAGCTCTTCCCGACGCCGGCTGATGTCGCGCAGCAGGCTGCGGTCGTGCTCAATGTCAGACTCGACCTGCTGGATCCGCTCTGCAAGATCCTGGAGGCGGCGGACGATTTCCTCGTCCTCCGGCGAGGGAGTCTCGACCGCCTCGCGCCACAGCTTCCTGAGGTCATCGGCCTGAAGAAGGGCGACAAGTGCGTTCTGCGCCGCGCGGAACCCGTCATCCTGGCCGCTTAGGAAGACCTGCTCTTCGGCGCTGGCGGCGGCCAACTTTTGCTCCGTGGCGTCGAGTGCGGCCGTCTTGCGCTCGATCTCGTCGTCGAGGTCGGCGATCCTGACCACGAGGTCCTCGCCGGCGACCTCGGCCGCAGCGCGCCTCGACCAGTCGGCAAGCTTCTGCAACTCGGCGGCGGCAGCAGCCTCGCGGTCGTCGGCATGAGCGTCGAGCCGGAGTGGTATTTCGGTCAGCATGGCGTAGTTCGGCCGGGCATCCTGATAGCGGATGAGGCGTGCGACCCAACGGTCCAGCATACGAACGAGGCCGGTATGGGTGTAGGCGGAGGTGCCGAAACCGCGGTTCCAGAGATAGAGGAACAACGGATCGGATTCGTAGGCCTGGCCCTTCTCGACACGGTCGGCATGGGCCTGTTCCGTCTTGGCGCGCGCCGCCGCCGCCGTTTTGCGTGCGGCGTCCGCGCGCTCCTTCTGGGCGATGTAGTCAGGATCGGCTTCCAGGCGGTCGTCGACCGCATCCATAACGTCGTCGAGCCGCTCGGCGGCAGCGGTGCGTTCGGCGATCAGCTTGTCCCGGGCGGCTGCCAGGCCGTCGCGTTCCCCTTGCAGCGCCTTAATTGTCTGTCTCAGCGTGTCGAGGCGCTCGGCGCGGCTGCCGAGCAGGCGGGAAATCTCGCGGCTGGCCTCGTCGAGTCGGCCGTCGAGGCCGCTGTTGGCGCCGTCCGACAGCCGGAACCGGGCCAACTCGCGATAGGCCTCGAGCTGCTCAGTCTCGAGATCGGCGACCGCCCGGGTGGCGCGCTCGATCCGGGTGTTGACTGCCGCCTCGTCGCGCTGCAGCTCGGACAGCGCACGTTCGATCGAGCCGAGGGTCTCACGTCCGGTCAGCATGCCAGATTCCGTTCATGCGGTACTCCGTGGTAAGCTGTCCACCGGGCAAAGACTCAAATTCCAGTACCTTGGCTGACGGAAGCGTACGAGGAGTGCGGGAACCCGCATGGGAGGACGAATTCCCTGACTGTCCCCAATCACTTACCATTGGGTGATCGCTCCACCGCCGACTGGCATCTTCCACTCGGGTGTCAGGCGCCCGCGCTCCTTCACGCCGAGGACCCTGTTTTCGACGATGCCGTCGCTTTGCTTGTCGCGCTTGACCTGTTCGTAGGTCGATTCCGGCACGCGCTGCGCCCAGATGTCGACGGACTTGCTGGCGCCGTCTTCCTCGGAAACGACCTCGCGGGTGATCGGCTTGCCGTCCGGTCCGATCGCCTCGACCACCAGATAGTAGTTGGTCGCGTTCGCGTTGACATCGGGCAGCCGAGTCACGCCTGTCGGCACGCCGGGGCGCGAGACGATCCGTACCTCGTAGACGGCGAGGAGTTCGGCCTCCAGCGCCCTGAGGTCCGCAAGTGCCTTGCGCGCGGCTTCGATATTGCCCGCCTCGGCGGCGAGCCGGCCGTCGGCGGCAAGCCGCTCGGCTTGTGCCTTGGCTGCGTCTTCGAGCGCAATTCCGTCGATGCGGCGGGCGGCCTCCTCGAGACCGGTGGGGATCTGCTGCGTCAGTTCGATGCGCAGGGCCTCGGCGGCACGCTCGCGCGGCATGACCACCAGGAAGCGCCAAGCCAGCACCGCGGCGACGATGAGGACGAGCGCGATCAGCAGGAACTTGCCCCAGACGTGGCGACGGACGTAGAGGAGCGCCAGTGTGCGCTGGAAACCGGCAGGGGGAGGGGCATAGACGAAGCGGTTCTGCTTCAGGCTCTCCACGCCCTCGCGCAGGATTCGGTCGGGCACAGTGATGCCCTGGCTGCGGTAGAGTTCGCGCAGCCGTTCGACCATCTGCTCGTCGCGGGCTTCCGCGCCGAGCTCCTTCAAGGCAATGGCCTCGTCGTGGCGCAGCGTGTCGACGACGTCCATCGCCATCATCAGCTCATCGAGCGGCTGCCGGCTCTGTTCGGACGCCACGGCCATCGCGTGTCTCGGCCCCCGATCCTTACGAGGCCTTCAGGCTGTTGCCTTCGGCGGCCAGCTTCGCCAGGCGGCGCTTGCCGTCCTCGACCGCGACACGGATCTCCTCGGAGTTCTTTGTCGCCATCTCGCGCATCTCGTTGATGATCTCACGCGAGTTGACCTGGAAGTTGATAACGGAATCCACCAGCTTCTTGACCGCAGCAGCCTGGACGGTCGGGCCATAGCCGGCCTTCAGCGCCGCCTCCTGAACGCTGTCGCCGATCTCGGCTAGCGTCTCGAGCGACTTGGAGACGCCCTCCTTCATGGCGTTGAGGGTCTCGGTGGACTCGTGCAGGCCCTGCAGGCCGGTGAAGGAGGCGTTGAGCGCCGTCAGCACCGACTCGTTGGTGGAGAAGAAGCTGACCGCTTGGGCATAGACCCGCTCCTTGGCGTTGGTCGTCTGCATCAGCCGAGCCATGATCACTTCGGAGGTGTTGTAGCCGATGGTCAGGTTGTCGGAGAGGTCCTTGGCGATCTGATAGCGCTTCTCCTCGTCCTGCATTTCCCGCATCCGCTCGTCGCGGGCAAGCTCGAGCCGGGCCTTCTCGGCCGCGTCGGAACCGGCATAGTCGACCACGCGCTTGTTGGCCTCCTCGAGCGCCGCCTTGGCGGCGTCGAGCTTGGCGGTGGCGGTGTTGAGCACCTCGAGCGCCAGCACCTCTGCCTGCTTCAGCGCGCCGCGGAAATCGCGGTAGGCGTCGAGAATGCGCTGCTCGCGCTGGATCTGGTCCTTGGTGTCGCGTGCGACGTCGATGTAGGTCGAGGAGATTTTCGCGAACCGGTCGGAGATCGTGCCGCGGGTCATGTCGCGCCACTTGTTGGACAGGTTCTCCATGAAGGAGATCCTGCCGTCGGCGAGCTGGTCGACCAGCGCCTTGGCATCGTCGCGGATCGAGTTGAAGGCCTCGGTGATCGCTTCGTAGCGGTCGCCGATTGTCATTCCCTGGATTTCGTTACGAACCACCTCGTTGAAGGTCGAGTTCTGGCCGAGCGTACGGGTGATGACCGCGATCTTGTCGGGCGACAGATCGGAAATCTGTTCCAGCAGCGCATTGATCGGCGCCTCGGCGGTCGACTCGGGCATCAGGCCCATCTCGCGCAGCGCACCAACTGCGCGGTCCAGGTACTGCATGGGGGAGAGGGCAGTCTCGGCCATGTGCGTCTCCTCAGCCGTCTGTCTTGAGAACTGTCGCCACGCTCGGCTTAACAGAAAATCGTCGCCGCGGCAGCAGAGTTAGCATATCGCGCCGGATTGTAACACGGGCGAGACGTCTGTTGAGGCCGCGGAAAGGCGGGCGTCACAGCGCTGCAAGGGCGATGGCGATTTGCGCCGCCACCCGGGCGTTCGAGCGCACCAGGGCGATGTTCGTCTCGAGGCTGCGGCCGTTGGTCAGATCAAGGATCAGCGACAGCACGAAGGGCGTCACGGCCTTGCCGGTGATGTTGCGGCGAGCGGCCTCGGCAATGGCTGCCTCGATCACCGGCTGCATCTCGTCTGCCGGTATTTCCGCGTCCGCCGGTACCGGATTGGCAACGAGCATGCCGCCGTGGGCGCCGAACAGCCGCCGGGTCTGCAGCAGGCGCGCAATCGCCGCCGGATCATCGAGCCGGTAGGGCGCGGGGAGGCCGCTGCCACGCGACCAGAAGGCGGGGAAGACGTCGGTGCCGAAGCCGATGACCGGCACGCCGCGCGTCTCCAGCACCTCCAGCGTCTTTGGCAGGTCCAGCAGGGCCTTAGCGCCAGCGGCAACGACGCAGACCGGCGTGCGGGCCAGCTCGTCGAGGTCGGCGGAGACGTCGAAGCTCTGCTCGGCGCCGCGGTGCACCCCGCCGATACCGCCGGTGGCGAAGACGGCGATCCCGGCGGCCTCTGCCGCCATCATGGTCGCCGCGACGGTGGTCGATCCGGGGCAGCCGGCGGCGACCGCCAAGGCCAGGTCGGCGCGCGAGCACTTCATGACGTGCTCTGCCCGGGCGAGTCGTTCGAGCTCGGCGTCGGAGAGACCGATGCGGATCGCACCATCGAGCACGGCGATCGTCGCCGGCACGGCGCCCTCGGCCCTGACGTCGGCCTCCATCGCGCGCGCCGTCTCGACGTTGCGCGGCCAGGGCATGCCATGGGTGACGATGGTCGATTCCAGCGCAACGACGGCGCGGCCGTCGGCAAGGGCCGCACGGATTTCCTCGGTCGGCCTCAGGATCGTGGGCAGGGCGGGCATCGGCTGTCAGGTCCTTGGTTTGATTGTGGCCGAACCGGCGTCTCGTTTGGCGGCGGCGAGCCGCCTGGTGAGGCCGACCCAATCCAGGTTGTCGGCGACAGCTCCGGTGGTTTCAAGGGTGATTGCGGCGGCGGCGAGGCCGGCCTGCAGCGCGGCGGGCCGGTCGGCGCCGCGCGCGGTGGCCGCCAGCCAGCCGGCGACCAGGGCGTCGCCGGCGCCGGTGACGTCCACCGGCCGGGCCGGCAGCGGCTCGATGCGATAAAGGCCGGTCCCGTCTGCAAGGACAGTGGGCGCAGCACCGTCGGTGAGCGCAAGGGCGGCAGCACCGCGGCGAAGGAGGGCCTCAGCCAGCCGCTCAGGCGCGGCGTCCGGTTCCATGCCGGCGAGCACTGCCGCCTCGGCACGGTTGAGAAACAGCATGTCGAGGTGGGGCAGGATTTCGGACAATCGGCCGGCCTTGGCGCAGGAGACGGCATCGGCGGCAAGGCGGCGACCGCTGGCCGCTTCGGCCAGCGCCGCCAGCACCGGGGCCGGCAGGTTGGCCTCGACGAACCATAGCGGTGCCGCGATCGCGGCAGGGGCGACCGGCAGCAGCGCATCGGCCGGAAGCGTATCGGTGATTTCAGCGTCGACCAGCGCTGCTGCCAGCGTTCCGTCCGGGTCGTGCAGGGCAATGTAGCGGCCGGTGGCCGCGTCGCGGCGGTCAAGCTGCAGGTTGATCCCTTCTGCCGACAGCCGCCCGGCAAGGCGCTCGCCGTCACGGTCACGGCCGATTGCGCCGGTGAGCGTGCAGGAAACGCCGAGCCGCACGGCGCCTCTGGCAACATTGGCCGCAACGCCGCCCGGCCGCCACGCGACCCGGCCCGGCGTCGACGTCTCGCGCCGGATCGGCCGATCGGCGTGGGCGATCAGGTCGATATGGATCGCGCCGAAGCAGGCAACGGCCGAGATGGTGGAAGTAATGCCCATTCAGCGTCGGTTATCAGCACTGCTTTCCTGCGGCAAGGCGGCCGATTCTGCCCGTGTCGGGCGCCCGGGCGATCAATTGCAACCCTTCCGTGTCGGACCCGGCCGACGTGAAGGGGCGGAACATACAAGGAACGTGTTGAGAATCCTTGCTAAAGTTCCAAGGAGATAAATCGGCTTGCCGAATGTGAACAAAACAAGTACAAACGCATGAATTGAATCGCCGGGGTCATTCGTGGAATAAGGAGCGGGTAATCCATGTCGCAGAACATTCTCCGCCTGGTCGAGGGCAATCAGATGGACAAGTCCAAGGCGCTGGATGCGGCGCTGTCGCAGATCGAACGGGCCTTCGGCAAAGGCTCGATCATGCGCCTCGGCCAGGGTCAGGCCGTCGAGGTCCAGGCCGTGTCGACCGGCTCGCTCAGCCTCGATATCGCCCTCGGCATCGGCGGCCTGCCGCGTGGCCGCATCATCGAAATCTACGGGCCGGAATCCTCGGGCAAGACCACGCTCGCGCTTCACACGGTGGCCGAGGCACAGAAGAAGGGCGGCATCTGTGCCTTCGTCGACGCGGAGCACGCGCTCGACCCGATCTATGCCCGCAAGCTCGGCGTCAACATCGACGACCTCCTGATCTCGCAGCCGGATGCCGGCGAACAGGCACTGGAGATTGCCGACACGCTGGTGCGCTCCGGCGCGATCGACGTGCTCGTTATCGATTCCGTCGCCGCGCTGACGCCCAAGGCAGAGCTTGAGGGCGAGATGGGCGATCAACTGCCAGGCCTGCAGGCCCGGCTGATGAGTCAGGCGCTGCGCAAGCTGACCGCCTCGATCTCGCGCTCCAACACCATGGTGATCTTCATCAACCAGAGCCGGATGAAGATCGGCGT
>CAYXAA010000040.1:0-5907 GCA_964462985.1 uncultured Hyphomicrobiales bacterium | reverse complement strand
GCCCGAGACCACCACCGGCGGCAATGCGCTGAAGTTCTACGCCTCGGTCCGGCTCGACATTCGCCGCGTCGGCTCGATCAAGGACCGCGACGAGGTGGTCGGCAACCAGACCCGGGTCAAGGTGGTCAAGAACAAGCTTGCCCCGCCGTTCAAGCAGGTCGAGTTCGACATCGTCTATGGCGAGGGCGTGTCGAAGACCGGCGAGCTCATCGACCTCGGCGTCAAGGGCGGGATCGTGGAAAAGTCCGGTTCCTGGTTCTCCTATAACAGCCAGCGACTCGGGCAGGGGCGGGAGAACGCCAAGCAGTTTTTGCGCGACAATCCGGAGATTGCCCAGGAGATCGAGCTCGCGATCCGCCAGAACGCCGGCATCATCGCCGACCGCATCACCGATCCCTTCACCGAAGGCGATGAGGGCGTGGACGACTGAGCCACCGTGCATCGCGACGTCGAAGACGGACCCGGCCATCTGCAGCGGCAGCGCCCTGATCGGGTGCGGCCGCTGCCTGTTTCGTCAGGTCGGACCCTGGCGAACGGCGGCGGGTGGTGCGACCGCGCTCGTCTGGACAGGCGCAGGACCCGCGGATAAAAGGCGCGAGACGGCAGAGCGCGGTGAACGCGTGCGAGGCCGGCGCCGCGCCTTCTTGGCGGTCGCCGGCCGTGAAGACGAGGCGGTGAACCCCTTATGAGCGGTGTGAACGAGATCCGGTCGGCCTTTCTCGACTATTTCAGGAAGAACGACCACGAGGTGGTGGCGTCGAGCCCGCTGGTGCCGCGCAACGACCCGACGCTGATGTTCACCAACGCGGGCATGGTGCAGTTCAAGAACGTCTTCACCGGACTGGAGAAGCGCGACTATGCCCGAGCGGTGACGGCACAAAAATGCGTGCGCGCCGGCGGCAAGCACAACGACCTCGACAATGTCGGCTACACCGCACGGCATCACACCTTCTTCGAAATGCTCGGCAATTTCTCGTTCGGCGACTATTTCAAGGACCGAGCGATCGAGCTGGCCTGGACCCTGATCACCAAGGAATTCGGCCTGCCGAAGGAGAAGCTCCTCGTCACCGTGTTCTCCGAGGACGACGAGGCCTACGGGCTGTGGAAGAAGATCGCCGGCCTTTCCGACGACAGGATCATCCGCATCGCCACCTCGGACAATTTCTGGGCCATGGGCGATACCGGTCCGTGCGGGCCGTGCTCGGAGATCTTCTACGATCACGGCGAGCATATCTGGGGCGGTCCTCCGGGCTCGGCCGAGGAGGACGGCGACCGCTTCATCGAGATCTGGAATCTCGTCTTCATGCAGTACGAACAGCTGCCGGGCGAGCGCGTGGCCCTGCCGCGGCCGTCGATCGACACCGGCATGGGGCTCGAACGCGTCGCCGCCGTGCTGCAGGGCGTGCACGACAACTATGACATCGACCTGTTCCGGGCGCTGATCGCCGCCTCGGAGAATGCCACCGGCGTCGAGGCCGAAGGCAAGGCGGCGCCGAGTCACCGCGTTATTGCGGATCACCTGCGCTCCGCCAGCTTCCTGATCGCCGACGGCGTACTGCCGTCGAACGAGGGCCGCGGCTACGTGCTCCGCCGCATCATGCGCCGCGCCATGCGCCATGCCCGACTGCTCGGTGCGGCCGAGCCGCTGATGTGGAAGCTGGTGCCGGTGCTGGTGCGCGAGATGGGCCGGGCCTATCCGGAGCTGGCGCGTGCCGAGGCGCTGATCTCAGAGACGCTGAAGCTCGAGGAGACGCGGTTCCGGCGCACGCTCGACCGGGGACTCACCTTGCTTGACGAAGCGACCCGCGACCTTGGCGAGGGCGCCGAGCTCGACGGTGAAACCGCGTTCAGGCTCTATGACACCTACGGCTTCCCGCTCGACCTCACCCAGGATGCCCTGCGTGCCCGCGGCATCGGCGTCGACACCGCCGGCTTCACGGCGGCGATGGAGCGTCAGCGCGCCGAAGCCCGTGCCGCCTGGGCCGGCTCCGGCGAGGCGGCTACGGACACGATCTGGTTCGCCCTGAAGGATCGGGTCGGCGCCACCGATTTCCTCGGCTACGACACCGAAACGGCCGAAGGGGTCGTCGCCGCGCTGGTCCGGGACGGCGCCGAGGTGACAGCGCTGAAGGCCGGTGACAGCGGGGCGGTGGTGCTGAACCAGACCCCGTTCTATGGCGAGTCGGGCGGCCAGGTCGGCGACACCGGCGTGATGACGGCCGCCGGCGTGCGCGCCCGCGTCACCGACACGCAGAAAAAGGCCGACGGCCTGTTCGTGCACTTCGTCGAGGTCGAGGAGGGCGAGCTCAGCGCGGGGCTGGCGCTGGAGCTCAAGGTCGATCATCAGCGCCGCAGCGCCATCCGCGCCAATCATTCGGCGACCCATCTCCTGCATGAGGCGCTGCGCGAGGTACTCGGCACCCATGTGGCGCAGAAGGGCTCGCTGGTGAGCCCGGAGCGGCTGCGCTTCGACTTTTCCCATCCCAAGCCTCTGGACGCGGCCGAGCTGCGCGAGGTCGAGGCGATCGCCAACGAGATCGTGCTGCAGAACGCCGCCGTCGAGACCCGGCTGATGGCCGTTGATGAGGCGATCGAGCAGGGTGCAATGGCGCTGTTCGGGGAGAAATACGGCGACGAAGTCCGCGTCGTCTCGATGGGCACGGCGACGCGGGGCAGCAAGGCCGGCAAGACCTACTCGCTCGAACTGTGCGGTGGTACCCATGTCCGGCGCACCGGCGACATTGGTCTCGTGACTCTGGTCTCCGAGGGTGCGGTCGCTGCCGGCGTGCGCCGGATCGAGGCGCTGACGGGTTCGGCGGCGCGCAGCTATCTCGAGGAGCGTGACGAACAGCTCAAGGAGATCGCCGCGCTGCTGAAGGTCGCGCCGCAGGATGCGGCGGGTCGGGTGGCGGCACTGGTCGAGGAGCGCCGCCGGCTTGAGCGCGAACTGGCGGAGACCCGGAAGAAGCTCGCTATGGGCGGTGGCGGCGAGGCCGGTGACGGAGTGCGCGAGATTGCCGGCGTCAAGCTGATGGCGCGCGTCGTCGACGGCATCAATCCGAAAGACCTGAAGGGCCTCGTCGACGACGGCAAGTCGCGGATTGGATCGGGTGTTGTGGTTTTCATCAGCCGGGACAGCGACAAGGCGGCGATCGTCGTCGGCGTCACCGAGGATCTGACCGGCAGCTTCAACGCCGTCGATCTGGTGCGGCTCGGCTCCGAGGTGCTCGGTGGCCGCGGCGGCGGCGGGCGTCCCGACATGGCCCAGGCCGGCGGCAGCGATCCCGCCAAGGCCGAGGCTGCCGTTCAGGCGATCGAGGAGCGACTTGCCGCAGCGCGGGTGTCCTGACGCCCTGGCGGCAAGTTGAAGTCGTCTGCCGGCGCAGCGGCGCCGATGCCGCTCGCACCCCTGCCGCCAGGGGCCAGACCGGCGACGACGCCCTGCCGCCGGACTATGGCTCCATACCAGCGGCGGTTGAAGCAGATCCGTCCCGCGTCTTCGGAGCGCTGCGGCCGGCTGCCGCCTGTCAATAGTCAGCCCGATCTCTCCCCGGCAGCAGATTTGTCGGCGGATTCGCTTGTCCGATGAGGACGATGTCCACCATTATGGTGATGGCAGGCAAGCGATCCCACGCACCCGTTCTTAACGTCATAAGCAGCGCCGATCGTCGGAAGCGTCTGGTCGGCGAGCAGGATCCGTTTCAGGGAGATTCATGGCCGACGTCGTATTTCATGAAATCGCGTGGCTGCTCCTGGGTGCGGCCGCAATTGGGCTGATCGGTGCCGCATTGCGCCAGCCCGTGATCGTGAGCTTCATTGCCGCCGGAATCGCGGCGGCCGCCTTTTTCGACCGCAGCGCGGAGACGGCGAGCCAGATCCGTTTCCTGGCGGAACTGGGCGTTGCGCTTCTGTTGTTCCTCGTCGGTCTCAAGCTCGATTGGCGGTTGGTCAGAACCCTCGGCCCCGTCGCCCTGGCGACCGGGCTCGGCCAGGTCGCGTTCACTGCCGGCGTCGGCTTCTTCATCGGGCTCGCTGTCGGGCTCGACTGGCTGACCAGCGTCTATGTCGCTGTCGCCTTGACCTTTTCCTCCACGATCATTGTCGTGAAGCTGCTGAGCGACAAGCGTGAACTGGAGACACTGCACGGCCGGATCGCCCTGGGCTTCCTAATCGTGCAGGATATCGTCGTCGTCATCGCCATGGTCGTGCTATCAACGATCGGGATCGGCGTCGCCGAAGAGCGGAACGGCCTGATCAGCCTTCTTACCATCCTGGGCTCGCTCGCCGGGGTGGTGCTGCTCCTCATTCTTTTCGTCCGCTATTTCGCCGATCCGATCATGAACCGGCTGGCGAAAACTCCCGAGCTCCTGGTCATCGCTTCCATCGGCTGGGCGGCGACCGCTGCTGCCATCGGCGAGACGATCGGGCTCGGCAAGGAACTCGGCGGCCTTGCCGCCGGCGTCTCGATCGGATCGACCCCCTATCGCGACATGGTCTCGGCGCGGCTTGCCGCGCTCAGGGACTTCCTGCTGCTGTTCTTCTTCCTGTCGATCGGCGCCGCGCTCGACCTTTCCACCCTCGGCGAGGATTTCCTGCGCGCCATCGTCTTCTCCCTGTTCGTTCTGATCGGCAATCCGCTTATCGTCATGCTGATCATGGCCTGGATGGGCTACCGCGCCCGCACCGGGTTCCTCGCAGGCCTCACCGTCGCGCAGATCTCGGAGTTCTCGCTCATCTTCATCGCGATGGGGCTCAGCCTCGGCCACGTCGACCAGTCCGCTGTCGGGCTCGTCACCCTGGTCGGTCTCGTGACGATCGCAATCTCGGTCTACATGATCACGTATTCGCAGTGGCTCCATGCCTGGTTCCAGCCGCTGCTGCGGCCGTTCGACTTCGGGTCGTGGCGGGAAGTGGCGGCGGAGAACGAGGATGGCAAGCCCGCTGTCGACGTCATCATTTTCGGCCTTGGCCGTTTCGGCAGCCAGCTGCTGCGGCGCCTCGAGGATGCCGGCTACAGTGTGCTCGGCGTCGATCTCGATCCCCAGGCGGTGCGCAGTTATGCCCGCGAGGGCTATCAGGTGCTCTACGGCGATGTGACCGAGCAGGAGTTCTGGTCCGAACTGCCGCTGACCCAGGCACGCTGGATCGTTCTTTCGGTGCCCTACGGGACGATCCTGCTGACCGAGACGGATCCGCGCAGCGGCTTGCTTTCCGCAATCCGGGCGCACCGTTTTGGCGGGCGGGTCGCCATCACGGCCCGCAACGAGGATGAAGCCCGCCGTCTGCGGGAAGGCGGCGGCGTCGATCTGGTGCTCTACCCCTTTGATGAGGCGGCGACGTCGGCCGCCCGGCAGATCACCGATCTTGACGAGGATGCCGGCAGCGCGGCCAAGGAGCCGACAAAGCTGTAAAAGGGGTGGTCATCGCCCTGCGCGGTCAGGGTGCGGTATCGCGGGGGCCGCGTGAGAGCTGCGGCGGGCCAAAGCCCGCCGCAAGCGAATTCAAGCGACGCTGGCTGCGTCTCAGGCCATGGCCTTGCGCAGGTTCTCGTCGATCTTGTCGAGGAAACCGGTGGTCGAGAGCCAGGGCTGGTCCGGGCCGACCAGCAGGGCGAGATCCTTGGTCATGAAGCCGGCCTCGACGGTGTCGACGCAGACCTTCTCCAGCGTGGCGGCGAAGCGGGCGAGCTCGGCGTTGTCGTCGAGCTTGGCACGATGTGCCAGGCCGCGGGTCCAGGCGAAGATCGAGGCGATCGAATTGGTCGAGGTCTCCTCGCCCTTCTGATGCTGGCGGTAGTGGCGGGTGACGGTGCCGTGGGCAGCCTCGGCCTCCACCGTCTTGCCATCGGGCGTCATCAGCACCGACGTCATCAGGCCGAGCGAACCGAAGCCCTGGGCAACGGTGTCG
>CAYXAA010000039.1:0-41498 GCA_964462985.1 uncultured Hyphomicrobiales bacterium | reverse complement strand
GCCGCAAGCGGCGTCGATGTCGTCGCAAACCGAAGAATGCTCGGAATCGGGTAGAGCGGCGGGAACGTGTTCGTCCACTCGCCAGCCGTAGCTTGCCTTTCCGCGCGGCATGGGTGCGATCGGCGGTTGCCGCGCCGCCGGGGAGGGAACGATGAAGATCGGCATGTGCATGTTCCTCTGGACGACGAATGTCACCCCGGAACATGAGGATCTGCTGCGCGACATAAAGGCGACCGGCTTCGACGGAGTCGAGATCCCCGTTTTTGAAGGCACGCCCGACGACTATGCGCGGCTCGGCGCGCTGCTCGACCGGATCGGGCTGGAGCGGACCGCGGTGTCGGCGATCGGCGATCCCGCCAAGAACCTCATTTCGGCCGACCCGGGAGCGCGCGCGGCCGGCATTGCCTACATGAAATGGGCCATCGACTGCGCCTCGGCGCTCGGCGCCGCCTTTCTCAGCGGACCGCTGCACTCAGCGCTTGGGCATTTCACCGGCGAGGGGCCGACCAGGGACGAGTTCCGCCGTTCGGTCGACGCACAGCGGGCGATCGGCGATCATGCCGCCACTCGCGGCGTGACGATCGGGCTTGAGGCGTTGAACCGGTTCGAGTGCTATCTCTTGAACACCATGGATGCTCTTGCCGTGCATCTCGACGAGATCGATCATCCGAACATTCGCGCGATGTACGACACCTTCCATGCCAACATCGAGGAAGCCGATCCAGTCGCAGCCTTCAGCCGCAATGTGAAGCGGATCGTTCATGTCCATATTTCCGAGAATGATCGAGGGATACCGGGACGAGGGAATGTCCGCTGGGACGAGACCTTCGCCGCGATCCGGGACAGCGGCTACGGCGGCTGGCTGACGATCGAGGCCTTCGGACGCGCGCTCCCGGATCTGGCGGCGGCGACAAAGGTCTGGCGCGATCTCTCCGAAAGCCCAGAGGCCGTCTACCGCGAAGGGTATCGTCACATCCGCCAGCACCTCGGCCCGCAAAAGGTCGCAATGGCGACATAATTCGCCGCCCGCCGAAAGGATCTCGGCGGAATTCGGACGTCGGTAAAACTTGAATCCACTTCAGGGAGGAGCAATCGATGGCAGGCAAAAAGATCCTGATGCTGACCGGTGAATTCACCGAGGAGTACGAAATCTTTGTGTTCCAGCAGGCGATGGAGGCGGTTGGTCATACGGTTCACGTGATCTGCCCGGACAAGAATGCCGGTGACGTGATCAAGACGTCGCTTCACGACTTCGAGGGCGACCAGACCTATACGGAAAAGCTGGGCCACAATTTCGTGATCAACAAGACTTTCTCGGAAGTCCGACCGGAGCAGTATGACGCGGTCTACTGTGCCGGCGGTCGCGGCCCCGAGTACATCCGCACCGACGAGCGTATCCAGGCCATCGTCCGGCACTTCCACGAGACCGACAAGCCGATCTTTACGATCTGTCATGGTGTCCAGATCCTCGTTGCCGTCGATGGCGTGGTCCGGGGCAAGAAGGTCGGCGCGCTCGGGGCCTGTGAGCCGGAGGTGCGGCTTGCCGGCGGCACCTATATCGACCTGTCACCGACCGAGGCCCTGGTCGACGGCAAGATGGTCTCGGCCAAGGGCTGGACGGCGCTTGCGGCATTCATGCGCGAGTGCCTGAACGTGCTGGGGACCGAGATCCGGCACAGCTAGAAGGTGTGCTTCAAAAAAGGGAGCGGCTGGCGTTGACGCCGCCGCGCCCGGCCGTCGGGACTGATCGTGACCTTATCTCAGCCGATTCAGGTCCCCGCTCACACCGGCCGATAAATGCGCTCGGCCGTGTCGTGCAGTATGTGCGACACGGCCTTGTCGCCGTGCCGCTCGGCGGCGGCGCGGTGGGCTGAGACCACAGCACCGTAGTTCGTCCACAGCTTCTCGATCGGGAAGTTGGAGCCGAACATCAGGCGGTCGCTGCCGAAGATCTCGATGGCCGCATCGACGATGAGGGCAATCAGTGCCGGATCGTTGCGGTGGACGAAGGTACCGAGGCCGGACAACTTGGCATAAAGGTTCGGAAACGGTGCGAGATGGGCGAGGCCCTCCTTCCATGCCGCCACCGTTTCCGGCCGGTCGTCGACCAGCATGCCGCAGTGCGTCAGGATGAAGTCCGTCTCCGGATTGTCGCCGACAAGTTCTGCGCCCGCCCGCATCTGCGCCGGGAACAGCTGAAGATCGAAGGAGAGGCCATAGTCCTTGAGGCGCGCCACGTTGCGGCGCACCGCCGGATCGAGCACCTGGTCCGGCCCGGAGGCGAAACGGTACTCCGGCACCTCGTGCCAGTGCAGTTGCATGCGCACGCCGCGCAGCAGCGGATAGGCCGTGAGCCGGTCGAGTTGGGACCTCACGTCTTCAACCGTCATGTCGGCATAGCCAACGATGGCATGAGGCCAGCCGGTCGCTTTCGCGGTGTCGGTGACCCAGGCGACTTCCTTCTCGAAATCCTCCTTGGCCCAGTTGGTCTGGACGTAGACCGCCTTGGCGACACCGCAGCCGTCAAGATCGGCGCGGTACTCGTCGATGGAATAGTCGCGGCGGATCGGCTCGTAGGGGCCGAAGATGCGTGGCACCATCGGGCCGTTGAGCCACGGCAGGTCGTCTCGGCGCCAGATGTGGAAGTGGGAATCAATGACAAGCTGGGCGGACGGCATGGGCGTTCTCCTTCCAGACGGTCACCGCCCTCGGCGCAGGCTTGTGGAGCGCGAGGATGAAGCGGGCGAGCGCCGCGTCCGATGAGCCGTCGACGAGGTCGTCGAGCAGGGGCAGGATGGCGGTGAGTGCCGCCGTCTCCGGCCGGAAGCGCGGGTCCCCGGCGAGCGGCGTTGCCAGTGACAGGCGGTGAGCGAGGGCAGCGAGCCGGCGCATGGCGCTCTCGAAGTCGGTGTGGTCGCCGCGTTCGAGGCCGTCCGATGCGATGATGACGACGGCGCCGCGGGCGAGCGCGACGAAGCGTGGGACGGTCAGGAAGGCATGGAGTGTCGGGCCAATGCGGGTGCCGCCATCCCAGTCGTCGACCGCGGCAGCGGCGCGGGCGAGCGCCAAGGTCCGGTCGCGCACCCGCAGCGACGGCGTGATACGGCTGAGCCGCGTGCCGATGGTGAAGACTTCCGTCCGCGGCGCCGCCTGGACGGCGGCATGGGCGAGCCCGAGGAGGCCGTCGATGTGCTCGCGCATTGAGCCGGAGATATCGACGATCATGAGCAGCCGGCGCGGGATCTCCTGGCGCTTTCGCAGGCGAGGGAAGGGCAGATCGCCGTCCACTTTCACCATGTCGCGCAGCGAACGGCGCAGGTCGATCGTGCCATTGCTGCGGGTCCGCAGCTGCCGGAAGGTGCGGCGGCGGGGCAGGGCCTCCGGCAGACGGCGTTGGAAGACCGTCAGGGTGTTATCCGTACCCCGGATGGCGCGCCTCGAAAGCCGTTCGGCCGCGGAGGCGTGGGCGCCACCCCTGTCCTGCTGCAACAGAACCTCGTGGGCGGTCACGGCACCGCCGCGGTCTTTCACGACGGTTTCCTCCTCATCGTCGTGGTGGTCGGCCGCCGCAACGGCTTCGCCGAAGAAGACGGTGCGGAAGACGGCATCGAAAGCGCCTTGCCGCTCGATTGGCGGCGCCAGGGTGGCGATGGCGCCACGGCGGATGTGCTCCATATTTCCCGGTCCGAGCAGAGCGACGGCCTCGAGGAAGCTTACCGCCTGTTCCGGCGCAACCGTGAAGCCGTGGCGGCGCAGCGCCTGCACGAAAGCGAGGAACGGCGTGCATTCTCGTGGCAGGTCTGGCGCTTGCCGCCGACGTTGATTTTGCATGGCCGCGCGCCTCATCACAGCGCCTCCTTGAGGATGCGCGGCAGTTCCGTCCCCAGTGAGGTGAGGTCGTCCTCATCTTTGATGAGGACGCCGATTGACCGCCGAAACGCTTCCGGCCAGGGACTGCCGCGCTTCTCCAGCACAGTCGCGGCGTTCGCCCATTCGACGGCCTCGGAGATGCCGGGCGGCTTGGCAAGCGGGAGGGTGCGGATGGCACCAACCGCGCGGGCGACCGCTTCGGCGGTGGCTTCGGCTACGTCCGAGGCCCGGGCGAGGATGATCGCCGCCTCGCGCTCGGCATCGGGATAGGCGATGAAGTGGTAGACGCAGCGCCGGCGCAGGGCTTCGGCCAGTTCACGCGTGCGGTTCGAGGTCAGGATCACGATTGGCGGCGCGCTGGCCCGAACCGTCCCGCGCTCCGGAATCGAGATCTGAAAGTCCGACAGATATTCAAGCAGCAGCGCCTCGAACTCATGATCCGATCGGTCGATCTCGTCGACCAGAAGCACTGTCCTGTCTGGGTGACGCAAAGAGCGCAGCAGCGGGCGCTCGATAAGGAAGCAGTCGTCGAAAAGATCGACCTCGGACATATCAGCCTGGCGGATCGCCAGCAGTTGGCGCTGATAGTTCCACTCGTAGAGGGCGTGCTGCGCATCGATGCCCTCATAGCACTGCAGGCGGATCAGGTCGCGCCCGAGGATCTCGGCCACGGCCTTCGCGGCTTCCGTCTTGCCGACGCCCGGCATGCCTTCCAAAAGCAACGGCTTGCCGAGATGGACAGTGAGGAAGACAGCCGTCGCAAGCGGCTCGTCGGCAATGTATCGGCGCTGCCCGAAGCCTTCGACCACCGCCTCGGGGGAGCTCAGGATGTCGCTGGCGGCGAGGTCGGGCATCGCTCAGCCGGCCAAGCCGGCGCTTTGCCGCAGCGCGCGGAGCACCCGCTCGGGCGTGATTGGCAGCGTGTCGACGCGCACGCCGATCGCGTCGTAGATGGCATTGGCGATGGCCGGGATCTGTGGGTTGGCGCACATCTCGCCGGGTCCCTTGGCACCGAACGGACCATCGGCCGCCGGCCGCTCCAGCACGACGACGTCCGTCTCGGGCAGGTCGCCCGGGCCGGGCATCAGATATTCGTTGAAGTCGCGTCCGCAGTGGTCGCGGCTGGGGTAGTAGGGTTCCGTGGTCTCGTAGAGGGCGTGGCTCATCCCCATCCAGGCGCCGCCGACGAGCTGCTGCTCCACCATCTTCGGATTGAGCGCCCGGCCGATCTCGAAGACGTTCTTGAGCGACAGCACTGTGACCTCGCCGGTCTCGTCGTCGACTTCAACCTCGGCCACGGTGCAGGCATGGGCGTAGCAGGTCGAGGGCTTCATCGCGCCCGTTTCCGCATCCGGATAGGAACGGGGGATCAGGAACATGCCCCGGCCCGAGATTGAGCGGCCGTGCTTGAAGTGGGCGGCGAGCGCCGTGTCGAAGATCGAGATCGACCGCTGCGGCGCGCCCTTCACGTGGATGTTGCCCTCACCGTCGGTGTCGAGGTCGGCGGCATCGGTCTCCAGTTCCTCGGCGGCGACCTCCAGCATCACCTGGCGGGCCTCCCTGGCCGCCTGGATCACCGCATTGCCGGCGCGATGCGTGCCGCGCGAGGCGAACGTTCCCATGCAGTGCGGGCCGGTGTCGGTATCGGCCGTATCGATCACCACCCGATCGACCGGCACCCCGATGGTCTCGGCACAGATCTGGGTCATGATCTGTTTCATGCCCTGACCCAGATCGACCGACGACAGCGAGACCATGAAGTTGCCGGTCGGCGTTGAATGCACCAGCGCCTGGGTCGGGTCGCCGCCGAGGTTCATGCCGGTCGGATAGTTGACCGCCGCGACGCCGCGGCCGCGTTTCAGGGCCATGGTCAAGCCTCCTTCCTGGCGGAGGACATCGCCATGTATTTGTCGCCCACCGGCCAGTTGGCGATGCGCGATGCCTCCTGCATGCATTCGATCAGCGCCGCGCCTTCGGTAACCTGGCGGTGCGCCTTCATGTCGCCGTCGCGATAGGCATTGACGAAGCGGAATTCCAGCGGGTCCATCCCAATCCGGCGGGCGAGCTTGTCCATCTGTACCTCGAGCGCGAAGTCGCCGATGGTGACGCCGAAGCCGCGCATGGCGCTCGAGGGCGTGCGGTTGGTATAGACGCAGTAGCTGTCGACCCAGACGTTCGGCACGGTATAGGGGCCGGGGAAATGGGCGGCGGACTTCTGCGCGCCGTAGGGCGAGTGACGAGAATAGGCGCCGGCGTCGATATAGGCCTTCACGTACCGGGCGATGATGCGCCCGTCATTCATGACGCCGTCCTTGATAATCAGCTTTTCGGCCGCTCGGGGCGAGGAGATCTGCATCTCCTCTTCGCGGCTGTAGATGAAGGAGACCGGCCGTCCCGTCAACTTGGCGCCGAGGATGGCGATGGGCTCGACGATGACATCGACCTTGCCGCCGAAACCGCCGCCGACGGTGCCGCCGACCATGTGCAGCTTGGCGCCGTCCATCTGGAGGATGATGGAGGTGTTGTCGAGGGTGAAGAACATCGCCTGCGTGTTGGTGTAGCAGGTAAAGCGGCCGTTGCCCTCGGGCGCGACTATGCAGCCCGTCGTCTCGGTCGGCGCATGCTCGATCGGGGCCGACGCATAGGTTTCTTCAAGGATGTGGTCGGCCTGGGCGAAGCCGGCGTCAACGTCGCCGAAGCGGACCTTGCGGCATTCGCCGCTGTCGTAGAGATAATAGTTCCGGCCGTGGTACTCGTTGACGATCGGAGCATCCGGCTTCAGCGCATCCTCGATGCTCAGAACCGCCGGCAGCACCTCGTAGTCGACCTTGACCTTAGCCGCGGCTTCATGAGCGGCCCGCTCGCTGTCGGCGAGGATCGCAACGATGGCTTCGCCCTTCCAGCGCACCTTGTCGGTGGCGAGCACCGTCTCATCCTCCGGCCCAACCTGGATGAGGGTCAGGATGGTGTAGACGTTGTGCGGCACGTCGGCGGCCGTCAGGATGCGAACGACGCCGGGATGCTTCTCGGCTTCCGACAGGTCGATGCTGCGGATGCGCGCGTGATGATGCGGGCTGCGGACCATCTTGAGGTGCAGCAGTCCCGGAAAGGTCCGGTCGGCGAAATAGGTCGTGGTTCCGGTGACATGGCCGCGAGCATCAACCCGAAGCCGCGGCTGGCCGATCTCCTTGAGGCCGTCCGCGCGCTCGTCGGCAAAGTAGGACTTACGGACCTCCATCGTGTCCTCCTCTCACGCTGCACTGACGGAATTGGCGCGCGCCGCCGCAAGGATCGCCTGGATGATCGGCTCGTAGCCCGTGCAGCGGCAGATGTTGCCGGAGATCGCGTCTATGACGTCCTCGCGGGTTGGTGACGGATTGTTATCGAGCAGGGCCTTCGCTGCCATCAGCATGCCGGGCGTGCAGAAGCCGCATTGTGTCGCGAAGCCCTCGTCGAAGGCACGCTGCAACGGGTGGAGAACACCGCCTTCGGCAAGGCCCGCCGTGGTCTGAATCTCGGCCCCGTCGCAGGTCTCGGCGAGCGTCAGGCACGAGAGCTTGAGTTCGCCGTCGATCAGGACCGCACAACTGCCGCAAGTGCCCTGATGGCAACCGCCTTTGACCGACGTATCGCCGGCCTTCTCGCGCAGCGCCTTCAGCAGTGTGACGCCGCTCTCGACGAACTCCGCCTTGTCCTCGCCGTTAAGCCTGAACTGGACCGGAACCTTGGCCATCTCCTCCTCCGAGATCGTTAGGCGAGCAACAATCGGCGCAAATGCACCGGCAGAACCTCGTTACGGTACCAGGCACTGGCGACCGAATTGGTAATCGGCGCGGCGCCCTGCGTCGCGACAGCCAGGGCTTCACCGATGCCGTCTGCAGTTCGCGGCTTGCCGGACAATGCGGCTTCCACGGCCGGCGCCCGGATCGGCCGGTCCGCCATGCCGCCATAGGCGATGCGGGCGCGGGCAATTGTGCCGCCGTCTTCCTCAAGAACAGCGGCGATCGTCACGACGGATACGCCTTTGGGCTTGACGCGCGAGACCTTCAGGAACCGCAATTCGCCCGCCTTGGGCAAAGCAAAGCGGATGCTCTTCAGGACCGTACGGTTATCGACCTTGTCGCGATCGGCCAAAAACGCAGCAAGCGGAACGGACCCACCGGCGAGTTCGACGGCGGCGTCGAGCGCGAGCAGGGCAACGGCGAGGTCGCCATAGGGGGCGGGCGCATAAAGATTGCCGCCGACAGTCGCCATATTCCGGATCGCTGGCCCACCCACAGACTTCGCTGCCGAGGCGAGGCAGTCGAGGCGATCATCCGCGATGATCCGCGCCATGGTAACGGCAGCGCCGAGTATTGCCTGCCCGTCGGCGACCGTGATTGCGGAGAGCGCAGGATCTGTCGTGCGGACATAGCTGGAGAAAGACACGTCGCCTTCGTTCGCCGCGCGCACCACGAGCGTGCCGCCGCCGAGGAAACGGGAGGCGCCGTCCGCGGCGAGCGCGGCCGCAGCGGCATCCGCTGTCGGAAAGGTCTGGACGGTCAGGGGCATCGCAGTCTCCTCACGGGTTTTCCGCGAAGTAAGCCTTCAGCGCGTCGAAGCCGCCCTGGAACACGTTGGTGCCCATGCCCTCGGCCAGCTTATCCGCCTCCTCGGTGGGGGCGTCGAAAGTGGCGGTCCATTCGGCAAAGGTGCGGTTGCCGTCCGTCACCCGCCGCAGCGACAACGTCGCCGTGTGATTGCTGATCGGCTGCGGTGTTTCGAGAATGCTGTAGGTGACGGTGTGATCGGCGTCGGAAAACGCGAGCAGCTTCTCGCGCAGGGTCGCGCCCGAGGCGATCTGGAACCTGCGCACGCAGCCGATCTCGTCGGCGGGTCGCCCATCCTCGATTTCGCTCTTGACCATGCGCGGATGCCAGGAGGGTAGACCGTTGAAGTCGCGAATGCGCGCCCAGACCTTTTCGATCGGGGCGTCGATGACGGAAGAAACGGTGATTGTCGGCATGGCGCGTCCCTGTGATGATCCCGGTCAGGACAGCTTAACGACGCGCGATGCCAGCGCTTATCGATCCGTCTGAACGGCCTATCAATCCGTCTGAAAAATCGTGCCGGTCGTGGGTTTCGGGCTGCGTCTTCAGACGCCGCGGCGCGCCGACATGGCGAGCCGGCCTTCGCTCGCCGCGGAGCGGTAGACGGTCGGGGGGACGCCCGTGTGCTCCCGGAAGAAGCGGGAGAAATTGCCCTGAGAGGAAAAGCCCAGGGTGCAGGCGACGGACATCATCGGATCGTCGGAGGATTCAAGGCATCGCATGGCCTCGGCGACGCGGAGCGTGTTCCAGTAGACGTTCGGCGTCACGCCCATTTGTTCTCGGAACAGCGCGAAAAAGTGCGGCCGCGACAGGCCGACGCTGCGGGCGACCTGATCAAAGCAGATCCGTTCGCCGACGTTCGCGGCCATCAGAGAAATCGCCTTGCGAATACGGAAGTCGCGGCCGGCGCGGATCCTGCCGGCCCCGGTCCTCTGCGGCCGAAAGGTGTCGGCGGCGTCCATGACGTGGTCGATGAAGCGTTCGACCTCATAGGCAATCATGTCGTCGTCGCCACGGCTCAGGCGGTCGGGAAGCAGCTTGGCAAGGTCGGTGAGCCAGGGCGCGAGCGGTATTTCCGGCTTGACGAAGGCGGCGCTGCCGTCAGGCAGGCCGCGCCGTTCGGCCAGCCAGCCCCGCTCGATGTAGAAGGCCAGGAACTGGCCCGGGATTTCACCTTCGGCAAACGTGTGACTGTGCGGCTCGAAGGCATTAATTCCAATCGCGATACCCGGTCGTGGCTCGATGGGTCGGCCGCCGACCGTAATGATGCCGGCGCAGCCGTCGAGCCAGATCACAAGGTGAATTTCGGGGTGCGCATGGGTGACCAGATTACCGCCGACGTTCAATAGCGAGACATGCCCAAACGGGCCCCGGAAGAGCCTGATGGATTCTGTCATCCGTTCCTCCCGCGAATGAGACCTCCCGTTTCGACGCCCGTGGAGGCGCCGTCATTCGCCGCTCCGATTGTTGGGCAGCAATGCCGGAGACGTCAATCGGAGCGGACGGCGATAGCCATGCGGATGGGTTGGGAAGCGTCATTTTTCAGACTGATTGATCGGGAGGAACCGGGAGGGATGCCCGCCTGAGAAAGAAAAAAATGACTTCGGGATCACGGCCGGGAGAGGAAGCACGGGACTGCGTTGCATGCTCTTGCCCTGGGGCCGAACTGTGCCAGTTTAGGACTGTCATGAGCCTTCACCGCCCCACACGCCGTGCGATCCTTGCAGGCGGCGGCGCCCTTGCCGCGTCCGCGGTCCTTCCGGTCTCGCCGGCAGGCGCGCAGGGCAGCAGCGGAGCGTGGCGCGAGATCCTTTCGACAGGCGAACGCATTCCAGCGGTCGGCCTCGGCACGTGGATTACCTTCAACGTCGGCAACGATCCCGTGCTGCTCGAGAGCTCAGCAGAAGTCATGGCCGCGTTCTTCGAGGCCGGCGGACGCGTAATCGATTCGTCTCCAATGTACGGGTCGTCGCAGACAACCGTCGGCCATGGCCTTCGCAAGCTTGGCCGACCCGAAGGGCTCTTTGCCGCCGACAAGGTCTGGACGTCCTCCGGCGCAGCCGGGCCGGAGCAGATCGAAGCTTCTCGCCTGGCCTGGACCGTACCCGCATTTGACCTGATGCAGGTCCATAATCTTGTCGCCTGGGAGGCGCACCTGCCGCATCTCTTCGAGATGAAACAGGCGGGACTGCTGCGCTATGTCGGAATCACCACCTCGGAAGGCCGCCGCCACGGGCTGTTCGAGGAGATCATGCGGACGCAGCCGCTCGACTTCGTGCAGGTGACCTATAACGTGCTCGACCGCGAGGTCGAGGAGCGCATCCTGCCGCTCGCGCTCGACCGCGGTATCTCCGTCATCGTCAATCGTCCGTTCCGGCAGGGCGCACTTACGCGGGCACTGGAACGTCGCCCATTGCCGGGATGGGCGGGGGAGATCGGCGTGTCGACCTGGGCGCAGTACATCCTGAAGTTCGTCCTGTCGCATCCCGCGGTGACTGTCGTGATACCTGCCACGACACGGCCCGAGCATGCGCGGGAAAATGTGTTGGCGGCGTCCGGACCGTTGCCCGACGGCAGGATGCGCGAACAAATGTCGGTCTATGTGACAAGCCTGTGATGGCCGAGTGGTGGACCTACCGGCCGGAGGATTTCCTGCTCTTTTCCGAGCGTGTCTACTGGCGACTTTTCGAGCTTCAGAATGCGGCGGTCTGGCCGTGGCCGGTCGTGGCGCTGCTGCTCGGAGCGACAATTCCTTTTCTGGCTTGGCTACGTCGGCCGGTATCGGATCGTCTGGTGTTGGGGATCCTGGCCGTGGCCTGGCTTGCCGTCGCCTGGACGTTCTTCTGGAATCAGTACCGGACGGTCAACTGGGCTGCGGCCTATGTGGCGCCGATCTTTGTGCTCGAAGCCGTGCTTCTGGCGCTTTTCAGCAGTGTCCGCAACGGCCTGTGGTTCGGGGCGGCGAGGTCCAAAGCCGCCGTGCTTGGATGGGCGCTGTTCATCTATGCCCTCGCTCTGCATCCGCTCGTTGCCATCCTCGCCGGCCGGCCGTTTCAGGCTGCGGAAGTGTTCGCTGTCGCTCCTGACCCTACGGCAATTGCAACGCTCGGAGCGATCGCGGCGACACGGGGCGGACGGGGGCGCCTCTGGCTTCTCCCCGTGCCGCTCGCTTGGTGCGGGCTGAGTTTTGCGACGCTGTGGACGATGGGGGCCAGCGAGGCGTGGTTGCCGTTCGCTGCGGCGATTGTCGCGCTCTTCGTGTTGCTGCTGACTTGCAATTCGGATCGCCTGCACGGACCTTCAATCGGGGCCGATTGAAGGTCCTTCCAGCTGTGGATTTGTTGGTCGCTTAGGATTTTATGAAAGCGAGCAGGTCGGCGTTGATCAGGTCGGGATGAGTCGTGCACATGCCGTGCGACAGCTTCTCATAGACCTTCAGTGTGCCGTTTTTCAGAAGCTTGGCCGAGAGCAGGGCGGAGTTCCCGATCGGCACGATCTGATCGTCGTCACCGTGCATAACCAGCGTCGGCACCTCGGCCGATTTCAGGTCCTCGGTGAAGTCCGTCTCGGAGAAAGCCTTGATGCCGTCGTAGTGCGCCTTGACGCTGCCCATCATGCCCTGGCGCCACCAGTTCTGTATCGCTCCCTGGGATACTTCAGCACCCGGCCGGTTGAAGCCGTAGAACGGGCCGGATGGAACATCGAGGAAGAACTGGGAGCGATTGGCGGCGAGGGAGGCGCGGAAACCGTCGAATACCTCTAGCGGGAGGCCGCCGGGATAGGCCTCCGTCTTGACCATTATGGGCGGCACCGCACCGATCAGCACCAGCTTGGCAACGCGGCCGGAGCCATGGCGAACTGCATAACGCAGTGCCTCGCCCCCTCCGGTGGAGTGACCGACGTGGACAGCATTACGCAGGTCAAGGTGCTCGACCACGGCCGCTGCATCGGCAGCGTAGTGATCCATGTCATGACCATCGCCGACCTGGGCGGATCGGCCATGACCGCGCCGGTCATGCGCGACGACGCGAAAGCCCTTCTCAACAAAAAACAGCAACTGTGCGTCCCAATCATCGGCGGACAGCGGCCAGCCGTGATGGAAGACGATGGGCTGCGCCTCCTTCGGGCCCCAGTCCTTGAAGAAGATGTCGACGCCGTCTTTGGTGGTAACGAATGGCATGAGGTCGGTCCCTTTGCAGTGGCATTGAAGGCCGTCGCCGCGGCCAGGCGCGGGCTCGAGAACAGGGCAGTTCTCGCCCTGGAAAAGACAACTGCCCCCGGCCGGACGCAGGAACCTTGCTCAGTGTTTTCGAATTTTTTTTGACCTTCCATCGCCTCCGACCGATGGTCTGGATCCGGGCCCTGTTCGATGTGTCGAGAGACGCGCTCGCTTGCCGCGTGACCGTCAGCCGTCCCAACTTCCATCAGGCCCCGTTTGGCTCAAGCTTGTCTCCGCGCGGCGACCAGTTCAGCGACCCGCTCCGCATTGCTGGCCGCCTGGGTGAGATCGGCATTGATCCGATTGTTCTCAAACCCGATCCGCGCCTTGCCGCCAAGCCTTCCGGCTTCCAGCAGGCAGGCGGTCTCCTGGGCACCGAAAGCACAGACGGCCCAGTCAACGGTCGGCAGCCGGCTGAGCAAAGCGGTGCTCGGCGGTCCAAGGTCGGCAGGCATCGAGATCTGGCCGGGCGTATAGCGCCCCAGCACGATCAACGCCATCAGACCCGTCTCCGGGATGACTCCGGCGGTCACGAGAGTGGCGAGATGCTCAATGTCATCGACGTCGTAGAGGATATGCTGCACGCCAATGCCGGCCTCACGGCATTCGGCGAAGAAGCGGCGCGTCGCATCGTCGTCCTGTCCCGCGGTGATCTCACGCAATGCGATCGAGACCGCCTCCGGGCGCAGCTCACGGACCAGGGCCCTCTGTTGTTCCGGGGTGTAGCGGCCAACCGCCTCGGTCGTGATCTGCACATAAAATCCCGGCAGCGTGCGGTCGAGCTCGGCCAGCAGTTCGCGATAGAGGCCCGCGTCCAGCACATGCTCCTGCGCGGCGTTGCGGACGTGGGCATGGATGCCGTCGGCTCCGGCCGCGTGACATGCTACCGCGCAGGCGACGATCTCCGGGATGGTGACGGGTATTGCCGGGTGATCCTGCTTGGTCAGGCGCGCCCCGTTCGGCGCCACCATGATGCTGGGAAGCGGCCTCATGCGGCGAGCGCCCGCCCGATGGCGCCCGACAGCTTGTCGACGAGTTCGCCGATCTGGTCGTCCTCGATGATGAACGGCGGTGCGATCAGCACGTGGTCGCCGTTGCGCCCGTCGATCGTCCCGCCCATCGGATAGCAGATCAGCCCGGCGGCAAAGGCTTCGGCCTTGATCCTGGCGTGGATCTTTCGCGCCGGATCGAACGGCGCCTTGGTTTCGCGGTTCTCGACGATCTCGACACCGCGGAAAAGGCCTCTGCCCCGGATGTCGCCGACATGCGGGTGCTGGCCGAGGGCCGAGCGCAGCGCTGCGTCAAGCTTGGCTCCTTGCTCGAGTACGCGCGCGAGCAGGCGGCGTTCCTCGATCTCGCCGAGGACGGCATTGGCGGCGGCGGCGGCCATGGGATGACCCATGTAGGTATGGCCGTGCTGGAAGAAACCCGAGCCGGAGGCGATCGCGTCATAGATCCGGCCGGTGCAAAGCATCGCGCCAATCGGCTGATAGCCCGCACCGAGGCCCTTGGCGATGGCCATTATGTCGGGCGAGACGCCATCCTCCTGGCAGGCGAACAGATAGCCGGTGCGCCCCATGCCACACATCACCTCGTCGAGGATCATCAAGACGCCATGGCGGTCGCAGATCTCTCGAATGCGCTTCAGGTAGCCTGGCACGGCCGGAACCGCCCCAGCGGTGGCGCCGACCACCGGCTCGGCGACGAAGGCCATAACGTTAGCGGGGCCAAGGCGCTGGATCTCATCCTCAAGCTCGTCCGCGACTCGCAGACCGTAAGCCTCGGCGCTCTCACCCTCGGCGCGGCCGCGATACTCGTAGCAGGGGCTGATGTGCGAGGTCTCAATCAGCATTGGCGCGAATTGCGCCCGGCGCCATTCATTGCCGCCGGTAGCAAGCGCGCCCAGCGTGTTGCCGTGATAGCTCTGTCGGCGCGCAATCACGCGGTGGCGCTGCGGCTCGCCGATCTCGAGGAAGTACTGGCGCGCCAGCTTCAGCGCCGCCTCGACTGCCTCGGAACCGCCCGAAACGAGATAAACCCGATCGATTCCTTCGGGTGCCTTTTCGACAAGCTTGTCGGCGAGTTGCTCGGCCGGTTCGGACGTGAAGAATCCGGTGTGGGCGAATGCGAGCTGGTCGAGCTGGGCATGGAGCGCTGCCCGTACGGCCGCATTGGAATGTCCCAGGCAGGATACGGCTGCGCCGCCCGATCCGTCGAGATACCGACGGCCATGGGAGTCGATCAGATAGCAGCCGTCCCCGGCGACGGCGGTGGGCAGCACGCCCTTGGTGGAGCGGCCGAAGATGTGGTTGGGCATTTCTCAGGTCCTGACGACGTAAACGGATTGGCGGGCGTGGCGCACGACGCGAGCGGCATTCGGGCCGAGCAGATAATCCTTGAGCTCCGGTCGATGGGAGCCGATCACGATCACATCCACGCCAAGTTTGTCGGCTGCTCGCAGGATCTCGTCGTAAATCGTGCCGTGCAGCACATGAGGATGGACCTGGATCTCGTCGGGAACATGGATCTTGACCCATTCCGCCAGCTTGCGGCCGAACTCCCGCAACGCTTCCTTTTCAAATCCCTTCTTAAAGAAGCCGCTGACCTGTGCCAGCCCGAAATCGGGGAACACCGACACCACGTGCAATTTGCCGCCGTCATGCAGGAGGTCGAGTGCGGCATCGAGGAGCGCCGCATTTCCCTTTTCGTCACCCAGGTCGATCGTCAGCAGGATCGTCTTTGCCATTGCTCGCCTCCTTAGAATGCGGGTTTAGTCTGGCGGCGGCGCTGCAGCAGGACGACAACTGCCAGAAGCAGCAGGGCTGGAATGTAGAAGATCTCCTTTGGCCAACGATCCGCTGAAACCAGAAGGCTGACGACCTCAACCCGATCTTCGAGATAAAAATCGAAGCCCGAGAGCTTCTCCTGATAAGGCGTGCCGAACATCGGCTCGTCCAGGAACAGCCGGTCTCCTTCGGGCAGGAGCAGCAGTCCCGCCGCTTCGGCCCGGCCGGAGGCGGGCTCCTCCTCGGTCACGGTGTGGACCACGGTCAGCTGCGACGGTCGGCCGGTGGTCAAGGATGGTCCGGCGACAACGAAGCGTACCGTTTCTCCCGGCTGTGCCGCGTCGAAGGCGGCGGCGAGTTCGGTCGCCGGTCGCTCCTCGAACCGCGGCTGTACCCGGTCGAGCCAGAAGCCTGGAACGAATAGCGTGAAGGCAACGAGCAGCAGCGAAGCGCTTTCCCAGAGCCGCGACGGCGCAAGGAAATAGTTCTGCGTTGCGGCGGCGAAGAGGAGCATGGCCACTGTGGCTATGAAGAACACGAACACCGCCTGAAGGATGCCCGCCCATGTCCCGAGATCGATGCCATAGAGGATCAGCGTCGGGTTGTAGATAAAGAGAAAAGGCAGTGCGACCGTGCGCATCGAATAGAAGAAGCCCTGGAAGCCGGTGCGGATCGGGTCGCCACCGGACACGGCCGCGGCGGCGAAGCTCGCCAGTCCGACGGGCGGGGTCACGTCGGCCATGATGCCGAAATAGAACACAAAGAGATGAGCGGCGATCAGCGGAACAATCAGTCCGCCCTGAGCCCCCAGCGTCACGACCACCGAGGCCAACAGGGACGAGACGACGATGTAGTTCGCCGTAGTCGGCAGGCCCATCCCCAGAATCAGGGAAAAGACGCCGATAAGGACCAGCATGATGAAGAGGTTGCCGCCTGACAGCAATTCGACGAGACCAGCAAGCTCGGTGCCGATCGGAGTCTTGGTGACGGTGGCAACGATGATGCCGGCAGCGGCAGTCGCAACGCCGATGCCGATCATGTTGCGCGCGCCCGCAATCATGCCGTCGACAAGATCGTTCACACCTGCGCGGGCGGCGTCGCCCATGCTTTCGCCGCGGAAGAAGGCCTTCAGCGGTCGCTGCGTGAGGATGATGATCAGCATCACCAGAACCGCCGAAAAGGCAGATTTCGCCGGCGATTGCATTTCCACCATCAGATACCAGACCAAGACCAGGATCGGCAGCAGGTAGTGCAAGCCGGTGGGGAAGACCTCCGCGACGGTAGGCAAGGTAATGGTCTTGGCGTTCGGATCGTCGAGGGCCAGATCCGGATGCCGCGCGGCGACGCGCACCGCCGCCACATATGCGAGGATGATGGCCAGGATCACCACTGGGTCGGCGACAGAAGGTGCCAGGTCCCGCAGCCCCCGGATGCCGTACACGAGGGCGGTGAAGGCAACGCCGGTCACCACGAATCCGATGGCGATCTTGAGGGCCATTCGGCCCAGATTGGCCGCCGCCCCGAGCGCGGGCATGTCCTTCTTCAGCGCTTCCAGATGCACGATGTAGACCAGCGCGATGTAGGAGATCGTCGCCGGGATGAAGGCGTGTTTGATGACCTGGACATAGGAGATGCCGACGAACTCCACCATCAGGAACGCTGCTGCGCCCATGACGGGTGGCATGATCTGGCCATTGACGGAAGACGCGACCTCCACGGCGCCGGCCTTTACGGAGGAAAAGCCGACCCGCTTCATCAGCGGGATGGTGAAGGTTCCGGTGGTGACCACGTTGGCAATCGACGAGCCGGAGATCAGGCCGGTCATGGCCGAGCCCACGACCGCCGCCTTGGCCGGGCCGCCCCTGAGGGCGCCGAGCCCGGCGAAGGCGAGCTGAATGAAGTAGTTGCCGGCGCCGGCCTTGTCGAGGATCGCGCCGAACAGCACGAACAGGAAGACGAAGGTGGTGGAGACGCCGAGCGGGATGCCGAACACGCCGGTCGTATCAAGCCACTGCGCGTTGATGATCGCGGTGAACGAGAGCCCCTTGTGCTCGATGATATCGGGGATCAGCCAACCGCTGCCCAGGTAGGCGTAGAGCAGGAAAAGGCTGCCTACGATAGACAGCGCCGGCCCCAGCGCACGCCTCGACGCCTCCAGCAGAAGCAAGATGCCGACGGCGCCGATGATGATCTGGGTCTGTGTCGGAAGACCGGCGCGTGCCGTCAGTGCCAGGTCGCGCGAGAACAGGAAGATGTAGAACGCACAGCCGGCGCCCACGATCGCCATGATCCAATCGTGGATCGGGATGCGATCGCGCGGCGAGGACTTCAATGCCGGGTAGGCAAGGAAAGCCAGCAGCATGGCAAAGGCCAGATGGACCGGCCGCGTCTGCGAGGAGTTCATGACGGGGATGAACTTGGCGAACCATAGCTGTGGCTGCGCGATCCAGAGCTGGTACAGCGACCACAAGAACGCCACGACCGAGATCAGTAGCGCCACCTGGCGGCGCTTAGGGACCCGTCCGCCGCTGTCGGTGCTGGCCACCAGATCCTGAAGCTCGGCTTCTGAAAATTCGCGGCCCTTGGCTTGAGCGTTGTCCGTCATCCCGTCCCCCGCTTGGCGTCATCCGTGAAAAGAAGGGCCGCCGCAGAAACCGCGGCGGCCCCGACTGTCGGTCAGCAGGCGCGGCGAGGCGCCGCCCCGAGGATCACTGGATCAGGCCCGCCTCACGGAAGTACTTCTCGGCACCGGGATGCAGCGGGGCCGACAGGCCCGCGGTGGCCATCTCCTTGGGGTCAAGCTGAGCGAAGGCCGGATGCAAGCCACGAAACTGGTCGAGGTCGGAGAACACCGCCTTGACGAGCTGATAGACGACCTCCTCCGGCACCGCAGCCGAGGTCACGAGTGTCGCGCCGACGCCAAAGGTCTGCACGTCCTCATCGTTGCCGCGATACATACCGCCCGGGATGGTCGCCTTGCGGTAGTAGGGGTTCTCCTCGACGAGCTTGTCCACTTCGGGGCCGGCGACGTTGACCAGCACGGACTCGCATGCGGTCGTGGCTTCCTGGATCGAGCCCGACGGATGGCCGACGGTGTAGACCATGGCGTCGATGTTGTTGTCGCACAGCGCCTGGCTCTGCTCCGCCGCCTGAAATTCCGAGGCGAGCGCGAAATCGGCCATGGTCCAGCCGAGCTCTTTCATCAGCACTTCCATAGTGTCGCGCTGACCCGAGCCGGGGTTGCCGACGTTGACGCGCTTGCCCTTGAGATCCTGGAAATCCTTGATACCGGCATCGGCGCGGGCGACGACCGTGAACGGTTCGGGATGGAGCGAGAACACCGCGCGCAGGTCGGAGTTTGCGCCCTGCTCGGCAAAGGAACCTTCGCCCAAATAGGCTTTGTGCTGCACGTCCGACTGAACCACGCCGAACTCGAGTTCGCCCGAGCGGACGGCGTTGACGTTGTAGACGGAACCGCCGGTCGATTCGACAGCACAGCGGATTTGATGGTCGGCGCGGGTTCTGGACATCATCCGGCAGATGGCGCCGCCCGTCGGATAATACACACCGGTAACACCGCCGGTGCCAATCGAAACGAACGTGCCCTGGCCGAATGCCGGCGATGCGAATGCCACAAGGCCGGCCGCAAGCCAGATTTTTGCGAGGTTCATGGAAGGTCCTCCCTGGTTCCCGAAGTCATGATATCGCAGCAATGATACAATTGCTTTATTTTCTAGCGAGGAATAATGCAATTGCCTTTTTGGGCAGTCGGTGTTTGCCGCGACTCTCCCTTACTATAACCAACAGTTGTGGGGGTAGGGAACATGAAGGGGGAAGAGGAAATTCGGACGGCGCTCAGGGCGCTTGTCCAGGCAGCACCTCCGAAGCTGGGGCGCTTCTCCTTGTGGCTGCTCGACCACCTGAACGAGGTCGCTTTCAATTCGATCCGCGGTCTGGCGCAAAAGGCCGAGGTCGACGCCAACATCGTGACCCGGCTCGCCCGCGAACTCGGCTATGAGGGCTATGATGCGTTTCGCACCAACGTCCAGATCATCCTCCAGAATCGCGGGCGCAGCTATGGCAGTCGCGCGCGTGCGCTGAGAAACCGGCCGGACGCAGACATCCATGCCGAGGTGATCGCCGCAAGCCGCAAGAACATTGAACTGGTTACTTCGGCAATGACGGTAGCGGCGATCGACGCCTGCGTGGAGCCACTGTTGCAGGCGCGGCGGGTTTACTCCATCGGCGTCCGCAGCTGCTATTCGATCGCTCATTACCTGTCCTACGTGGGCGGTATGGCATTTGACAACTTCGAACAGGTGCCGGCCGTGCCGGGGGCGATTCTTGACCAAATGTCGAACGTTACGCCGCAGGACATCGTCATAGCGATCACCTACGAGCATTATTCCGCAGAAGTCGTACGCGCCTGTCAGGTCGCCCGCGAGCTTGGTGCGCGCATCCTTGCCCTGACCGACACGCATTCCTCGCCCATTGCTATCGGTGCCTGGAAAGTGATCTGCCTGCCGATGGCCGGACCACAGCTGCTGCCTTCGCTCAACAGTGCCTTTCTCGCCGTCGAGCTGATCCTTGCCGCCATGGCTGCCCGCAGCGAGTGCGCCGCAGACAATGTCGCCCGTTTCGAGGAACGGATCACCCGATTCGGCGGCTACGCCGACCGCTGATCGTGCCTGGCGGCCGGCCGTACGGACTCTAAAGGCCCGCGGTGACCACCGCGCAGCATCCGGCACAGGTCGTCGACGACAGCTTTCGCCGTCAATTTTGTGTGCTGGATCACAGACGCCCCTGTCGTGAAGAACCTACATGAAGACGTGAACATCGTGGTTCAATCGGGAACCACGGCAACCGGGGAGTTGTGGCGGGTGATCGACGGGGCGTTGTGACGGATGTACCGGTCATTGCCACGACCAGTGGGAAAATGCAGGTTGACCAGAAGGATAAAGAGTCAGTCGCGGCAAGGGTCGTCGCGGTCGTGCGCCGCATCCTTTCCGGAGATGGCCTGAATGCCGGTCCGCGATATCGGCCGGAGCTCCACTATATGCGAGGGGCCGGCCCGGCAACGCGGCGGAAACTGTCAGCAGCGGGCGCCATTTCGCAGCAGCCGGGAACCAACCCGTCGTAACAGGAGATGGCTTCAGCCTGCCCGCCTATGCCGTTCTCCCTGGTCGGTCCAATGGCCGGTAGCTGAAATAGGCGAAGTCGGCGGGCATTGCCGTGCCGCCAAGATCGTTCGCGGCCATGCCGACGAATGCCCCGGTGAAGTTGCCGTGCTCACCCTGACCGCATTCGTCGGAAAGGATCGAGGCGTCGAGCACCGGGCCGATCGGGCGGATCGGACCGTCGCCGACAGCGTAGGAGAAGCGCAGCTCCGCTCCGTCCACCGCAACGCGAAGCCGGATCGGCGTGCCTTGCGGCACCGGAACCGGCTGCGGCAGGGGCTGGTTGATCCGGGCGAGCGGCCAATCCCCCTCGCACGACAGGATCGTCAGCACCGTGCCGAGCTGGTCGTCGAACGTTAGCGCTAGATAGTGGTAGGCGCAGCGGTTGTAATAGGCGATCAGGCCGGCCAGCTGCAGGTGGGTCGTCGGATCGGCCTCCACCACCGTCTCGGCCTCGTAGGCGAAATGCTGCTGACGGCGCGCCACCAGTGCCTGTTCGAACCAGGATCCCGGAGTTTCGCGGCCATAGAGCCGTAGCCGGCCGGGCCGTTCCGTAAGGGAGAAGATCCGCTCCGGCTCGGGCGTGCGCAGCCACTGGAACGGCGTCGGCAGCGATGGGCCGTCGAAGGCGTGTCTGTCCGGCTCGTCCGGAAACGGATGCGGCGGCAACGGCGGCGCCGGCACCTCGACCTGGGGAACGAACGGCTCACCATCGAGTCGCAGCCAGCCGTCTTCGCACCACCGAACCTTCTGGATCGCCGTCTCTCGCCCCAGCGGGGAGCGGCGCAGCCCCTTAAGCGGGCGTCCGGTGAGATGGACGAGATAGACCTCGCCGGTCTGGGTCTCGACGATATCGCCGTGGCCGGCGCGCTTGAGGTCGGGGTCAACGGCAAAGCGCGACGTCACCACGTGGACATCGGGATGGACCTCGTAAGGTCCTTCGATCGCCCGGGACCGAGCCATGGTGACGGCGTGGTTGTAGCCGGTGCCGCCTTCGGCGACGATAAGGTAATAGAACCCGTTGCGGCGATAGAGATGCGGGCCCTCGGTCATGCCGAGCGGGGTGCCGGGGAAGATGTGGCGAACCGGCCCGACGAGACGGCCTGCTTTCGGATCGAACTCCTGCAGGACGATGCCGCCGAAGCGGGTCAGCTTGCCGCGGTGGTCCCAGACGAGGTTGACCAGCCACTTGCGCCCGTCCTCGTCGTGAAACAGCGAGGGATCGAAACCGGACGAGTTGAGATAGACCGGGTCCGACCATGGTCCCTCGATCGCCGGTGCGGTGACGACGTAGTTGTGGACGTCCTTGTAGGTGCCGTCCTTGCGTTTCACATCGCTGTAAACCAGCCAGAACAGCCCGTCGGCATGGGTCAGGCACGGCGCCCAAACGCCGCAGCTGTCGGGATTTCCGCGCATGTCGAGCTGGCTTTTGCGGGTAAGTGGCCGGGTGACGAGCCGCCAATGCACGAGGTCGCGCGAATGGTGGATCTGCACGCCCGGAAACCACTCGAAGGTCGACGTGGCAACGTAGTAGTCGTCTTCGACCCGGCAGATCGAAGGATCGGGATTGAAGCCGGGCAGGATCGGGTTCACCACCATGGTGCGGGCGGTCGTGTCGTCCATGGATGCAAGTCCCTCTGCGTGCTTATTCCAGATGCCGCTCACGATCGCCGGGCGCTGCCGGCAACGGCGGTCCTGGACGCCTCGTCGATTCGACACGCAAGGGTGCACTATCAGGGCCTCAGATCAACAGGCTGCCCGAGGAAGAGTTTCGTGTTCCGAGCGCGCTACTCCGCTGCCGAGACGGCCGGGCGATCGGAGTCGAGACCGCCGCGGAAGACGCGGCTGGCGCGAATGTCCGGCTCGCGGATGGTGGAGAGTGCCGCGGCATCGAGCGGCCCCTTCGCGTCAGTGAAGAGCCGGTTGGCCTGACGCAAACGGGCCCGGTCGAGCGCATTGCGGATCGAACGCGCATTGGCGAAATGCGGCTGCCCGCGGCGCAGGGCGATGTACTCGACCATCGCGGTTTCGGCCGCGCTGTCGAAGACGTAATTCTGGCGGGCCAGCATGGTCCTGGCGATCCGCATCAGCTCGTCGTCGCTGTAGTCGGGGAAGTCGATGTGATGTGCGATTCGGGAGCGGAAGCCTGGATTGGCTGAAAAGAACCTGTCCATCTTGTCGGCATAGCCGGCCATGATGACGACGATGTCGTCGCGGTTGTTCTCCATGACCTGCAGCAGGATTTCGATCGCTTCCTGGCCATAGTCGCGCTCGTTGTCAGGCTTATGCAGATAGTAGGCCTCGTCGATGAAGAGGACGCCGCCCATTGCCTTCTTCAGGACTTCCTTGGTCTTCGGTGCGGTGTGGCCGATGTATTGTCCGACCAGGTCGTCGCGGGTGACGGAGACGAGGTGACCCTTGCGGACATAGCCGAGACGGTGCAGCAGTCCTGACATCATCCGGGCGACGGTGGTCTTGCCAGTTCCTGGATTGCCGGTGAAGCTCATGTGCAGCGTCGGCGTCTCCTGCGTCAGCCCCATGTCGCGCCGAGCCCTGTCGACCAGCAGCAGCGCAGCGGTTTCGCGGATGCGCTGCTTGACCGGGGCCAGCCCGATCAGGACCTCGTCCAGCTCGCGCAACACGTCGCCCACGCCTGACGCTTCATATTCGGCCGCAAGATCGATTGTGGTGGGGCGACCGGGCACGGTGTCGTTGGTCATGAATCCGTCTCTTGATGTCGAAAAGGGCCATGCGCCCCTGAGGGAGGAGGAGCAGGGGCGCATGGCTGCGCTTGGGCACCCTGGACAAGCCGCGCTCAGATACGTCCGAACGCGGAACGCATGTGCTAGCGGCGGGTGTCCCAGGCGTATTTCTGCAAGCGACCCTGGAAGTCGATCCGCTGCATGTGGAAGCTGGGTTCCGTGCTCGGCCGGTTGACGATGAAGGACATCATCACCGTTTCCCAGCCGCGCGTGTTGTCGAAGGCCTGCATCCGGATATAAGCCTCCGGATGCGCGTTGCGGCAGGCGTCGAGCTCCATCATCACGCCCTTGGCATCCTTGAGGTCGAACATCGGGTTCCCCCACATCTCCCAATAGGTGTTCCGCGGGTGGGGGTCGTAGCTGTATTCGAGGCTGACTGCCCAATCCCGGCTCAGGATGTATTCGACCTGCGCCGTGATCTGGATGTCGGTGAGATCGGGCAGAAACGAGAAGCAGCCCTGGGTGATGCGCATCGTCGAAGCCTCCTCACAATGCGGCGGTTGCGGTCGGCACGAAGTCCGACGTGTCGGTCGAGGTGTAGTTGAAGGTGATGTCGCCCCAGACATCGAGTGCGGCCTCGAGCGGCTTGCACCACTTTGCGGCCTCGCGCAGGATCTCCGGGCCCTCCGTCCTGATGTCGCGGCCTTCGTTGCGGGCGAGCACCATGGCCTCCAGTGCAACGCGATTGGCCGTTGCTCCGGCCTGGATGCCCATCGGATGGCCGATGGTGCCGCCGCCGAACTGCAGGACGACGTCGTCGCCGAACAGATCCAGGAGCTGGTGCATCTGGCCGGCGTGGATGCCGCCGGAGGCCACCGGCATCACCTTCTTGATGTCGGCCCAGTCCTGTTCGAAGAACAAGCCGCGTGGCAGGTCGACCGCGTTGTGGGGCTCCCGGCAGACATTGTAGTAGCCCTGAACCGTGAGGGGATCGCCCTCCAGCTTGCCGACGGCAGTGCCGGCATGGAGATGATCGACGCCGGCGAGCCTCAGCCATTTGGCAATGACGCGGAAGCTGATGCCGTGGTTCTTCTGCCGCGTATAGGTGCCGTGGCCGGCGCGGTGCATGTGCAGGATCATGTCGTTCTGCCGGCACCATTCCGAGATCGACTGGATCGCCGTCCAGCCGATGATGAGGTCGACCATAACAATGACGCTGCCGAGTTCCTTGGCGAATTCCGCGCGGCGGTACATCTCCTCCATCGTCCCCGCGGTGACGTTGAGATAGTGTCCCTTGATCTCGCCGGTCTCGGCGGTTGCCTTGTTGACGGCCTCCATGCAGTAGAGAAAACGGTCCCGCCAGTGCATGAAGGGTTGGCTGTTGATGTTCTCGTCGTCCTTCATGAAGTCGAGGCCGCCTTTGAGGCCTTCGTAGACGACGCGGCCGTAATTCTTGCCTGAAAGCCCGAGCTTGGGCTTGGTCGTGGCGCCGAGCAGCGGCTTGCCGAACTTGTCGAGCCGCTCGCGCTCGACGACGAGCCCGGTGGGCGGACCCTTGAAGGTCTTCACATAGGCCACGGGCAGACGCATATCCTCAAGGCGGCAGGCCTTGAGCGGCTTGAACGAGAACACGTTGCCGATGATCGAGGCGGTGAGGTTTGCGATCGAGCCTTCCTCGAACAGGGCGAGATCGTAAGCCACATAGGCGAAGTACTGGTCGGGACTGTTCGGCACCGGTTCCACCCGGTACGCCTTGGCGCGGTAGGTCTCGCAGGCGGTCAGCCGATCGGTCCAGACCACGGTCCAGGTGGCGGTCGAGCTTTCGCCGGCGACGGCCGCGGCGGCCTCGATCGGATCGACGCCGTCCTGGGGTGTGATCCGGAATAGCGCCAGCACGTCGGTATCCTTGGGCTGGTAGTCGCCGTTCCAGTAACCCATCTGGGCGTATTTCAGGACGCCCGCCGCGTAGCGCTTCTTCTGGTCCTTGATTTCCTGCGGCGTGCTCATCTCGTTCATCGGCTGGGCCTCCTTGGTCCCTATGCCGCCCGGGCGGCGACGATCTGCGGATCGAGGGTGCCGGCGGCGTAGCGCCTGGCCATGTCATCCATGGAAATCGGCTTGATCCTGCCGGCTTGGCCGGCGGTGCCGAAGCGTTCGAAACGGTCGCTGCACAGCGCCTCGAGTTCGGCCATGGCGGGGATCATGAACTTGCGCGGGTCGAACTCGCCGGGTTTCTCGGCGGCGACCTTGCGGAACTGCCCTGTCATCGCCATGCGGCAGTCGGTGTCGATGTTGACCTTGCGCACGCCCATCCTGATGCCGCGTTCGATCTCCTCGACGGGTACACCGTAGGTCTGCGGCATGGCACCGCCGTAGGCGTTGATGAGGTCCTGCAGATGCTGCGGCACCGACGACGAGCCGTGCATGACGAGGTGTGTGTTCGGCAGCCTCTCGTGGATCGCTGCGATGGTGGACATCGACAGGATCTCGCCGTCCGGTTCGCGGCTGAACTTGTATGCGCCGTGGCTGGTGCCGCAGGCGATGGCCAGCGCATCACATTTGGTGGCCATCACGAAATCGACCGCCTGATCCGGATCGGTTAGAAGCTGGGAGTGGTCGAGCGTGCCTTCGGCCCCGGAGCCGTCCTCGGCCGCCGCTTCGCCGGTTTCCAGCGAACCGAGCACGCCGAGCTCGCCTTCGACCGATGCGCCAACGGCGTGTGCGGCCTTGGTGACGCGGCGGGTGATCGCCACGTTGTAGTCGTAGGAGGCCGGGGTCTTCATGTCCTCCTCCAGCGAGCCGTCCATCATGACGCTGGTGAAGCCGTGACGGATGGCGCTGAGGCAGGTCGCGTCGTTGTTGCCATGATCCTGATGCAGGACGATCGGGATGTCCGGGAACATCTCGGTAAGCGCCTGCACCAAATGGCGAAGCATGATGTCGCCGGCATAGGTCCGGGCGCCGCGGCTTGCCTGCAGGATCACCGGTGCGTCGCAGGCCGCGGCCGCGCGCAGGATGGCAAGTCCCTGCTCCATGTTGTTGATGTTGAAGGCGGGCACGCCGTAGCCGCCTTCAGCGGCATGGTCGAGCAATTGTCTCAACGTGATGAGCGCCATGATGTTCTCCTTTGAGCCGTGCGCGATCAGACTCTCCTGGTCCGCTCGACCCGGCACTTGACCGCGTCGGCAACGGCGTCGGCAGTGATGCCGAAGTGCCGGTAGAGATCGGCCGCAGGGGCGGAGGCGCCGAAGCCGGTCATGCCTACGAAGCCATCGTTGCGGTCGAGAAAAAGATCCCAGCCCTGGCGCACCGCGGCCTCGACACCGACGCGCGGCGCCGCACCGCGCACCCGAGCCTGATATTCCCGCGGTTGGGCGGCAAAGAGCTCGAAGCTCGGCGCGGAGACGACCGCGGCGCGGATGCCCTCCGTGGCCAATTGGTCGGCGGCTGCCAGCGCGATTTCGACTTCGGAACCGGTCGCGATCAGCGTTGCGTCCCGGCCGCCGCCGGGCTCGCGCAGCACATAAGCGCCGAGCGCCGTCAGGTTGGTGTCGGTATGGTCGGTGCGAACCGTCGGCAGGTTCTGCCGTGACAGGCAGAGCACAGTGGGCGTGGCCGTCGCCGCCACGGCGATCTGCCAGGCCTCGGCTGTTTCCACTGCATCCGCCGGGCGGATGACGGTGAGATTTGGTGTGGCCCGCAGTCCGGCGATGGTCTCTACCGGTTGATGTGTCGGCCCATCCTCGCCGAGGCCGATCGAATCGTGCGTCATGACAAAAGTCAGGGGGACGCCCATCAGCGCCGCGAGCCGGATCGCAGGCCGGCAATAGTCAGCGAAGACCAGAAACGTGCCGCCGTAGGTGAAGAAGCCCTTGTGCAGAGCGATGCCGTTCATCGCTGCTGCCATGGCATGTTCGCGGACGCCGTAGTGGATGTAGTTGCCCGAATAGTCGCCGCGGGTGATCGGTCGCATCGCCTTTGCGCGGGTGTTGTTGGAGTCCGTCAGGTCCGCCGAGCCGCCAACGACGTTCGGTAGACTCGCGCTGACGACCTCGATCGCCATTTGCGAGGCCTTGCGCGTCGCCACCTTCGGCGCCTCCTCGGAGATTCGGCGCTTGTGAGCCACCATGGCCTGGGCCAGCATCTCAAGGTTCGGCCGCGTCAACGAGGCATCGAAATCCACCGCCTTGCTGCTTCGCGCCTTGCGTGCCTCCCACACCGCCCGAGCGGCCGCGCCGCGCGCCGCGATGGCGCGCCAGCCTTCCCGCACTTCGGCGGGCACCTCGAACGGCGGGTGCGGCCAGTTCAGCGCTTCCCGAGCCGCCGCGACCTCGTCTTCCCCGAGCGGTGCGCCGTGCACCTTCGGGCTGCCCGCCTTGTTAGGGGCGCCTTTGCCGATCACGGTGCGGCAGGCGATCAGGGAAGGGCGATCGGCCTCGGTCCTGGCCGCCACGATCGCGGCAGCAATGGCGTCCCTGTCGTGTCCGTCGACGGAGCGGACATGCCAGCCGGCAGCTTCGAACCGCTTCTTCTGATCCATGGAGGTCGAAAGGTCGGTGGGGCCGTCGATGGTGATTCTGTTGTCGTCCCAGAAGACGATCAGCCGACCGAGGCCAAGATGGCCGGCAAGGTCGATCGCTTCATGGCTGATGCCTTCCATGAGACATCCATCACCGGCGAGCACGTAGGTGTAGTGATCGACCAGCTCGTCTCCGAACCGGGCGTTGTGCATGCGCTCGGCGAGTGCCATACCGACGGCGGTGGCAATGCCCTGGCCGAGCGGACCCGTTGTGGTCTCGATCCCCTTGGCGTGACCGAATTCCGGATGGCCGGCGGTGCGGGAGCCGAGCTGACGGAAATTGCGGAGCTGCGCCGCGTCCATGTCATCGTAGCCGAGCAGGTGGTGGATCGCATAAAGCAGCATCGAGCCGTGACCGGCGCTGAGCACGACACGGTCGCGGTCGGGCCAGGAGGGATCGGCCGGATCGATCCTGACGAAGCGGTTGAACAGCACCGTTGCGACGTCAGCGAGCCCCATCGGTGCGCCCGGGTGGCCGGAGTTCGCCGCCTGCACCGCGTCCATGGCGAGGACGCGGATGGCGTTGGCCATCGCCGTTTCGTTGGCGGTCACGCGAGATTGGACGTTCATCGGCTCTCCCCTCAGGCGCGCTTGGATTCGTGAACGAGCCGAATGATCATCGGCGTGAAGATGAGCTGCATCGCGAGGTCCATCTTGCCGCCGGGAATCACCAGCGAATTGGCTCGCGTCATCCAACTGCCGTGGATCATTGCGGTCAGGTACTGGAAATCGATGCCGCGCGGGTTCCGGAACCGGATAACGACGAGGCTTTCGTCCGGCGTTGGAATCCAGCGGGCGATGAACGGATTCGACGTGTCGACCACCGGCACGCGCTGGAAATTGATGTCGGTCTGGCTGAACTGCGGACAGATACAATGCACATAGGCATGCATGCGGCGCAGGATCGTGTTGGTGACTGCCTCCGTCGAATAACCACGCCTGGCCTTGTCGCGGTGGATCTTCTGGATCCATTCGAGGTTGATGACCGGGACGACGCCGATCTTGAGATCGGCGAGGGCGGCGATGTTGACCCGTTCGTTGACGACCGCACCGTGCAGGCCCTCGTAAAACAGGAGGTCGGAGCCGCTTTCGAACGGTTCCCACCGGGTGAACGTCCCCGGAGGAGATCCATACCGTTCTGCTTCCTCGTCATCGTGCACGTAGTGGCGCGTCTCGCCGCGGCCGGATTCGCCGTAGGTGCGAAACACCGCCTCGAGTTTTTCCAGCTCGTTGGCGTCGTAGCTGAAATGACTGAACGTCTCGTCGCCGGCCTCCTTGCGGGCCGCAAGCTCGGCCTGCATCGCCGCGCGGTCGTAGCGATGGAAAGCGTCGCCCTCGATCGAGACAGCCTTGATCCCCTCACGGCGAAAGATCTGGTCGAAGGTGTTCTTGACCGTCGTGGTGCCTGCGCCGGAGGAGCCGGTGACGGAGATAATCGGGTGCAGCTTGGACATGGTATTCTTTCCGATGGGGCTGTCAGGCGCGGAACAGGCCGCGGTTGCCGAACAGGGCTGAGACTTCGTGGTCGGGCAGGTCGTGGTAGCTGATGACCCGGTCGACCAGATCGGCGGTGCCGAACACGAAGGGCGTTCGGGCATGGAGGCCGGTCGGACGGCGGTCGAGGATACGGTCCGTCCCGGTCGTTGCCTTGCCGCCGGCCTGTTCGATCAGGTAGGCGATTGGTGCGCACTCATAGACAAGACGCAGCCGTCCCTGTTCGTAACCCTTTCGGGCATCGGACGGATAAAGGAATATGCCGCCGCGGCCCATGATGCGATGAGTTTCGGCCACCAGAGAGGCCACCCAGCGCATGTTGAAGTTCTTGCCGCGCGGACCGTCGGCACCGGCGAGGCAGTCGTCGATATAGGCGCGGATCGGCTTGGGCCAGTGCCGGTAGTTCGAGGCGTTGATGGCGAACTCGCTGGCGTGTGACGCGATGAGCCGGGCGCATTCGACCTCTTTGAACATGCGGTCGGCCCGGTCGAGAATGAACTGCCGCACGCCATCGCCGAAGGTCACCACCAGTGCGGTCTGAGGACCATAGATGAAATAGCCAGAGGCGATCAGATGGTGTCCGGGGCGCAGGTACGTTGCTTCCGCGTCATCGAGCGCCGGCTGAATACCGAAAATCGTGCCGATGGAGACGTTGACGTCGATATTCGAGGAGCCGTCGAGCGGGTCGATTGCGAGCGCTAGGCCGCCGTCGCGGTCGATGGTCGCTACCGATTCGCGCTCCTCCGAGCTGTACCAGCGAATACCGACGTCCACCAAGGCCTCGGCGAAGGCCTTGTCCGCCATGACGTCGAGCGTCTTCTGCACATCGCCGTCGGAATTGTTGCCGACGCTTTCACCCAGCTGCGCGGTCAGTGGACCGTCGGCGATCGTCTGAGACAGCCACCCGGCGACCCTACAAAGGGCTGCCATTGTGCCTCGCAGTTCCTGCGGGATTGAGGTCGCGTCTATGTCTGCGTCCGGCATCATTGGTGAGGCCTCCACATCCTCGCCGGTTCTCCAAGCCCGGTGGTGCCGTTGATCTTTGCGGACCCCGATGCTAAAGAAAATTTGAAATTATTGATCATGAAGTAAGGAAAATTTTGCATCGACTTGATCAGATCACTCTCAAGCAGCTTCGGTCGCTCCATATGGTGGTGGCCGAGGGCACCATTTCGTCGGCGGCGGAGCGGCTGAACCTCACCGGGCCGGCTGTGCACAGCCAGCTGAAGCTGTTGGAAGAGGCGATCGGTTCGCCTCTCCTCGCCCGGGAGGGGCGTGAGCGAAACACGCCGACGGCCCAGGGCGAGGCGCTGCTCGTCGCCTATGAGGAGGTGCGCGCGTGTCTGGAGAGGGCGATCCTGACGATCAACGCCCTTGATCGCGGTTTGACCGGCAGCGTCGTCCTCGGTGTCGTGAGCACGGCGAAATATTTTGCTCCACGCATCGTTGCCCTGCTTCAGGCGGAGATGCCCGGGGTCGAGGTCATTCTAAAGGTGGCGAATCGGGCAGAGACGATCGCCGCGCTGGGGCGAGGCGAATTCGACCTCTGCATCATGGGACGGCCGCCGCGCGAGCCGCTGGTGGATGCCACCCCGCTTGTAGATCACCCCCATGTCATCATAGCCGCCGCGGACCATCCGCTCGCCAATGCACCGACTGTGACGACCGACGAACTGCTGAATCAGCGCTTCGTCATGCGCGAGCCCGGCTCCGGCACGCGGATCCTTGCCACCCGCTTTCTTGATGAGATCGGCGGCGGCCGTGAGATTCGGATGATCGAAATGTCGTCGAACGAGACGATCAAGCAGGCTGTCATCAGCGGTTTGGGAGTCGCACTGATCTCGGCTCATACCGTGGCGGAGGAGCTTCGCACCCGCCGGCTGGTTGCACTTGCCTGTCCAGGCATGCCGATCATGCGAAAATGGTACATCCTGTCGCGGCTGGGCCAGACGCTGAGTCCCGCCGCCGAGAAGGTCCGCGACTGGATCACGGATCATACGTCGGCCATTTTTCCGTCGCTGACGGCTTGAAGTGCTCACTGCTCGTGCTCAGGGGCACGTCTGCTTCGGGCGTCAGGGTGGAGCGGAGCATAGCCTGATCGATGCAACCGAAGTTCGCTACCGTTGTCGCGGATACGCGGTTTCCGGGGACGCATCGCTGCTATGCGATGCGGCAGATGGGATTTGAGGCATTCGGCCCCAGAAAAATTTCCACATCTCGATTATAAATAATCTGCAATTTCGAAATAATAGAGAATAGATATCCACATTTTGAGCAAACTGTGCCGGAATTTTGTTCAGTATGCGCTTGTTGAACAAAGTATCATAGTCACAATTCGAACACGATTGTATCGCATTGGCGTTATATACAGAATGTAAGCTGCACTTGATTGTGGGTGCAGGTGTAAAACATTATTTTCTCTACAAGTTGAGGGTCGAATGACGGCTGTCGCGTCTCGTGACATACTCTCCGCCGGAGTGAGTTCCGGCGAGATCTCCCTGCTCAAGGAGGCTGTTCTCATTGCTGTGGGGGTCGATCGGCAGAGCATTCCTGCTCCGCTACGAAATGCGGTACGTGTCGTCTGGTTCGAAGGTCTTCAGGGAGACAATGCCCTGTTTTCCGATGCCGACGGTGGCGTGTTCTCCGTCCAGGAAGTTCCACTTCTGCCTCTTGCCATCCTTGTAGAGACAGCGTCGTCCGGCAGCGAGCGGCGTCTGCAAGTGTGGTTGCAGCGGCATGGCATGCCAGTTCAGCCCCCTGTGCTGGAATGGTCGCCAGAGCGGGCGATCGAGGTTCTTGCTCTTCTGGTTCGTCGCGGTGCCGATTCCCTGGCCGCCGGAGCGCGCCGACTGGTTCTCGTCAACAGGGAGCTGCGCCAGCTGCGCAGCCTCAACGACGACCTGCAGAACCGTTTTGCCGCCGTCGAATCCTATCTCAGCCGCCGCGGTCTGCAGCCTTTCGATCTCGCGTTTGCCAATGATCCAGTCGCCGATCCCGCGCAGCCGAATGTGCTGGCGGCCGCCTCCGCCGAGGGAATCTGCCAGATCCTGCCGGTCGCGAGTACGGGTGTCAGCGGCATCGCGATTCATTTCGAGCGCCTGCCGCAAGGAAGCGCTTCGCGTCTTCGCGCCCAGTTGGTGACGCTGGAGGATCTGAGCATCGTCGACAGTTGGTTGGTGCCGGCCGACGATCTCGTCACCGGCTGGAACATACTGGGCCTGACGCAAACGCTGGCGGGCTTACGCCGGACCCTTGAAATCCGGATCCGGCTGGAGGACGGCGATGAGGACACGCCGCTGCTTTCGGTTGGCGGTATGCAGCCGATCGATCAGTTCCAGATTCGCGATGCGGCAACCAACACGCCGCTCATGAAGAACAGCCTTGCCATGCAGGTCTGGTGCGGCATGCCGGGCGTGTCGCTGCCGAGCTGGACCAACTACCTGTCGCCAGTCTCGCGTCAGCCGGGCACCGAGGGTGGTTTCCAGGATCTTCCGATCGCTCCGGGCATCCTGGAACTGGCGACGCTGGCAAACACGAGTGAAGTGGAGTTCGACTTTCCGGCAATCATGCCGCTGCCGGGTGAACGCGCCATCGGTTGTCATCCGCCGAACACGGGGCTCACCATAGGCCGCCTCCCGGCGGCATGCCCGCCACAGGCGGTGCGGCTCTCCGCAAATGCCTTCATCAGCAATGATCAGGCCAAGGATATCGATTTTGCGATCGTTATCGCTGGCGATCTCGCCGAAGCTCGTGAGCTCTTCGAGGAGCGGCGCGAGCCCGGTACCGGCGAGGGCTTTTCGGGCTGGACGCGTGTCGCCTATGGCGACACCGCCCATATCAGCGCCTTCATCGCTGATCAGGTCAGTGTCTGGCGCGACATCTATTTCGCTACGCGCATGGCGGTCCCGGGTGACAACAGTTTCGCCTGGGCGAAATTCGGTGACCTTTCTGTGCTCGTGAACGGGTAGCGGTCATGCTGGAACGACTGCAACTATCTCATGGACCCGCAACGCGGTCCGTGCGCCCGGCGCACAGTCCGAACGGATTCTCTCCGGTCGTCGCAATCCTTATTCCGGTCTTCAAGCACTCGGTTCTCCTGACAGAGGCCATTGATGCAGCGCTGTCGCAGGAGGCCCCGTTCGACATTGCGGTCGTCGTTGTCGATGATGGCTGCCCCTTCCCGGAGACGGCGGCGACGGGGCGTGCCTACGCGCTCGCTCACCCAAACGTGTTTTATCTGCGCAAGCCCAACGGGGGCTTGAGTTCGGCACGCAACTACGGCATCGACTTTGCGCTGCGCCATTTTGCCGATCTGGAAGCCGTCTATTTTCTAGACGCCGACAACCGCATCACATCCAAGGCTATCGCCGAACTGCTTGCCTACATGCGCGCCAACGAGGCCGTGGATTGGGTTTACCCGAACATCGACAAGTTCGGGATTGAATGGAACGGCAACTACACAACTGCATATTCGCGGCTTCTACATCTGACATTCGACAATATCTGCGAGGCCGGTAGCCTGGTCTCGCGCCGTCTCCTTGATGCCGGTATTCGCTTCGACGAGTCGATGAAATCCGGCTTCGAAGACTGGGAATTCTGGCTGCAGGCAATCGACAAGGGCTTCACCGGCTGCAACCATCCCTTCTCCGGATTTGAATATCGCCAGCGCGCCGAAAGTATGCTGCGCGACTCCAACCGCACGCGCGAAGGCATCATCGGCTATATCAAACAGAAGCATAAGCGGCTGTTCGCCGGAGATACATTGCTGGCTTGGGAGCACGATGAGGCGCCGCGCTATGCCGCCATCGGCGTCGGCACTTATCAGGTCGAACTCTTTACCGATCCGACGGTGGACCACACCTCCATCGGGCTCGAGGACTTCGTACAGAAGTTCTGGGCGGCACGAGCCGAGCCGGAGACATTTGGCGTTCCGCCGTTCCTTCTGTGGATGACGGCCTCTCACCGAGAGACGCTGGATCGTCTCGGGCTGCTGCACAATCTGCTGTGGCTCGGCGAACGGCTTTGCGACGATTACAATTTTGTCGCCGTGCGCTTCGAGACCAGCAATTCAACGATTGCCATCAAGATCAACACTGTCAGCGAAGAGCATCAGCTCGCGGACAAGCCTGCCGGCTGGATGTGTTCACTCGAGATCCTATCCGCTTGCGTTGACGACGAGTCCGATGATTGGGCGCGCACGCTCCGCAGGCCGGTGCCGTCACCAAACGTTGCGGAGATCGTGATCTCGGGTCCATTTTCGGCACGCGATATTCAGGGCTCCGCCCTATCGGCAACCAATGGGCTGCTCGCCACGCTCGGCGCGCTGCGGGACTCCGGCTATCGCCGGGTGCCGAACGCGCGCTGGATCTGGCGATCGCCGTATTTGCCCAATCGCAATCGCTATTATCAGCTGCTGCGCAACGCCGTCGGCGCTTCGCCGGTGATGCCCCGGGTTGCCAGGTCGGGCCAGCCGCTCCGCGTTGGCTTCCTGTTGCCGATCGCGTCTTTTGGTGGCGTTGAAAAGGTGGCCTATGCGGTGGCCCGGGCCCTGAAGCGGCTCGGCTGCGAGGTGCATCTCTTCGTCCTGGGCAAGCCCGTATACAATCGCATTCCCGACAATGACGGGGTCTTCAAGACCATAAACTTCCTGGCAGACGATTATCCGCTGTGGGGCGGGCCCAACATTTTCTCCGGACACGAACTGCTGATGGGTCACGATGCTGCGGCGCGGACGGAGGAGATCCTTGGCTTCCTGTCCGGGCTCGATGTGGTGATCAACAATCAGCTCGCCCCGGTCAATTCCGCGCTGGGCGAACTGAGACGACGTGGCGTCAAGGTCATCAACTATGTGCATGTACTCGACAAATCAGAACTCGGGCGAGCGGCCGGTCATCCCTATCTCTCTTTGGCATTCGAGCACATTTACGACGCGATCCTGACCTGCTCGCGGGACATGGCAGAATGGCTCCATGCGATGGGCACACCGATCGCCAAACTCCTGCATATCCCGAACGCAGCAAGCTATGCTCTGTCGGCGAGGGATCGCGACGCGGCGCTGGCCCATCGTCACGAGCGCAAGGGCGACAGGTTGCGTGTGCTGTTTCTGGGCCGGCTGGACCGGCAGAAGGGCATCGAACGGCTGTTTGCCGCCGCGCGCGAGCTGAAGCGCCGTCAGGCGCCGATCGATTGGCGCATCGTCGGCAGCGACGTCATGGACGCCGGAGCGTCCGGGTCGTGGAAGTCGCGGTTTCAGGATCTCGACATAAAGGTCGAGCCGCCTGTCTACCGCGGTCGTGACCTCACCCGTCTCTTCGCCTGGGCCGACGTCCTGGTGCTGCCGTCGCGATGGGAAGGGGCGCCCCTGACCATCATCGAGGCGCAGCGAGTCGGCTGCGTTCCGGTTGCCACCGAGGTTGGCGCGGTCGGCGAACTGATTGACCACGACGTCGACGGTGTCCTCGTCAGTCCGGCCGATGACGGCACGGTGACGCGGGGGTTGGTCAAGGACCTGCAGGCGCTGGCCGAGGATCCCGATCGCCTCGCACGCATGTCGGAGGCGGCAGCGGCCCGCGGTGGTGCAGCATCCTGGCAAGAAAGCGTCAAGCCACTCTTCACCCAGTTCAGACGCTGGTTCCCCCAGCATTTTCCTGACGCAGAACGGACGGTCGACCAAAATGCCGGAGAGAAGAACCGGCAAGCCATAGGGCGCTCCGAGGTCGATGTCGTAGGCGAGCATTCTGGCCGGGAAAGCGTTGCGGCAGGCGAACCACGTGTCCCCATGGAGGCTGCGGGCTCCGGCTCCGTTCTGGTTCCTGTGAAATCCCTGCGTTCCCCTTCTGCTATGACAGAAATGAGAGGCAAGTAATCGATGAAGAGTCTCTTCGTCCTAAACGGCGGTGCATCGGTAAAGCCGGGTAACAAGTCGGCCTACCTGAAGTATGACGATCCGCTGTCGTCGTTTGCACGCGGGGGTATCAATACCGGGGACGTGCTGGTCTATGATGCGATGCTGAAGGCACTCAGCTATGATGAGATTCGCAATCTGCAATTCAGCGACGCCGGCAATGAAAAGCTGTGGCCTCAGAGCGATTATGACGCTGTCGTCGTCCGTGGCTCGAATTATCTGACCGAAACACTTGATCTTGGTCATGTCGTGCCGCTGCTGAAAAAGCTGAAGGGGCCAATCGTTCCCGTCGGCGTCGGCGCTCAGGCGGCCAAGTACAAGAAGCTCTCCCTTCCCAAGGGAACGGTCGAGGCTTGGAAGATTATTGCCGACAAGTGTGAGTCGATCGGAGTGCGTGGCCACTACAGTGCCGAGGTCTTCAACGACATCGGCATCAAGAACATTCGTCTCATTGGCTGTCCGAGCTTCTATCGCTCTCTCAGGCCGTCGATCACCATCAAGCCCATTCCCGCCGACGCGCGCGTCGGCCTGACGCTCAACAAGTATCTGTCGGCCGACTATGCGACCAATGCCACGAAGACCAATCGCATGCAGCGGGCGCTGATCAAGGCGGTGGCGGGCCGGCCACAAAGTCGGCTCTATTCCCAGGGCGAACGCGAGGAGACGCTGGCCATCTACTCCAAGGGAGAGGAGAAACAGCACCACATCGCGTCGATTCTGGAGAGATTCAGCCTGGAGGGCCACGAAGATGTCGAGGCGCTGCTAAGGGATCGGATGGTGGCGTTCTTTGACGTCGACGAGTGGGCCGCCGATGCGGCAAAGAATACCGATGTCATGGTGGGCTTCCGCCTGCACGGCAATGTCATCGGCCTTCATCAGGGAGTGCCTGCCGTGTTCTTCACCTATGACTCGCGCATCCGGGAGTTAGCGACGCTGTTTGCGATCCCCTCGGTCGAGGTGGAGGACTACTTGCCGATCAAGCTGGATGCAATCTTCGAACAGGCGGACTTTTCGAAAGTTCAGCACATCTACCGACTGAATTATTCTGAATACCACCGTTTCCTATCGGAGAATGGGTTGAACCATACGCTGGCCAAGCCCGTCGCCTCTCCGCCAGACAAGCCGCTGACCCGCCCGAACCTCGTTCAACCTCATCACGAACTCAACGAGGTGACCGGCTGGTTCCGAAACGAGGTCGATTACATGACTTCGGAGATCGAGGTGCTGCGCAAACGCGCCTGGGGGCTCGAACTTGCGCTTAGAGACGCCCGAAGCCAGCCTCAGCCGGTAGAGCGTCAGGAAACCAAGTTGGCTTCATGACATTCTTTGAAGACGGGATGCCACAATCCATAGACGCCGAGCCGAGACATGTGCACCTCGGCCGGCGCGCCTTTCTGCGGGCCGCGGGAGCCGGGCTGGCAACCACAAGCCTCCTGCTCTCGCCGCTTGGCCGTCGTGCCTTGGCGGTGGACGATCTGCCGGCGCCTCTCATCCGGGCCGGTGGCGATTGGCGGCTGACCTTCCAGGATACATTCGACGATGCGGCGACGTTCCGCCGTAACTGGCGGCGGGTCAGGAACGGAGGAAGCCAGCATCGGACGATGCGCCTCCCCGAGAATGTGGTCGTCGCCGATGGCTCCCTGCAGCTTGAGCTGGGGCACCAGGCCGACCAAGAGCGTCCATTTACCGGTGGCTACGTACGCAGCAGGACCTTCCGTCAGTGCTATGGCTACTTCGAGTGCGATATGCGCATTGCCGACGAGCCTGGCGTCAACAATGCCTTCTGGCTGATCGCCGATCCGAAGACCCGCGGTGACGTGCGCTTCGAGCTCGATGTCGTGGAGGCGAAATATCCCAATATCGTCCAGGTGAACGCCAGGCGCTGGCGGCCGGAGCGGATAACACTGGCAGCCACCCATCGGTCCGCGGAGCCGTTGGCGCAGGACTTCCATCGTTACGCTATGCTGTGGACCGAGCAGCGCTTCACCTTCTTCTTTGACGACAAAGAGATTTTCAGCGCGGAGAATACCTTTGCTCACACGCCGGCGATCCTGCTTTTCAGCAATGCGGTCGCCCCGTTCGCGGGCAAGACCGACGGAGATGTTCGGGGCGCTGCGACCGCCGTTGACCGGATCAGGGTCTTCTCCGACGTCCCCGCATAGTGCCTCCGGCCTACCCGCAGATGAAGTCGGAATCCTCCGCTTAGACATGCGAAACGCTCCTGACCTGCGAGCGCTGCCGCTGGATGCCTCCGCTTGAGCCGTTGCAAGCAAGGATGATCTCATGACCAACGACTTCGCCTCGACCACGGTCCAGGACCGCAGCCGCAAGTACTTGCGGGGAAAAGACGGCTGGATCTTCCTCGACCACGACCGGAACCGGGTGATGGATCAGGTGCGCGGCGAGCTTGCCCTCGGCCCGGACGGTGTCGAGGCGTGGCGCGACTTCATTCTCGAGCGTAACGAGATCTGCCGTTCGTTAGGGGCGGCCCATGTTATGCTGGTCGCTCCCAACAAGGAGGTGGTCTATTCCGAAGCGTTGCCGGAGGACATCACGGTCTCGGAACACCGGCCGGTCAACCAGATCATCGAGCGGCTGGCACAGGATGGTCGGTCGGACTTGCTTTATCCCTTGGACGCGTTGCTTCAAGCGAAGGCAAAGGCACTCGTCTTTCCGAAGACGGACACCCATTGGACAGGATTCGGCGCTTTCGTCGGCTATGTGACAATAGCGGCAAGGCTGACGGCCGCGGGCATTCCCCTGACCAAGCCGGATCCGTCGCGGCTGAGCTTCGAATCGGTGGATCTGGTCGGCGATCTCGGCATCAAGCTTGATCCGCCCGTCTCCGCTCCGACGCTGTCGACACGCATCCGGAACCCGGCAGGGCGGCTCGTATTCGACAACGGTATCAGCAACCGCGGCCGGCTGCGGGTTTTCATCAACCGGGATACCTCCCTGCCGACGTGTCTCATGTTCGGCGACAGCTTCGGCAGCAATCTGCTGCCATTCCTGAAGGAAAGCTTCGGCGTTCTGGTCTATGTCTACGGCAGGGCGTTCGATCGCGAATTGATGAAAGCTTATCAGCCGGATGTGGTGCTGACGGAAGTCGTCGAGCGCTTCCTCATCGACCCGCCGGTTCAGCAGTGCGGCTTTACGTATGCGGCCGTGGTGCGCAACAAGCTCAAGCAGTTGTCGCCAGACGATCGACAGGAGTTGGAAAAGGCCCTAACAACGGTCGATCCGGCCGTCTTCCGGTTCCGCACGCTCTATCGCGCCCTTCTCGATAGTGATGCCGGACGGCCGCTCAGTAGTACCCTCGTCGAAGCCCTCCGGCGTGAGCATCCTGACAATGCTGTGGCGAGCGAGATCCTGGCGGCCGAAAGCGCGCGGAAGGAACAAGACCTGAAGAGCGCGCAGCTCCATGCCGAGCGCGCGACGGCTGCGAAACCGGACGCGGCAGCCTACCATCGCCATCTCGGCCTGAAGCTGCTGCAACTCGGACGCAACGAGGAAGCGGAAGTGGCATTCAGGAAGGCGATAGCGCTGAACGGGTCAAGATTTCAGCCTTACTATCAGCTGGCCCAAACACTTTTCCGTTTGGAAAAATACCGAGCCTGTATCGAGACCCTGAACGATTTCCTCGCCTTGACACCGACGTCGGCCGACGGCTGGCAACTCAAGGCACTTTGCTACGATGCCCTGGGCGAGGTGGATGAGGCTGCCGATTGCTATTCGGAATCTGCCGCATTGCGGCCGGACTGGGCCTGGCCTCTGATGAAGCTTGCGGGCCTCAGGCTTCGGTCGAAGACAAGGCCGGATCAGGGGCTGGCGGCGGTCGAACGTTTGTTGGCGTTGAACCTGGAGCGCCGCCAGCGCGCGGAAGCCTTTCTGATGGGGGCGCAGCTCCATGCCGCCAATGGCGAGCCCGGCAACGCTGTCGAATGGGCACGTCGTGCGACCGAGATCTATCCGGAATGGGCCTGGGCACGTACCGAGCTGAAACGCCTTTCGGCCCATCCGGACTACCTTGCCGAGCATCGTGCGGCATCCTGACGGATCCATCCTGGAATAGGGAGACCAGCGGGCCTTCGATACTCCGGGATCTCGGGCCCGCCGCTTCCGTCGCTTCGTCTAGCCGGCCGGATCCGATCAGGTGCCGAATCTTTCGATGACCTCCGTCAGACCGACATGTCCGACGCAGGAGCCGTTGCCAGGAACTGTCGCGCCATCCTCCACCGCGGTCGCGAAACGCACGGCCGGGTTGTCTTCGAGCCGTTGGCGCCAGGCGGCCAGTTTGGGCCAGCGCTCCTTTGGCGCGACGGCATGAAGATCGAGCCAGCGCGCAACCCCGATCAGCAGGGAATCGGCCAGTGTCGGACGATCTCCGAGCAGGAACGGGTCGTTGCCGAGCATGGCTTCGAGCTTGTTGTGACGCTCTATGACGCTTTCGCGGCCCCAGGCCTGAAGGGCCGATTGCACGGCCGGGTCCGGATCCTCCATCTCCATCGCGGCCCATAGCGGACTGAATGCCCCTGTGAAGCCGGTGTTCACAAAGCCCATCAGCTGATGCATTCGGTCCGCTTCCCGGGAAAGCGGATCGAAACTGATGCACCGTGCTATATCCCGCGCTTCGATCCAGGCGGCGATTGCCATGGTTTCTGCCAGGCTCTGTCCCGTGTCTGTGATGAACGCCGGAGTTTCATGCCGTGGATTGATGCGTGCGTAGGATGGTTCGCGCATTTCGCCGAGCATATCAACCCGGCACAGGCGGTACGGCTTGCCCAGCCACTCCAAAGCGGCGACGAGCCCCATAGAGCTCCCCGCCGGGAAGCCATAAAGTAGGATCGGTTCCACGTTAGTATTCTCCGTGATTTCTGATGATCACGCTGCGCAGCGGGGCCGGACCTTACCCGACAGCCCCACCAAGTAAATTACGCACCTTTTTGTAACCACGAGCCGCTAATGAAGAATCTTGTTTCCCGTTGCCCGATCGAGGAGGTGATGCAGGTGCTCAGCGGCCGCTGGCCGACTCTCCTGATTTACTATCTACAGAAGGGCACCAAACGCTTCAGCGATCTGCGCCGGGACAACCCTACCATCTCGCACAAGATGCTTACCGTGGAGCTTCGCAAGTTGGAGGACGCCGGGATCGTCCAGCGCACGGCGTTCGAGGGCTAT
>CAYXAA010000038.1:0-42049 GCA_964462985.1 uncultured Hyphomicrobiales bacterium | reverse complement strand
ACGTCTACGTCACCTGCGACGTCTGCAAGGGCAAGCGCTACAACCGCGAGACGCTTGAGGTCACCTTCAAGGGAAAATCGATTGCCGACGTGCTCGATATGACCGTGGAGGAAGCCGCCTCGTTCTTCTCCGCTGTCCCGGCGGTGCGCGAGAAGATGGAGACGCTCGCCCGTGTCGGCCTCGGCTACATTCACGTCGGCCAGCAGGCGACGACGCTGTCCGGCGGCGAGGCGCAGCGTGTGAAGCTTGCCAAGGAGTTGTCGCGGCGCTCGACCGGGCGCACGCTCTATATCCTCGACGAGCCGACCACCGGCCTGCATTTCCATGATGTCGCCAAGCTGCTCGAGGTGCTGCACGAGCTGGTCGACCACGGCAACACCGTGCTGGTGATCGAGCACAATCTCGAGGTCATCAAGACCGCCGACTGGATCGTCGACCTCGGTCCGGAGGGCGGTGACGGCGGCGGCACCGTTGTGGCAGCTGGGCGGCCCGAGGATATCGTCGCCGCCGAGCACAGCTACACCGGAAAATTCCTGAAGGAGCTCCTGGAACGGCGGCCGCAGCGACGGCGGATGACGGCCGCAGAATGATCGGCCGGCGCCGCCCGAGCCCGCATAATCGCCGCGCTGCACCATCGCGTTCGTTGCATTGCACAATCCGCAGGGCAGCCATGCATACAATGCACTTTTTTAGCTCAGTGAAATAATTATCTTCTGGCCATCGGCAACGACGCCGCGGCGCCCCAGAGAGACGCGCGGTGAAGTCGAAAAAGGCAGAAGACACCATGTTCGAGAATTTCGTCCGCAAGTACCGCAACTGGAAGAATTACCAGGAGACGGTCACGGAGCTGTCGCGCCTGTCGAGCCGCGAATTGCACGATCTCGGCATCAACCGCAGCGACATCAAGTTCGTCGCGCGCCGCGCGACCGCCCAGTAATTCCGTTCGCGTTCAATGGGGTGATCCTCCTCCCACACCCCAGAACGTGTCCCGGCGAGGTCATCCTCCTCCCAACCTCCGCCGGAAAATGCGTCGCCCGCCGGGATCCTCCTCCCCCGGCGGGCGATCGCTTTTTTAGGTCCGGTTTCCCGGATCTTGGTCCACTGCAGTCATCGGCCGCACCTCTCGGTTTACGGGCCCTATCTCCCGCATCCGTAAACCTGCCTTTCGCGGTCTCACCGTCCTGTCACCGGCGGATCGGCACGGTATTAATTTTTTAACCTTTCGGTAATCCGGGCTGCAGAAACAGCGGATCAGCCATGCAAACGGCGCTCTGACGAAGAGCAAAGTTCCTCTCTATATAGCAGTCGACCGGCAGAAATGCTGCAACGCACAACAGGCGTCAGCGAGCCGGAAGTCATTCCTTCGCCATCCGGCGATGAGAGCCATGAGGCCCATCATGATCGACACCATGTTCCGAAAGATCCGCAACTGGCAGAAGTACCGGCGCACCGTCGGCGAGCTGTCCCGCCTCAGCGCCCGCGAACTCGACGATCTCGGCATCGGCCGGTGTGACATCGAGTACATCGCCCGCCAGGCCTCACGCTGATCGTGGTCAAGCGGTCGGTTCCCGGCGAGGATTTCTTATCGAGGTCCTCTGGAAATGGAACTTATCGCCACCATATGAATTGACGAAACGGAGTGCGGCACTCCTCCTCCCGGTGCCGCCTCCCGCCTCTCCGGCCTTCCCTCCCAGTGGCCGGGGACCCCAGAAGCGCCCGCCGGTCCTCCCCCACCGGCGGGCGTTCATCTTTTTTGATCCCGTTTTAACCTGCCGCGCTTGCGGCGAACCAATCGTCAAGCGGCATTACCGTCGGTAGTTCGCCATTGGCCTGCGGCCAGGAATCGACGGCATGTGCCGCGCCGCTTTCGCGTTCCACCACGACCGCGGTTGCATGCGGATAGCGACCGTCAAGGAAGTATCCACGCGCAACCGGCGTCGTGACGCGATGATGGCGCAGCAAGCCGTTCTCCTCGGCCACAAGCAGCAGGCTCGTGGTGTTGGTCGCCTCGTCGATGCAGTCCATTTGACCCGGGACTCCGGCGTTGGCGAGGTCGAGGCCGCCGACATCGTTTTCCGATCCGACCAGGGGCGCGACGCGCTTCTCGTTCCAGGCGACCGCTCTGGCAATAGCACGTCGCTCCGCTTCCGGATTCGCCCGGCCCGCCGCCAGGATCTGGCGCAGCCTTGAGAGATCCCTTTTCGAGAAGTCGACCGGGGTCTTCAGCGCGCAGCCGAAGGCATGGCACACGTAGATCCGGTGCAGGCGTGGCGGCACGCCATTGTGGGCCGCGTACCAGGCCTGTGGCCGACCTGCCGCCTGGCCGGCGCATCCCGGCAGGAGGACGGTGGACACCAGCCCCAAGACCAGCAGGACCGCACCGCCGGGCCCGCGGCGGATGTTCGCAAGTATTCTCATTGTGGCGGCAGGCTCCCCATGCACCGTACCGCAGGCCGGTAAACGGAATTGGCAGCGGCGGTCAAGGCTTCACGTTATCGCTCGGGGAATTGCGTCTGGCCAGCGCCCGGGCTAATGCAATGCCAAATGCAATCATGCGGCGGCTCCGCGCGCCACCGCCCGACGTGCCGGGCAGATTCGATGTGCGCTTCGCCCGCCGGTCGGCCCCAAGGCCGGATGAAGGATCGACTCATGAGACCTGTACACGTTATCGGCGGCGGCCTCGCCGGATCGGAAGCCTGTTGGCAACTGGTCCGCCGCGGCGTCCCCGTGATCCTCCATGAAATGAGACCTGTGCGGACCACCGATGCCCACAAGACCGAGGGGCTCGCCGAACTGGTCTGTTCCAACTCCTTCCGCTCCGATGACGCCGATCACAATGCCGTCGGCCTGCTGCATGCCGAGCTGCGGCGTGCCGGCTCGCTGGTCATGCGGGCGGCAGACGAGCATCAGGTTCCTGCCGGCGGAGCGCTCGCCGTCGACCGCGAAGGCTTTTCGGCCGCGGTGACTGAGGCGCTGGAAGCGCACCCCCTGGTGACGATCCGCCGCGAGGAAGTGGCCGGTCTGCCGCCCGAAGAGTGGGACAGCGTCATCATCGCCACCGGCCCGCTGACATCACCGGCCCTCAGCGAGGCGGTGCTGGCCCTGACCGGCGAGGACGCCCTCGCCTTCTTCGACGCAATTGCCCCGATCGTTCACTTCGACTCGATCGACATGAACAAGGCCTGGTTCCAGTCGCGCTACGACAAGGTCGGCCCCGGCGGCACCGGCAAGGACTACATCAACTGCCCGATGACCAGGGACGAATACGAGGCCTTTGTCGATGCACTGCTGTCCGGTGACACGACGGAGTTCAAGGACTGGGAGAAGACCACTCCCTACTTCGACGGCTGCCTGCCAATCGAGGTTATGGCGGCGCGCGGCCGCGAAACCTTGCGCCACGGCCCGATGAAGCCGATGGGCCTCACCAATGCGCACAATCCGGCGGTAAAGCCCTACGCGGTGGTCCAGCTGCGCCAGGACAATGCGCTTGGCACGCTCTACAACATGGTCGGCTTCCAGACCAAGTTGAAATACGGCGCTCAGACCGAGATCTTCCGCATGATCCCGGGTCTGGAGCAGGCGCAGTTCGCGCGCCTTGGCGGGCTGCATCGCAACACGTTCCTCAATTCGCCCAAGCTGCTCGACGGCACATTGCGCCTCAAGGCAGCCCCGCGGCTGCGCTTTGCCGGTCAGATCACCGGCTGCGAGGGTTACGTCGAATCGGCCTCCGTCGGCTGTCTTGCCGGTCTGTTTGCCGCTGCCGATCGGCTCGGCCGCGAACTTGTGCCGCCGCCGGCGACCACGGCGATGGGAGCGCTGCTCAACCATATCACCGGCGGCCACATTGCCCGAGATGATGAAGGGCCGCGCTCGTTCCAGCCGATGAATGTCAATTTCGGTCTGTTCCCACCGGTCCTGGTTCCCAAAACGGGCGCAGACGGCAAGCGGCTCAAGGGCGTCGACAAGAAGAAGGCCAAGGCAAGGGCGATGACGGCGCGGGCGAAACAGGAATTCGAGCGCTGGATTGCGGTCACCGAAACGCCGCCTGCGGCGGCGGCGGAGTGATCTACGACAGGCTGCAGGCGATGCAGGCCTTCTTCCAGGAGCGCCACAGGATCCAGTGTCGCCGCAGCAGCGACAGGTCGCAGTGCTGCCGCAGCGGGTCCCGGTCAGGCTTTGCCAGCGCATCGAGATAGGGTTCTACCAGGCAGATCGGCAGGAAGGCCGGTATGCAGTGCCTCGGTACCGCCTCGATCAGCGTCCGTGTCTTGGCGAGATGATGCCGCGCGTGCTCCTGGAGCTCTGCGAGCGCAGCACGCAGTTGTGGTGTCGTCCTGCCGCTGAAGATCGTCTCCGGATCGACGTTGTGGCGCTCGAGCAGATCCTGCGGCAGGTAGAGCTGACGGCGGGCGGCGTGCCAGGGCAGCGCGCGCATCAGGCCGACCAGTGCATAGGCGACACCGGCATGACCGGCGACATCGGCCGTCCCGGGATTGTCGCCCTTCGCCAGTATGATTGCCGAAAGCTGGATCAGGGCGGACGACGTATCGCCGCAATAGCCCTCGAGTTCGCTCAGCGACGGCATTGGGTCATCGTAGAGATCGAACACGCGCGCTTCGATCAGATTGTCGAATGCGGCCAGCGGCAGCCGGAAGGAGGTGATGGTGGCGCGGATCGCCGCGGCAATCGGATGCTGATCGACGTCGCCGTGATCGTTGCGGCTCAGCGCGTCGCGCCACCATTGCAGCCGGATCTCGCCCGGCAGCGGGTCCGAGACCACCTCGCGAACCCGGGCAATTTCTGCGTTGAAGCTGTAGAGCGCAAGCAGGCCCTCCCGCGCCGGAGACGGTGCGAACAACGCCGACAGGTAGCGGTCGCGGTCGGCTGTGCGCACCAGGGCATGGCAGTGGTCAAGCTTGTCGGTCATGTGCGAGAAGGTAGCGTTGCGTCCGCGTCAGTCCACTGCCAGCAACGCCGCGGCAACAGCCCGCTCTTCCGACAGAAGCACGTTGAAAGTCCGGACCGCTGCGCCGGTGGACATCGGGTCGGACCGGATTCCCGCACTCCGGAACGCATCCTTCAGTGCCCCTGCGATCGGGACAAGCTTGGTTCCTGTGCCAACGAGCAGCACCTCGATATCTTCGGCCTCGCCCAGAACCCTGTCGAACGCACCGATGGCGAAATCATCCAGGCTCTCCGGAGGCCAGCCGTAGATGCCGCTGGGCAGGCACAGGATGGAACCGCGATGCGACATGCCGGCAAAACGGAAGCCACCGTTTCCATAGGCATCAATCGGAGCGCGGCCGGGAAAATGCGCGTCGCGAACGATGATGCCCCCGCCGCGTCCCGCCATCGGGTCGTCCTCCGTATCGTGTCAGTCACTCTCTGCAATCGAAACGACTGAAGACGGTTCGCCGATCCCTTCCAAGGTGACAGAACACCGTTTCGTCGATTGTGCCAACCCTGAATGCTAGGCGCCCGCGGCAACGCCGTCATCCTGGGCGGCTTCACCTCCATCCGATTTCGCCGGTCCGCCCGGCCTCAGGCTCAGGAAGATCAGCAGCGGCGCGGCGAGGAAGATGGAGGAGTAGGTGCCGATCACGATGCCGAAGATCATTGCCAGCGTGAATGAGCGAATGACCTCGCCACCGAACAGATAGAGCGGGATCAGCGCCAGCAGCGTGGTCACCGAGGTCATCACGGTGCGCGAGAGCGTCTCGTTGATCGACCGATCGAGCAGCTCCGGCAATGGCAGCCGCTTGTAGCGTCTGAGGTTCTCACGAATGCGGTCGTAGACCACGACGGTGTCGTTCAGCGAATAGCCGATGATCGTCAGGATGGCCGCGATGCTCGACAGCGAAAAGTCGAGCTGCAGCACGACGAACAGCCCGATCGTGACGACGATGTCATTGATGGTGGTCACGATGGCGCCGATCGCGAACTGCCATTCGAACCGGAACCAGATGTAGAACAGGATCACGATCAGGGCCGCGACCACCGCCATTGTACCGGCGCGGGCGAGCTCACCGGACACGCGCGGGCCGACCACCTCGATGCGGCGGAACTCGACCGTGTTGTCAAAAGCATCCCGCACCGAGGCCACCGCCGACTGCTGGGCCTCTTCTCCCCCTTCCTGCTGCTGGATGCGGACCAGCACCTCGTCCGGCCCGCCGAACTGCTGCACCTGTACGTCGCCGAGATTGAGAGCGTTGATGGTGGAGCGAACCATCGCAAGGTCTGCCGGCCCCTCCAGCGTCTTCATCTCGATGACGGTGCCGCCCTTGAAGTCAATGCCGAAATTGAGCCCGACGGTGAAGAACAGCGCGATGGAGGCCGCGGCGATCAGGAGCGACAGCGGAAAGGTCACTTTCCGCAGCCACATGAACTTGATGTCGGTCTTTTCCGGGACGAGTTTGAGAAGCATGACTTTACGGAGCCTCAGATCGCCAGACGGGATGGCCTGCGCCTGCGCACCCATAGCGCGATCATCAGCCGCGTCAGGGTAAAGGCGGAGAACACCGTGGTGAAGATGCCGATCGCCAGCGTCACCGCGAAGCCGCGGATCGGACCGGAGCCGAGCTGGAACAGGATCAGCGCAGCGATCAGGGTGGTGATATTGGCGTCCAAAATGGTCGAGAGAGCCCTGGAGAAGCCGGCGTCAATGGCGCTGATCGCCGAGCGTCCGGCCCGCAGTTCCTCGCGTATGCGCTCGAAGATGAGCACGTTGGCATCGACCGCCATGCCCATGGTCAGCACGATGCCGGCGATACCGGGCAGCGTCAGCGTCGCCTGCAGGACCGTCAGGGCGGCAAAGATCAGAACGATGTTTATCGTGAGCGCTATGTCGGCAATGACCCCGAACCGGCCGTAAGCAAGAATCATGAACACGACGACGAGTGTCGCGCCGATGTAGGAGGCAAGCTTGCCGGCCTCGATCGAGTCCTCACCAAGTCCCGGCCCAATGGAACGCTCCTCGACGACGGTAAGCCGTGCCGGCAGCGCTCCGGCGCGCAGCAGCACGGCGAGGTCATTGGCGCTCTCTACCGTGAAACTGCCGGAGATCTGCCCCGAACCGCCAGTGATCGGCTCTCGGATGACCGGCGCCGAGATGACCTCGTTGTCGAGCACGATCGCAAAGGGCCGTCCGACGTTCTGCTGCGTGACCTGCGCAAACTTGCGGGCTCCCGACGTGTTGAAGCGGAAGCTCACCACGGGCTCGTTGGTCCGTTGGTCGAACTGCACCTGGGCGTCGACCAGATCCTCGCCGGACAGCAGCGGCACCTCCTCGACGAGGTACGGCAGCGGCGGATCGTCCACCGAATTGAGCACGATGGTGCCCGCCGGCGGCCGCGTCTGCAGCGCCTGCTCGGCGGACATCGAAACATCGACCATGTGGAAGGTGAGCTGTGCTGTCTGGCCGACCAGCGCCTTGAGCCGTTCCGGATCCTGCTCACCGGGCGCCTCGACCAGAATGCGATTGTCGCCCTGCCGCTGGATATTGGGCTCGGTTGTGCCGAGTTCGTCGACACGCCGGCGGATTACCTCGATCGACTGCTGCACGATCGAGCGCATGCGCTGTTCGACACCGGCGTCCGTGAACTCGAACCGGATTACCCCATCGTTCGAGACCTCCAGCCGGAATTCGTCGACCGCCTGGCCGCCGAACAGGGAGGAGACCAATGGGTTGCGCAGCTCATCGAGCCGGGAGCGGGCTTCCTCAAGGCGGGCGACGTCACGGATACGCACCTGAGCGGCGTTGCCTTGAACCCCCAGCCCGGTGTAGCCGATGCGCGGCTCTTCGCGCAGCGCCCTACGGATGTCGCCGACGAGCGCCTGTAGCCGCTTCTGCTGATAGTCCGTCTTGTCGACCTCGTAGAGCAGATAGGCGCCGCCCTGGAGGTCGAGACCGAGCACGATCTGGCGTTTTGGCAGCCAGTCCGGCCATTGCCGCAGGGTTTCGGCGGAGAAAAAGTTCGGCAGGGTCGCAACCACCCCGAACAGGACGACGAGGACGATCAGAACGATCTTCCAGCGGGCGAAATAGAGCATGACAGGCGCCTGTCGGACGGATCGCCGCCGCCCGACAACCCGGGCCTGCGGCTGAACGTGAGGAGGGGATCAGCCGTTATTCTAGACCGGCTCGGACTTGGAGCGCACCTCCTGGATCATGCTGCGCACGGCCCGTACCCGGATGCCCTCGGCGATCTCGACCTGGATTTCGCCGTCGTCGACCACCTTCGACACCTTTCCGATCAGGCCGCCGGCGGTGACGACCGTATCCCCGCGTCTCAGATTCTTGACCATTTCCTGGTGCTGCTTCACCCGCTGCCGCTGTGGGCGAATGATCAGAAAGTACATGATCACGAAGATCAGCACGAACGGCAGGATCTGGATAAACATATCGGGAGCGCCCCCAATCGGGGCTCCTTGCGCGAATGCGGGCGTGATCAGCATATACGTCTCCTTGGGCGGGTCCACGGCGATCGGCGGCGTCCCGAAAGTGCGCGGACTATAGCGACCGTGGTCGTCATTGCAAGGGAGGCGCGCATGCGTGGACAAGCACGGCTTTAGCGCCGGCGATCGCTGTGCTACGCAAGGTCCCCGCCAGACAGGCCACCCACCGCACGACCATCGCGGAGCACCATCTCGATATGCCGCAGACGTCCGAACTCACCCCCATTCTGGCCAGGCTGGATCGCCTCGCCGACCTGATCGAGCGCGCCGTTCCGCGGCCGCCGCTGGTGCCAGATTTCGAGGCGGCCGATGCCTTTGTCTGGCACAGCGATCCGGAAGAGCTCGAGCCCGTGGAGCGGGTCAATCGAGTGGACATCGGGCTGCTCCGCGGCGTCGACCGGATGCGCGATCTTCTGGTTGACAACACGGAGCGCTTCGCTCGCGGCTTTTCGGCCAACAACGTTCTGTTGTGGGGCGCTCGCGGCATGGGCAAATCGTCGCTGGTCAAGGCCGCGCACGCTGCCGTTGCCGCCAGCGTGGGAACCGGCCCGGATGGCGGCCGGCTCAAGCTCGTCGAGATTCACCGCGAAGACATCGACAGCCTACCGCGGCTGATGAGGCACCTGAAGGCAAACCGGCACCGATTCATCGTCTTTTGCGACGATCTCTCCTTCGACGGCGGCGATACGTCCTACAAGTCGCTCAAGGCAGTTCTGGAGGGTGGGATCGAAGGGCGGCCGGACAACGTCCTGTTCTACGCCACGTCGAACCGGCGCCACCTCCTGCCGCGCGACATGATCGAGAACGAACGATCGACCGCGATCAATCCAGGAGAAGCCGTCGAGGAGAAGGTATCGCTATCCGACCGCTTCGGGCTCTGGCTCGGCTTTCACAAGTGCAGCCAGGACGACTATCTGGCGATGATCGATGGCTATGTGGCCCATTATGATCTCGCCTATGATCCGGCGGCGCTGCGTGCCGAGGCGCTGGAATGGGCGACGACCCGCGGCAGCCGCTCCGGCCGCGTCGCCTTCCAATTCATCCAGGATCTCGCCGGCCGTCTCGGTAAGCGTCTGGATTGAAATTGCGGCTGGGCGACAAGGCGCGCAAATGATCTGCGCCCGGTTACGACGAACCGGGCGCAGTCAGCGTTGCCTGTTCTGGTCAGCTCCGGGAAAGATAGAGAAGCGGGTCCACCGGCTTGTTGCCCTTCCGCAGTTCAAAATGGAGCTGAGGCTGCGATACTGACCCCGAGGCGCCGGCCCGGGCGATTGTGTCGCCCCGCCGGACGGTATCACCGCGCTTGACCGTGAGATCGTTGTTGTGGGCGTAAGCAGAGACCCAGCCATCGGCGTGCCGCACGAGAACGAGATTGCCGTAACCCTTCAGTTCATTGCCGGCATAAATCACCGTACCGTCCTCGGCTGCCTTGACTTCGGTACCTTCGGGCACGGCAAGGTTGATACCGTCGTTTCGCGTGCCACCCGGCTTCACACCAAAATCGGAAATGATGCGGCCGCGTACCGGCCAGCGGAAGCGGCGCTCGCCATCCGTGGCTGACGACTTCGCCTCCGAGGCATCGTCCGTCGGCGTCGTGGTGACGAGAGCGGCCGGCTGCGGGGTAGCGTCGACCGGCGCGAGCGCGACGGGCGTTACGTTGTTGGCAGGCGCCGAAGGCTCCCGGACCACGGCCGGTGCTGCCTTGGCCTCCTCCGGCTTGCTCCGCGGCGCCTCTGCGGTGAGCACGGGCTGGGCGCCGAGCGCGGCAACCCGCACGGGCGCCGGCTTGGCCTCGGGCAGCGGAGCGCGCCCGGCAATCGACTGCCCGGCAGTTGCGCCAGCCGGCGGTGAACGCACCGGCTCGCTCCGGTCGGACTGCGCAACGGTCGCCGTGCGCTCCCCGGAGACGTAGGTGGGAATGACGATCGCCTGACCGGGTGACAGCACTGCATCGCGATCGAGCCGGTTCACGTCTGCAAGTACTGCGGCCGGAACACCGTAGCGATTTGCCACCGAGGACACTGTGTCACCGCCCTTGGCCGTGACGCGACTACCTCCTGCGGTCGTCCAGCCACGCACCGTGATCGGCGCTTCAGTCGACACCGGCGCGGCTGCCATGCTTGTTGAAGGCGTGCCGCCTCCCCCGATCGCCGTGGTTGCGGCAGACGTGGAGGCCGTCGACGGCAGCGGCGACGACTGCACGCTGTTGCTGGAGCCGCCAGCGGGTCCCGCAACGACGTCGTTGTAGCTCGGCTGTGTCATCGACTGCGACAGGATCGCACGCTGATTTTGCGTCGAGCCGGTGAAGACCGGATCCTCGAACCGCTCTGTTCCGGCGCTGCAGGCCGCAAGGAGGCCCGCCAGAAGCACCGCGGGAGCGGTCCGTAGAGGAAGACGGGGAAGCTGGCTGCTCGTCGGCATGGACATGGCGTTACTCAAACCCGGACACGCACCAATTCGTGTCAAGAGTAAAGCGAGGTAACGTTGACAAAGCCTTAAGGCGAGGCGGCCGGAACGATCTTTTCGCGGAAATCTGGCGCTTTGACGGGGTTTTCACCGCACGAAGAGCGCGGGATTGGCATCGGCATTGCGTCGTGCTGCTCCGATAGGCTTAACCTTTGCAGGATCAGAGCCGGCTTGCGACACCCTCCACCAGCGGAACGAACCGGACGTCGCAGATCGCGGTCTGCTTCAGGCCGGCGTCTGTCTTCTCGACCAGCACGAGCCTCTGCACGCCGCTGTGCGGACCGACCGGCAGCACCATCTTCCCTCCCGCCGAGAGCTGATTGATGAGGGCCGGCGGAATTTCCGGCGTAGCCGCCGTCACGATGATCCGGTCGAACGGGGCCTCATCCGGAAATCCCTGGGTGCCATCGCCGAGATGGACCGTCACGTTTGAGAGTCTCAGTGTCTCGAGCCGCTCGCGCGCAAGGTCGGCCAGGGTCCGGTAGCGCTCGACCGTATGGACCTCCTTGGCAAGCAGGCCGAGCACGGCCGCCTGGTAACCCGAGCCGGTTCCAATCTCGAGCACGCGATGGTCCGCCTTGACGTCGAGAGCCTGGCTCATCAGACCGACTATCATCGGTTGCGAGATCGTCTGGCCACATTCAATCGGAAGCGCCGTATCGTGATAGGCGAAGCGCTGGTGTTCGGCCGACAGAAACAGCCGCCGCGGAATCCGCTCGATCGCCGACAGAACCTTGCGATCGCCGACGCCCTGACTGCGCAGCTCAAGAATGAGCCCCGCCTTCGCCTCGTCGTCGGTGCGGTCGCCGCGCTGCTTATCGTCGTTCTGATCCCCTGCCACGATGGCCCCTCCCAGGGCGGAACTGGGCACGGAACGGGCGGTTTCGCCATCGCCCGGCACATTCGATCTGATCATGACGCGAACGGCAGGTTTGCCGGGCGATCACGCCAGTGCCCCCATCAAGTCTTCACGCAGAGTCTCCGCGGTCAAGTCGAGCTTCAACGGCGTGACGGAAATATAGCCGTCGCGCACGGCGCGCAGGTCGGTGTGCACCGCCGGATCCTCGTCCTGTCCACGAAACCCCAGCCAATAATACGGCATGCCACGCCCATCCGTCCTCCGATCGACGAAAAGTGCGCCGACCGATCGCTTACCCTGCCGCGTGACGTCGATCCCGGCGACGTCGTCCGGCGGACAGGCCGGGAAATTGACGTTGATCAGCGTGTCCTTGGGAAGGGAAACCCGCGTCAGCTTGTCGATGAGAGCCGGCCCGTGGGCGATCGCCGTCGCATAATCGACAGGCTCCCCATCGGGAGACCGCTTGAACGCCTGCGACAGAGCTATCGACCGCACGCCCATCAACGTGCCTTCCATCGCCCCGGCGATGGTTCCGGAATAGGTCACGTCGTCAGCAACGTTCTGGCCGCGATTGACGCCGGAGAGGACGAGGTCCGGCAATCCGTCGAGAACTTCCCGAATCGCCAGGATGACGCAGTCCGTCGGCGTTCCGCGTACGGCAAAGCGCCGCTCGGCAACGCGGCGCATCCGGAGCGGGTCGTGCAGCGTCAGGGAATGCGCCGTTCCGCTCTGGTCCGTCTCTGGGGCGATAACCCAGACATCGTCTGACAAGGCCGCCGCGATCTGCTCCAGAGCCTCAAGGCCATCGGCGTGAATGCCGTCGTCGTTGGTGAGTAGGATCCGCATTGCGCTGCCGCCTCAGCCGATCCGCTCCCGGCCGCCCATGTAAGGCCTGAGCGCCTCGGGGATCGTCACCGACCCGTCGGCGTTCTGGTAGGTCTCCAGGACGGCGATCAACGTGCGGCCAACCGCAAGGCCCGAGCCGTTAAGCGTGTGGACGAAGCGCAGGCCCTTCTCGCCCTCCGGGCGGTAGCGCGCATTCATCCGCCGGGCCTGGAAGTCGCCGCAGACCGAGCAGGACGAAATCTCGCGATAGGCCCCCTGCCCCGGCAGCCAAACTTCGATGTCGTAGGTCTTCTGCGAGGCGAACCCCATGTCGCCGGTGCACAGGGTCACGACGCGGTAGTGCAGCCCGAGGCCCTGAAGCACCTTCTCGGCGCATTCGAGCATACGTTCCAGTTCGGCAAGCGAGGTCTCCGGCGTCGTCACCGACACCAGCTCGCATTTCACGAATTGGTGCTGGCGCAGCATGCCGCGCACGTCGCGTCCGGCCGATCCTGCTTCGGACCGGAAGCAGTGGGTCAGGGCCGTGACCCGGATCGGAAGCACCGCCTCGTCAAGGATCTCGCCGGCGACCATGTTGGTCAGCGGAACCTCGGCGGTCGGAATCAGCCAGTGACCGGCAGTGGTCTTGAACAGGTCCTCGGCAAACTTCGGCAGCTGCGACGTGCCGTAGAGCGCCTCGTCGCGCACCAACAACGGCGGCGCCACCTCTGTATAGCCGTTCTCCGTGGTGTGCAGGTCGATCATGTACTGCCCGAGCGCCCGCTCCAGCCGCGCCAACTCGCCCTTGAGCAGGACGAACCGCGAGCCTGACAGCTTGGCGGCCGTGGCAAAATCCATTTGGCCGAGGGCCTCGCCAATCTCGAAATGCTCCTTCGGCGTGAAGTCGAACTGCGGCTTCTGACCAGAGGTCTTGAGCTCGACATTGCCGGTCTCGTCCGGCCCGTCCGGCACCTCGTCGAGCGGCAGGTTTGGAATAACGGAAAGCGCGTCGGTCAGCGCCGCTTCGAGCCGACGCTCCTCTTCCTCGCCCTGCTGCACGAAGGACTTGAGCTTGGCGACTTCGTCGATCAGCGCCTGGGCGCTAGCCTCGTCGCCAGCCGACTTGGCCTTGCCGATCTCCTTGGAAGCCGCGTTGCGCCGCTCCTGTGCGGACTGCAATTGCGCGAGGTGGGCCCGACGCTCCTCATCGAGAGCGATCAGCTTTGCTGCGACGGGCTCATGGCCGCGCCGGGCGAGCGCGCGGTCAAAGGCGTCGCCGTTATCGCGGATCCACCTAATGTCGAACATGACGATCCCCCGGCTGGTTGGACTCCGTCCGTCTGCTAAGCCGAGGATACCGGAGCCGCCGGGAGGCACGTCGGAGCGGGCAACGTTCAATCGAATCGATCGGAACGCCCAACGTCGATCGCTCTCAAGGTGCCAGAGCCGTTCGTCTGCGTCCCACAGGACGCAAGCTGCCCTAGACGCCCTCGCTCGCGGCCTCTGCGGCTTCGGTCTCCGCGCGCTTCTTCTCGATGAGCCGGACGGAAATGATGGAGACTTCGTAGAGAAGCAGTGTTGGAAGCGCAAGACCGATCTGGCTGATCGGATCCGGCGGCGTCAGGACCGCAGCCGCAATGAAGGCGATCACGACGGCATACTTGCGCCGCTTTCGCAGCGTCTCGGAGGTGATCAACCCGACCCGCCCGAGCAACGACAGTGCCACCGGCAGCTGGAATACCAAGCCAAAAGCGAAGATCAGTATCATGATCAGGCCGAGATATTCGCTGACGCGCGGCAGAAGCTGAATACTGGCCTTGCCTTCGCCGCCCGCCTGCTCCATCGACAGGAAGAACGACATGGCAAGCGGCATGACCATGAAGTAGACCAGCGCCGCGCCGATCAGGAACAGGATCGGCGTCGCGACAAGGAACGGCAGGAAGGCGCGGCGCTCATTCTTGTAGAGGCCGGGAGCGACAAACATGTAGATCTGCGTCGCCACGACGGGAAAGGCGATGAACAATGCGCCAAAAAGCGCCAGCTTCAATTGCGTGAAGAAATATTCCTGCGGCGCCGTGTAGATCAGCTCGATGGACCGCTGCGCGCCCGCCGCCCGTTCGTAGGGCACGATCAGGATATTGAAGATGTCGGAGGCGAAGAAGAAGCAGACCACGAAGGCGATCAGGATCGCAACCACCGACTTGAGAAGCCGCTGCCGAAGCTCGATGAGATGCTCGATCAACGGAGCCTTGGAGGCGTCGATGTCTTCCTGACTCATGCCTTGGACCCTTGGCTGGCCGTTTGCGGACCCGCCTCCTGGGTGTCGTCCTGCTTCGCCGGCGCAGCAGTCGTCTCGGCGTTGCCTTCCACCTGATCAGCCTTCTCGGCCGCCGGCTCGGCCTTTGTCGGTGCGGCTGGTTCGGGGGTGGTGGCCTCTGCCTTCGGCGCCTTGTCCGGCTTGAGCTCGATCGACTTCTTCAAATCACCCAACGGGTCGAAATTGGCGGCCGCCTCGACCTGCTTACGCATGTCCGCGATATCGGCCTGCTTTTCGGCCTCGCGCAGCGCCTCGTTGAAGGTCGACTGAAACTCGTTCGCCATCCGGCGCATCTTGCCCACGGTCTGTCCGAAGGCGCGCAGCATCCGCGGCAGGTCCTTTGGTCCCACCACAATGATCGCCACCACGGCGATCACCAGAAGTTCCGTCCAACCGATGTCGAACATGCGCTGTCGCCGACCCTGGACCAGCAACCCCGGCCGAATTCGGCGGGAGCCTTCAGCTGATCGAATTCAGAACACTGGAGCGCGTCTCCGCCCTCCAAAAGGGCGTCGTTGCTCCAACATGCGCGAGGCCGATCAGCCTGCCTTGGTTTGATCTTCCGACTTCTGCATTGCGACCGGGTCGGACGCCTTGTGGTCGATGGTTTTCGGTGCATCCTTGGGCTCGGGGGTGTCGTCCTCGGCGAGACCCTTCTTGAAGCTCTTGATGCCCTTGGCGACGTCTCCCATCAGTTCGGAGATCTTTCCGCGCCCGAAAAGCAGAACGACGATCACCGCAATGATCAGGATCTGCCAAATGCCGATGCTCATACACCAAACTCCCTGCCAATCCAGCGCCGCCACGCCGGAGCGGCACTATTGCAACAAAGCCGTCCGCGTCGCAACCAGTGCTGTCGTCTGCTGACGGCGCCAAGTCGTCACGCCCGCCACTTGGAAAGCTTAACCGATGCGACGTTGCCATTCACGCGTCGACGCTCATCACGCTTGAACACCAAAAGGTCACGCTCGTCGAGCCGTACACCGACGTCCATGCCGACGGCGAAGCGGCCGCCGTCGCGAATGCGTGCCTTCAGCACCTGTTCCATGCCGTCGACCGCCACGTCGACCAAATCCACCTCGCCGACAAAACGACGCCGAAGCACGCGGCCCTCACGTCCCTCGCCCGGGGCACCGAGCAGGACGCCCTGCGGCCGCAGGTAGACTTCAACCAGATCTCCCGCTGCAATCCCGGCGGCCGGATGGGATCCGAAGATCGTCTCCACGACACCATCGAGCGCCCTGCCCTCCAGCTCGTTGAGATCCGAGAAGAAGCGCGCGACAAATGGATCGGCGGGTCTGTCGTAAAGATCGTGCGCCGACCCGACCTGGACAAGGCGCCCCGCGCGCATAAGCGCGATTCTATCGCCCATGCGCATGGCCTCCTCGGGGTCGTGCGTCACCAGGATACACGTGGCACGGGTCTCGCCCAATACGGCCAGCGTCTCGTCTCGCACGCTGTCGCGCAGACGCTGATCGAGGCCGGAGAAGGGCTCGTCCATGAGCAGGACGCCTGGGCGGGGCACGATAGCCCGTGCCAGGGCTACCCGTTGCTGCTCCCCGCCCGACAGTGCGTGCGGGTAATCCTCGGCATAGCCTTGCAATCCGACCCGTCCGAGTGCGGCGAGTGCCGCCTTTCGCGCTTCGGCCTTGGGGAGGCCCGAAAGACCGAACGCGACGTTCTCCAGGATCGAAAGATGCGGAAACAGCGCGTAATCCTGGAACATCAGGCCGATGCCGCGCTGCTCGGGCGGCAGAAACCTGTTCGGCCCTGCGACCTCGTGGCCATCGATCAGCACCCTGCCGGAGGATTGACGCTCCACGCCGGCCGCGATCCTCAACAGCGTCGTTTTGCCGCAGCCCGACTGTCCCAGGAGGCAGAGGATTTCGCCCGGTTCGATATCGAGGGACACATCATCGACTGAAGGCACACCGCCATAATCGTGTCTGATGTGCTCGAATGTCAGCCGCGAAGCGATCGTCGCCCCTGCCGTGCCGCGAATGCCCCAACGACGGGACGCCTCGGCGGTCATAGTCCTGTCGAGCGCCCGCATCAGTCGTCGTCCTGCGCCTCCGCACCGAAATCAAGAACGGGTTCGTCCTCCAACGGCCCCTCATCCTCGCGCAAAGCGGAGGAGTCGTCAGGGGCCGGCACCTGGAAGCCGGCCGGCACCGCGCTGTCGAGCAGGCCTGTCCCCTTCAGTTCCTCCAGGCCCGGCAGATCGCCGATGGCGGCGAGCCCGAAGTGCTCCAGAAAAAGGTCGGTTGTGCCATAGGTGACCGGGCGCCCGGGCGCGCGCCGCCGTCCGCGCATGCGCACCCAGCCGGTTTCCATCAGCACGTCGAGCGTTCCCTTCGACGTCGAGACGCCGCGGATCTCCTCGACTTCGGCACGGGTCACCGGCTGGTGGTAGGCGATGATGGCCAGCGTCTCCAGCGCGGCCCGCGAGAGCTTGCGCTCCTCGACCCTTTCGCGATGGAGCAGAAAAGCAAGGTCTTCGGCGGTGCGAAAGGCCCATTTGCCGGCAACGTGCACGAGATTGACCCCGCGGGTCCGGTACATCTCCGCAAGGCGGTCGAGCAGAGCCGGAATGTCGAGATCCTGCGGCAGGCGGCTGCGGAGCTCGTCGACGCTCAAGGGATGTTCCGAGGCAAACAGCAAGGCTTCAAGCATGCGCAGCCCGTCGCGAACGCGGACGGCATCGTCCGACGCGAAGATCCCGCCTGTCCGGTTGCGTTCATCCATCGTCGTCTGCGGTGTCCTTGCCCACGCGGTCCGATGCGCCGGTCCCCTCCGCCGGGGATCGGCTGCGCACGTAAAGCGGCGCGAAGGGTTCAGCCTGCCTTAGCTCGATTTCGCCCTCGCGAACAAGCTCCAGACTTGCGGAAAAGGTACTGGCCAGGACCGTCGGACGCTGCTCCGGATCGGCAAGGTAGCGCACCAGATAGCGGTCGATCGGCGCCCAGTCGGCGGAGCGCCCCACCAGTCGGACCAGAAGATCGCGCGCCTCCTGCAGCGACCAGACGGTGCGCCGGCGCACATGTACGGAGGTGACCGACCGCCGCTGACGCTGCGCGGCATAGGCGACCAGCAGGTCGTAAAGGCTGGCATGCCAGACGTTGGTGCGTTCGACCGAGATGGTTTCGGGCATGCCGCGGGCGAAGACGTCGCGCCCGAGGCGGCTTCGCTCCATCAGCCGCGCCGCGGCGCTGCGCATCGCTTCGAGGCGGCGAAGCCGGAAGGCCAGAGCGGCGGCAAGCTCCTCGCCGGTCGGCTCGTCCTCGTTCTTGGGATCGGGCAGCAGCAGTCGCGACTTGAGATAGGCGAGCCACGCGGCCATCACCAAATAATCGGCGGCAAGCTCGAGCCGGAGCCGTCGTGCCTCCTGAACGAAGGCAAGATACTGCTCGACCAGTGCCAGGATTGAGATCCTGGTTAGGTCCACTTTCTGGTTCCGGGCCAGGGTAAGGAGCAGATCGAGCGGGCCCTCGAACCCGTCGACATCGACCACAAGAGACGGATCCGTTGTCGCCCAGTCCGACCGCGGGTCAGGAGCATCGAACGGAAGCGGCATGACGCCATCGCCCGCCGGTCCGCCCTCAGGTGGAGGGTTGACGCGGGCCCCATGTTCCTGCGGTGGTTTTGACTGCGCTATTGACACTCTCCTTCGGACAGCCGTCAGCCGGTTCCGTCAGGCAAGCCGCCCCGCGAGCAGGCTGTCGAATTCGGCCCTGAGCGCGGCGCGATCGGCCGGCTCGGCCTGCCGGCGGCTTGCCTTCGCCTGTTGCGCCCGCGTGGCAGAGCCTCCCGTCAGCATGGGGGCCGCCGCGGCCACTTCGCGCATTTCGGCGAAATCGCCGTTGCAATGCAAGGCGAGATCGCAGCCGGCGGCAAGGAGACCCTTGACCCTGTCCCGCATCGGACCACCCAGAGCCTTCATCGAGACGTCATCACTCAGCAGGCACCCGGCGAACTGGATGTCGGTGCGGATCACTTTTTCGATGATCGTCGGTGACAGCGTGGCACAGCGGTCCGGATCGAGCGCGGTATAGACGACATGCGCCGTCATGGCGAACGGCAGATCGGCGAGGCGGCGGAACGGCTCGAAGTCATGAGCCGACAGTTCATCAATCGCGGCATCGACAACCGGAAGCTCAAGATGACTGTCGACCGTGGCCCTGCCGTGGCCGGGAATATGCTTCAGCACCGGGAGGACGCCGCCTGCGGCAAGCCCGTCAGCCTGGGCACGGCCGACCGCCGCGACAACATCCGGCGTCGAGCCAAAGGCCCGGTCGCCAATCACATTGTCCGTCTCCGGAAAGCGCAGATCGACGATCGGCAGACAGTCCACCGTGATCCCGACGTCCGTCAGATCGGCAGCAATCAGCCGCCCCACGAGCCAAGCCGCACGCTTGCCGCGATCCGGGTCTGCTCCGTAAAGCCGGCCATAGACTTCGCCGGCGGGGTAGTCCGGCCAGTGCGGCGGCCGGAGCCGCCTGACCCGGCCACCCTCCTGATCGATCAGCACCGGCGCGTCCGGGTCGGCAACACAGTCGCGAAACTCGGCGACCAGGTCGCGAACCTGCTCCGGCGCAGCGACGTTTCGCGCAAATAGAATCAGTCCGAACGGGCGCTCGTCGGCAAGAAATCTGCGTTCTTCGGCGCTCAGCCGCAATCCGGCACAGCCGGTGATGAAGGCCTTGGTCATCGGGAAACGATCCGGATGCAAAGGATCAAGGCGATCCTGTTGCAGGAATGGGCAATATGGGGCCGAAACCATCCGCGGCACTGCTGTGGAGGCCGCCGTGCCGCCCCGGACCCTTCAAATTCATCGATGGCGGGCCGACTCCGAAGCCAGCGACCTGCGCACACCCAGCGCCTACGCCCTATTGTCGCCGAGCGCAGGAGCGCGGTCGTCAATTCCTGCGAACGAAGCAGTCCCCGCCGGCAGATTTCAGGTTGTTGCAGAGTCGCTCGGCCTCCTCGCGTGACGACGAAGCGATGCGAACCCGATAGAACGTGCCCTTCTCGCCAAGGTCGGCACGCTGGATCACGGGGGTTGCGTTGCCGAGGATCGTCGGGAAACGCCTCTGCAGGTCCGCGAAAGCCGTCTGTGCCTGTTGTTCGGTCCGCTGTGACGACACCTGCACCAGATAGGCGCCGCTCGGCACCGTGGCGGAGGCAGCGGCCGGCACAGCCGCCGTCCGGGTCGGCTGATCAGCGGAGCTAGTCAGATCAAGCGGACCGGACGAGGCCGAACGGGTCGTCGCCGCAGTGGCCGAGTCCGTCGCGGCAGGCGCTGCGGCCACGCGCACGGGCACGTCGGTCGGCTTAGGCTTCGGCACCGAGTCCCCGCCATCGGCCGAGGCGGACGGCGGCGGCGTCTCGGGCACTTGCGGATCGTCCTCCGGTGCCGACGGTGTCGCCGCAGCAGTTGTGACGTCCTGCGCAGGCAGTTCCGGCGCTGACTCAGCCCCATTCTGTTCACCGGACGCGTCGCTGGTCGGCAGTTGTGGGATCGCGGCCGCCGACTCAGAGGGTGTCGGCGACGGCAGGGTATCGGCGGTATTGTCCGCGTCCTCGGCCTCGATGATCGAGCCGTCCGGCCGCACCACGACAGTACGGACACGGCGCGGGCTTGCGGGCGTATTGGCTGCGGTCGGCGCCGTAGCGTCAACGGGCGCAGGCGGCAGTGAAGCGACGGGCGGGGTTTCCTGAACAACAAGCCGCTCTTCGTGCGGCTGTGTCACGCCGCCGACACGCTCATAGATCAGCTTGCTCTGCGGCTGAGCGTCCGTCTCCACCGGCTCCGGGTAAACTTTTAACGGCCCGGCGTCGGCGACGATGACCGGCGGAGGACCGGCATCGGCCTCGCCCCCGCCGATGTTCATCATCGCGAGGGCGCCGCCTCCCACGACGACGAGGCCGCCGACCACGGCGGCAGCCATGAAACCGCGCCGACGGCGCCCCTCGGGTGCCGCAGCCTCTTCCGCAGCCGAGTGGGGCGGCAGAACACCATGCCCGAACAGGGCCGGATCGCTCTCGTGCATCGCACGGGCAACCGCATCGATATCATAGCCCTCTGCTGGCGGCTCTTCATCGTAGTCGTAATCGTAGCCTTCGGCGGCTCCATACGGTGCAGCCACACTGGACGGGTATGCGGGGGACGCGTAAGCGGGCTCGACTTCGTGATCCCACTCGTCCTCTTCCGCAAATGCCGCCGGCTGCTCTTCCTCGGCATACGCCGTCGGCTGATAGGGAGCGGCCGGCCCGCTCTCCTCGAACAGGTCCTCATCCTGCGTATCGAACTGCGATGCCAGTTGCTCCCCGACCCCAGCGTCGACGGCCGAGCGCAGCTCATCCTCGAGCCCGGCAGTCAGATCCGCAGCCAGGGTGTCGATCGGAACATGCGACGTCGTGGGCTCGTGGGCGGGGTCGTCATACGTCTGGTAGGTCACGTCCTGATCGTAGCGAGCAGACAGAGCCGGATCTTCGGCATAGGCGGAAGCCGCGGCGTCATGGTCGGCTGCGTAGTCGGGAGCAATGCCCAGACGATCCGCTTCCGCCGCAAGGGCCTCCTCACCGTAGTACGTGTCCCTGACGCCGCCGTGCGGGGCGTCTCGACCGATCGTCGCGGACTCCTCGCCATAACCTTCATCAGGATCGAACGGATAGTGCTCTGCGTCTTCTAAGGGAGAGGTCTCCTGATACGGATCCGTTTCATCGCGGTCGTTCGCAGACCAGTCCGCCTCCGTCGGCCCGGCAGGCTCGGCATCGTATCGGTAGTCGTAGTCCGTCGCCGCCGACGCCGGATCCTCGAGGTGCGGCTCAGAGACGTTCCGGGTTCCCGTACCTTCACTGACGATCCGCGCCAGTTCGACCAGTGGGTCCTCGTCGAACCCGGCAAAGACATCGTCCTCAGGCTCTCTGCCAGCCGGACGATGGCTACTGGGCATCGGGAAGTTGGAGCGATTGGTCATGATGACGACGGGTTCTCCGCTTCACTACCGACGGAGCGGCCCGTTGCCGCCCCGTCAGCGCATTTCTTCCGGCGCATCGACCCCGAGAATAGCAAGTCCCGAAGCAAGAACCAAAGAGACTGCTCGAACAAGTGCGAGTCGCGCCAATGTCGTTTGTCGATCTGCAACGTTAATAAAGCGTAATTGAGGCAGATCCTTGCCTCTATTCCAGTGCGCATGGAAAGCACTGGCGAGTTCATGCAGGAAAAAAGCAACCCGATGGGGTTCGTGTGCTTCGGCGGCCGCTTCGACCAGTCGGGGCCAGGACGCCAGACGGGCGATCAGGTCACGCTCACTCTTGTCCGCAAGCCGGCTGAAATCAGCAGTTCCCAGCGCATTTTCCGACAAGTCTTCATCCGGCAGATCCTCCGCCGCCTGACGAAGCACCGACCGGCACCGGGCGTGGCCGTACTGGACGTAGAATACTGGATTGTCTTTGGACTGCTCCGTGACTTTCTGGAAATCGAAGTCGAGCGGGGCGTCGTTCTTGCGGAACAGCATCATGAACCGCACCGGGTCGCGGCCGACCTCCTCCACAACTTCCCGCAGGGTAACGAAATTACCGGACCGCTTTGACATGCGGACTGGCTCGCCACCGCGGAACAGCTTGACGAGCTGGCACAGCCTGACGATGACCTTGGCCTCGTCGCCAGCGATGGCCCGGCCAACGGCCTCGAGCCGCTTGACATAGCCGCCATGATCGGCGCCGAGAATGTAGACCATCTCCTTGAATCCGCGACGATACTTGGAGCGGAAATAGGCCACGTCGGCGGCGAAGTAGGTGTAGGAGCCGTCGGACTTCTTCAGCGGCCGATCGATATCGTCGCCGAACTCGGTCGCCTTGAACAGGGTCTGCTCGCGGTCCTCCCAGTCTTCGGGAACCTGTCCCTTGGGTGGCGGCAAGGTGCCGGTGTAGACGAGGCCGCGCTCGCGCAGTTCATCAAGCATCTCGTCGATCGCCGACATGTTGCCCTCGGCGCGGTCGTGCAAAGTGCGTTCGGAGAAGAACACATCGTGATGGACATTGAGCACCGCGAGATCGTCGCGGATAAGCCCCATCATGGCATCGATCGTTGCGGCCTTGACAAGAGGCAGCCAGTCCTCCTCCACCATGTCCTTCAGCCGCGGGCCGAACTGTTCGGCAAGCTTCTTGCCGACAGGTATGAGGTAGTCGCCCGGGTAGAGGCCGTCGGGGATCTCGCCGATTGCCTCGCCGAGGGCTTCTCGGTAGCGCAGGAATGCAGACCGGGCGAGCGTGTCGACCTGCGAGCCGGCGTCGTTGATATAATACTCGCGCGTCACGTCAAAGCCGGCATAGGCCAGCAGATTGGCAAGCGCATCGCCAACCACCGCACCGCGGCAGTGACCGACGTGCATTGGCCCGGTCGGATTGGCCGAAACGTATTCGACGTTCACCTTGCGCCCACCGCCCATCGCCGAGCGGCCAAAGCCGTCGCCTTCGGCGATCACGGCTGCCAGCACGCGCTCCCATACTGCGGGCACGAGCCGCAGGTTGATGAAGCCGGGGCCCGCGATCTCGGCACTCTCGACCTCGGTGTCCTCCGCGAGGCGGCCGGCAATCTTCGTTGCCAGCTCGCGCGGGCTGGTCTTCAGCGGCCGTGCCAAGACCATGGCCGCGTTGGTGGCAAGATCACCATGAGCCGGATCGCGCGGCGGCTCCACCACGATCCGCGCCAGGTCGTCCGCGCCTGCACCAGGTTCAAGCGCGCTCACAGCAGCACGAACGCGATCGGTGAAGTCGGCAAAAAGGTTCATGGGTCACTCGCTGGTCGAAACGCGCCTGCTTCTACAGGCTTCACTTTGAAACGCGGCATCACAGAAATCGAAGTAATGCTTTAATAAGATGCAATAACTCCCTAACAATATTTCCATTTTTAGCCGAATACTCTCAAAGGAGGAAACGGCAAGGCGAACTGCATGCCATGGCCTCGCCCTGCCCGCCCGTCAGCGGTCCGCCTATCGCAATTCCGGTGTGTCGTCAAACCACTGGCTATGCTCGTCGACGGCATAGCGATCGGTCATGCCGGCAATATAATCACAAACCCGACGGGCACAGCGCGCCGGATCGCCTTCGTCAAGATCGCGGCACCACTCGTCCGGCAGCCGGGAAGGATCGTCCATATAGAGAGAAAAGAGGTCACGCACGATCCTCGCCACCTCCCGGCGGACGGCAAGCACGCTATGGTGACGGTAGACGTGGCCGAACAAGAACGTCTTTACCGCCTTCTCCGCCTCGGCCATGCCGGCGGAGAACCCGACCACGGCATGGCTCGCGCCGCGGATGTCGGTCACGGACTGCGGATCGAGCGCAGCAATCCGCCTGATCGCCTCGGCAATCACATCCTCAACCATCCGGGTGATACACCGGCGGACGATCTCGTGAATCCGCCGGCTGGACTCTAGGCCGGGGTAGCGACCGTCAACCTCGCGAAGGATATCGGCCAGGAACGGTACGTCGCGCATCGCCTCTATTTCGAACAGGCCCGCCCGCAGGCCGTCGTCGAGATCGTGCGCGTCGTAGGCGATGTCGTCGGCGATCGCAGCGGCCTGAGCCTCGGCGCTCGGCCACGACCACAGCATGAGGTCCTGGCTGTCTGCGTAGCTGCGCACCGCAAACGGCAACTCCCGGCCGGCAAACTTGCCCAACGGCTCGCCGTTGCGGCTGACGAGCGGCCCGTTGTGCTTGACGAGCCCCTCCAGGGTCTCCCAGGTCAGGTTGAGACCGTCGAACTCTGCATAGCGCCGCTCGAGCTTCGTCACGATCCGAAGCGACTGGGCATTGTGATCAAAGCCGCCATAAGGCGCCATGCAGTCTTCCATGACGTCCTCCCCCTCATGGCCGAAAGGTGTGTGGCCGAGGTCGTGGGCGAGAGCCAGGCACTCGGCGAGATCCTCGTCGAGCCGCAGCGCCCGGGCGAGCGAGCGCGCGATCTGGGCAACCTCGATCGTATGGGTAAGGCGAGTCCGGAAGTGATCGCCCTCGTGATAGACGAACACCTGGGTCTTGTGTTTCAGCCGCCGGAAGGCGGTCGAATGGATGATGCGGTCGCGGTCGCGTTGAAACGGCGTGCGGGTCGGGCTTTCGGGTTCAGCCACCAGCCGGCCGCGGCTGGCCGCGGGATCGACCGCATAAGGGGCCCGCGGCTGGGCTCCGTAACCGAGCGGTGCGGTCATTCGATGCTCCCTGGATCAGCAGCAATGCGGTTGACGGCCAATGACTTGCTTCATACCTATCTGTTAACGTGTTGGACAGTGCGCACCCGACAATTCTGTCGCGATTGCGCGGCGGTCCACTGACAGCAAGGCCCGGTACAGATGACCGATCTGACCATCGAATCCGTCACCCTGACCGAGCGCGCCGCACGGCGCATCGGCAAGATCCTGGCGCAGGAGCCGGCAGGCACCGTCCTGCGCGTCAGCGTCGAGGGCGGTGGCTGCTCCGGTTTCCAGTACAAATACGACCTCGTCCGCGAAAAGGAGGATGACGACCTCGTGCTGAAGCGCGATGACGCCACCGTCCTGATCGATCCGATCTCCCTGCAGTATATCGCCGGATCCGAGATCGATTTCGTCGACGACCTGATAGGACAGTCGTTCCAGATCAAGAATCCGAACGCAACGGCCGGCTGCGGCTGCGGCACGAGCTTCTCGATCTGACCGGGCACGGGTCGACCCGTGCCTCCCTCATCCGCGGCCGGGAGCCTGCCTTGAAGATCGCGACCTGGAACATCAACGGCGTCAAAGCCAGGATCGATACCGTCCTGGCCTGGCTCGCGGAGGCCAATCCAGACATCGCCTGCCTCCAGGAAATCAAGTCCGTCGACGAGGCCTTTCCCCGCGATCCGTTCGAATCGCTCGGCTACAATGTCGCGACCTTCGGCCAGAAGGGCTTCAACGGCGTTGCCATCCTGTCGAAACGGCCGTTGGACGAGGTGTTCCGCAACCTGCCAGGTGACGAGCAATCGCGCTATATCGAAGCGGTGGTGTCGGCGGAGGGAACCGCCGTGCGCATCGGCTGCCTCTATCTGCCGAACGGCAATCCGATCAGATCGGAGAAATTTGCTTACAAGCTGCGCTGGATGGAGCAACTGCACCAGCACGCCACGTCCCGGCTGGCGTTCGAGGAGCCGTTCCTGCTGCTCGGCGACTACAATGTCATTCCCGATCCGATTGACGCCAAGACGCCTGAAGCCTGGGTGAATGATGCCCTTTTCCAGCCGGAAAGCCGCCGTGCCTTCCGAGCGCTGCTCAACCTCGGCTTCACCGAGGCCGTGCGGGCCACGACCGAGGCGCCGGACATCTACACCTTCTGGGACTATCAGGCCGGCGCCTGGCAGAAGAACAACGGCATCCGCATCGACCACATCCTGCTGTCGCCCCAGGCAACCGACCGCCTGATCGGCTGCGGCATCGATTCGCATGTCCGCAGTTGGGAGAAGCCGTCCGACCACGTTCCGGTATGGGTGGACCTGGCGGCATGATCCTTCACCCTGGAGTCGCCAAGCCATAATGACCGATCTCTCGGCACTGGAAACGCCCTGCGCCGTGCTCGACCACGCACGGCTCATCGCCAACATTCGCGCCATGTCCGCCCGGTTCCAGGCGCTCGGCGTACCGCTTCGGCCACATCTTAAGACGGCGAAGTCGATCGATGTCGCTCGTCATTGTGCTGCCGAAGGGGCCGATCGGTGGACGGTATCGACCCTGCGCGAGGCGGAATATTTCGCCTCGAACGGGCTGACGGACATTCTCTATGCTGTCTCAATCGTGCCGGCAAAGGTCGCACGGGTGATGGCTTTGAACCGGCGCGGGGCCGATGTCGCCGTTTGCCTCGATACGATGGACGCCGCCGCTGCGCTCGCCGACCTGTCCCTCGACGGCCCGCCGCTCCGGGTGTTTCTCGAGATCGACGTCGACCGGCATCGTACGGGCCTCAGGCCGGACGAGGCACGACTGACAGACATTGCCCGGACGATCGTTGCAGCGGACGGTCTGACGCTGTCCGGGGTGATGGCCCATGGCGGCGAAAGCTACGCGTCGAAGTCACGCGCCGATATTGAGGCGATGGCCGAGCAGGAGCGCTCTATCACCACCGCCGCCGCCGCGGCGCTGCGCGAAGCCGGCCTGCCCTGCCCAATCGTCAGCGTCGGTTCGTCGCCGACGGCGCGCCATGGCCGATCTTACGACGGCATCAGTGAGGTGCGGGCCGGCGTCTACATGTTTCAGGACGTGTTTCAGGCCAATCTTGGCGTCTGCGACCTCGACGATATCGCGCTCACCGTGCTGGCGACCGTCGTCAGCCACGCCCGCCATCTCAACCGGCTGATCCTCGATGCCGGCGGACTTGCATTGTCCAAGGACCGCTCCTGCGCATCGCAGGATAATGACTGCGGGTACGGGTTGGTGATGAGCGAAGACGGGACGCTCGATGAGACCCTCTATGTGGCTGGCGTCAGTCAGGAGCACGGCTATGTCACGACCCGTGACGGCTCCGCGCTCGATTTCGGGCGTTACCCTGTCGGAAGCCGGGTCAGGATCCTTCCCAACCACGCCTGCATGACGGCGGCAGCCTATGACGTCTATCACGTCATCGGCGACACGCCCGAGCCCGTGCTATGGACCCGGATCAATGGCTGGGCGCCGCTCGAAAGCACGCTGTAGCGGGCCGACGATCGGTGCTAGACTTCAGGAATGACACCGGTCCGAAAGCTCCGCCCCGAGCCGATCGGCGTTGCGGGCGCAATTGCGGTGGGAACCATCCTAGCGGCGTTTTTGCTCGGACCCTTCGCCGCGCCGGCACGTGCGATCGATTGCACCTGCCGGTTCGGCGGGCAGAACTTCGAACTTGGTGCCACGGCCTGCCTCAAGGGGCCGAACGGGCCGCGTCTGGCTCGGTGCGAAATGGTTCTGAACAACACTTCCTGGCGCTTGCTTCAGGAAGGCTGCTTGCTCGGCAAGCTGCCGACCGACTCGGCCGTTGAGATCGACGGCACCGAAACGACCAGGCCCGAATCTGCTCCAACTTCGCCGCAGCCGGTCAGGGACAACAAGGCATGAAGCTTCCCGGCCCTGTGGGCTTCGGCCTCGCACCGGGCGAGATGGCGCGCGCGTTCTAGTGCGCGGAAGCGACTGCGGAGGATTTTTCCAGCCAGCGTTTGGCCATCCGAGTCGCAGCTCGGCGCACGGTTTCATCAGCAAGGCCAAAGCAGCGTTCCTGAGCCTCGACAATCCAGTCCAGATCGGCGCCGGTCGCACGATCTCGGGCAATCGTCAGCCACATCAGCCCGCGCGCCTTGCTGTCGCCGTTGAAGTTGGAGTTGAAAAGCAGGTTGCCAAGCTCTGCCTGAGCCGCGACGTGCCCTTTCTGGGCGGCGAGATTAAGCCACCGTGCCGCCATATGCTGATCGGCATCCTCTTCGTCGAGATAGAGCTTGCCAAGCCGGTACTGTGCGTCGGCATCGCCGAAATAGGATGCCGCGTAGGTGAAGAACTCACGTGCCCGGGCGACATTCGGCGTGACCGCGGTGTTTTTGATGCCGGTGAGATAATAGGAGCCAAGCGCGACGAAGGCGCTTGCGACAAAGGGCGCACGCGGCGACGTCGGGCTGTCATCAGCGAACTGCGCCGCCACCTGGCGAAAGTACTCGAACGCCTTGAGGTCGTCTTCCGGCACGCCGTCTCCGGCGGCATACATCCGCCCGAGCTTCCAGGCGGCCATGGGATGACCGTTTTTGGCGGCGAATTGGAGGGAGTCGAGGGCGCGTTGCTTGTCGCCGGAATAATAGAATTTCGCGCCGGCCCTCAAGGCTTCGCCCGGCGATAGATCCGCCGGTCCGATTGAGCCGCCTTCCTTGACCTTTTCTCCGTCCAGTGCACTGGCAGGGCCTGCGACAAATACGGCAAGCAGGCCGAGAAGAAGCAGATGGGACCTGAGACTGTGCATTGTTGTTGTCACATCGTCCAGGCGAGCCTGGAGATGCCACCTTTCCCTGTCTTTAATGGCCGGTCGCCGGGTCAGCGCTGCGTCCTGGCCTATTGTGTTTTCCACCCTCCGCAAATCGGACGATCCGGTCACGTCCAAGTCCGGCGGGCATCCGATTCAGAGAGACAATCCCCACCACGGTCTGCGATGGGCCCTGCATCTCGAGCGGACCATTTCCGTTGTCGGTCCGCCTCGTTATTTCTTGGACCGCAATATGCGATCGCTTCACGGCGAATGTAGGACTTCAAACCGGCGCAATGCCAAACGATAGCTCGTTGAAATTGCGACTCTTTCTGTAAAACCTCTCATTTTCCGTCACTGTAGCTCCGCGAATTGCCACACATTCGCCACCACACGAAAGTTGCTAATGCCCTGCTCGCGGGACTTGCAATTGCGGAACGCTACACCGACATAAGCCGGATCTCTCGACTTGCCTTCTTATACTCGACCGAAGCCGCCGAAACGTGGCCGAATGGCGGCGGAACCCTTCACATTTGCCGAAGAACCCGCGAGTAAGCAGCGACTGTTGCACGGCGACAACAGATTTTGCGACGAAATCGCATATCTGCAAGTACCATTCGGGAACATCCGCTCGTCAAAACCAACAGGGCCCATGCCAACTCAGGGCCGCAGCGTAAGATTTGTGTGAGGACCCCCGATCCGTGAACGGAACAGCCCCCGCCAAACGTCCTCTTCTGACTTTGGCCGGGCGCTGACCACCGATGACGCTACCGGCGACGAATTGACATTCGGTTGTTGGTCGGCGGCGCATCTCCGTTGTTTTGCCCGAAACGCCTGACCCTGAGACAATGGGGTGTGATTCGTCGCTCCGAAGCCCTATACGGCCCGGACGAGACGATTGATCCCAATACGGACATGTGCCTATGAGCGCCAAGAACGATCTGTTTGCCCTTGAGCAGGCCTCGGGCCCTGCGATGTCGCCGACGGAGCGGGCGGTTCCGCGCCAAACCACGGCGTCGAGGAATGGCAAACGCGCGCCCCAGGCCGATGATCGTGCCGGGCACGACGGCGACTACACGGCCGCCGACATTGAAGTCCTCGAGGGCTTGGAACCCGTGCGCCGCCGGCCGGGCATGTATATCGGCGGCACGGACGAGAAGGCGCTGCACCACCTTTTCGCGGAAGTGATCGACAACTCCATGGACGAGGCCGTTGCCGGTCATGCCACATGGATCGACGTCTCGCTCGCCGCGGACGGATTTCTGACGGTCACGGACAATGGTCGCGGCATGCCCGTCGATCCACATCCGAAGTTCCACGGCAAATCGGCGCTCGAAGTGATCATGACCACGCTGCACGCCGGCGGGAAGTTCGACAGCAAGGTCTACGAGACGTCGGGCGGTCTTCACGGTGTCGGCGCTTCGGTGGTCAATGCGCTTTCCGAGGAACTTGTGGTCGAGGTGGCGCGCGCCCGAAAGCTTTACCGCCAGGTGTTTCGGCGCGGCATCCCCCAGGGCCCGCTGGAAACGGTCGGCGACGTGCACAACCGGCGCGGCACGATGGTCCGCTTCCGGCCCGATCCGACCATCTTCGAGGCAGGCGCTGCCTTCAGGCCGGCCACGTTGTTCAAGATGTCACGGTCGAAGGCCTATCTGTTCTCCGGTGTCGAGATCCGCTGGCGCTGCGCTCCCGAACTGATCCGCGACAGCGACAAGATCCCTTCGGAGGCCGTCTTTCACTTTCCCGGCGGGCTCCGGGACTTCCTTTCGGATGCCCTCGGCAATGAGCGGCGGGTCGTCGACGAAATCTTCGCCGGCAAGACTGCGCACAGCGGCAGACACGGCGCGGTCGAATGGGCGGTCGCCTGGTTCGCCGGCGACGGCTTCATCAACTCCTACTGCAACACCGTCCCTACTCCGGAGGGCGGCACTCACGAGGCCGGACTGCGCTACGCGCTGCTGCGCGGCCTGAAGACCTACGCGGAGCTCGTCGGCAACAAGAAGGCTGCAATCATCACCGGCGACGACGTCGTCACGTCGGCAGGCGCGATGCTATCCGTCTTCATCCGCGAGCCGGAATTCGTCGGCCAGACCAAGGACCGGCTGGCGACGACGGAGGCGACGCGCGTCGTGGAGAATGCCGTCCGCGATGCCTTTGACCATTGGCTGGCGGCATCGCCCAACCAGGCCAACCGCCTGCTCGATTGGGTGATCGACCGGGCCGAGGAACGGCTTCGCCGGCGCCAGGAAAAGGATGTCGCCCGCAAGACGGCGGTGCGCAAGCTTCGCCTTCCGGGAAAGCTCGCGGACTGTTCGATCAGTCAGGCGGGCGGGACCGAACTGTTCATCGTCGAGGGCGACTCGGCCGGCGGCTCGGCCAAGCAGGCGCGCAACCGGGCGAACCAGGCGGTGTTGCCTCTGCGGGGCAAGATCCTCAATGTCGCCAATGCCGGGCGCGACAAACTAGCCGCCAACCAGCAGCTCGCTGACCTGATCCAAGCGCTCGGCTGCGGAACCCGGGCACATTACCGCGACTCCGACCTGCGCTACGAGAAGGTCATCATCATGACCGATGCCGACGTCGACGGCGCTCATATCGCCTCTCTTCTCATCACTTTTTTTTACCGCGAGATGCCGGATTTGATCCGAAGCGGCCATCTCTACCTCGCCGTTCCCCCGCTTTACCGACTGAGCCTGGGCGGCAAGACCGCCTATGCCCGCGACGACCGCCACAAGGACGAACTGCTGGCGCGCGAGTTCAAGGGTAAGGGCGCCGTCGAGATCAGCCGCTTCAAGGGTCTGGGCGAGATGCTGCCGGCCCAACTCAAGGAAACCACTATGGATCCTGCCCGGCGCACCTTGCTGCAGGTTGCCATAGAGGAAGAGGACGATACGCCCACTCGCGACACGGTCGAGCGACTGATGGGTAACAGGCCGGAGGCCCGTTTCCTGTTCATCCAGGAAAGAGCGGAGTTTGCCGGCAATCTCGACATTTGAGCCAGGCACGTACCCACCAGCCGCTTGTGGGAGGCGCATAGGCAAGTAGAAGCCCTTGGGTTCGGCGTCCCGCCGGCGTATAACGAAATCCGTCTTCAGGCTCCGATCAGTTTTCCGAGTGCGCCAGGCCATGCTCAAGGCCCTTTACAACGCCTTTGACAGACGACGCAGACCGCTGCGCGAGCATCATTTTCTGGCGTTTCCCGACCTCGGCTTCGCCTATGCCAGAGTGCCCAACGCTGCAAGCGACGTCGTGCGCCGAACGCTTGGCAAGCTCGTTGCCAGCCCCGATCTCCTGCCCGGAAAGTCCGGAGTGCCGTGGATCGACGGTGCCGAACTGCTGACGGCCCGGCAACTGCAGCGCCGCCATCCGAACCTGTTCGTCTTCACGGTTCTGCGCGACCCACTGACCCGGCTGGCCGCCTGCTACCGGCGTCAGATCGAGGATCGCAGCGACTTACCCGACAGCTGGAAGATGCGTGGCTTTGAGCCGAACATGTCGTTCCGCGATTTCACGATCCGCATCTGCGAGATCGGTGACCTGACCGCTGAGAACCAGTATCGAAGCCAGACGGCGATCCTCGCCTACAAGGGAAGGTTCATCCCACAGTTCTTCGTGCGGTTCGAGCGCCTCGAAAGCGATTGGTTCAGCCTGCGTCAGCTCCTGTCTGATCGTGGCACCGTCGACATCGGCGACCTACCCGCGCGTGTCGCGCCCTATCGCGAGCGGGACCTTCGAACGTCCAACACCCTTGATCCTTGGGTGTTTGAACTGGTCCGGCGCCGCTATCGTCACGACTTCCGCAATTTCTACCCCGATCGGCTGCCCCCGTCGGGCCGTGATCCGGGGCTGGTGCCAACGATGGCCGCCGCATCACGTTGATCCTGGCCTGACGCCATGCCGGCCCCCGAGGCCAATCGGACCGCGACGGGAGACCGCCTCCATGCAGCTCCGCCTTGCAGCCCTTGTATCAACCATCTTGCTGGGACTGGTGACCCCCTCGGCCGCCGATCCGGTCGCCGAGCTTGTCCGTGCCCTACCGGATGACATCCTGCAGATCGGAGTCGTATCTGGACCCGCCGATACGCCGGTGCGCTTCGTGATCGTTCGCGGTCCGGTGTCGGATCGTCTTTTCATCCAGGTCCGCGACGGCGGGCAGCTCTTGCAGTCGGTGGAAGTCGCGGAAGTCGGGACCACGTCGCGACGTCTCGAGGATTTGCGCAGCGAAGCCGATGCGCACGGTGTCGTCGCGTTCGTCGATTTTCAGCCGTCGGATGAAACGGAGACCGCCTACGAACTGTTCATTGACCTCGAAAATCTGGACAAGTACGTTTTTCAGCCCGTAAGTAACTAGCCGCATCCAATCGACCGGGAGATGATGAGACGTAATTCGTCGGCGCTACATTGCGGTCTTCCATTGACATTTTTCTTTTGGACTGTAGTGTGCGCCGCAATCGGACTGTGCGAGCGGTCGCCACGACCGCCTGCAGACCGAAGCAATCCAACGTAAATAGGTGTCATGAGTTTTTCCTCACTCGGCCTGAGCGAGAAGGTTCTCGCAGCCGTCGAGGCGGCGGGCTACAAGGAACCGACCGCCATTCAAGCCGGCGCCATTCCGCATGTTCTCGAGCGCCGCGACGTCCTCGGTCTTGCACAGACCGGTACCGGAAAGACGGCGTCCTTCACGCTTCCGATGTTGACGCTACTGGAGAAGGGCCGCGCCCGCGCCCGCATGCCGCGAACGCTCATCCTCGAGCCGACGCGCGAGCTCGCTGCGCAGGTGGAAGAGAACTTCAGCCGCTACGGCATCAACCACAAGCTCAATGTTGCCCTGCTTATTGGCGGCGTGTCGTTCGGCGATCAGGACAAGAAGATCGAACGCGGCGCCGACGTGTTGATCGCAACTCCCGGCCGCCTCCTGGATCACGTCGAGCGCGGCAAGCTGCTGTTACAGGGCGTCGAGATCCTGGTGATCGACGAAGCCGACCGGATGCTCGACATGGGGTTCATTCCGGACATCGAGCGCATCTGCAAACTGATACCCTTCACGCGCCAGACGCTGTTCTTCTCGGCGACCATGCCGCCGGAAATTCAGCGCCTGGTCGACACGTTCCTGCACAACCCGGCGCGAGTCGAGGTGGCAAGGACCTCTTCGACCGCGGAAACCGTCAAGCAGCTGCTGGTGGCGGCCGATTCCGAGGATTACGAGAAGCGGGCGCGCCTTCGCGATCTGATCCGCGAGGCCGATGATCTGAAGAACGCGATCATCTTCTGCAACCGCAAGCGGGACGTCTCGACCTTGTTCCGCTCGCTCGACAAGCACGGTTTCTCCGTCGGCGCGCTCCATGGCGACCTGGATCAGCGCACCCGGATGGCGACCCTCGAGGCGTTCCGCAAGGGCCAGATCTCGCTGCTGGTCGCCAGCGATGTCGCCGCGCGCGGTCTCGACATTCCGGACGTGAGCCACGTCATCAACTACGACGTGCCGACGCATGCGGAAGATTATGTCCACCGGATCGGACGGACGGGACGTGCGGGTCGCTCCGGCGTAGCCTACTCTATCGTTTGTCCTGACGACGAGAAGTATCTCACTGCCATTGAGGCACTGATCCAGCGCAAGATAGATTGGCTCGGCGACCCGATAGATTTCGAGGCGGCCCGGTCCGAACGCAAGGCACGCCGCGGTCAGAAATCCGGAGACCGCCGCAAGGCGTCCGGATCGAGATCATCGGAGGGCAAGACACGCGGGCGTGTCGAGGACAAGCCCTCGACGGCAGATCGTCGGCGGGAAAAGTCTGTCAAGGACGCGACGCCGAAACGCCCTCGCACGCAGTCTGCTTCTGCCGCAGATGACAAGCCGGTCGTTGGCCTCGGGGACCACGTCCCTGCATTTCTGCTGCGGGATCCCAGGGCCCGACGCGCCGGCTAAGTACCCAGGCCTGATCCTTCCCCTGAGGAATGCCGCAACCGGTGTTTCTCACACGGTGAAATGTCTGACGAAGGGGTTTGACGACCGAAAGTGTCGCCTGCCCTAGTTGTTCCGTCACGTCACGCGACATTCTAACCAGCCACATCTTTGGCGCGAAAGATATTAAGCTTTCCTTAGGTAATTTTGACCATACTCAGTGGCCGTACATGGTCAGGAATGCAAGGGATCGTGTTTGGTCGAATGCAATCCTTTGCGAGCGGCACAATGAGCCAGGATGAAGACCATCAGCGCACTGTCGTCTACGCGGAGATGGCGCTCGACCATATCCGGCGCAACCGCATTCCGGCATACCCGCGCTTCTATGAGCTCTGGTATACCTACGCTGCCGGTTTCAATCAGTCGCTGAACAGGGCCGTCAACACTCTGCTCCATGAGCATGGCGACATGGCCCTCGACGACCTGCAGGCGATCTACAATCAGTTTCTCTCACCCCACCGCCTCGGCGACCGCATCGGCCAAGTGGGTGGCCAGTTCTCGTCGGAATTGAAAGACACGATGGAGCTGCTGACGCGCAGCGCCAACACCACGGCAAACTACGGCGCCTTGCTGGAGGAGGCCTGCTCCGCCTTGGAGAACGCGCATGAGCCGGATGTGGTAAAAGCAATCGCCGCTCATCTGCTTCAAGCGACCAGAGAAGCCCGCCTCGTCAACCTCGACCTTGAGCGCCAGATAATTGAATCGCGGCGACAAATCAAGGCATTGCATGAAAATCTTGAAGCTATCCGTCACGAGTCACTGACCGACGAGTTGACCACGCTCCACAACCGCAAGCACTTCGATCACATTCTGGAGCGAATGGTGTGCGAGGCCGCCGATGCAAACGCTCCGCTGGCACTGCTCCTGACCGACATCGACCATTTCAAGCAGTTCAACGACAATTATGGGCACCAGACCGGCGACCAGGTGCTGCGGCTCGTGGCTCTTGCCGTCAAGCACAACGTCAAGGGCCATGACATCACCTGCCGGTACGGCGGCGAGGAATTCGCGATTATCTTGCCCAACACTGGGCTGTCACAGGCCGTTACCGTCGCCGAGCACATTCGTCGCGCCGTCATTTCCAAGGAGTTGGTGAAACGGTCGACCGGGGAACATCTCGGCCGGATCACGATTTCCATCGGAGTCGCGGCCCATCACCCCAAGGACACCGCACAATCCCTGATCGCCAGGGCCGATGCGGCGCTCTACGCTGCCAAGCGAGCGGGACGGAATTGCGTCCGCGATGAAAACGATGTCGGTGTTCTGCCGCGGGACGACGGCATCCAGGTCGCCTGACGTTTCGTCATGCGCCGGGGGACGTCAGAGTTTTGCTGCGCTCAAACCCATGTCCCAGAAATCGATCTCAAGACGCGTTGCCTCATCGAAGATTTTCAGCAGGCGCGGATAGCGCGCTTCGGTAAGTGCGTGCCTGGCCAGGCGATCGAGCTCAGCTTCGGCCTCGGCGGCCACCGTCTGGAACGCCTCGCCGGCGTATTCGGCGATCCACTCGCGATATGGGTTTGACTCCCGCATCGCCCCGGGCCGTTGCGCAAGCGTGCGACCGATCTCGGCATAGCCGAGGATACAGGGCGCCAGCGCCACCTCCAGGTCGAGCAGATCACCGCGCACGCCAGTTTCAAGGACATATCGGGTATAGGCCATGGTCGGCCCTGCCTCGGGTGTGACTTCCAGGTCCGAAGGCGTCACGCCCCAGCGGGCACAGATGCGAACATGGAGATCCATCTCGACATCGAGGATCGCCTTCAATCCGGCATGGGCCTTGCGCATCTCGTCGAGCGTGCTGCTCTTGTAGACGGCCAACGCATAGGCCCGCGCGAAGTGGATCAGGAAAAGGTAGTCCTGGGTGAGGTAGTGGCGAAAGGCCGCTTCCGGGAGGCTTCCGTCGCCAAGGCCTTCAACGAAGCGGTGTCCAACGTAGCGCCTCCACGTCGGACCGGCATCGCGGCGAAGACGCTGGAAGAGATCGGCTGTGGTCGGCAAGGTGGAGCCTCAGCTTGCCTGGGGCTCGAGGGCAGCGGGATCGGCCGGCCGCAACTCCACGGATTCGCCGCAGCCGCAGGCCGATACCTCATTAGGGTTGCGGAACACGAAGCCAGAACGCAGCTTCGTCACCTCGAAATCCATTTCGGTCCCAAGCAGGAAAAGGACCGCAGCCGGATCGACAAAGATGCGGGCCCCGTCAATTTCGACGAGGTCGTCACCTGGCTGGGCCGCCTCGACGAGTTCCATCGCATATTCCATCCCGGCGCAGCCGCCTTTGCGCACGCTGAGTCGAAGGCCCGCGACGGGACGGTCGGCGCCGGCCACGATCTCGCGGACCCGGTCCGCGGCCGCTTCCGTCAGCTTCAGTACCTGAAACTTGGCACGTACCATTGTTCAGTCCCTAGTGTCCTTTCGCAGCATATAGCGCGAGAGGTTGGTCCTAAAACCAGTTCAGCGCAATACGCGCCTCTTCCGACATGCGATCGGGTGTCCAAGGGGGATCGAACACCATGTTCACGGTCACCGGACCAACGCCGGGAACCGCGCTGACGGCGTCTTCGACCCAGCCCGGCATTTCCCCGGCCACCGGACAACCCGGCGCGGTCAGCGTCATGTCGATGGCCACCGAGCGGTCATCTTCGATATCGACCTTGTAGATCAGGCCGAGCTCGTAGATATCGGCGGGGATCTCCGGATCGTAAACCGTCTTCAGAGCCTGGATGATGTCGGACGTGATCCGGTCCAGTTCGTCCGCCGGGATGGTCGAGGTCGTCTCCGCCGGCTCACGGCCTTCCTGCGTCTCGTCCCGTGCGGCTGCGGTGCTGTGATCCGTCATGACGTCCTCACGCAAAGAAATCCTGGGCCTTCCGCAATGCGGAAGCGAGCCGATCGACCTCCTCGACCGTGTTGTAGAGGCCGAAGCTCGCCCGGCAGGTCGAAGTCACGCCGTAGCGGGCAAGCAAGGGTTGGGCGCAATGCGTTCCGGCCCTGATTGCCACCCCTTCTCGATCGATGATCATCGACACGTCGTGGGCGTGAACCCCCTTCATTTCGAAGGAGACGATCGCCCCTTTCCCCGGCGCGTCGCCGAAGATCCGGATCGAGTTCATCTCGCCGAGCCGCTGGTGAGCGTAATCCTTCAGCATTGCCTCGTGCGCAGCAATCCGCTCCCGACCCACGCTTTCCATATAGGACAATGCGGCACCAAGCCCAATCGCCTGCACGATCGGCGGCGTGCCGGCCTCAAAACGGTGAGGCGGATGATTGTAGGTAACGCGGTCCTCGGTCACGTCCTCGATCATCTCGCCGCCGCCGTTGAATGGCCGCATGCGCTCCAGATGCTCCATCCGGCCCCAGAGCACGCCGATGCCCGTCGGGCCGTAGACCTTGTGGCCCGTGAAGACATAGAAGTCGCAGCCGAGGTCCTGTACGTCGACGGGAAGGTGCACCGCCGCCTGGCTGCCATCGACCAGCACCGGAATGCCGCGTTCACGGGCGATCCGGCACACGTCCTTGATCGGGACGACGGTGCCGAGCACGTTCGACATGTGGGTGATGGCGACAAGCTTCGTGCGCTCGGTCAGGGCATTTTCGAAGGCGTCAAGGTCAAACGAGCCGTCCTCCCGAACGTAGACCCATTTCAGCACTGCGCCGCGGCGCTCGCGATGAAAGTGCCACGGCACGATATTGGAGTGGTGCTCCATGATGGAGAGCACGATCTCGTCGCCCTCTCCGATCGCATCGTGGCCGAAGGCATAGGAGACGAGATTGATTGCTTCGGTGGTCGAACGGGTGAAGATGACCTCTTCGAGAGAAGGCGCGTTCAGGAAACGGCGCACCGTCTCTCGCGCCGCTTCATAGTGCTCTGTCGCCAGGTTCGACAGGAAATGCAGGCCACGATGGACGTTGGCGTATTCTTGGCCGTAAGCCCGTGCAATCGCGTCAATCACCACCTGCGGCTTCTGCGCCGAGGCGCCGTTGTCGAGATAGGTCAGCGGCTTGCCGTAAACTTCCCGGGAAAGGATCGGGAAGTCGCGGCGGATCGCCTCGACATCGTAGGAAGCGGTCAGTTCGGCGCTCGCAGTGGTCACGATTGCTACTCCTTGGCCATCAGCCAATCGCGGATGCGGGCCTCCAGCACTTCGACGATCTGCTCGTCCTCGATCTCTTCCACAGCCTCGGCCAGGAATGCCAGCACCAGCAAAGTGCGAGCCTCGTCCTCGGGGATGCCACGGGCGCGCAGGTAGAACAGCAGATCCTCGTCGATCTGGCCGCTCGTTGCGCCATGGGCGCACTGCACGTCGTCGGCGAAGATCTCGAGCTCCGGCTTGTTCGACATCGACGCCTCCTCCGACAGGAGCAGCGCCTGGGTCATCATCCGGCCATCGGTCTTCTGCGCATGCGGGCGCACGATGATCTTGCCCTGGAACACCCCTTCGGCTCGATCGTCGACAACCGCCTTGAAATGTTCCCGGCTGTCGCAGTGCGGCACCGCGTGATCGACCACAAGCGTCTGGTCCACATGCTGGCCATCACGCACCATGGTAATGCCGAGCAGATCGGCCCGAGCTTCCTCGCCAGTGAAGGCAAGGAAAGTCTGGTTGCGGGCAAAAGATGAACCGATGCCGGCGGCGATCAGTTTCGCCTTCGCTGCGGCCCCGAGCGTCAGGACGGCGCTGGCGACATGGGTGGTGTCGGCGGTTTCGGACTGCAGCCGCGCGATCGCAATCTCGGCCTTGTCTGCGAGCCGATAGTCGGTCACCGCGTTCAGGAACGTGCCCGCGCTTCCGCCGACGAAGCTCTCCAGGATCCTGACGGAAGCGCCCTGTCCGACCGTTACCACATTGCGAACCATTGCTGCGACCGGACGGTCGGTCGCCGAGGCGACGACAATCTCAATCGGCTTCGACAAGGCCGTGCCCGCTGGAACGGTCACGACCACGCCGTCCGCCGCGAACATGGTGTTAAGCCCCATTGCCTGGTCATCGGCGGCTATCGCCGGCAGGTCGAACAGTTCGACCCCTTGCTCGGTCAATGCCTCGGCCAACGGCACCACGGCCACGCCCGTCTCCGCGAGCGCCTTGATGTCCGACAGCGCCGGCGCCAGATGACCGTCCACCAGCACCAGACGGAAGGCGTCGACGGCAGCAAAGCCGGAGCTGGCCGAAGCCGGCATCGTCCCACTGGCCGCTGCCTTGGCCGCAAAATCCGGTACGGACGTCAGGCGGGCACGCAGGTCGGAATATTTCCAGTCCTCAACGCGCCGATGCGGCAATCCGGCCCTTTCGAAGGCCGCGGCAGCCGCATCCCGGCGTGCACGGACAAGGACGTCGCCCGGCAGCGCAGCGCGCAATCCGTCATAGCGGGCGGCGAGGTCGGCCTCGGCGCGCGTCTTCATGCTGCGCGTCTCGATATTCATTGCCAATCCTCCGCTCAGGCTGCCGCGTCGACGAAGTCGGCGTACCCGTTCTTCTCGAGTTCCAGCGCCAGGGTCTTGTCACCGCTGCGCACGATCCGCCCCTTCGACAGCACGTGCACCACGTCCGGCACGATGTGGTTGAGCAGGCGTTGATAGTGGGTGATGACCACCATCGCACGATCCGGAGACCGCAGCTTGTTGACGCCATCGGCAACGATCCTCAGTGCGTCGATGTCAAGACCGCTATCGGTCTCGTCGAGCACACAGAGTTTGGGCTCCAGCAGCATCATCTGCAGGATCTCCGATCGCTTCTTCTCGCCGCCGGAGAATCCGACGTTCAACGGGCGCTTCAGCATGTCCATCGTGATGTTAAGATCCGCCGCCTTCTCCTTGACGGCCTTCATGAATTCGGGCGTCGACAGCTCGCCCTCGCCGCGTGCCTTGCGCTGCGCGTTGAGCGCCGTCTTCAGAAACGTCATGGTGGCGACGCCGGGGATCTCGATCGGATACTGGAACGCGAGGAACAGCCCTGCGGCGGCCCGCTCGTCGGGCTCCATTTCCAGGATGCTCTCACCATTGAACAGGACGTCGCCTTCGGTGACCTCGTAGTCCTCCTTGCCGGCAAGCACGTAGGACAACGTCGACTTGCCCGAGCCGTTCGGGCCCATGATGGCGTGGACTTCGCCCGCGTTCACGGTGAGATTGAGGCCGCGCAGGATCTCGGTGCCGTCGTCGGCGATGCGGGCATGGAGGTTCTTGATCTCGAGCATTGTGTCCTCTTGGAGGAAGTCAGTGTCGACGGCGGTTGAGCATGGACCCGACCAGAGGTCTTGCCGCCATGGCCGAAATGATCGTTAGCCGACCAGATCAGACCGCGAGTTGATATCGGAGCGCAGATCTTCGTTCGTCATCCGACGCTGCCCTCGAGAGAGATGCCGATCAGCTTTTGCGCCTCGACCGCGAACTCCATCGGCAGCTGCTGGATGACGTCCTTGACGAAACCGTTGACGATCAGAGCAACCGCCTCCTCTTCCGACAGGCCGCGCTGGAGGCAGTAGAACATCTGGTCGTCCGAGATCTTCGAGGTGGTGGCCTCGTGCTCGAACTGCGCCGAAGCGTTCTTGGACTCGATGTAAGGCACGGTGTGCGCGCCGCAGTCCTGTCCGATCAGCAGGCTGTCACACTGGGTGAAGTTCCGTGCATTCGCTGCCCGGCGATGCGCCGACACCAGACCGCGGTAGGTGTTCTGCGACTTGCCGGCGGAAATACCCTTGGAGATGATCCGGCTCGACGTGTTCTTGCCGAGGTGAATCATCTTGGTGCCGCTGTCGACCTGCTGGTGACCGTTCGACACCGCAATCGAGTAGAACTCGCCGCGGGAGTTGTCGCCACGCAAGATGCAGGACGGATATTTCCAGGTGATCGCGGAGCCGGTCTCGACCTGGGTCCAGGAGATCTTGGAATTGCGGCCGCGACAATCGCCACGCTTGGTGACGAAATTGTAGATGCCGCCCTTGCCGTCCTTGTCGCCCGGATACCAGTTCTGGACCGTCGAGTACTTGATCTCGGCATCGTCGAGGGCAATCATCTCAACCACGGCGGCGTGCAGCTGGTGCTCGTCGCGCATTGGGGCGGTGCAGCCTTCGAGATAGGAGACGTAGCTGTCGTCGTCCGCGATGATCAGCGTACGCTCGAACTGGCCGGTCTTCTTCTCGTTGATGCGGAAATAGGTCGACAGCTCCATCGGGCAGCGGACGCCCT
>CAYXAA010000037.1:0-42483 GCA_964462985.1 uncultured Hyphomicrobiales bacterium | reverse complement strand
TCGGCCTTGTTGACGGCGATCATGTCGGCGATCTCCAGCACGCCCTTCTTGATGCCCTGCAGCTCGTCGCCGGCGCCGGGCAGCATCAACACCAGGAAGAAGTCGACCATGCTCGCGACGGTCGTCTCCGACTGGCCGATGCCGACGGTCTCGACGATGACGACGTCGTGGCCGGCCGCTTCGCAGAGCAGCATCGTCTCGCGTGTCTTGGCAGCGACGCCGCCGAGCGTGCCGGAGGACGGCGAGGGCCGGATGAAGGCCCTCTGGTCAACGGCGAGCCGCGCCATCCGCGTCTTGTCGCCCAGGATCGAACCGCCGGTGCGGGTCGACGACGGGTCGACGGCAAGCACAGCGATCTTGTGCCCGGCACCGGTGAGCTTGCTGCCGAGCGTGTCGATCACCGTCGACTTTCCGACCCCGGGCACGCCGGTGATCCCGACCCGCAATGCCTTTCCGGTGTGCGGCAGGAGGCGCTGCAGCAACAGCTGTGCCGCGGCGCGGTGCTCCGCCTTGCGCGATTCGACCAGCGTGATCGCCCGGGCGAGAATCGCCCTATCGCCGGAGAGAATTCTATCGGCATAGGCCGCAACGTCGATGGTGCGGCGGGAGCGGTCGGCAGTATCCGTCATGTCCCTTCGCATAGCCGATTGGGCGCTCCGGGTCACGGGCCCGTTTGACGGAGGGGCGTCCGCTGCCGGCTTGTGCCCCGACTTGCAATTGAAAAGCCGCAATCGCCGCCGTAATCTCCGGCACCACCAACGCTGTGAAGGTGTGGCCATGTCGCTGGGGACGATCCTGAAGACACCGTTGTTTGCGGCGGAGATCCTCGGATCCTCGAAGTCATTCCTGAAGAACCCTCTGATCGGCAGCCCGACGCTCAACGAGAAGGGACTGCATCGCTGGCGCGTGCGCACGGCGGCGCGTCTTGCCGCCGCCCGTCGGGCGCGACTTGCCACGGCGCTGGATCCGCAGGACGTCGCCGCGTTCGACCGCGACGGCTTCTTCATGAAGCGCGGCTTCCTGGACAAGGAGCGCTATGCCCGGCTGAAGGACGAGGTGTTTTCCGGCACCTTCGAGGCCCGCGAGATGCGCCAGGGCCAAACCGTCACGCGCATGGTGCCGCTGCCGCCCGAGGTGCTGAAGGACCGGCCGGTGCTGGCAAGCGTGCTCCACGATCCACGCTTCCTTGGCATGATCCGCTATGCGGCATCGCAGGGCGGCCAGCCGGTGTTCTTCCTTCAGACCGTGATTGCCGACCCGGCGCGGGCGGATGCCGATCCGCAGACGGCACTCCATGCCGATACCTTCCATTCGACCTCGAAGGCCTGGCTGTTCCTGCAGGACGTCGGCGAGGATGACGGACCCTTTGCCTATGTGCCGGGCTCGCACCGGCTGACGCCGGAACGGCTTGCCTGGGAGTACGAACAGAGCCTGACGGCGCGCGACGACGCCAGGCGTCACCATGCCCATGGCTCGTTCCGCGCCTGGCCAAAGGATTTGCAACGGATGAAGCTGCCGGAGCCGATCCGGGTAGCGGTGCCAGAGAACACGCTGGTCGTTGCCGACACTTTCGGCTTCCACGCCCGCACGCCGAGTCCAAAGGCAACCGTTCGGGTCGAGGTCCACGCCCATATGCGGCGCAACCCGTTCCTGCCCTGGACCGGGCTCGACCCCAAGGCGATCCCCGGTCTCGCTGGCCGCGAGCTCTCATTGTTCCTCAAGTATGAGGACTGGGTCGAGCAGCGCTTCGGCAAGCGCCACATCTGGCGCCGTGTCGGCCGCATCCCGGTCGACGCACCGGCGCAGGTGTGAGGGTCAGCCGGCCGGTGTCCAGATGATGCGCTGCAGTTCGGCTGCGCGCAGTTCGTTGGGCGGAGGCAGCCGGTCATAGGGGCCGTCATACTGCGAGATCGCGAAGACCAGGGTCACGTTTGGCGTGCGGCGGGCCTTGCAGATTGCCATGCCGCGCCACAGGTTCTCGCCGACCCGGCAGTCGCTCGCCGACAGGCCGGCCTGGGCGAAGGTCATGCCGATGCGTTCACCGTTCGGACCCTGCAGGTGATGGGTGACGCCGTGCACCTCGCGCACCCTGCCGCCGCTTCCCTTGAACACCTGAAGGACCTGGAAGCCGTCTGAGTTGAAGGCGCCGATCACCCATTCCGTGCCGTTCTCCACGGCCGACTGCAGGCCTTCGGTGGTGAAGCCGGGCAGGGCGGCCTGGATCGCCTTCTCGGAATAGGGCGTTGCCGCAGTGATTCCCCCGACGCCGTTTGCGGTAATCTGCACCAGCGTCACGTCCGAAGTCTGCGCTATTGTGAAGGGGTCGCCGTCGCTCGTCGGCGAGCATGCGGCAGCGAGCAACGAGCAGAGGACGGCAAGGACTGCAACGTGACGTGGCATGGGGAACCTTCTTGTCGTTGTCGTGGGAGGTCCCCGATAGCATCTCGGTCTGAAAGAAAAAAGCCGGTCGCCACAAGGGACGACCGGCCCCCGAGTAAAGCGTTTCACTCGACCGTGGTCGCGGCGAGGCTGGCGGGTGCAGCGGCACGCTCGCCGCGCAGCACCACCGCCGCGAACAGGATCATCGAGGCGAGCACTGCGATCGACCCGACCGCAGCCAGCGGGTCGAACTGCGGACGGCCACCGTAGATGCCGAACAGGCCGGCCGTCATCGCGATGAGGCCGATCTGAGACAGCCAGAAATGCACCCGCGCCAGCAGGCTTGCGGCAATCGTCCGATAGCGGTCGTAATAGAGGCCCATGAGGGCGAAGCTGACCCAGCCGATCAGCATCAGATGGGCATGGGTCACCATCTGTCCGTGATCGCCGCTGCCGGCCATCACCGCGCCCATGATCATCCCGGCCACGGCATAGACCGTTGCCGTCTTGAAGAACCAACCACCCAGTCCGTTCATAGTCTTCTCCGTTGGATCCCGATCCGCGAGCGCGGCGCCTGAAGACGTCGGCGCCGGCGGCCTCTCGCAGGGAAGGGCGGAGGCGCCGTGCCGTCGGGAACACCATAGGAGATAGGGACAGGGCCGCCAGACCGGTGTGATCGGCGGCACAGGCCTAGCGATTTATGACAGGGTCCGGGCTACTCCGCCGCCGCGCGCGGTCCGTATCCCAGCCGCTCGTTGAGCTTGCCGATCAGACCCGCTGCCGCCTCGGCGATCACCGTGCCGGGCGGGAAGATTGCGGTCGCCCCGGCCTTGTAGAGCGCGTCGTAGTCCTGAGGCGGCACAACGCCGCCGACGACGATCATGATGTCGTCGCGTCCTTCCGCGGCGAGCGCCGCCTTCAGCGCCGGCACCAGCGTCAGGTGGCCGGCGGCGAGCGAGGAGACCCCGACAATGTGAACGTCGTTCTCGACCGCCTGGCGCGCCGCCTCTTCGGGCGTTGCGAACAGCGGGCCGATGTCGACGTCGAAGCCGAGGTCGGCAAAGGCCGAGGCAATCACCTTCTGGCCGCGGTCGTGGCCGTCCTGGCCCATCTTGGCGACGAGGATGCGCGGCCGGCGTCCGTCCTCCTCGGCAAAGGCCTCCACCAGCTTCTGCACCTTCGCGACCTGGTCCGACATGGTTCCGGCCTCCCGCTTGTAGACGCCGGAGATCGACTTGATCTCCGCCTTGTGGCGGCCGAACACCTTCTCCATAGCCAGCGAGATCTCGCCGACCGTCGCCTTGGCCCTTGCGGCCTTGACCGAGAGGTCGAGCAGGTTGCCCGTGCCGGAAGCCGCGCAGGCGGTCAGCGCCTCGAGCGCGGCCGCGGTGGCCGCCTCGTCGCGTTCGGCCTTGAGGCGGTTGAGCTTCTCGATCTGCATTGCCCGGACCCCGGCGTTGTCGACCTTGAGGATGTCGATTGGCTGTTCGCTGTCGGGCTTGTACTTGTTGACGCCGACCACGGTCTGCGCCCGGCTGTCGATCCTCGCCTGGGTCTTGGCCGCCGCCTCCTCGATCCGAAGCTTAGGAATGCCCTTCTCGATCGCCTTGGCCATGCCGCCGAGTTCCTCGACTTCGGCGATGTGCGACAGCGCCTTGGCTGCAAGGTCCGCGGTGAGCCGTTCGACGTAGAACGAGCCGCCCCACAGGTCGATGGTCGCGGTCGTTCCGCTCTCCTGCTGCAGGAACAGCTGGGTGTTGCGGGCGATGCGGGCGGAGAAGTCGGACGGCAGCGCCAGCGCCTCGTCGAGCGCGTTGGTGTGCAGCGACTGTGTGTGGCCCTGCGTCGCCGCCATGGCCTCCACACAGGTGCGGATGACGTTGTTGAAGACGTCCTGCGCGGTCAGCGACCAGCCGGAGGTCTGGGAATGTGTGCGCAGCGACAGTGACTTCTGGTTCTTCGGCGCAAAATTCTCCTGCACCAGCTTCGACCAGATCAGCCGGGCGGCGCGCAGCTTGGCGACTTCCATGAAGAAGTTCATGCCGATGGCCCAGAAGAACGACAGCCGCGGCGCGAAGCGGTCGATGTCAAGGCCGGCGGCGATGCCGGCGCGGGCGTATTCGATGCCGTCGGCGATCGTGTAGGCGAGCTCCAGGTCCGCCGTCGCCCCTGCCTCCTGCATGTGGTAGCCGGAGATCGAGATCGAGTTGAACTTCGGCATGTGCTGCGAGGTATAGGCGAAGATGTCGGAAATGATCCGCATCGAGGGTGCCGGCGGATAGATGTAGGTGTTGCGGACCATGAACTCCTTGAGGATGTCGTTCTGGATGGTCCCGGACAGAGCCTCCTGCGGCACGCCCTGCTCTTCGGCGGCGACGATGAAGAGCGCCAGCACCGGCAGCACGGCGCCGTTCATCGTCATCGACACGCTCATCTGGTCGAGCGGGATGCCGGAGAACAGCGTGCGCATGTCATAGATCGAATCGATCGCCACGCCGGCCATGCCGACGTCGCCAGCGACCCGCGGGTGATCGCTGTCGTAGCCACGGTGGGTGGCAAGGTCGAAGGCGACGGAAAGGCCCTTCTGCCCGGCCGCGAGGTTGCGGCGGTAGAAGGCGTTGGAATCCTCCGCCGTGGAGAAGCCGGCGTATTGGCGGATGGTCCAGGGTTGCTGGACATACATCGTCGGGTAGGGGCCGCGCAGGAACGGCGGCAGGCCGGGCCAGGTGTCGAGATGCTTGAGGCCCGCGACATCGGCCGCGTCATAGACCGGCGCCACGGCAATGCCCTCCGGCGTCTGCCATGGCTCGGCGCCCGCCGCTTCGGCTTTCGGATAAACGTCGCGATAGGCGATCTTGGAGAAATCCGGAATACGGCTCATCGGATTACGCCTTTCCGCTCAGGCCGAGCCGGTCGTGCATCGCGCGCAGTTCGGCGAGCACGTCGCAGCCCTCGTAGAGGAACGCGGTGACGCCCGCCGCCCTGAGTGCGGCCTCGCGCGCCGTCGGCCGTCCCGCGAGGTAGACCGCCGCGGCCCCGGCCTCTGTAAAGCTGCGGGCGACCTCCTCGGCCATGGTCTCATAGAGTGCATCCGACGAGCACAGGCACACAAGGGGCGTGTTCGACTGCCGCCAGGCATCGAGGAGCGCGGCGGTGTCGGCATAGACCTCACCGCCCACCGCGTCGAGACCGCCCGCCGCGGCAAGGTTCTTCGCCCAGGTGGCGCGGGTGGTGAACTGGGCGAGCGGGCCAAGCGTCGCCAGGAACAGCGCCGGTCGTCTGCCGGTGCGCTCGGCCGACGCATCGGCAGCGCTGCGCAGCTTCTCGAACGGTACCGCCAGCCTCTGCGGCGGCAGGCCTTCAATGGTGAGCGGCTCCCCTTGCGGACGGGAGGCGAGGATATCGGAGAGGGTTGCGCCCTTGGCCACCGCCGCAAGGATGGCCTGCATCTGCCCGCCGTCGCCCGGTGGCGGCAGGTCGACCCGCTTCCCCGCGGCGCTGATGTCGTTCGTCCGGACGGCTAGAACCGCGACCGGCCGCTCGTGGACGTCTGGGAAGGCGCTGGTGCCGGTGATGCGCTGGTGTCTCGTGGCGATTTCCCGCTCGCGGACCGCCCGCGTCGCCGCGATGCGGCGCTGCGGCGTTCCGGCGATCAGGGCCGAAATGATGCCGCCGTCGGCCTCGACCTCCTGCAGCATTGCCCAGGCCGTGTCGACGAGCCCGGCCGTTCGGGCCTCAATTGCGCCAGACCCGGTGCCGGGATCCGAGACGCGGTAGAGGTTTGTCTCCTCGATCAGGATCGTCTGCGTGTTTCGGGCGATGCGGCGGGCGAAGCCGTCTGGTAGGCCGAGTGCGGTGGTAAAGGGCAGCACCGTGACGCTGTCGGCGCCGCCGACGCCGGCGGCGAAAGCGGCAACCGTTGCGCGCAGCATGTTGACCCAGGGGTCGTAGCGCGTCGTCATGCGCCACGAGGTTTCCATGTGCAGCCGGACCGGCAGCTTGGGCAGGCCACAGGCATCGAGGATGCGCGCCCACAGCCGCCGCGCCGCGCGGGCCTTGGCGATGGTGGCGACCTGGTCGGCATCGGCCACCAGGGTGAAGCCGATCGCTCCGGCAAGCGCCGTGTCGGAGAGCGTGTCTTCCAGCATGCGCAGGTAGGCGACTGCCGACGCTGTCACATAGGCCAGTTCCTGTGCGTCGCCGGCGCCGCCGTTGTGCCAGTGGCGGCCGTCGCCGCAGACCATCGGTCCGGTGAGGCCGCGCTGCTGCCAGAACCTGGCCAGATCAACCAGGCGCGGCGCGAGCGCCGACGGGTCCGCGCGCAGCACGCCCGATCCGGCGAGCTTGCCGATGAAGTCGCCAGCCAGGGTGACGTCGAGCCGGCCGGGGTCTATGCCCCGCCGCTCCGCCAGCGCCAAAAGCAGGGCGAGAGTGGCGCTGGTCTCGTAGCCGCCGTCGAGCCGGATCCCGATCGTGTCGAGCTCCACGCCATCGAGCACGGCCCCGAGCGCATCGACATCCTCGGCGGCAAGGCCGTGGCCGCGGGCATGGCAGGAGGAGGCGAACACGAGATCAACGCCGGTGGCGCCGCCGTCAAGGTCAGCCAGGATCTGGGCATTGGCCTGCGCCGGATCGGGATGGTCGATCCGCTGCAGCACCGCCCAGGGAGTCCCGGCCGGACGGGCCGCCTGCGCCGTCGCCTCCGCGACCCGCTCGTAGAGCGGCTCCACCACGATGCCTTCCGGCGTATGGCTCACGAGACGCTCGAATGGGGCGCCCTTCAGCGCCTTCTCGACCGCCGCGAGCCAGTCCTCGCGACCGGCCGTCGTGAACTCCGGAGGGATGGTCAAATCTGCGCGATCCATGAGCATTCTCCCGGTGGCGTTATAGGAGCCGCGCTTTCCGCGTGACAAGCTAGGCAAAAGACCAGCCCGGGCTGCTTTCGGTGCAACGTCCGCCCGCGTCTGGTCGTTCTGCCGACCCTGCGCCGTCGCGGACCGGACGGCGCGCAGCGACCGGACCTGGACTCGCGCCGCAACTCAACCGGGCTGCGATTTGCCGAACCGCCAGCTAATCCCTCGCGTGCGAACCCGCGCGAGTCTTGCCATTGGCTGAGCGCCTCGTCGAGGATTCGGCTGCGCCCTGCCCGACGCAAGCCCGATACTTGCAATTTTGTAATATATTTTTGAATTTCTGTCTAAATCTGACCCTGTTTGATTTCGCCATCCACTTAGAAAAGCTGTAGAAAAGTCAGCAGCATCTGTGTATACTGCCATCGTCAGTATTGCGGAGGATGGATATCATCCGGGGCTATTTCTCGGGATGTCCGGGGCCGGAGGGGTGAGCCGGTCCTGCGACGGGGGCGCGCAAGTCACGCTGATAGGTCACTCGCCGGGCCCGGGGATCGGGGTGTCGGCGGGCGGGGTTGTTACGCACGACAGGAAAGGTCGCAGGGCAATGACCGAGGCAGCCGATATTCAGGCCAAGACGATGGCGATCGTCGAGGCGCAAAGCGCAAAGCCGGTGCTGGACATCATTGAAGCGCAGCTGCGCAGAATGGGCGCTACGCATATTCTCGTCACCGGGCTGCCGATGCCGAATCGGCCGATCGAGGGCCTGGTCTACCGCTTCCGCTGGCCGGACGAACGCTCGGGCGGCGTCGAACGCTCCACCTTGTCGGCCGATGACAGCGCGCTGATGCTCGGTCTGACGCGGTCGCGCGCCTTCACATGGGACATCACGCCCGGCGACTGCGATCATTCCGACCTGTTCGCGGCGATCGGCCCCGACAACCAGGTCGTCGTGGTACCGGTGGTCGAGGTGCAGCCGTTCCAGGCGCTGGTGCTCGGGGCCGGACCGGCACTGCATGCGAGCAAGATCGACCTGTCCAATGTCGAACTGGTGTGCAGCGTGGCATTCCGCCGGCTGATGGATCTTGGCGTCGTGTCGGCGCAGCGGCCGGGGGATCTCTCGGCGCGAGAGCGCCGCGTTCTGGAACTGACGGCGATCGGCAAGACGGCGAGCGAGATCGCGGAACTTCTCGAGATCTCCCAGCGCACGGTCCACGCTCACCTGCAGAACGCCAGCGCCAAGCTCAACGCCTCGAACAAGACCCACACGGTGGTCGAGGCGCTGCGCTACGGGCAGATAAGGGTATAGGCCCGCCGAGGCCTCGGAGCCTCCCCAGGGGAAACCGGGCCGCCGGCGCGGATGCGCGCTGGCATTTTGAAGCCGGGAAAAGGTCTGCATTCAGACGTTCGCGTCTGAATGCAGCGTCTTGCCTAACGTCGCCTGGCGAAATTGGATCAGGTTGCCCCTCGGTCGTCACCCCGTCTGTGGTGCGTGCGAGGCGCTCGCCGCGGAGGGGAGCGCCGAAGAAGCCACGGAGATTGGCGCTCGCCGCGCGAAAGGGCACGCGTCCCGCGCGGCCTGGCCGCTGGGTCCCGGATTTCATGATGCACCTGCGGCGCACACGGTCCAGGATGACGCGGGTGGCAGGGTTGCGGGATGCGGCTGGCGTCGTTCGCGCGCCGTCCCGGCAGCTGCACTTCCGCCAATCGGCTTATCCCGCCCCCTCGACCTACCCGCGTTAGTTCCCCATCGCCGGGTCGCGAAGGGGACCGGGGTTGGGGTCCCGCACCGCCGAGCCTTCAGTAGGTCAGGATCGGCTCCAGCGCCTTGGCCTGCTCGACCCAGCCGGCGACCATGATTTCGCTCGGCACCTGGCGGACAAGCTTCCTCTTTTCGTTCACTTCCTGCATCTTGGCGGCAAGGTTGGCGGCGTTGCGGTGCTTGAGCTCCTTGATCGTGTCGACGCCGGCGGCTTCGAGCAGCTCCGAATATTCCTCGGCCACGCCCTTGATGCGCATCAGGTCGGCCATGTTTGCCCACTTCAAAATGCGCGCCTCGTCGATGCCGGTCTCCTCGGCCAGCGCCTTGCGGCCCTTCGGGTCCTTCGCTCGCTCAAGGTACTGCAGGGTGTTGGTGATTCCGGCCGCCTTCAGCTTTGCGGCATAGGTCGCACCAATTCCTTCAATATCGGCAATGGGGTAGGACATGGCTTTCCTCCTCGCTTGGGCCGGCGACCCCTCCAGCCACCGGCGAGTTGCCGCTGCGGCGGCGTCGAAACAGGTCAGACGAACTGGCTGAGTCCGGGGATCGAGGCGACGACCTCGTTGACGGTGTCCTCGCCCGCCTTTTCCTTGGCGAAGGCCACCAGTTCCCTGGTGACGATCTGGACCTGGCCCATGTCGAGCCCGGCGTTGGTCATCTCGTTGAGGGCGGCCATCGCGCCCATGCCGCCGCCCATCACGTCGGCGAGGCCGCCGAGCAGGCCGCTCTTGCGGCCCTCGCCATATTCGGCAAGCAGGGCCTCGGCGCCGGGCAGGGCTTCGAACAGCTGCTGCATGGCGTCCTTTGGCCCGTCGCGGTTGAGGAAATTCAGCACGATCGCAATCGCCTTGCGCGCCAGCTCCTCGCTGATGCCGGCCGCGGTTGCGATGCGGGCGATGAGTTCGTCCATGGCTGCCTCCCGATTCCGCCGAACAGGCACAAGGTATCTGACACAAGTCCAGATTGGATAACAACTGCTATAGACTGCGAATCGTGGACGCGGTGCATCGGCGCAAGCTGGCGGCCGCTGCGGTTCCGACAGACGGAGGACGAAACGTGCTGGTGGATGACAAGGTCTATCTCGGAACGTCAGTCAGGCCGGAATACCTTTCGCTCAAGCTCTCCAACCGCCACGGCCTCATCACCGGCGCCACCGGAACCGGCAAGACGGTGAGCCTGCAGATCCTGGCGGAAGGGTTTTCGAGCGCCGGCGTCCCTGTGTTCTGCGCCGATGTGAAAGGCGACCTGTCGGGCATCGCGATGAAGGGAGAGTCCAAGGACTTTCTGGAAAAGCGCGCCGCGGACATCGGCTTCGAGGACTATCGCTACGACGCCTTCCCGACCGTGTTCTGGGATCTGTTCGGCCGGCAGGGCCACCCGGTGCGCACCACCATCTCGGAGATGGGCCCGCTGCTGCTGGCCCGGCTGATGAACCTCAACGACATCCAGGAGGGCGTGCTCAACGTCGTGTTCGAGCTGGCCGATGACGAGGGGCTGCTGCTGCTCGACCTGAAGGACCTCCAGGCCCTTCTGGCGCATGCCGCCGACCGCGCCAGCGAGCTGTCGAAGCTCTACGGCAACGTCTCGAAGGCTTCCGTCGGCGCGATCCAGCGCCAGCTCCTGGTGCTGGAGCGCCAGGGCGGCGACGTCTTCTTCGGCGAGCCGGCACTGGACATCCGCGACCTGATGCGAACCGCCCGCGATGGCCGCGGCATCATCAACGTGCTGGCCGCCGACAAGCTGATGGCCTCGCCGAGGCTTTATGCCACCTTCCTGCTGTGGCTGTTGTCGGAGCTGTTCGAGGAACTGCCCGAGGTCGGCGACCCCGATAGGCCGAAGCTGGTGTTCTTCTTCGACGAGGCGCATCTGCTGTTCGACGAGGCGCCAAAGGCGCTGGTCGAGAAGGTCGAGCAGGTGGTGCGGCTGATCCGCTCCAAGGGCGTTGGCGTCTATTTCGTTACGCAGAACCCACTCGACGTGCCCGAGACCGTGCTGTCGCAGCTCGGCAACCGGGTCCAGCATGCGCTCAGAGCCTATACGCCGCGCGAGCAGAAGGCGGTGCGCGCCGCCGCCGAAACCTTCCGCCCCAACCCCGAACTCGACACCGAGCGGGTCATCACCGAGCTCGGCGTCGGCGAGGCACTGGTTTCAACCCTGGAGGGCAAGGGCGTGCCCTCGGTCGTCCAACGCACGATGATCCGCCCGCCGTCCTCCCGGCTCGGCCCGATCACCGAGAGCGAGCGCCGCAGCCTGATCCAGTCGAGCGCCGTGTTCGGCATCTACGACCGCACCACGGACCGGGAATCGGCCTTTGAGATCCTGAAGCGCCGCGCTGCCGAGCAACTCGACCTCGAGGAGGAACGCCGCGCCCGCGAGGACGAGGACTTTGCCCGCCGCGGCGCGCCGCGGCGGTCGCGCTCCGGCTTTCAGCTTCCCGACTTTGGCCGCGACGACCGGCCGCTGCCGGACAGCCGTCGCCAGCGCAGTACCCGGCGCTCCAACCGAGACAGCGTGATGGACGCCGCGCTGAAGTCGGTGGTGCGGTCGGTCGGCTCTTCGCTCGGCCGGGCGCTGGTTCGCGGTATCCTCGGCTCAATGAAGCGGGGGTCTTAGACGCCTGTCGGGCGTCGCCGCCGCCTTTGACGACCGAAGGCGAGGCGATCGAACCGAAGAGTTCGTGCGCTGGCTGCGGTGCATCCACCCCGGTTGCCTGCCTGGCCGAACTGTGGCCAAGTGCGACGCTCTCGAATTCGAATCCCAGGAGCAAGTGATGTCCGCCCTCGACCGCGTGCTGGCCCGTATCGACGCCGATCTCGACCGTAGCCTCGACCGGCTGTTCGAGCTGGTGCGCATCCGCAGCATCTCGACCGACCCGGCTTACAAGGAAGACTGCCGCAAGGCCGCCGAATGGCTGGCGCGCGAGTTGACGGACTTGGGCATCCCGGCGAGCGTGCGTGATACCACCGGGCATCCGATGGTGGTCGGCCACCGCAAGGAGCCCGAGGCTTCGGCGCCGCACGTGCTGTTCTACGGCCACTATGACGTGCAGCCGGTCGACCCGATCGAGCTGTGGGAGGAGGAGCCGTTCACGCCGCGCCTTGTCACGCGGCCGGACGGCACGAAGAAGATCGTCGCCCGCGGCGCCTCCGATGACAAGGGCCAGCTCATGACTTTCGTCGAGGCGGCCCGGGCCTGGATCGCCGAGACCGGCAGCCTGCCGCTGCCCGTCTCGATCCTGCTCGAGGGCGAGGAGGAGAGCGGCTCGCCGTCGCTGCACCCGTTCCTGCAGGCCAACCAGGACGAACTGTCCTGCGACCTTGCGCTGGTCTGCGACACGGGAATGTGGGACCGGGACACGCCGGCGATCACCACGATGCTGCGCGGCCTGGTCGGCGAGGAACTGACCGTCACGGCGGCCGACCGCGATCTCCACTCGGGCATGTATGGCGGGGCGGCGCGCAACCCGATCCATGTGCTCGCGGACATCCTTGCCGGGCTGCACGACGACACCGGCAAGGTGACGCTTCCCGGCTTCTACGACGGCGTCATCGAGATGCCGAAGGATGTGACGGCGCTGTGGGACAAGCTCGGCTTCGACGTCGAGAAATTCCTCGGCGAGGTCGGTCTGAAGCACCCGGCGGGCGAGGCGGGCCGCTCGGCGCTGGAGCAGATCTGGACCCGGCCGACCTGCGAGATCAACGGCATCTGGGGCGGCTATACCGGGGCTGGCTTCAAGACGGTGATCCCGTCCAAGGCGCACGCGAAGGTGTCGTTCCGCCTGGTCGGCGACCAGGACCCCGCCCGCGTGCGCGAGACGTTCCGGACCTATGTGCGCTCGAAGCTGCCGGAGGACTGCTCGGTGTCCTTCGCCGAGCACGGTGGCAGCCCGGCGCTGCGTTTGCCGTTCGACAACCCGGCGCTGGAAAAGGGCCGGGCGGCGCTGTCGGCCGAATGGGGCCGCGAGGCGGCGCTGATTGGCTGCGGCGGCTCGATCCCGATCGTCGGCGACTTCAAGTCGATGCTCGGCATGGATTCGCTTCTGATCGGCTTTGCCCTCGACGAGGACCAGGTGCACTCACCCAACGAGAAGTACGAGCTGTCGAGCTTCCACAAGGGCATCCGCTCCTGGGCGCGCGTACTCGAGGCACTTTCGGGCACATGACGGCCGGTCGGACGGAAAGGCTGGTGCGATGAAATCTGTCTGCGTGTTCTGCGGCTCCAGTATGGGACGCCGGCCGGAGTACCGGTCCGGAGCCGAGGCGATCGGCCGCGCCATCGCCCGCTCCGGCCGCACGCTGGTTTACGGTGGTGCCAAAGTCGGGCTGATGGGCGTCGTCGCCGACGGCGCGCTCAGCGAAGGCGGCCGGGTGATCGGCGTGCTGCCGGAGGCGCTGGCGTCCAAGGAACTGGCGCACGAGGGGCTTGCCGAGCTGCACATTGTCGGCTCGATGCACGAACGCAAGGCGAAGATGGCCGACTTTTCCGAGGGTTTCGTCGCACTGCCGGGTGGTGCGGGAACGCTGGAGGAGATCTTCGAGGTCTGGACCTGGGGCCAGCTCGGCTACCACCGCAAGCCCTGCGGCTTCTTCAACATCGCCGGCTACTACGACCGCCTGCTCGACTTCCTCGATTCCATGGTGACCGAGGAATTCGTCAAGCCGGAGCTGCGCGCCATGGTGCTGGTCGAGGACACGCCGGAGCGGATGCTCGAGGCCATGGCGGCGTTTCAGCCGATCGCGACGCCGAAGTGGATCACGCGTGGGGAGACCTGACGCGAGCCGGCCCCGCTTCCGTCCGCTCCGCCGTCATCAACTCAGTTGACCGCAGCGACCCGTGATCCTTGTGGTGCCGGCACCGCGGGCCGCTTCCTTACTCAGCGTCATCCCCGCCTCCGCGCGAGGATGACGGCCGAGGGTGGGGCAAAGGTGGGGCCTCACCCCAAGAATCAGGGAGCACCGCCTGCCGCGGCGTTGAGGGCGACGGAGACGGCGTCTTGGCCCGGACAGGCGGCGAAGCGCCATCCTATCTGATCCGCGAAGCGCCATTCCCCTGTTCGATCAGCTCAGCCCCAGCAGCCCGTTCAGGTCGGTCAGCACCGCGGCCGGCGGCAAGTCGAGATATTCATCAGGATTGCCGGTCCGGTTGATCCAGACGGTACGGAAGCCGAAGGCGGTGGCGCCGGCGACGTCCCAGCGGTTCGACGACTGGAACGACACGGCCTCCGGATAGATCCGGAACCGGTTGGTGACGAGCTCGTAGACGTCCCGGTTGGTCTTGTAGGTCTTGAGGGCGTCGACGGAGAACACCTCGTCAAACACGTCCTGCAGTCCGGCGGCGGTTACGGCGGCCTCGAGCATCGCCGGCGAGCCATTGGACAGGATGGCGAGCCGCGCCCCGCGCTCCTTGAGCGCCTTGAGCACGATTGGCACCTCCGGATAGCAATCGAGCTTCCAGTAAGCCTGGAGCAGCCGGTCTCGCAGCGAGCGGTCAGAAACGCCGGAGAGGGCATAGGCCGTGTCCAGCGCCTGTTCCGTCAGGGTCCAGAAATCGAGGTAGCGGCCCATCAGGGCGCGAGTCCAGGAGTATTCGAGCTGCTTCTCGCGCCAGATCGCCGACAGCCGCTGTGCCTCGGGACCGAGTGCTGCTGCGTGCGCGCGCACCGCTGCATGCACGTCAAACAGCGTGCCATAGGCATCGAACACATAGGCAGCGAAGTGGTTGGCCATGGATCGGGCACCCGCAAGGAGAGGAGGTAGCACGCAGCAAACCGCGATCGCCGAGCCGCGTCAACATGTTTGTGCGTCGCACAATAATCATGGCTGCCGAACCGGCTTATCGCATGATCTTATCTTGCTGGTATACGTGACGAGGCAGAGGCTGTGATCAACTGCCTGGTTTTCGGTTGCTTTGGCCGCTTCTGAGTACATTATGTATACATTCTGCAATCGATCAGCGGCGGAGACTTATGGGCACGGGGAGGGACGGCGGCACGGCGTCGCAGACGCTCAAGGCGGTGCTCGGTATCCGCGACCTGGTGTTCTCCGGTGAGATCGCTCCCGGCGAGCGCCTGTCGGAGGTGGCCGTCGCCGAGCGGCTGGGCCTGTCGCGGACGCCGGTGCGCAGCGCGTTTACCAGGCTCGAGCGCGAGGGCATCCTGGCGCCGATCCGCTCCGGCGGCTATGCGGTGCGCGCCTTCAGTGCGGCCGACGTTGCCGACGCGATCGAGCTGCGCGGCGTGCTGGAGGGCACGGCGGCGCGGCTCGCGGCCGAGCGCGGCGTCGCCCCGGCACGAATGGCCGGGCTCAAGGCGCTCGTCGCAGATCTCGACGACATCGTCTCCAAACCGCTGGCCGAGATGGACTTTCAGGCCTACATCGAACGCAATGCCGCCTTTCACGGCATGCTTGCGGGACTTGCGGGCAGCGAGGTCGTCCGCCGCGAGGTCGAGCAGGTCACCATGCTGCCGTTCTCGGGGCCGAGCGCCTTCATCGAGCTGCAGGCCGACATTCCCGAGTTCCGGGCCTCGCTCGTCATCGGCCAGGCGCAGCACCGCGCCATCGCCGAGGCGATCGAACTGCGGGAGGGGCTGCGTGCCGAGGCGGTTGCCCGCGAACACGCCCGCCTGGCGCACCAGAACCTCGACTTCGTCATGCGCAACAAGGACCTGATCTCCCGGGTGCCCGGTCTTTCGCTGGTTTCGGAGTAACAGCCCGGGGAAACGACACGTTTTTCAGGGAAAATTTTCCGCTGTTCTCTGCGCGGCGACGGAACAGATGTCGAACAATGGTTTGGACCGGCATGGATGTCCCGGATTATTGCTGAACTGCGCCAAAGGCTTGACCTCGGCGCCGGAACGGCGTTCGATCCCGTCCCCGGACCGGGTCCGCAGGGCACGCAAGAACGCCGTGCGCGATGGGCGGGCCGGTCTCAACAAGACGCGCGGAGGCAGCAATGGCCGATTGGTCGACCACATGGACCTGGATTGACGGCACCTGGCACGAGGGCAATCCGCCAATCATGGGGCCGCGCACCCATGCCGCCTGGCTCGGCTCCAGCGTGTTCGACGGTGCCCGCGCGTTCGAGGGCGTGACCCCCGATCTCGACCTGCACTGCAAGCGCGTCAACGACTCGGCCATCGCGCTTGGTCTGAAGCCGACCGTGTCGGTCGGCACGATGATGGAGCTGACAGCCGAGGGCCTGAAGCGCTTCGCACCCGGCGCTCCGGTCTACATTCGGCCGATGTACTGGGCCGAGGGCGACGGCCTTGGCGTCATCGCCGGCGACGCCGAATCGACCCGCTTCTGCCTCTGCCTGTTCGAAGCCGCTCTCGCGCCGGCCGACGCGGCGGTTTCGGTCACGCTGTCACCGTTCCGCCGACCGACCATGGAATGCATGCCGGTCAACGCCAAGGCCGGCTGCCTCTATCCCAACAATGCCCGCGCCATCGTCGAGGCCAAGTCCCGCGGCTACGACAATGCGATCGTCCTCGACATGCTCGGCAATGTCGCCGAGCTGACCACGGCCAATGTCTTCATGGTCAAGGACGGCAAGGTGCATACGCCGGCACCGAACGGCACGTTTCTCAACGGCATCACCCGCCAGCGCATTATCAAGCTGCTGCGCGGCGCCGGCTACGAGGTCTTCGAGCGCACGCTCACCTATGCCGACTTCCTCGATGCGGACGAGATCTTCTCCACCGGCAACTACAGCAAAGTCACACCCGTCAAGCGCATCGACACCCGCGATATCCAGCCCGGACCGGTCGCGGCCAAGGCCCGCGCGCTCTACTGGGATTTTGCCCACGGCTGACGCCCGCGCGAGCCGTGATTTATGCCGTCGGCTGCCGGGCCGGCGTCAGCGCGAGCGCCGCTGCGACCACGAGCGCGGCCGCAGCGCCGAGCGAGGGCAGCAGGAAGCTGCCGGTCGCATCGTAGCCGAGACCGGCCACCGTCGGGCCGATCATCTGGCCGAGGCCGAAGGCCGCCGTCATCAGCGCCAGCGACGTGCGCGGATCGCCGCGCGACAGCGAGCGGGCGTGGACGATGCCGAGCGCGGTAATTGCGACGAAGGTTCCGCCGAGCAGGGCCGCCGACAGCACCACAACCGCGCCGTTGCTGCTCGTTACGCTGAGCGTGACGCCGACCGCCTCGACCAGGCAGGCGAGCGCATAGGCTCGGTGGTTGCCGATGCGCCGGCCGAGCGCCACCCACAGCGCGACCGACGGGATAACGGCAAGGCCGACCGCGAGCCAGATCGCCGATTCGACGGCCTTGAGGTCCTCTGACAGCCGGGCGACGGTGGAGATGAACGTCGCGGTGATGACGTAGCCGAAGCCGAACAGGCCGTAGCTGAGATAAAGCGCAAGGAGGCGCCGGCCGGCGGGTGCCCCCGACCGCGGCTCGGCTGCGCCGGGATCGGCATCGTCGCCGATCAGGCGTGCCGTTGCAACAAAGGCCAGCGTGGCAACCGCGCCGCTGGCAAACCAGAGCTGGCGCCAGTCGGCGCCGGCCGCCGCAAGGCCGGCGACGAGCACGGCCGAGCCGGCGATGCCGACGCCGACGCCGGCAAAATGCACGGCCGACAGGCCGGTGCGGCCGGCCGCCGCGAGCCGGTCGAGCACCAGGGCGGAGGAGAACACCAGGGTGAAGGCGCTGGCGATGCCGCTCAGGAAGCGCAGCACGATGAAGGCGGAGAGCGAGGAGACCGCGCCCATCGCCGCCGTCGTCAGCGCGCTCAGGGCGAGCGCCAGCAGAAACAGGGTGCGCCGGCTCATCGGCAGCGCTGTCGTCAGCCGGGTCGAGGCTGCGGCCAGGGCGCCGATCATGTAGGCAAGAAAGTTGGCCGAGGCGATCAGGCCGCCTTCGGCCGGCGTGAGCCCGGCTTCGGCGAGCATGAAGGGAAGAATCGGGGTGTAGACGAACCGGCCGATGCCCATGGCCGCTGCCAGCGACAGGAGACCGCCGAAGGCAATGGCGAGGACGGGGGGAGAGCGATCAGGCATGTGCCGACGATAGTAGGCGCGCCGCGGCCCGCGGCAACGGCTTTTGCCGGAGGCTGGTCTTTTGGCCGAGGCCGGCACGGCGCCTTGGTTGAATCACCGATCGAGAGCCCGTGCGCAGGCCCTCGACGGAAACCGAAATGCGAACAAGCAGATGGGCGGCGGCGCGGCGTTCATGCGGCAGCGTCGTCTGTCAGGGATTTCTCGTCGCGGATCCCGTCTCAGCCATTGCCCGCGACGGTGGTTCTACCTATGTTGCCGCGTACCTGCTCTCCAAACAGGCTGCGGCCGCCGCTGCGGCGCGGCCATCGTATTCCCGTCGAGGAGGACCATCATGGCGTTCGAACTTCCCGAACTTCCTTATGCCTACGACTCGCTGGCGCCCTACATGTCGGCCGAGACGCTGGAGTACCACCACGACAAGCACCACCAGGCCTATGTCACCAACGGCAACAACCTGCTGAAGGATTCCGGCCTCGAGGGCAAGTCGCTGGAGGACATCGTCAAGGAGAGCTTCGGCAAGAACCCCGGCCTCTTCAACAACGCCGGCCAGCACTATAACCACATCCACTTCTGGCGCTGGATGAAGAAGGATGGGGGCGGCAACAAACTGCCCGGCGCGCTTCAGGCCAAGATCGACGCCGATCTCGGCGGCTATGACAAGTTCCGCAGCGACTTCATCGCCGCCGGCACCACCCAGTTCGGCTCCGGCTGGGCCTGGCTTGCACTGAAGGATGGCAAGCTGGTCATCATGAAGACCCCGAACGGCGAAAACCCGCTGGTCCACGGCGCCGCCCCGCTGCTCGGCGTCGATGTCTGGGAGCACTCCTACTACATCGACTACCGCAACGCCCGGCCGAAGTACCTCGAGGCCTTCGTCGACAATCTGATCAACTGGGATTACGTCGACGAACTGTTCCAGGCGGCGTCCTGAGCACGATCCGGCGTCTCGACGCTGCATAGGGCGGGCCGATCGGCCCGCCTTTAGTTTTGCGTCACCGGCGATGCGGCGTCCGAATTCAGCCGACGCGGCACTCCGGCCGATCGACCTGCGACGCTTTGGGCGAAACCGTCATCCCGGAGTCTTCACCCCCGAAACCGGCACTCCTGTGTGAAGAAGATGTCGATGTAGCCCTCCATCCCGATCAGATAGCCACGGCATTCGGTCTCGGTGGCGAAGCAGGCCTCGCGGGAGATCTGGTACATCCGATCGTCGTCGAACTTGCGCCCGCCGACCAGGCCGCGCCAGTGGGGCGTGCCGCTGCTGCGGGCGGCGCGGCAGTCGTAAGGGGTGCCCCTTGCATCGGGGACGAAGCGCGGATTGTACGTGGGCGAAAACAGCAGATACTCCAGCCAGCTGCTGACCGGGGGCGTGGCGGTTGCGGCCGGAGCGGCGGTGAACACGAGGGCACAGACCGCCATTGCGCTGAAGGCTTTCGCAATCATCGACATCTCCAATCCGGCATCTTACCGGCGCAGTCATAGCATCTTGCGCAGCAGCCGGGCAGCCTGCGAAGCGACTTCGATGGCACCCGGTCGACGCTGACGCGTCCCTTTGCGCCGTCTGGCCCTGCGAGCTACTCCGTCGTGATCCCCGCCACCTTCAGCGCGAACGCGTAGTTGATCGCCACCTCCTTCAGCCGGTCGAACCGGCCGGAGGCGCCGCCGTGGCCGGCGTCCATGTTGGTGCGCAGCAGCAGCAGGTTGTCATCCGTCTTGTTCGCCCTGAGCTTGGCGACCCATTTCGCCGGCTCCCAATAGGTGACGCGCGGGTCGGTCAGGCCGGCGACGGCGAGGATCGCCGGATAGGCCTGGGGCTTCACGTTGTCATAGGGTGAATAGGCGGCGATCGTGCGGTAGTCGTCTGCGCTCTCGATCGGGTTGCCCCATTCGGGCCATTCGGGCGGCGTCAGCGGCAGCGTGTCGTCGAGCATCGTGTTGAGCACGTCGACGAAGGGCACCTCGGCGATGATGCCGCCGAAGCGGTCCGGCGCCCGGTTGGCGACCGCCCCCATCAGCAACCCGCCGGCGGAGCCGCCATGAGCGATGATCTTTTCGGCCGTGGTGAAGCCTTCGCGGACGAGATGCTCGGCGGCGGCAACGAAGTCATCGAACGTGTTGATTTTCGCCGCGCGCCGGCCCTCGCGGTACCATCGGTAGCCCTTGTCCTTGCCGCCGCGGACATGGGCGATGGCATAGACGAAGCCGCGGTCGACCAGCGACAGGCAGTTGGTGTTGAAGCCGGCTGGGATCGAGATGCCATAGGCGCCGTAGCCGTAGAGCAGGCAGGGGGCGGAGCCGTCGAGCGGCGTGTCCTTGCGGTAGAGCAGCGACACCGGCACCGTCTCGCCGTCGGCGGCCGGCGCGTGGATGCGCCGCGTCACATAGGCCTCAGGATCGTGGCCGGACGGCACCTCCTGCTCCTTGCGCAGCACCCGCTCGCGCGTCTCCATGTCGTAATCGTAGACCCGGGCCGGAGTCGTCATCGACGAATAGGTGAAGCGGATCGTCGTGGTGTCGAACTCGTAGCCGTCCGAGACCCCGAGCGAATAGGCCTCCTCGTCGAAGCGGATGGCATGCTCGATGCCGTCGGCGAGCCGGCGCACCACAATGCGCGGCAGCCCGTCCTCGCGCTCCAGCCGGACCAGGTGGTCCTTGTAGAGCGACATCGACAGGATCAGCCGCCCCGGCACATGCGGGACGAGGTCGCGCCAGTTGGCCCGCCCCGGGTCGGCCAGCGGCGCGGTGACGATCTTGAAGTCTTCGGCATCGTCCGCGTTGGTCAGGATATAGAGCGTGTCGCCGTTGTCCTCGACACTGTACTCGAGCGCGGTCTTGCGCGTCTCGACGAGGCGCGGCGCGGCGAGCGGATCGTCGGCGGGGATCAGCCAGCTCTCGGAGGTCTCGTGGTCGTGGATGTCGATGGTGATGAAGCGGCCGGACTGGCTCTTGCCGACGCCCATAAAAAAGCCGGGATCCTCCTCTTCGTGGACAAGCACGTCGGTGGCCGGATCGGTGCCGAGCGCGTGGCGATAGAGCTTCGACGGCCGGTGGTTCGAGTCGAGCCGGACGTAGAAGACATAGCCCCCGCAGGCCGACCAGACGCCGCCGCCGGCAGTGTCCGCGATACGCTCGGGCAGGTCCGCGCCGGTAGCAAGGTCGCGGACCGACAGGGTGTAGTACTCCGAGCCCTTGTCGTCATAGGCCCAGGCGAGCCTGCGATGGTCGGGCGAATGCATTGCGCCGCCGAGCTTGAAGAATGCCTTGCCGGCGGCCTCCTTGTCGCCGTCGATCAGAATTTCCTCGGCGCCGCCGTTCCGCGGGGTGCGGATCAGCTTCGGGTGCTGGCCGCCTTCGACGTAGCGTACGGCATAGGCATAGGGGCCGTCGGGCGAAGGGACCGAACTGTCGTCCTCCTTGATGCGGCCCTTCATTTCGGCGAACAGCCGCTCACGCAGGGCCGCGGTGTCGGCCAGCGCGGCCTCGGCATGGGCGTTCTCCGCCTCGAGATAGGCCCGGATGTCAGCCGCGAGCGTTTCCGGCGCGCGCATGACCTCCTGCCAGTTCTCGGCGCGCAGCCAGGCGTAGTCGTCGGTTTTGGTGATGCCGTGGTGGACGGTGGTGACGGGACGCCTTTCGGCGCGCGGGGGAAGGACGGTCTTCAGCATGCGCCGGAGGTAGGACGTTTCGCCCGCCGCGGCAAGCCCGTGTGCGGCATCGTGACATATCGTCCCCGTGCCGGCGGTCAGGCCGGCACGGCTTCGCGGCGCCCGCGCGACAGGATGAACAGCATGATGGCGACGTTGAGCACGTTCCAGGCGATGCCGTTGACGAAGGCGGCGCGGTAGGAGCCGGTCAGGTCGTAGACCAGGCCCGACAGCCAGCCGCCGAGCGCCATGCCGACGATGGTCGCCATGATGACGATCCCGACCCGCTCGCCCGCCTCGCGCGCCGGCAGGTACTCGCGCACGATGATGGCGTAGGACGGCACGATGCCGCCCTGGGCGAGGCCGAACAGCAGCGATACCAGGTAGAGCGATGTCAGCCCGTCGAACGGGATGTAGAAGACGAGCGCCAGGCCCTGCAGCACCGAGCCGATCAGCAGCGTTTTGACGCCACCGATCCGGTCGGCGAGGGCGCCGGAGGCGAGCCGGCTGACGATGCCGCCGGCAAGCATCAGCGACAGCATCTCGGCGCCGCGAGCAACGCCGTAGCCGAGGTCGGCGCAATAGGCGACGATATGGACCTGCGGCATCGACATGGCGACGCAGCAGCCGACCCCGGCGATGGCGAGCAGAACCTGCAGCGCCCGCGGCGACAGGTTGATCGGCCGGACCTCGTAGCGCGCGCCCTTGCCGGCCGTCACAAGGACGCTCTCGCCTTCCGGCAGCCGGCGGCGAAGCAGCAGCGCCAGCGGCACCATCAGCACGAGGACCGCGATGCCGATGCCGATATAGCTGCCGCGCCAGCCACCGTTCTCCAGGCCGTACTTGATGAGGATCGGCCAGATCACGCCTGCGGCGTAGTTGCCTGTGGCCGCGCCGGCAACGGCGATACCGCGGTGACGGCGGAACCAGTGCGACACGTCGGCGATCAGCGGGCCGAAAGTCGCAGCGGTGCCGATGCCGATCAGGACGCCCTGGGCCAGGGCGAACTGCAGCAGGTTCTGCGACAGGCCGGCGAGCACGAAGCCGGCGGCGAGCGCGATTGCCGCGCACACCATCGGCCGGAAGATTCCGAGGCGGTCGACGAAGCGGCCGATCATCAGGTTGCCAACGGCAAAGCCCGCCATGGTCAGCGTGTAGGGCAGCGAAGCGTCGGCGCGGTCGACCCCGAACTCGGCCTGCACGGCCGGCAGCACAACGACGACCGCCCACATCCCGACGCTCCCGACCGTGCCGATCAGGATCGAAAGTGCAAGGCGCAGGAAGGCATAGGGCCCGTCAATCAGACTGGCGTCCGCATCGGCGGCGGCAAGGCGAGGCGACAAGGGATGTGCTCCAGGCGGGATGTGCCCAGGAGATTAGCAGGGGTTGCGCGGGATTGACCAGAGGGGACGGCCGACCTCTTTGCCCACTATCGCCGTGCCGCTGGACCTGCCCGCGCGCCGGGGTCTCGAGGCAGTCCGGTCGCCACGGACAAGTCCAGGTTGCATGCTAGTGCATGACGGAGACGTCGATGAGCCTGACTTCGCCATTGAGCTTGCCGGCGTTACCGAGCTCTTGGACGCTGACGCCTTCATCCTGTAACCCGCGCCTTCTCCGGCGGAAAGTTCAGGCTTCAGGCGGGCGGGGAGGGCGTTCTGTCACCCCGTCGGGTCGAACGTCAGCGCATGCCCGTTGATGCAGTACCGCAGCCCGGTCGGCGGCGGGCCGTCGGGAAACACATGGCCGAGGTGGCCGTCGCATCGCGCACAGCGGATCTCGGTGCGGATCATGCCGTGCGAGGTGTCGCGCAGCTCGCGCATCGCGTCGGGGGAGGCCGGCTCGAAGAAGCTCGGCCAACCGCAATGCGAGCCGAACTTCGCATCGGAGCGGAACAGTGGCTGCCCGCAGCCGGCGCAGGAATAGAGCCCGGGCTCGTCGTTTTCGAGGAACGGGCCCGTGAAGGGCCGTTCGGTGCCGGACTGGCGGAGGACGTAAAACTGCTCGGGCGTCAGCTCGGCCCGCCACTCCGCCTCCGACTTCACAACCTTCGCAGCTCCGCGATCGTTCGTCATGATGCCTCCTGATGGTGCAACGGCCTGCTGCCGCAATGCGGTCCGCGCGACCACCCGCCGTTGTCGATGCCGTCTTCGGAATAGAGCTATCCATTTGGGGCGTTGGTGCAAGGATTGCAGCAGCCCTGACGAAATCTTGAGAGCAGATCGCGCCTCGCTCGCTGCCGGCATCAAGCGTCTTCGCCGTCTTCACACGCTCGAGGCAACGGCCGCGAGCGCCACCATCCTTCCACGATTGCTGATACCATCATTACAGACGAATCCCCGAGGCATCCGACCGGCGCGAGGGAGGGACGCGATGGCCGACGATCAAGGGGCGCCATTGCCGCAGCCGTTCACGGCGGCGGAACTCGGCGCGATCGCCCATCTCTATCGCGGCGAGGTCTACCGCAGCACGATCTGGCGAACACGGCTCGATACCACCACCAACTGGGCGGTCGTGACCCTCGGCGTTGCGCTGTCGATCACCTTCGCCTCGCCGTCCGCATCCTCCGTGCCCCTGGTCCTGGTCGGGATCCTGATCCTGTTCTTCCTCGCCCTCGAGGCGCGGCGCTATCGCTACTTCAACGTCTGGCGGGCGCGGGCGCGCTGGATGGAGAAGCATCTCTACACCCCGATGCTGGAAGCCGGCGGCCTCGCCGACGACGATGGCTGGCGGGCGGTCCTGGCCGAAGACTACCGGCATCCGCGCTATCACATCAGCTACATCACGGCACTCGGCCGCCGGATCCGCCGCAACTATTTGTGGATCCTGCTGATCCAGTCGCTGTCCTACATCGGCAAGCTTATCGTGCATCCGACCCCGCTGCAGACGCTGGAGCAGTTCTGGCGCCGCGCCGACGTCGGCCCGATCCCTGGCGAGGTGATGGCAGGCCTTGGGGTGATCTACGTCGGGATCTGGTCGGGGATGGCGCTGTGGAGCGCCTGGAGCGATCGGCGCCGGTTCCGGCGGACGCCGGGCGTTGGCGGCATGGGGTGACGCGAACTTCCCGCGGCCTGAGCAGGTGAAACCATTGCACCAGGTGCAAACCGCGCGCAGTCAGCAACAAAGAAGCAGTTCCGTCGCAACACGTTTTCGGTTCAGCCGCCGGAGTGCAGGCGCGGCAAGACCAACGCCACGAACGACATCCGGTAGTCATTGCGTCCGGCCGCTAGGTGTAACGAAAGCACAACGCTTGCTGTAGCCGACCGTCCCGACGGCCAAACGCGCTTGCTCCCCAGTCTTCACCCATATATGTCAGCCCTGTCTTAACGGAGCCAAGATAATAGTCTCGGCGCGGTTCTCACGATTGATTCGCGTCGAGACCATCTTCCCAGGGGAGGCCCATGCCGCTTACAGGACCCGATGCGACCGTCTATGCCGTCCTGGCGCCGTTCGCGGCCGCTGCCGTGGCCCCTTTCCTGGTCAAGCACCTCAAGCACAACGCCGCGTGGCCGCTGGCCCTGGTCCCCGTCGGCATCTTCCTGCATTTCGCCGGGCTGCTTCCGGCCGTCGCTCACGGCGACACCTTCACGCCGGCGTGGAACTGGGCGCCGACCTACGGATTGACGCTGTCGTTCTACATCGACGGGCTGTCGAGCCTGTTCGCGCTGCTGATCTCCGGCATCGGCACCTTCATCGTGCTCTATTCCGGCGGCTACCTGAAGGGACACCCCCACCACGGCCGGTTCTTCTCCTTCATATTCCTGTTCATGGGATCGATGCTTGGCCTGGTGACGGGTGACAATCTGATCACGCTGTTCGTGTTCTGGGAACTCACGTCGATCACCTCGTTCCTGCTGATCGGCTTCGACCATCTTCGCACCGCCTCGCGCCGCGCCGCGCTCCAGGCGCTGATCGTGACCGGCGGCGGCGGGCTGGCGCTGCTCGCCGGTTTCCTGATGATCATGCTGCTGACCGGTGAGTCGAACATGTCGGCGGTGCTGGCAACGGGAGACCTGCTCAGGGACAGCCCGCTCTACGGTGTGGTCTTCCTGCTCGTGCTTGGCGGCGCCTTCACCAAGTCGGCGCAGTTTCCCTTCCATTTCTGGCTGCCGAACGCCATGGAAGCGCCAACACCGGTTTCCGCCTTCCTGCATTCGGCCACCATGGTCAAGGCGGGTGTCTACCTGCTGATGCGCGTCCACCCGGTACTCGGCGACACCGCCCTCTGGACCACGGTGCTGCCGCTGTTCGGCGGCGCGACGCTGATCGTCGGAACCCTGCTTGCGGTGCGTCAGACCGACCTGAAGCTGATGCTGGCCCAGACCACCGTCGCCTCGCTCGGCCTCCTGGTCATGTTGACCGGCACGAGCTGGGACCGGGCCATCGAGGGCGCGGCGCTTTATCTCCTTGCCCATGCCCTGTTCAAGGGCGCGCTTTTCATGGTGGCGGGCACGATCGACCACGAGGCCGGCACCCGTGACATCACCAGACTTGGCGGCTTGCGGCGGGCAATGCCAATCACCTTTGCCGCCGCCTGCCTTGCGGGCCTGTCGATGGCGGGTCTGCCACCCTTTCTCGGTTTCATCGCCAAGGAGGTGCTTTATGACGGCGTCTGGGGGATCCCCGTTCCGGGCGTGGCGCTGGCCGTGACGGCAACGGCGGTCGTCGGCAACGCCTTGATGCTGGTGATCGCGGCCGCCGTGGCACTGAAGCCCTTCATCGGAAGGCCGGTCGAGACTCCCAGGCATGCCCACGAGGGACCGCTCCTGCTTTATGCCGGGCCGGTGGCCTTGTCGGTCTGCGGCCTCGCGGCCGCGCTCTTTGCCCATGCGACCGGCGAACTGTTCATTGGGCCGACCGTGTCCTCGATCCTCGGAACGCCGACGGCACTCGAGCTTCATCTTCTCCCGGACCATTTCGGTGCGGCGCTTGTGCTGTCGCTGGTGACCGTCGCACTCGGCATCGTTCTCTTTACCCGGCTTGATGCGCTGCGGGCCGGAATGGCGGGACTGCTTGCGGCGATCGGCTGGGGGCCGGACAAGGGCTTCGACCAGGTAATTGCCGCCACCGTCCGCCTTTCCACCGCGGTCACCCGCCTGGTCCAGGGCGGCAAGCTGCGCACCTACATGGTGCTGACTTTCATCTTCACCGCAGCCGCGCTGCTGGTGCCGACCGTGCTCCGCGATTCCTGGCCGACCCTGCAGCGCCTGCCTGACCTCTACATCTTTGAGTGGGGTATCCTGGCAATAGCGGTCGCCGGCCTCGCCGCCGTGGTCATCGCCCGCACCCGCCTGACGGCGATCGTCGCTCTCGGCATCCAGGGTTTTGCCGTGGCACTGATCTTCCTCTTGTTCGGCGCACCGGACCTGTCCTTCACCCAGTTCATGGTCGAGACGCTGTCGGTGGTGATCCTTGCCCTGGTGATGACCCGGCTCAACCTGTCGCTGCGCGACCATCGGCCGTTGCCGGCCATGCTGGTGACGGGAGGCATCGCTCTGGCCGTCGGCGTCGGCTTCGGCGCGACACTGATGCGCATCGCGGAAGTGCCGTTCGACAGCCGGCTGTCGGACTTCTTCGCCGAGTACAGCCGCGCCATCGCCCACGGCCGCAACATCGTCAACGTCATCATCGTCGATTTCCGCGGCTTTGATACGCTGGGCGAGATCTCGGTGGTGATGGTCACCGGCCTGGCCGTGCTGGCACTGATCAGGCTGCGGCCGAAACGGCCGCCTTCGCCGGACACGAACAGAAGCGACGCCGAGGCAGGGCGCAAGGAGAAGGCGGAGGCGGCGGCATGAGGACGGTGATCTTCCGCACCATCGCCCCGTATCTCTCGGCGCTGATGGTGCTGTTCTCGATCTTCGTGACTTTGCGCGGCCACAACGAGCCGGGCGGCGGCTTCATCGGCGGCCTGATTGCTGCCTCGGCCTTCGCCATCTACGGCATTGCCTGCGGCGTCGCCGCGGTGCGGCGCGCTATCAAGGTCCATCCGATGAGCATTTCGGCCTTCGGTCTTTTTCTCGCCGGCCTGTCCGGTCTGCCGTCGCTGTTCATGGCGCACCCCTTCATGACCAGCCAATGGCTCTATCTGAGCCTGTTCGGGGTTGAGGTGCCGCTGTCCACCCCGTTGCTGTTCGACCTCGGCGTCTATTTCGTCGTGCTTGGCGCATTGACCTCGATCGCGCTCGGCCTGGAAGAGCGGGAGAGCGACTGATGGAGGCGGTACTTTCCATGCTGATCGGGCTGTTCTTCGCCGCCGGCGTCTACTTGATGATGTCGCGCCAGATCGTGCGCATCCTGCTTGGCGTTGCCATTTTCGGCAATGCCGTCAACCTCCTGATCTTCACCGCCGGACGCCTGACCCGCGCGGTGCCGCCCGTGATCCCGATCGATGAACTGGTGCCGCCGACGGCAACGGCCAATCCGCTGCCGCAGGCCCTGATCCTGACCGCGATCGTGATCTCCTTCTCCTTCTTCGCCTTCCTGCTGGTGCTGGCGTTCCGCGCCTATCAGGAACTCGGTACCGACGACGCCAACGAGATGCGTGTCGCCGAGCCCGTCGACGAACCCGCGCCGCCGCAGGGGTATTGATCAATGGCCGCCCCGACCAACTTCGATTCCGCTTCGATCGACCTCGCCAAGGCCATCGTGCTGGACGCGGTGCCCCCGGCCGACTGGCTGATTACGGCGCCCTCGATCCTCACCGTGCTGGGCGGCGCGCTCTGCCTGATGATGCGCAAGAACACCGACGCCCAACCGAGGATCGCAATTCTGTTCCTGTCACTGCTGGTGCTCGCCTGTTTCGGCCTGCTGGCGCATGTCATCGACAAGGGCGTCGTCACCATGGTGATGGGCCGCTGGCTGCCGCCGTTCGGCATCGCGTTCACCGTCGATCTTACCGGCGCCTCACTGGCGCTGATCGCCTCGATCGTCGCTCTGGCAGGCGCCATCTACGGCATGGCCGATATCGACGCCAGCGGACGCCGCTACGGCTTCTACCCGTTCCTGCTTCTGATGATGACCGGCGTCTGCGGCGCCTTTCTCACCGGCGACATCTTCAACCTCTACGTCTGGTTCGAGGTGCTGCTGATCTCGTCGTTCGGCCTGCTGGTGCTCGGCAACGAGCGGCCGCAGCTCGACGGTGCAGTCAAGTACGCTCTGCTCAATTTGGTTGCGACGACGCTGTTCCTGATCGCCACCGGCTTGCTCTACGGCCTGATGGGCACGCTGAACATGGCCGACATCGCGCTGAAGGCGCGCGAGATGGGCACGTCTGGGCCGCTCGCTACGATCGCGGCGCTGTATTTCCTCGCCTTCAGCATGAAGGCGGCCTCCTTCCCGGTGAACTTCTGGCTGCCGGCGTCCTACCATACGCCGCGGATCGTGGTCTCGGCCGTGTTCGCCGGCCTGCTGACCAAGGTCGGCGTCTATGCCCTGCTGCGCATCCTGGTGCTGCTGATGCCCGAGGCCCGCGGCGAGCTGGCCACCGTCATCGCCGTGGTCGCCATCGCCACGATGATCACCGGCGTGTTCGGCGCTCTGGCCCAGACGGACCTGCGCCGCCTGCTCGGCTATCTGGTGATCTCCGGCATCGGCTCAATGCTGGCGGGGCTTGCGATCGGCACCACGCCGGCCATCGCCGGCGCGATCTTCTATGCCGTCCACTCCATTATCGTCATGACGGCGCTCTACATGGCCGCCGGCGTTATGCGGACGATGGGCGGCTCCTATTCGCTGCGCGAGCTTGGCGGGCTCTATGGCGCAAGTCCGCTGTTTGCCGCCATGTTCCTGATGCTGGCCTTTGCCGTCGCCGGCCTGCCGCCGTTCTCGGGCTTCTGGCCCAAGGTGATTCTGGTCGATGCGGCCCTTGCCAACGGGCATGGCTGGATTGCCGGTGCCATCCTGTTGACAGGCCTTCTCACCTCCGTCGCCGTCGGCCGGGTCTGGCTGTTCGCCTTCTGGCGCGGTGGCGCCGAGGGCACGGCGGATGGCACCGCGGTGGTCCGCGGTCCGGACGATCCGGCCGTGGCCCAGGCCGCGATCTGGCTGCCGCTCGGCCTCCTGCTCGCCCTCGTTGTCCTCATCGGCATCTACCCCGAGCCGATGTTCCAGCTCGCTGGCCGGGCGGCCACAGGTCTGGTCGATCCGCTCGGTTACGTGCGCTCGGTGTTCGGAGGTGGCCTATGACCGGTCTGTTCCTCATCAATATCCTGCTGGCCCTCGCCTGGGGCGCAGTGACCGGAAGCTTCGACGAGGTCAACCTGCTGTTCGGCTTCGCACTCGGCGCCTTGGCGCTGATCCTGATCCGCGAACAGGTCGGCACCGGTACCTATTTCGCCCGCGCCGGCAAGGTTCTGATCCTTTGCGCCATCTTCCTGTACGAGCTGGTCATGTCCGCGGTGCGCGTTGCGCGCATCGTGGTAAGGCCGAAGATCGAGCTTCAGCCCGGCATCATCGCCTATCCGCTGGATGTCGACCGTGATTTCGAGATCACCATGCTCGCCAATCTGATCACGCTGACGCCCGGCACGCTGTCGGTCGACGTTTCCGAGGATCGCAAGACGCTCTACGTGCACTGCATCGATGTGCCGGACCCGCAAGCTACGATCGACGACATCAAGCGCAGCTTCGAATGCAGGATCCTGGAGGCATTCCGATGAGCGAAGCGGGCGATTTCTCGGCCATGTTTCTGACCGTCTGCGTCCGCGTGTCGCTGGTGATCCTGACGATCTCGTTCCTTCTGATCGTGATCCGGATCGTGCGGGGCCCGACCTTGCCGGATAGGGTGGTGGCCCTCGACATGCTTGTGGCCGTCGGCATCGGCTTCATCGCTGCCATCGGCATCCTCAGCAACTTCTATCTCTACATCGACATCGCCATCGCGCTCGGCCTTGTCGGCTTCCTTGCGACAGTGGCCTTCGCCCGGTTCGTGCTCAACCGTGGGGCCGCCGGCGATGCCACGATCAGCGCCGAGGTCAGGGACAGCATTGCACGGCGGGAGAAGGGCGAATGAGCAGCCTGTTCGAAATCATCGTCGGAGTCGTCCTGCTGATCGGCGCGAGCTTTTCGCTGATCGCCTCGATCGGCATCCTGCGGCTCAAGGACGTCTACATGCGCATGCATGCTGCCTCGAAGGCCGGCACGCTCGGGTCGGGTTTGATGCTCATCGCCATCGCTCTTTATTCGCAGGAGTTCGACGTGATGACGCGGGCGGTGGCGGGCGTGGTGTTCTTCCTGCTGACCGCGCCGATCTCGGCACATCTTCTGGCCAAGGCGGCCTATGAGGCAGGTTATCGGCCCTGCGCTGACACGAAGATCGACGAGCTGGCCAAGGCGGGTGAACCAGGCCCCAGATGATCGTATAGCGACCGGCGCGACACCGGTTCCCCTGCTGCGCATTCCAAGGAGCATTCTACTTTATTCTCGCCACATTTGTTCAATCGATAGCAAGAACCTGACTTGGACTCGTACCCGTGAGTGAATGGTGCGACATTTGATCATTGTTGTTTTGTTTTTTGGCTTGTTATCCTTTGGGGGCCGAGATATATAAGGCGCCGTGAGATTTGTTCGAAAGAATCGAACGATTGTCTGTTATCGGGGTAGTAACCCTGTATTTTCACCAGAGAAGGCACGAAGTAGCTCGATCGAGCTTATCTGGTTGCGCGAATCACAGAACTGACAGGTGAGATATGACCGATGCCGTCGCCGAAAGTAATCTGATTGATCTGACTGCGGATATCGTCTCCGCCTACGTGAGCAACAATACCGTTGCCTCGACGGACCTCGCCGGTCTGATCAACGAGGTTTACCAGGCGCTGCAGCGCACCAGCGGCACGGTTTCCGAGCCCGAGCCCGAGCCGCTGAAGCCGGCGATTTCGGTGAAGAAGTCCGTGACGCCGGACTACATCATCTGCCTGGAGGACGGAAAGAAGTTCAAGTCGCTGAAGCGTCATCTGCGCACCCACTACGACATGACGCCGGAAGAATACCGCGAGAAGTGGGGCTTGCCGGCCGATTATCCGATGGTGGCGCCGAACTATGCGGCCGCCCGTTCTGAACTGGCCAAGAAGATGGGTCTCGGCCAGCAGCGCAAGCGCGGCAAGTAAGCCTCGCCCGGCGACACCGGATTCACTTGACAGCCGATCGGACCGCCGCGCTCGTCGCGGCGGTTCTCGTTTGTGGGCAGGCCGCCTGCGGTCCGTGCTGTGGGGGGCGCCGTCGGCCGGCTTCTCCTCGGGCCGCGGCCCGGGCTCCGGGCAAGTTATCCCCCTCGCCCGTGCGGCGTTGATCGGCAAGACGCGGCCGCACTCTGGGCGGTGTTTGTTCCGTCCTCGCGCTTTTTTCCCAGCACGATCTGCCGACGCGCGACCGCCTCGCCGAGCGCCTGGCTCAAGCCGAGCAGGCGGTTGGCGTCAAAGGTCCAGTGCCCATCGATCCCCCGCTGACGTTCGCCGCGATGGGCGGCGGCCAGTGCGCTGATCAGCGCCTCCAGAGCCGGCGCTGCGAGGCCCGGCTCCGCCGACGATAGCGCCGGGCGTGCGCCTCGAAGCGGCAGCAGGCGCTCGATACGATCGAGGCTGCGGTCCCACGCTTGTTGTGCCTGCAGAACCGGCTCTTCCATGCATTTGGTCCCGGCGGCTTGTCCGCGGCGCCACCCGTCGGCGCACTGGTCGGCTGGTGGGGAGCCATGCGCCTGGCCGTTTTCGGGTGGCGATACGCCTTGCTCCCGGCACCCGCCTCAGCAGTGTGCCATTGCCGGAGCCACCGGGGATTTCCGTCCGGCCCGGACGCGTCAGCAGCGGGAACTTATCCCCGCCACAATTCTGCGTCGTAAGAATAGGAATGAAATCCTAGGAATGGGTGGAGGCCTGCGCAGATGCATGGAATGAACGTGGAAAGGGAGCCTATCGGGGTCTTCGACGACAGGCGCAATCGGGGACCTCTCGTCGATCCCTCCGCAACGGCGATGCTCGACGGCTGCGTCGAGGCGGTGTTCGGGCTGGCGCCCGGGGCCATCTTCGGTCGGACCCGCGGTTCGGCGCAGAATGCGCTGGCGCGGCAGGTTGCAATGTATCTCAGCCATGTCGCTTTGGGCGCGACGCTCACCGAGACCGCGCGCCGCTTCGGACGCGATCGCACCACCGTGGCCCACGCCTGTCGCCAGATCGAGGATCGCCGCGACGACCCCGGCTTCGACGCGCTGCTGACCGCGCTGGAGACAGCGATTGCGGCCGGCCTTGCCGCGGGGCGGTGGGCGAAGCGGGCGGTGCGCCGATGAGCGCGGGCGCCCGGCGCAGGGCGGCGAAGGCCGGCCGTGCCATCACGCTCAAGGTGTTGCGCCGGCTGTTAGCTGGCCCGGCGCATCTTGAACCGGAAGCCGACGCGGTCCGGCTGATTTCGGACGTTGCGGCCGGGCCGGTTTTAGTGCCGGCCGCGACCTTTCGCGCGCTCGAACGGGCGGACCTCGTCCGCTGCGACGCCGCCGGGCGCGCCGCGTTGACCGCTTCGGGCCGTGCCTTCCTCAAGCGGGCGCTCGCCGGCGACGACGGCTTTCTGGCACAGCATCGCGAGATCGCGGAGCGCCAACTTATGAATGCAGACGGCCGGGCCGTGTCGGTGACGGTCAATCTGCGCGAAAGCCCGCTCGCCTGGCTTGCCACGCGGCGCGACGCCTCCGGACAGCGCCTCGTCACGCCGGCTCAGTTCGAGGCGGGCGAGCGGCTGCGCGCCGATCATGCCTTCGGCGCCATCACACCCGGGTTAACGTCGACCTGGCGAGACGCTTCGATGCCGGGCCGCGGCGCGGCGGGCAGCGGCGACCAGCGCGACCTTTCCGACGCGGCGCTCGCCGCCCGCCAGCGCGTCGAGCGTGCACTCGTCGCAGTCGGGCCGGAGCTTTCCGGCGTCCTGCTCGACGTCTGCTGTCATCTGAAGGGGCTTTCGACCGTCGAGGCCGAACGGCGCTGGCCACCACGTTCGGCGAAGATCGTGCTTGGGCTGGCCCTCGATCGCTTGGCCGCGCATTACGGCCTGGGGCCCGGTAGGCGAGACAGTGGCGGTGACGCTATGCCGCCGCCAGTGCGGCGCGGGCGTCGCTGCGAATCTTCTCCACCATCGCGTTGAGGCCGTTGGAACGCTGCGGCGTCAGGTGCTCCCTGAGGCCGATGCGAGAAAACACGGCGTCGACGTCCGTCGACAGGATCTCGCGCGCCGTGCGGCCGGAGAACAGCGCCAGCACGATCGCAACGAGCCCACGCACGATATGCGCGTCGCTGTCTCCGCGGTAGGAGATCACCGGCTCGCCGCCGGGCGAGGCCTCCACCGTACGCACCAGCCAGACCTGGGAGACGCAGCCCCGCACCTTGTTGGCGTCGGTATGCTCCTCTTCCGGCATCTCCGGTAGGGTTCGGCCGAGCTCGATCACGTAGCGGTAGCGGTCTTCCCAATCCTCGAGAAGCTCGAAGTTCTCCAGAATGTCGTCGATCTCGGAGGTCATGAAGCGTTCGGCGATCCTTGTCGTGCCCGTGGCCGGTCCCTTTGCAGCACCGGATATAGTGCGCCCGGCGGCGAAACTGAACCGCTTTGTGAACCGGAGCCGCCGGATCTCCGGCGAGAAGCCGGTGAGAGAGGACCCGGTCGGACTGATGTTCGGGGCGTGAATCTTGAGGAAGCCTGCCAAAAAGAAAACGCCGCCGGCGGTAAGGGCAGCAAACCGCAGGCGGCGTGGCGAAGAAGACCGCCGAGTGGATTGTGGGTGGGCGGATGTCCGCCCGGCCCGAAAACAGGCAATATGGCTTTCGTGCCGGTGTCCCGGGGGAGTGAAGTCGTCTCAGGCCGGGCGCTTGAGCGGCTTTGGTGTCGGCAAGGCAACGGAGGTGGCATCGACCCCGGCCGGGGGCGCCGCCGTATCGACCGTCGTCGTGGCTTGCGGGCCGATCTCGGGGGCGCGCCACTCGACCGCGCGGTCGCTCGCGGTCAGCGTATCGGTGGAGATGTCGGAGGTCTCGACCTTCTCGTCGAGATACTCATAGACCAGCCGCGCGCTTTCCCGCGCCTTGGCGCCGAGGGAGACCAGGGCCTTTTCGCCGGTTTCGCAGGTCGCCGGGTTCCGCTCGCAGAAGCCGGAAAGGTCGCTGACGGTCGACTGCGCCGCCATCAGCGCCTGGAAGGGAGAAATGCCGCTGTCACCGGTTTCATTGGCGCCGGTGTCGATCGGAAGCAGCAGGATCACGAGGCCGATCCAGAAGGCCGTTCGAAGCAGGAAGAACATCGTCGCCGCCCTTGTAAATCTTCATCGTGTTCAAGCGTCGGTCCCGTTCGTCGCCGTGGCGATCGACGGAACGCGTTATGGTTTGACCCTAGCATGCAGGTCGAAAGACGGCGTTTCGATGTCCGAGTGGATTTTTCTCAAGCTTTCCCAAAGCTTTAGTCAAATTCGATTCAAATTTTAGCAAAATTCCGCCGCGGAAAACCCTCAATGGTTTCAGCGCTGTAAACGGAAGGGCGTCGGGCTCCGGCGATTGGCTTCATCGTTCCTTAAGCCGGTTTTGCGAGGATGATCCGACAACAACGACAAGATGAGAATCGGCGTCCACCGGGATCCGTGATGATGGGTGTCAGCGTATCAGACTATCTCGGCCCGGCGCGTACGGTCCTGGCTCGGTTCCTCGACGGCCTTGTTCACCCGTCGGCCCTTGGCGATCGCCGCGCCTTCGAGCGTCAGCGTGCCTTCATATCGGCCAATCTCGCCTGCGGCCTCTCGGCGGTTGCGCTGTTGCCGCTGACGCTCGCTGGCGTCGGTACCGTCGGCCTGCCGGTGGTGATTGCCTTCGCCTGGCTGGTGGCGCAGATCCCGCTCGCCATGTTCGTCTCCTCCACCGGCCGGCTTGCCGTGGCCCATCTGGTATCCGCCGTCCTGTTTGCCGCCTTTGTTGGTGCCATGGCGGCGATCACCGGAGGCATCGGCTCCTTCGCCGTGCTCTGGCTGGCGCTGGCACCGCTCGAGGCGGCCCTGTCCGGCTCGCGGCGCGCCATTGCCGTCGCCGTCGGCTTCGCCGCACTCGTTGCTACAGGCCTTGTTCTGTTCGACGGCGTGCTGCCGCAGTTCACCGTGCCTGGCGGCCCGGCGGACCTGCACCTCATCGAAGGTCTGTCGGCCATAGCCGCTCTCGTCTATGCCGGCCTGGTCGCCTTCCGCATCGACTGGGACGCCCGCCGCGGCCAGGCGCTGATCGACCACAAGGAGGCGCGCTACCGTCTGGTGGCGGAGAACGTTGCCGATGTCATCTCGCTGCATGGGCCGAACGGCGAAATCCGCTTCGTCACCCCTCCGATCGCCACCGTCCTCGGCGTGCCGCCGTCCGGTGTGCGCGGCGACGGCCTGTTCCAGCGCGTCCATGTCGCCGACCGCCCGGCCTATCTGAAGGCGTTGTCCGACGCCGCCGCGCTCGGCACCATCGTGCGCATCGAATTCCGCGCCCGGCGTGGCGCGACACGGCCCGGCGAGCTCGGCCGCCCCGACTATGTCTGGCTGGAGATGGCCTGCCGCCGCGTGCATGGCGCCGGCGAGGGCGACGTGGTCGCGGTGCTGCGCGACATCTCGCGGCGTAAGGCAACCGAGGCCGAATTGCATGCCGCCCGCGAGCAGGCCGAGGCGGCGAGCGCCGCCAAGACCCGGTTCCTTGCCAATGTCTCCCATGAGCTCAGGACCCCGCTCAACGCCATCATCGGCTTTTCCGATCTGCTGCGCCACTCGCCGCAGCTCCTCGCCGACCTGGAGCGCAGCCGGGAATACATCGACCTGATCCACGAATCGGGTTCCCATCTGCTCCAGGTGGTCAACGACATCCTGGACATGTCCAAGATCGAAAGCGGAAACTTCGACCTCGTCGTCGAGCCGTTCGAGGTCGCCGAGTGCCTCAGAAGCTGCCGGCGCATGATGCAGGGCCAGGCCGACAAGGCCGGGCTTGCCCTCGACTGCGAGCTGCCGGCCACCCTTGGCGAGTTCCCGGCCGACTGCCGTGCGGTCAAGCAGATCGTGCTCAACCTCCTGTCCAACGCCGTAAAGTTTACCCCGGCTGGAGGCCGTGTCGCGCTGTCGGCCAGGTGCGAACGCGACGACCTGGTGATCTGCGTCCGTGACACCGGCATCGGCATTGCCGAGGCCGATCTCGACCGCATCGGCGTGCCGTTCTTCCAGGTCAGTTCCGGCTATGATCGCCCGCACAAGGGCACCGGCCTTGGCCTTTCGGTGGTCAAGGGGCTTGCCGAGCTGCATGGCGGCAAGGTTGAAATCCAGAGCCGGCTGGGACAGGGCACCGCGGTCGCGGTCCGACTGCCGCGGCCGAAGACGGCCGAGCCGCGCGCGCCGGAGCCGGACGCGATGGCGGCGCCGGCCCGGATGAGTGCCTGAGGTCTCTGGATGGCTCGTCGTTCGACCGGCAGTACGGCTCGCCGCCGACAGGCGCCCCGCCAGACCGAGCAGGCCGCGCGCCGCAGCCTCGGGTCGATTGCGCTCGACAATCCAGCGGCAACCGGCGGCTGGCTGGTGATGGCGCTGACGGCGGCGCTGATCGTGGCCAATGCCATGAGTTTCCAGCCCGGCCGCCACCCGGCGCCGCTGATTTCCACCCGGCCGCAACCGGCACCCACGGCGGAGGCCGCCGCGCAGGTGGCGACCAGCGCGATCGTCGCCTCGGCTCTGGTGAAGGACCTGCAGATCGAGCTGCGCCGGCTCGGCATCTACGAAGGCCCGCTTGACGGCCTCAACGGGCCGGCAACCGAGCGGGCGGTGCGTGCCTACCAGCGCGCCAGCGGCCTTCCAGACACCGGAGAGATCGACGAGGGTCTGCTCGCCCGCGCCACGCTCGACACCGGCAACGGCCTGCTTGCCGTGCCGGTGCCGCCGCAGGCCCCCGCCGTGGTCGCGGCGCCGCCCGCGACTGCACCGGCGCCCGCGCCCGCGCCGGCACCGGCCCAACCTTCTCCGCAACAGCAGCGGATCGAGCGGGTGCAGCGCCTGCTGTCAAAGCTCGGCTATGGGCCGCTCAGCATCGACGGCCTCGCCGGTGCCGAGACCGCCGGCGCCGTCCGCCGCTTCCAGCTCGACCGCGGCCTGCCGATCACCGGCGAGATCGACGACCGCCTGCTGCAGGAACTGGAGCGGATCAGCGGGTAGGACCGGCGCTGCGCGCTCTTCGTCGCCATCCCGGCGGCATCATCGATGCCTATGCTGGCGGGGACGACATGGACTACACCGGAGCGGTTTCGGCCGGCTGGTGCCGAAGGTCCGGCTGCGGGAGACGGCATGCGACTGACCTCCGACTTCTTCGTCTCGGCGCTTGTTCGCCGCGCCCATGGTGCCGGCGCCTATGCCGTGGTGCGCCGGCGCGGCGCGGCCGAGGCTGGGGCGGTCTTCGTCGTCGTTGACCGGCTGGACGGAACGTTCGATCTCTACGGCCCCGCGCCGCAGGCGCTGATGTCCGCGGATGCGCCGGCAGATCGCCTGTTCGAGCCGCTGATCACCGGCGGCGGGGCCAAGGCCGTCGAGGCCCGGATCGGCTCGGAGCGGCGCATGGACCCGGACCTTTGGGTTGTCGAGGTCGAGGACCGCGGCGGACGCGCCTTCGTCGAGACGGTCCCTGAAGAGCGCGCGAAGGATCCGGACTGGCCGCGCGGCTGGTAGGCGCCGTCGCTGGCTGGGACGGGGCGGCTGGCTGACATCGGGGACGGCGTCAGGATGCTTCGCGCCGGGGTCCGCCCGCCGGAAGGCCCGTGTCTGCCGCCGGGCGCGGTTCGGCTGCCGCACGGCCCGGTGCCGTGCGCTCGGCGCGGGCGGTGCCGGAATAGAGCGGCGCGAGGCGCGGCACGGCAGCCGGAGTCTCGGCCGGCGCGGTCCGGGCCTCCTGCCAGGCCGTGACCAAATGATAGGCCGCGCGCGGCGTCATCCGGTTGAACAGGGTGACCAGCGCGCGCAGGTCGGCAAGCGACAGACGAGTTCCCAGCAGGCGCACCAGGATGCGGCTCGCCTCCGTATCCTCGACCCCGAGTGCTCGAAGGCAGACGACAAGCGGCTCGCCGGTCGGATCATCGACAATGCGCGCGGCGGTTTCGGGCGGCAGCTTCAGCGCGTAGGCAAGATGCGCGGCAAAGGCAGCGGCCCCGCCCTCGAGTGCGGCAGCGACCAGCGCCGTCAGCACCGCCGGCTTGAACGCAGCCTGCAGGATCCTCGGCTGTCCGCTGCGGGCGAGATCGGCGAGCGCCCTGGTCTCGGCCGCTGCGATCGCCTCGAGCCGGCCGGCCGGATCTAGTTCCAGGAACAGCGTGAACAGCAGGCCGGCCGGGAGCGCCTGTTGCCGCGACAGGGCCGGCGCCAGCCGGGCGAACACCTCCGGCCGCGCCTTCAGCGCCGCGAGTGCCGCCTCCGGCAGGACGGTGGTGCCGACGAGCGGCTTCAGCGTTGCGGCCTCGGCATGGCGGGCGAGGGCGATCAGAACCGCCGGCGCAAGATCGCAGCGCGCGGCGATAGCGCGGCGCAGCGGCTCGGGGCCGCGGGCAGCGATGGCGACCAGATCGGTCTCGGCGAGAGCGGCGCCGTGCCGGAGAGCCGGAAGCGCCACCTCCGGGTCGGAATCGCGGGCGAGCAGCCCGAGCGTTTCCTCCGGCGCGTGCGGATGGCGGGCGATCAGCGCGGCGATCTGCCGGCGTTCCTCGATTTCGACCTCGGGCAGGAGCTGGCGTGCCAGCTCGGCAAAGATCCGGCGTTCGTTGCGGTCGTGGCTCGGCTCGCCGGCGAACAGCTCGGCGGCGGCCAAAAGCACCCGGGCGCGTCCGTCCGGCGCCCGCGTCAACTCGCCGAAGCGGTCCTGTGCCGGGGGCTGCGCCGGACTCTCTGTAAGTCGTTTCGACACGATCGGTTCGGCCCGCTACGCAGATACGAGAGCCGAGGACGAAGCGCCCCGGTCCGGAAGAATATGTAGGCGAAACAAAGGTTAGAATTGTGACAAAATCGTTTAGAAGTTGTTAACCCTGACTGGCTTCTTCTGAATTCAGGGCAGTCTAGTCTTGCGTCGCCTGCTTGGGCCCGAAACGGGCACCCGTCCGTTTGGGGGCCGCCAAGGAGGATGCAATGGGAATCATACTGGATTTCGCGACGGCGCCGCGCCGCCTCCATCGCCCGAAGCGCGCGTTTGCCCGCCGGATCGAGCGGGATGCGGACGTGATCATCTTTCCGGGCATTCGGATCGAACGGCAGACGCTTGATCTCAGTGCCCGAATCGGGCGCAAGCTGGACCGGGCGGCGCCGATTCTGACGGAGCACGGCCCGCGGGCCTGACCTGCTCGGCATCGAGCGCGACGGAAGGGGGCGATGACGACATCAGCCGCGGCGGCGACGCCAGCGACCGGCCGGCGGCAGGTGAGCGCCGTCGCAGCAGCCGCCGTGGCAGGGTTCGCCCTCCTGCTGACCGCCTGCGCCCGGCCGACCGGCGACTTCGACCGCGCCGCGCCGTCGGTGGTCCACGACACGATCATGCCGACAATCGGGGATCGGCTCGCCAAGGGCCGCGGCGAGCCTGTGTCGGCCTTCAACCTGACCGACGACGAGAAGCTACTTCGCGACCGCGGCTGGACCCTGGTCCGCCCACCCAATTCCGAGGACTGGATCGAGGGTACCCGCGTCGAGCTGATGCGCACCCGTATCCTGCCGGAGGCGTCGGGCAAGCTCGACCCCGGCCGCTATTACGCCTTCCTGCGGTCCGATCGCTACCGCTCGTCGGAGGCACGCTACGACCGCGTCGCCGCCGACGCCAACGGCGACGCGGCTCTCGTCCAGCCATTCTGCGAGGTCGCCACCCGCGTCGCCAGGGCCGACGAGGAACGCCTGCGCGCCCTCGGCCGCCGCTCCGTCACCACGCGCGAGGAACTCGCCGGCGCCCAGGCTCGGGTCTGGGAAAACAAGCGCTACACCGAATGGGCTGTGCTTGCGCTGCGCTTCCGGCTGAAATCCTACCGGGTCGCGATCGATGCGCTCGAGATCGAGACGCCGTCGGACACCAAGGTCTGGGACGCCAACACCGCCTGGAAGCGCCTCGCCGCCGAAATCGTGCTGCTCGAACGCGGCTGCGAGACGAAGAACCGCTACGGCCAGGAGGAGGTGGTGCGCCGGTCGCGCATCTACACCGGATGGGGCACGGAGCGCCCGGCCCCGCAGAAGTAGCCTAAGCCAGCCTGGAGGCGAGCGGGCGTTGCCGTGCCCGGCCAGTCCTCCACCCCTACGACAAGCCTGTTGCCGCAGCGAAAGGGCATGGCAATACTGCTTGGACCCGGACGAGCGACAGCCGGAGACGCCGGTGCGGGAGGGTGTGATGGCACGGGACGCGGGTGTGGTCACGGTGCGGCCGGGCCTGAAGCGGGCCCTGCGCCGAGCCTTTCGCCGGCTTGTCTGCGCCCTTCCCATCTTTCTGCTGATGGCCGGCCCTGCGCCGGGCGAGGGGCTGCTCGATGGCGTCGACCTTGCCTCGCCGGCAATGACCGAGGCGGAACTGACCCGCGCCGAGGTCGAGGCCATGCTCGCCCGCGGCGAGCGCGACCTCAGCGGCCGCCGTCTCAACGGTCTCGACCTCTCCCGCCTCGACCTCAGCGGCGCCGTGCTGCGCCGCGCCGCGCTCAACAAGGCGAAGCTCAAAGGCACGCGGCTGGCCGAGGCCGTGCTCGACCAGGCGTGGCTGCTCGACGCCGATCTTTCCGGCGCCGTCCTTATCGAGGCGAGCCTCTTTGCCAGCCAGATGCGCGGCGCCAGCCTTGTTGGCGCCGATCTTTCCGGTGCCAGGGTGACGGCGGACCTTACCCGCGCCGACCTGACGGGTGCCCGCGCCGTCGGCGCCGATTTTTCGGCCGACATGCGCAACCAGTCGATGGGGCTGATGCGCGGTGTGCTGACCTCGGCCCGCCTCGATGGCGCGAATTTCTCCGGTGCCAACCTGTCCCGCACCGACCTCAGCTTTGCGTCGTTGAAAGGCGCCGACTTCACCGACGCGCTCCTCACCGCTGCGGATCTGTCGGGCGCGAACCTTTCAGGCGCCAGGGTGGAGGGCGCCGATTTCGACCGGGCGAACCTCGCCTCGGCTGACCTGCGCGGGCTCGAAGGAGAGGGGCGGAATTGGGAGAGTGCGGTGAATCTGGGCCGGGCGGTGAGGGAGTAGGTGGCAGCAAAATGCCCGGGTCCCGCGTCCGTTGCCGCTGATCCGGAACAAATCCGCGGTCTTGGGTCTTTCAGGCGGATGACATCATTTTCAGATCGAAACGAGACCCGCGCCCATTCGCTTGTCACCGCGGCCGTGTTCGTTGCGGCGGTGGTCGGGGTCGGGCTTGCCATCGGCTATGCGACCCGGCCGGGGGAATGGTACGACAGCCTGGCCAAGCCCGCATTCAATCCGCCCTCCTGGGTGTTCGGGCCGGTCTGGACGATGCTTTACGTCCTGATCGCCATAGCCGGCTGGCGGATCTGGCGCGTTGCCCCCAAAAGCGCTGCAATGGTGTTGTGGGCCGCGCAGATGGGGCTGAACTGGCTCTGGTCACCGGTCTTCTTCGCAGCGCAGGCTCCCGGGCTCGCGGTCGTCATCATCGTTGCCCTGCTTGCCGCCATCGTCGGCTTCATCCTGCAGTCCTGGAAGCACGACAGGCTTGCCGCCGGCCTGTTTGTTCCCTATGCGGCCTGGGTCACGTTCGCCACGGCGCTGAACGGCTCCATTGCAGCCATGAACTGACACCAATGGTAAGGCCCGGTCCGCATCCCATGAGCGCGTCCGAAGGGGCCCCTTTGTCGTCGGCCGGCGATCGAGCAAGGCGCTA
>CAYXAA010000036.1:33474-46426 GCA_964462985.1 uncultured Hyphomicrobiales bacterium | reverse complement strand
CCGGCCATTTATGCAGTAAAATCAACCACTTAGCATGACGAGTGGTAGCGGAGGAGGGACTCGAACCCCCGACACGCGGATTATGATTCCGCTGCTCTAACCGACTGAGCTACTCCGCCATTGTTGCCTCCAGGCTGGAACGCCCGGGGTTGGTGGGCAGCATATATTGGAGGGGGAGCGCTGCTGTCAAGCATGGGCGGCTCTCGGTGCGGCCGAGAACACAAGAACGCGGGGTCCAGCTCCGGCCGATTTGCGGGAGAAGGCACACCACCTGTCCGACGCCGGATCGCATGGCTAGCCCACGGCCGCCCGAATGAACGTGACGCACACTTCCGGACTTAGCCCCTTGCCTGAAGAGAGCGGAGCCTGGCTTGCATCTGAACGCGGCTGTGCCGAGGGATCGCACGCCTTCGTGGTCGCAAACCACTGATCTTGGCGCATGCGGTGAGCGTTCGGCAGAACCGCGCCGGCGCTACCGGGCTAGCGGCGAAATACCATCAGAGTGAAGAGGCCGAATGGCGCAATGGGACGCTCGTCGATCAGCGTCATGCGCGTTTGCGAGACAACGTTGCTCTTGGGAAACAGCGGGTCCCAGCCGAGCGACTTGCCCCAGCGAGCCAGCAGCCGCTCGGCGACTGCGAAAATGCCATGGTCAGCGGAGAAATGGTTGACGACGATTACGGTTCCGCCCGGACGGACCACCCGTTCGATCTCGCGCAGGACGGCGGCGGGATCCGGCACAACGCTCATCACATACATGACCACCGCGAGATCGAAGCCGCCGTCGGCGAAGCCCATGGCACTGGCATCCATTGCCATCAACGCTTCGACCCGATCGAGCCGCCTTGTCGCGATGCGGCGTTGGGCGCGGGCCAGCATCGGCTTCGAGACGTCAATCCCCGTGACAGAAAGCTGTGAACCGTAGGCGGGAAGCGACAGGCCGGTACCGACGCCGACCTCGAGCACGCGGCCGCTGTGGCGGTTCGCCTCGGCCACTGCCGCTCGGCGCCCGAAGGACAGCGGTAGAGAAAACACTGTATCGTAGACGGGCGCCCAGCGGGCATAGGCGGAATTTACCGTCTCGAGGCTGCTGCGACTGCGTCGGACTGAGGCTGGCATCCCGAATAGTTCGCCCGCGGCGCCGCCAAGACGGCGCCGGATGCGTTTCAGCCGGCTGGCGATCGTCAGGCTCTCGGTCATTCGGCAGCGACGGTCTGCACTGTGCGGAGGACCGTGGTGGCCCCAGGCTTCGGATCTGACACGCTTGCTCGCCGCGTTCGGTCTATCCAGCCGCCGCCCAGGACACGGGCGCCGAGACCGTCTCCGTCGTAAAACACGCAGGCCTGGCCCGGCGCGACGCCGGTTTCGCCATCGGGAAGCTCGATGATGATACCGGTCGGCTCCACCCGCAGCACGGCGGGCCGCGGCGGTCGGGTCGACCGTACCTTAGCATGAATTTCGATCCCACCCGCCGGCAGCTCCGCCAGGGTGCCGTCACCGATCCAGTTGACATCGCGCAAATAGACTGCAGAGGTCGCGAGCGCCGAGCGCGGGCCAACGATGACCCGTCCAGTTCCGGCGTCGAGTTGCACGACATAGAGCGGCTCGCCGGTCGCAACCCCGATGCCGCGACGCTGGCCGATCGTGTAATGGATGATGCCTTGGTGGCGGCCGAGCACCCGGCCGTCGAGATGAACGATCTCGCCCGGTTCGGCAGCACCCGGCTTCAGCTTCTCGATCATGTCCGAATAGCGGCCCTGCGGCACGAAGCAGATATCCTGACTATCGTGCTTGTCGGCGACCGCGAGGCCGAACGACCGGGCCAGTTCCCGGGTCTCCGGCTTCGTCAGGCCGCCGAGCGGAAAGCGCAGGAACTCGAGCTGTTCCCTCGTCGTGGCAAACAGGAAATAGCTTTGGTCGCGGTCGAGATCGACCGGGCGGGACAGGACGCGCCGTCCGCCCTCAAGACGAGAGCGAACGTAGTGACCGGTTGCCAGCGCATCAGCACCGAGGGTCTTTGCCGTTTCCAGAAGATCGGAGAATTTCACGGTCTGATTGCAGGCGATGCAGGGAATCGGCGTCTCGCCGGCGATATAGCTCTCCGCAAATCGATCGATCACCGCCTCTTTGAAGCGCTTCTCGTAGTCGAGGACATAGTGCGGGATATCGAGACGCTCGGCGACACGGCGCGCATCGTGAATGTCCTGACCGGCGCAGCAGGCCCCCTTGCGATGAGTCGCTGCGCCGTGGTCGTAAAGCTGCAGTGTCACGCCGATGACGTCATAGCCTTCCTGCTTCATCAAACCCGCGACCACCGAGGAGTCGACACCGCCCGACATGGCGACGACCACCCGGGTATCCTCGGGACGCTTTGGAAGGTCAAGACTGTTCAACATTCTGTCACCCTGCGGGTCACACGCTCCGCCGACGCCGCATACTAGATCAAGCTGCGCATAATCGGTATTGATTAAACGCAGAAGAGACTTTCGCGTTCACAGCCCTCTCGCACCATCTCTCTGGCAACGTCGCACCCGATTGGCGGCGGAGCCAGTTCCTTGCCTCCCGACCTCGCGTGCTTTGCCGACGCGCAGAAGACGCAAGCCACGGTCGCGGACACCTACCAACCCGCCCAGGAGCGCATCTCCTTTGACGTTTCCAGCCAGCACATAGGCCCGTCGACGGCGGAAGGCAAGGCGCCGCCAGCGGATGCATCCTGACGGCGGCGCCCGGCAAGGTTTTCCCGAACCGGGCAAGCCTTGCCGGGTGCGTATCGAGCTTGGCCACCCACAATGTCGGGTTTTTTCGTCTCGCAATGGCAGTTTTCGGTGCTTTTCCCCATCATCCTGTGATTGGCCCACGCCTTGCTCATTGAACGGCGGGCAAATGCGCGTCGCGGAAGGCGGCAGGCGGTGACTGGGAGCTTGGATTGCATATCGCAGGCTTGATCGCAGGACTGAAAGCGTCGACGGCCTGGCCGGGCGAGACCGGATCTGGGGCAGATTCGGGTTCGGCCTTCGCCGGCCTGCTCGCCTTGGACCTTGGCCCGAGCGTAGCGACGGACAGCGACGGTGCCCCCTGCGGTCTGCCGATCTTCGATCCCACGACGCCGAAACTCAGCGACAGCGGAGGCTTCGGCCTCGACCCGACGGCCGCGCGCTCTCTCATCGAGTCGGAGGTCTCGACCACGCCGGGAGGCGCTTCGGACCAAAGCGCAGTGTCGACTGGCACCGGCCAGCCTACGCCTCCGGCAGGATCTAGGACGGCGAACCAGCCGTCATCGACACGAAAGCCGGTCGCTTCTGTTGCAGAAAATCAGGCGGCCGCGGTGGCATCGGTCGCCCCACCGCCTTCTGATGCAACACCAGGTCCCATCGCATCGCCCGACAGAGTTTCTGATCCGGCAGCATGGCTGGCCACGCCAGCGCCACGCCTAGCAGAACCGCAGATGTCCGGGTCGGTTCCTATCGTGACGGGCAACCGTGCTCCGGCAGCGTCTGAGGCCAGCGCTCCGACTGCGCATGTCACGGGCGCGGCCCCCACAACAGGCAACGACACGGTGCAATCGAGGCCGTTGGTGATGACTCCCGGCACGGAGCCCACGGCGCATCGGTATTTCGCTGCGAATCCGGCCGTCGGCGCCACAGTTGCCCTTCCCGACATGCTGCCATCCGCCGCCTCGGGCCATCCCGCGATCACCTCGACAGACACATCCAAGGTGGCGCCGCTTCAGGTCCCGTCGCCCACCGCACCCGATCTGGCGCCCCCGACCGCGGCAAGGGGGGTGAGCACATCCGGAGCAGAGACGCGCCTCCGGCCCGCGGCGGAGACGTCGAGCGTACTTGCTCAGGCACTGGTAGCCCCCCGTGCGGAAGCTCTCCCGTCCCCGATCGCGGCACCCCATTTCGAGCAAGGACGCGCCGGCGCGGCCTCGGCCCCTGTTCTCGGCGAGCCCAACAGCCGCCCGATACCGACGAGCATGTATGCTCCGGTCACCACCGCTATCGTGGCCTTGACCGGCGCGGCGGACCTTGCGAATGCGCAGTCCGCAGCGGGTGACGTTGGGTCAACCCCTATCGCCGATCATCCCTTTGCTGCGGCATCACAAACCGCAACCTTTCGGCACGTGAGGCCGCAGGCTCTATCCGTTCCGGTCGACACGGAATTACAAGCAGCACCCGTACATCCGGACGCCACCATCGGCGAAATGACCGTCTCCGAGCGGCCCAGGAGTGCTACGGCCGCCCTGCCCGCTGTTGGGATCCGCGACGCAACCATTTCGGACCTCACGACCCCGGCATCTGCCCCATCCACACCGAAGGCACCCGCAGAAGGCCACGCCGCCAGTGATATGGCGACCTCGCCCACGACAGCCGAAGCCGCGGATGGATCCGGCGGCACGTCGGCGGCCGCGAAGGCGGCGGACGCGGCGGCGAGGCCCGCTGCCCAATCGGAACCATTGCAGACCATTCCAGGACGAGACCACATCTCATCAGTCGCTGCGCCGGACGTCGATGCGCCAACAGGTGAGCCAGGTCCGGCCGTGGCCGATGCCGGGGAAACCGATTCGGACTCCAGGAACTCAGCGCCAGACGATCCGGTACGCCCCTCCCCTGCCGCACATCTGACGACGGGCCGCAGCGGTGTATCCGCCGCAGCCCTGACGTTCGCGGCGATGCTGCGCGATGATGGGCGAGGTCAGGATCCTGCAGGGCTGGATCCCAATCCTGCGCTGGAGGGCCTGCACGCCAACCCTGCACAGAATGATCGCACGGCCACCCGGTTCGCTGCGCTTCAGTCGACCGGGACCGTACCAGCCGTCGCACAAGCTGCAGTAGAAGTCTTACGACATGTGCAGCAAGGGGCGAACCGCTTCCAGATCAGGCTGGACCCGCCCGAGCTCGGCCGGATCGATGTCGAGATGAAGTTCGATGCCGATGGCGGCCTCAAGGCGCACCTTACAGTCGAACGTCGCGAGACTCTCGACCTGTTCCTCCGCGACCAACGCGGACTTGAGCGAGCCCTCGACGCTGCCGGCGTCAAGGTTGACAGCGGCTCGCTGCAGTTCTCGATGAAGGACCAGGGCAGCAACTTCGGAGCATTTCAGGAGGGCCGCAACTCCGCAGCGGGACGGAATGGCACCCCGGGCGCCGACCCTGCAGCCGAACAGGATAGCAACTCGCCGACCGCCGATCTGACAGGTGATCCATCGCTCGCCCGCCATTCGGCACGGACGCTGGATATCAGGATCTGATACGCGTTGCGGCCAAAACGGCCTTATTGGACATGAAGGACTCAGGCAATGACGACGGTAGGGTCTTCGACCACGTATTCGAACCTGGCAGGCGGGCAGTCGAGTCTCAGTGCGCTCGGCGCCAATTACGAACTGTTCCTCTCAATTTTGACCACCCAGATCAAGAATCAGGATCCGCTCGATCCGATGGATTCCTCCGATTACACGCAACAGCTTGTGCAATACTCGTCGGTCGAACAACAAATTAAAACAAACGACCAACTCGCTACGATGCTGGCCGCAATCGACGCCTCATCGGTGTCGGGCTACGTCAACTACATCGGCACCGAGATTACAGCCAGCGGCTCCACCACCCATCTGCAGAGTGGTGAGGCGAACTGGGTCTATACGGCCGACGGAGGCGGAAAGGCCCAGATCGAGATCCGCGACGCCTACGGCGCCCTGGTCTACCAAAAGGACCACATTCTGGAGAACGGCAGGAATACCTTTACCTGGGATGGAAAGAACAATTCCGGCAACCAGTTGGGCGATGGCTTCTACACGATCAGCATCACCCAGTATGACGCGGACGGCAACCTCGGCAAAACGGTGCCGACGATGGTATCCGGAGTGGTCGACGGCGTCGACTTCACCGATGGTGTTCCCCTGCTACTGGTCGGGGAATCGAAGATACCGGTGTCGCAGGTTTATTCTGTCCGCTCGACAAGCGTATGAACGGTGGCCGGACGCGAACAGTGCCTTCCCGCGAGTCACTTCAATTCTTACCAAATTGTTGATCACCGTTTAGGTAATTCTTAAAGGCGAGCGGGTACTTTCATACTCAACCTGGTCATGGTGAGTGTGAGAGTACAATGACCGAACGAACGAGCGCACGGGTTAAATACGTCATCGGACCGGACGGCAGTCCGCTGACGATTGCAGATCTTCCGCCGACGAACACCAAGAGGTGGGTCATCCGCCGGAAGGCCGAAGTCGTCGCAGCGGTACGAGGCGGCCTGCTATCCCTCGAGGAAGCCTGTCAGCGTTACACGCTCACCGTTGAAGAGTTTCTTTCGTGGCAAAGCTCTATCGAGCGTCACGGGCTCGCCGGGCTGCGCGCGACCCGGGTTCAGCAGTATCGCAACTAACCGGATCTGTTCGGATCCTCGCAGTGAAAGCCGGCTCTCGCCGGCTTTTTTGCTTTTGAATCGTCGGCTATTGCAGCGCGCGGATTGTAGGCTTGCACCCAACTCCCATTGACGACTTCCCGCTACCGGCTTATGCGGCCGGGAACTCCCCCTCCATTTCCCCCACCATTCGGAACCGCCGGGGAGCTGTGAAGGCGGTTAAGGAGAGGTCCATGGCATCGCAACGGCTGCAGGGCGTCATCGCCGCGATTCCTACCCCGATCACGGCGGACGGCGAGCCCGATCTGCCGCGGTTCGTCCGCCATGGCGCCTGGGCTCTCGATCACGGCTGCCACGGGCTCAACGTCCTCGGCACCACCGGGGAGGCCAATTCCCTCTCGGCCGTTCAGCGCCGAGCGGTGATGGCCGCGGCCGCTCGGGCATTGCCGAGCGAGCGCCTGATGGTCGGCACCGGAACCCCCGATCTTGCCACCACGATCGACCTGACGATCGCCGCGCATGGACTTGGCTTTGCCGCCGCGCTCGTCCTGCCGCCCTACTATTACAAGAGCGTCTCAGAGGAAGGACTGTTCGCGTGGTTCGCAGCGCTGGTTGCCGCCACAGCGTCCACACCGATACCGATCTATCTTTACAATTTCCCGCAGATGACCGGTATCGCCTTCTCCCCTTCGCTGGTACGGAGGCTTGCCGAAGCCTTTCCTGATCGAATTCTTGGAGCCAAGGACAGCTCGGGCGATCTCGCCTATGCAGCGGCCATTGCTCAAATCGAGGGCTTCGACGTCTTCCCAAGCAGCGAGACCGCGCTGGCGAAGGCGGACGCCGACGGCTATGTGGGCTGCATCTCGGCGACAGTCAACGTCTCGGCGCCGCTCGTCGCCGCCCTTTGGGCCGACCGTGGAAATGCCGAGCTATTGCGCCGCGCCGATGAGACACGTCGGGCGATCTCGGCGCAGCCGCTCATTCCCGCGGTCAAATTCCTCGTCGGTCGCATTCAAGGTGACGAGGAATTTGAACGGGTCCTCCCACCTCACATTGCGCTGACCGCCGACCAGAAGGCGGCGCTTGCCGGGCTCGAACATCTCGCCGTTTGAAGTAAGGCTTGCCGACCGGCACCGGTTGGCGGGCTGGTTCAACGAACGCGGAGACTGCAGGTGCATTTGGGGATCCGTCATCAGCGGGCCGGAACCATCACGGCTCGCCTGCCGACACCTCGTAAAGCCTGCTTCCGGTCTCACCATCGACCCCGGTAAGGCTCACGTCGTAGCCCCATAAGAAGCGGACATGACGCAGCGTAGCATCCCTGCTGGCTTCGGCGAGCTGAATTCCGTTGCGGACCGTATGCCTCAGCCGCAGATGCCGGTCTCCAAGCAGGTCGACGTCCACGACTTGGATATCCGGCTGATTGGCGCTGACGTCGAAACTTTGGGCAAGCGCCGAGCGGACCTTCTCGTAACCGCGTTCGTCGTGGATCGATCCAACCTGATAGTGTGCCTCCCGCGCATCGTCGGATAGCACGAACAACCGGAACTTCCGGATCAATGCCGGGCTGAGGAACTGCAGGATGAAAGACTCGTCGCGGTAATTGGCCCAGGCGTCGCGCAGGGTGGCCCGCCAGTCTCCGTTCCCGGCGATCTCGGGGAACCATGCCCGGTCCTCGTCCGTCGGCTCTGTGCAGATGCGCTGAATGTCTTGCATCATCGCGAAGCCAAGCGCATAGGGATTGATGCTTGAGTAGCGCGGATCGTCGAAGGCCGGCTGGAACACGACATTGGCATGGCTGGCGAGCAGCTCCAGCATAGCGCCTTCGCTGATCTTGCCCTGATCATATAGCGTATTGAGAATCGTGTAGTGGACGAAGGTCGCGCAGCCTTCGTTCATCACCTTGGTCTGTCGCTGCGGATAGAAGTATTGGGCGACGACGCGCACGATGCGCAGGATTTCGCGCTGCCACGGCTCCAGCACCGGACTGGTCTTCTCCAGAAAGTAGAGCAGGTTCTCTTCCGGCAGATTAAGCTTCTTCTGTCGTTCGAGTTCATCACGCTCGGTCGCATCCGGGGCGTCGTCGTCCTTGCGCTGAGGCAGCGTCCGCCATAGGTCGCTGGCGGTGCGCTCCTCGTACTCTAGCCGCTCGCGTACGCGCTTCCGCTGCTTCTCCGAAGATAGGCGGGGTGGTCGGCGATAGCGGAAGACGCCATGATCCATCAGGGCGTGGGCGGCATCCAGCACTGCCTCCACCGCTGCCACCCCGTGACGCTCCTCGCATTTGCTGATGTACCCCTTTGCGAACTCCATGTAGCTCAGGATCGAGCCGGCGTCCGTCCACTGACGGAACAAATAGTTATTCTTGAAGAAGTGGTTATGACCGAAGGCCGCATGCGCGGTCACCAAGGTCTGCATCGCCATGGTGTTCTCTTCCATGAGATAGGTGATGCAGGGATTGGAGTTGATCACCAGCTCATAGGCCAGACCGCGGCGCCCTTTCCGGTAGAGCTGCTCCTCATGGACGAAATGCTTGCCGAACGACCAGTGCCGGTACATCAGCGGCATTCCGATCGAGGAATAGGCGTCGAGCATCTGCTCAGACGAGATGATCTCGATCTGGTTCGGATAGACATCCAGGCCGAGATCGCCGAGCGCAATCTCTTCGATCGCGTCATAGGCACGCGACAGCGTCTCGAAGTTCCAGTCGGAACTCGTAAACAGCAGACCTGATCCTTCGGCGCGCCTGTTCACGTCACCTCACCGGTTAGTTGCCCTTGGTCTGTCCCTGATGCTTGGCGAAAAGTTGGCGGAATACAGGATAAATATCCGACGGCTTGGCAATGCGCGTCATCTGGAAGTTGGGCCAGCGGTCTGCAACCACCCGATAGGCCTTCCACAACGAGGTTCCGTTGTCGGTTGTGCGGAAGATATCGCGTTCGCGCTCATCGATGATCTCGACATACGCATAGTACTGGCACAGCTTCATGATTTCGTGATCTAGCAGACCCACGCAGTGTTCCGAGTCGTCGGAACTGTTATCGCCATCCGATGCCTGTGCCGCGTAGATGTTCCATTCGTTGCTCGGGTAACGCTCGTTGATAATCCGGCGCAATTCCTCCAGCGCGGTCGACACAATCGTGCCGCCGCTCTGGGTCGAGTAAAAGAATGTCTCCTCATCGACCTCGTGCGCCTCGTGAGTGTGCCGAATGAACACGATGTCGGTGCGCTCGTAGCGCCGCTTGAGGAACAGGTGCAGCAGAACGAAAAATCGCTTGGCAAGGTCCTTCTCCCGCTCACCCATCGACCCCGACACGTCCATCAGGCAGAACATGACCGCGTTGGCGTTTGGCAGCGGCTGCTGCTCGAACCGGTTGAAGCGAATGTCCACCGGATCGACATATGCGATCACCTTGCGCCGGCGCTCGAGCGTATCGATCGTGCTGCGCAGCACGGCGATCCGCTCTTTCGTGGCCGCATTCGGCTTCGGATCGGTCGTGAGTCGGTCGAGCTCCTCGGTAAGTGCGTCAATTTCCTCCTGCTTCGGACGCTTTAGCGCGATGCGGCGGCCGTAGCTGTTGCGCATCGTCTGCCGCACGTTGATGTTGGTTGGGGACCCGGTCATGGCGTATCCGGCGCGCCGTGCCTTGAAGGAGCTCACTTCCTTCAGGTTCAGCTTAACCAGATCGGGCAGCTCGAGATCCTCGAAGAACAGATCGAGAACCTCCTCGCGCGACAGCACAAAACGGAAATCGTCCTCCATTTCGCCGTCCGGGCTGGCGGACTTGCCAGCCCCTCCCCCGCCAACCGGCTTGGGTATCCGGTCGCCGGATTGGAACTCTCGATTGCCGGGCAGGACGTGCTCACGACGGCCGCTCGCTGGTGCCGGACGGAAGCTCGGCTCGCTCGTGCCCTTCACCGGCACCGGCACCAGCTGATCTCCGTCGGCGTCAGCGATCTTGCCCTTCTTGATCTGATCGTTGATGGTCCGTTTCAGCTCTTCCCGGGCTCTCCTGAGAAAGCGCTGACGGTTCCCCAGGCTCTTGTCCTTGGGATTGAGGCGACGATCGATGAAACTCGGCATGAGCTCCTCTCCGTGCGGTGCTCAGCCGGCCTTGTTCACCCGCATGTACCAATCCACCAGACGCCGGACCTGTCTCTCGGTGTAGCCGCGCTCGACCATGCGCTGCACGAACTCGGTATGCTGCTTCTCCGTGGCGCTGTCCTTCTTCGAGCCGAAGCTGATCACCGGCAGGAGGTCTTCCACCTGGCCGAACATGCGCTTCTCGATCACCTCGCGCAGTTTTTCGTAGCTCGTCCAGGACGGATTGCGGCCATGGTTCTTGGCCCGTGCCCGCAGCGTAAACTTGACGACTTCGTTGCGGAAATCCTTCGGATTGGCGATGCCGGCCGGCTTTTCGATCTGCGACAGCTCGGCGTCCAGGATCTCCCGGTTGAGGATCTGACCGGTGTCCGGATCCTTGTAGTCCTGATCCTCGATCCACGCATCAGCATAGGCGATGTAACGGTCGAACAGGTTCTGCCCGTATTCGCTGTAGGACTCGAGATAGGCTTTCTGGATCTCGTAGCCGATGAACTCCGCATAGCGCGGCGCCAGCTCGGATTTCAGGAAATCCAGATAGTTCACCTCAAGCTCGTGCGGGAACTGCTGGCGCTTGATCGCCTGCTCCAGAACCAGCATCAGATGCACCGGATCGGCGGCAACCTCCTTGGTGTCGTAGTTGAAGGTCTCCGAAAGGACCTTGAAGGCGAAGCGCGTGCTCACGCCCGTCATGCCTTCGTCCACGCCGGCCGCGTCTCGGTATTCCTGCACCGACTTCGCCTTCGGATCGACGTCCTTCAGATTCTCGCCGTCATAGACTCGCATCTTGGTGTAAAGCGAGGAGTTCTCGTGCTCGATCAGGCGCGTCGATACCGTGAAGCGGCTGAGGATCTCCAGCACTTCGGGGGCGCAAGGGTTCTTGGTGAGCTCGCTTTCTCGCAGCAGCTTCTCGTAGATCTGCTTCTCCTCCGTGACCCGCAGGCAATAGGGCACCTTCACCACGAGGATGCGGTCGAGGAAGGCCTCGTTGTTCTTGTTGTTCTTGAACTGCTGCCACTCGGATTCGTTCGAGTGGGCGAGCACGATACCCTGGTACGGGAAGGCGCCGAAGTTCTCTGTGCCGTTGTAGTTGCCTTCCTGGGTCGCCGTCAGCAGCGGATGCAGCACCTTGATCGGCGCCTTGAACATTTCGACGAACTCGAGCAGGCCCTGTGTCGTGCGGTTGAGACCGCCGCTGTAGGAATAGGCGTCCGGGTCGGCCTGATTGAAATGCTCCAGCTGCCGGATGTCGACCTTGCCGACCAGCGACGAGACGTCCTGGTTGTTCTCGTCGCCGGGCTCGGTCTTGGCGATCCCAATCTGCCGAAGCCGGGACGGCATCAGCCGGACCACGCTGAATTTCGAGATATCTCCGCCAAGCTCGTCGAGGCGCTTGGCAGCCCACGGGGAGATCAGCCCGGTAAGGCGCCGGCGCGCGATTCCGTACTTGTCCTCCAGAAGGTCGGCCATGCGATCGGGGTGGAACAGCCCGAGCGGAGATTCGAAGATCGGACTGATCTGATCGCCGACCTTCAGAGTGTAGATCGGCAACTTCTCCATCAGCTTCTTCAGCCGCTCGGCGAGCGAGGACTTGCCACCGCCGACCGGGCCCAGGAGGTAGAGGATCTGCTTGCGTTCCTCCAGTCCCTGCGCCGCGTGCCGGAAATAGCTGACGATCCGCTCGATCGTGTCCTCCATGCCGTAGAAGTCGGAGAATGCGGGATAAATCTTGATCGTGCGGTTGGTGAAGATCCGCCCGAGGCGTTCGTCGGCGCTGGTATCAATCAGGGTCGGCTCACCGATCGCCTCCATCATGCGTTCGGCGGCTGTCGCATACATGGATCGGTTGTCGCGGCAGGCTAGGAGATACTGTTGCAGGCTCATCTCCTCCTGCGTCTCTCTGCTGTAAATTTCAGCAAACAGATCAAAGACGTCGGATTCACGCGATGCCATAACGTTCTCCCGCGACACGATGGTTATTCGGGAGATCGGTGTTGGATGCTCGGCTCAGGATCGGGCTTGAACTTGACCGGATCTTGTCCAATGCGGCACTGCGTATCTGTCCACACGCCTCAGCTGTGTTCTCCATCCAATGAAAACACATGCAGGCCGCAAGGATCATCGTGGCGCACCTATTCGACTCACCGACTCTCCCCTGTCCTAATGATATAGGAATTATTGATTCGTTGGGTACGGCGAATGATGAAACTAAGATCGCTTATGCCGTTTTTGTGATCCGATTTAAGGCGAGTGCCCAGCAATCGAGCAATCATTGCAATGCGATAGGATCGAAGCGACACGTATTCACGTCCTCGTTCACCTCTGTCTTATCTTGTGATCCTTAACCTCCCGCCTTATCCGAGCGGCGAGGCCGGCCTTTCGCTCGACATGCGACCACGCGCGCCGGACGCTTGGCTGCGAACAGCAAGACACGGACGGCGAAAGGCAGGGAATATGCAAGGAGCATCAAAAGATCGGGACATGGGTTCCTCC
>CAYXAA010000036.1:0-33374 GCA_964462985.1 uncultured Hyphomicrobiales bacterium | reverse complement strand
GCGAAAGGCAGGGAATATGCAAGGAGCATCAAAAGATCGGGACATGGGTTCCTCCTTCGTGGACCGAAAGTCGGCTTTTATCGAAGCGAGGCGTTCCCGCCTTGAAGGAATGTTACCTGCCGCGCTGTGACATCCAGATGGTCGGCGGGGATCCTGCAAAGGCTCGGAATTCACGGACCAGATGGGCCTGATCGGAATAGCCGCAGGCCGCGGCGATGTCGGCCCAGCCAAGCCTGGGGGTCGTGCCCGCGAGTTCCTGGGCCCTGTTGAACCGCACGATGCGGGCAATCGCCTTCGGCGTCAGGCCGATCTCATCGCGGAACCGGCGAACAAGGTGCTTTCTGCTCCGACCGATATCCTGTGCGATCCGTCCGATCGACAACTGCCCGCTCGATCGCAGGATCGCTTCATAGGCCAAAGCCGTTTCCCGTGCCGGCGATCGCCCGCAAGCGAGTCGCTTCGTAACAAACGCTTCCGCGATATCAAAGCGCTGCTCCCAGCTCGCCAGATCTTCGAGGCACCGGGCCAACGCAGCAAGTTCCGTATCCATGATATCGGCGATCGGCACCATGGTATCGGTCAGCTCCGCCAGTGGTACCTTGAAAAATCGGTAGGCACCAAGCGGGGTGAAGTTGATCTGTAAGCAGCAAGACCGTCCGAACGAGCGAATGTGCACCGGTCCAGCGAACAGTCCGGCGGCGAAGCTCGGTATTCTGTCCCGCTCGTCCGGCTCGCGGCCAAGCCCGATCCAGAACGGCTCACCGAAGTTGATGATCAGCGGCACAACGAGGGCCGCGGCTTCGACCTGTCGGATCTCTGCCGGTGTTTGCTCGCAATAGCCGATCATCTCCAGAACGGCGGTGGACAAATGGGCGGGCGCGCAACGCCGATGGAGTTCCACGTCGCCACCTGGAGGGGGATCACCAGATCCGTCCGTGTTGTAACGAGGACCTTCCATGATCTACCGATGCCCTTTCAGCGGCGCCGGCGCAGGTTCTCGCGCGGCCACAGGCAGCGGAGTATACCCTATTATCTGACCTCGATCTTCGCCACTTGCCAGACCGACCGACTGAAATAGCGCTCGGTATAGAGGCTGGGCTCCTCGTCGAACGGATAGACCACGATCAGCGGCCCCTTGTCACGAATCGAGATCGGCTGACCATCCTTCGTCACCGCGAGAATGACATCGTAGCTCTGTATGTCCTCGATCGGAATGTCCGCGCTGTAGTCGTTGAGCGCCCCGACCTTCAGCGTGTCGCCGCGAGCGCCGACCGCATCGAGGATCGAGCGTAGCAGTGGTCCCTCGTAGGTAGGTTTGCCCTGGGTCCACGGTGTCCCGGTCGTGGTTGCCCGCCCGGGCAGCGCCTGCAGCATTTCGGCATCGAACTCCGCCGCTCCGGGAGCATTCGTTACCTCGATCGCGCCGGTAATGGTCAGGAGCACCGGCCCTTTGGGTTTGTCGAGCGCAAGCGCCGGCACGTAATGGAACGCAAGCAAGGCAGCAGCCACAACCAAGGCTTTCATGAAGTGACCCCTTACGCGAGACGGGCATCCTCTTGTCTTGTCGCGTCGACCCGTCGCCTAATGCTCCGTGAAAACCACAATCAATTTCAAGACTGCAACGTGACAAATCGTGCAGGAATCACCGATACAATCGCAAATTCAACCATAACGGGTACACATGGATCGACACTACCTGACGCGGATTGTCCACCGTTCGTGGCGGCCCGCAGGAACGCTGGTGGCGTCCCGGCAGGAACCGTTCCGACCCGCACGACGGTACCGAATTGCCACGATGCCTTTCCGAATGACTTTCAGAGCTATCCGTTGCCTTGCCATCTCCTCCCCATGACCTAATCATCGGAGCACGCACCAAAATCGCAGGCGGAGAGCAGCATGAACGGAACCATCCTGATCACCGGTGCGACCTCGGGCTTCGGCAAGGCGATGGCGCGGCGCTTTGCCGGCGCGGATTGGCGCGTCATCGGTACCGGACGCCGCGGCGACCGGCTAGCAGCCCTCCGCGACGAACTCGGCGAATGCTTTCACCCAGCCGAATTCGATATAACCGATGAACTGGCGATGCTGTCGTCGCTGGAAGCGCTGCCCGAGCCATTCAAGGCGATCGACGTCCTCGTCAACAACGCCGGGCTGGCGCTCGGCACGGCCCCTGCGCCCCGGGCTAAGATCGAGGACTGGAAGACGATGATCGCGACCAATATCACCGGCCTGGTCGCCATCACCCACCGCCTTCTGCCGCTTCTGATCAAACGCCGAGGTATGGTGATCAACATCGCCTCGGTCGCCGCGCACTACCCCTATGCCGGCGGCAATGTCTACGGCGGCACCAAGGCCTTCGTGCGCCAGTTCTCCCTCGGCCTGCGCTCGGACCTGCACGGCAAGGGTGTGCGTGTGACGTCTATTGAGCCGGGTCTCACCGAGACCGAATTCATGTTGGTGCGAACCGGCGGAAATCAGGAAGCCGCCGACAGGCATTACGTCGGCGCCGATCCGCTGACGGCCGAAGACATCGCCAACACTGTCTATTGGGTCGCCACCCAGCCGCCACATGTCAACATAAACAGCCTGGAGATCATGCCGGTCAACCAGTCCTTCGCCGGCCTGCAGATCCACCGCGAGAGTTGACGGAACGGCCGTCGCGGCAGCCGAATCCCGGTCGCCATCAGACGCCTTCGCGCTCCGCCATCGCGACGCCGTCCGCCACCAAGGGCGCGAGGTGCTCCGGCAGCGGCAGCCTCAGCGCCTCTTCCCGGGCCGCGGGCGACATCTTCCTCCAGGTCTTGGCAATGATGGCGACGAGCTTGTCCTCTTCGCGCTGCGCGGCGAAGGATGCGAAATAATGCGTCAGGAATACCAGGCAGGCGACGTCTTCTAGCAGCTGCGCCTCCGGATCCACGCGCAGCCGCTCCTTTCGAACAATGGCGCCGACCCGCTCCGCCTCAGCATCGGAATAGCCGGCCTCGCGCATCAGTTCAGCGACGCGCATTGCATGGCGCCGCTTCTGCTCGTTGCGCCAGCGATGATAGCCGGCGCGGTCCATCGGAAAGTCGGAGCGCGGCAACTTGAACCGCTCGAGATGCTGAGCGCGCACCGCGATCTTCACCAACTCGCCGGCTTCCGGCGCAAAGCGGTCGAGCCAGGCCGACATGCGCTCGCCGTAAAGTTGCTCTGCCGGCCACTGTTCTCCGTCGATCTCGATGAATGTCGGATCGGCCGCATTGGCGGCGTCGATCGCCGCGAAAATCCGGTCCAGCCGTTCACTCATCCACTTTCCTCCGCATCCTGGAACCGCAGTCAAGTCGCCGACTTGAGCGCCGGATCGAGCGTATAAAGGTCCTGAGCCCGACCGACGCCGCGCAAAGCAAAGCGACCGACTGACACGAATTGCTCGCGCCCCTCGCTGTCGAGCAGGTCGCGGAACGCCGAGGAAGCCAGCACCTCACGATCGACCGAGCGGCACATCGACACGATCCTGCTGACCTCGTTGACCGCCGGGCCGACCACGGTGAAGTCAAGCCGGTCGCGGCTGCCGATGTTGCCGAAGAAGACATCGCCGAAGTGGAAGCCCACATAAGCCGATAGTTCAGGCCGCCCCTCCTCCCGGCGCCGGGCATTCATCGGCACGAGGTTTCGGCGGAATGCCGCCTCGGCGGCTAGTGCAGCCTTCGCCGCCTTTACGGCGTCGGGCGCGGTGAAGACGGCGAGCAGTCCGTCGCCCATCAGTTTCAAGACGTCCCCGCCGTTCTCATGGATCGCGGTGATGACCGCGTCGGCATAGTCATTGAGCAGGGGAATGATTTCGGCCGGTGCGACCCGGTCGCTGATCGCCGTGTAGCCGCGTAGGTCGGAGAACCACAGCACCGCATCGATGCGCTCGGCGACGCCGCGCAAGATCTTGCCGGAAAGCACCCGTGCGCCGGCATCACGGCCAAGATAGACTTGCACCAGAGTATGCGCGATCCGCAGCATTGCGGCCGATTTCATCGCAAGAGCAAGAGCGGGCACAACCTCGCGTAACGCGGCGAGGTCAGTCTCTGAAAAACCTTCGGCGGCCCGGGTCACCCAGTGCGAGTAGACGCAGTCCATTTCACCGATCTGCGCCTCGTCCGCCAGCCGATGAACGAAGGCGACATAATCGGTGTGGCCACGTTCCTGCAGAGAAGAGATGAGGCGTGATCTGGCCCATGCCTCGTCACCCGGCCTCAGCCGCATCTCGCTGCCGCCGCGTTCAAGCAGGGTGTAGAATGGCGAGCGGGTCCAGCTCTCCAATGCCTCGCCTTCCGTCGACCGACCATACTCGAAGGTCTCGACCTGGTCCGGCTGGTCATCCTGCCAACGCACGCCTCCGCCTTCATAGACCGGATGCAGCGTGTCGATGAACATGATGGCGTGTGACAATGGGAGTCCTGCCGCCCGGCAGCGATCGCAGAAGCCCTGCATCAACTCGGGGGCCGACAATCCGGCCAGTCCTTGCTCGATCAGCCAGCGCTGGATATCGGAAGGCGTGGTCAAATGTGCCTCGTGGCTCAGGATGGTGCTGGGACGCCCGGATCGGATACCTCCGCTACCGTTTTGCGAAACGGCAGCGTCCTGACCGGCACGGCCTCCCCTATTTTGCGCGGGACCCTCGCTCCGGCAACCCTTCAGATGCGCGAGCGGTGCCAAGGCTCCCGCGCGCCGGCCTTGGCAACATCTGCAGCTTCGAGAAGGTGCTGGCGCCGCATGGCCGATGGCACCCTGAGGCGGTCCTGCAGGACTGTCGGCCAAGCCCATCCGGACCTTCTTTTGCGCCAGCCGCCGCCCGATGCCGTCGCCGCTGCGCACCTTCGTCACCTCGGTCAGGGCGTTGCGTCAGCCGGTGGAGCCGCCTGCTCTTAGGCGTGCGTCAGCCGCACCGTCTCGGCCAGATAGTCAATGAAGGCCCGAACCCGCGCCGGCAGTTGGCCACCGCTGCCGATGAAGATGGCATGGATCTCCTCCGTGTCCCCGGGATTGTAGTCCTGGAGCACCGGCACGAGCCTGCCGGCGTCGATATCCGGGCCGACGTGAAACAGCGCGAGCCGAGCTAGGCCCAGTCCCTCGAGCGCGAGGCGCCGTGCGCTCTCCCCATCGCCGGCAAGCACACTCCCGACGATCGGCAAGGTTTCGGAGGCCTCATTCGCGCGTACTGGCCAGCCATCGAAGCTGCGAACGAAATTGAAGCTGATAAGGTCGTGTCGCGCCAGATCGGCGACCGTTTCGGGTATGCCGCGCCGCTCCAGGTATGTGGGCGCGGCAACAATGGCCATCCGGCTCTCGCCGAGCTTCCGGGCGACGAGCCGCGATGCGGTGAGCGGTCCGACCCGGATCGCCACATCTGCCCGCTCCTCCAGCAGGTCGACGACCTGATCGGTGAGTGTCAGATCCAGCGTCACTTCAGGAAAACGCGCGCGAAAGCCTGCGACGAGCGGAAGCAGACAATGCAGCCCGAAAGGAACGTTCGAATTGACCCGCAGCCGGCCCCGCGGTGCGCTGCCGGCCGCGACCGCCTTCTCGGCCTCATCCAGGTCCGCCAGCACACCGACGGCGCGTTCGTAAAATTCGCAGCCTTCCGGGGTAAGCTGCAGCTTGCGCGTTGAGCGATTGACGAGCCGGGCGCCGAGCCGCGCTTCCAGCCGCGCAATCAGCTTGCTGACGGCCGAGGGGGTCATGCGGAAGACGCGTGCGGCTGCAGAGAAGCCGCCGAGTTCGACCACCCGGACGAAGACTTCCATTTCGCCGGAACGATTGGTGTCTAGGCGAGCCATGTGACTTGATCTCACAGATGATTTTCCGGACGGCAGGCTAATTCACGAAGCCTCGATGCGCCATATAGGCCTCGACCAAGCCGGTTCACCTGGCCGCCCGCGCCGCGAACCAGGTCCAGCCGCCCGGCGGAGAGCAGGTGACCGCCATCCATAGCTCAACTAATCGGCGCTGCCCGATACGGCGCCGTATACGTTTCGGAGTGGCCGAATGCCTATTGCCGTCTATGCCCTTGCTGCCGGAGCCTTCGGCATCGGCACCACTGAATTCGTCATCATGGGACTGCTCCTTGAGGTCTCTGCCGACCTTGGGATCTCGGTCTCCGCCGCCGGCCTGTTGATCTCCGGTTACGCGCTCGGCGTTGTCGTTGGCGCACCCTTGCTCGGCGCCATCGCCGGCCGCTGGTCGAGAAAGACCCTGCTGATGGGCCTCATGGTGGTCTTTGCCGCCGGCAACCTCGCCTGCGCACTGGCACCCGACTACTGGACGCTGATGGCGGCGCGCGTGCTCACCGCCTTCGCCCATGCCTCGTTCTTCGGTGTGGGTTCCGTCGTTGCTACCGGCCTCGTGGCCCCGACTCGCAAGGCCTCGGCCATCGCGGTGATGTTCACCGGGCTCACGGTGGCCAACATCCTCGGTGTGCCGCTCGGCACCTGGCTTGGCCAGGCGCTTGGCTGGCGCTCCACCTTCTTTGCCGTCACCCTGGTCGGTCTCGCCGCGCTCATCGTTATTGCCGTCCTCGTTCCGGCCGACGACAATACCGACGGGATGTCCGGGGATCGTGGCAACCCACTGGCAGTACTTCGCGGCGGCCCGGTCCTCTTCGGCCTGCTGACGACAGTTCTAAGCTGGGTCGGCGTCTTCGCCGGCTTCACCTACATCGCGCCGATCCTGACCGAGATCACCGGCTTCACGGAACGTGCCGTATCGCCGATCCTGCTCGTGTTCGGCGCCGGCCTGATCGCCGGTAATCTCTTCGGCGGCCGCCTCGCCGATCGTCGCCTCGTCCCGGCCATCCTCGGCAGCCTCGCCGCCCTGTCCGCCGTTCTGCTGCTTATGACCGTGGCCATCCACGACCGGACGCTCGCCGTCGTGGCCGTGGGCCTGTTCGGCGCTGCCGCCTTCGCCACGGTACCGCCCCTGCAGATGTGGGTGCTGAGCAAAACCGAGGGCGCCGGCCAGGGCCTCGCCTCGTCCTTCAACATTGCCGCCTTCAACCTCGGTAACGCCATCGGCGCCTGGCTCGGTGGCTTGGTGATCGATCATGGCCCCGGTCTCGGCGCGGTGACCTTCGTCGCTGGACTGGTTCCGCTAGCAGCGCTCGCCACCATGCTCGTCGCCCTGCAGCTCGGTCGGCAGCCCTGGGTCGCCGCGGTCTGTGCGGAGGTCAACGAGTAGCCCTCTCCCCCTATAGCCACTGAGAAGGAGTTCAGTCATGGACTATCGTCGTCTCGGAGCCTCGGGCCTCAAGGTCCCTTCCCTCAGCTTTGGCACCGGCACCTTCGGCGGGAGCGGCCCGTTATTCGGTGCCTGGGGCTCAACCGACGCCCGCGAGGCGCGACGTATGGTCGATATCTGTCTCGACGCCGGCGTGACCCTGTTCGACACCGCAGATGTCTATTCGAACGGCGCCTCCGAGGAGGTCTTGGGCGCAGCAATCAAGGGAAGGCGCGACAAGGTGCTGATCTCGACCAAGACGGCGCTGCCAATGGGCGATGGTCTCAACGACGCCGGCAGTTCGCGCCTGCGCTTGGTGAAGGCGGTCGAGGATGCGCTGCGCCGCCTCGGCACAGACTACATCGACCTCCTTCAACTGCATGCCTTTGATGCCGGCACGCCGGTCGAGGAAACGCTGTCCACCCTCGATCAGCTGATGCGGGCTGGCAAGCTGCGCTATGTCGGCGCCTCGAACTTCTCCGGGTGGCAGCTGATGAAGTCACTCGCGATCGCCGAGCGCCACGGCTGGCCGCGCTATGTCGCGCATCAGGTCTATTATTCTCTGGTCGGCCGCGACTACGAATGGGAACTGATGCCACTCGGCCATGATCAGGGCGTTGGCGCATTGGTCTGGAGCCCGCTCGGCTGGGGCCGCCTTACTGGCAAGATCGGCCGCGGCCGGCCGCTGCCCGAAGGAAGCCGTCTGCACGAGACCGCCGACTTCGGCCCGCCGGTTGATGACGAACGGCTCTACCGCGTGATCGAGACGCTCGAAGTCATTGCGGCCGAAACAGACAAAACCGTTCCGCAGATTGCGATCAACTGGCTGTTGTCGCGACCGACGGTCAGTTCCGTCATCATCGGTGCCCGCACTGAGGACCAGCTTCGCCAGAACCTTGGCGCCGTCGGCTGGAGCCTGACACCGGAGCAGATCGCCCGCCTCGACGCGGCAAGCGCCGTCACCGCGCCCTATCCGTACTTCCCTTACCGTCGTCAGGAAGGCTTTGCTCGGCTCGACCCGCCGATGGTGTGAGTCGGGCCCTCTTCCGAACGGGACACGTGCGATCTGGTGGAGCATCAGCTTGACCAGATCGGAGAGCTCCGTCCGGACCTTGATGGCAATAAAGATCTCCACCGGCATGCCGGGCACCACCCGCCGTCCACCCGGCCTCGATCAGGAGAACAATCTGTTGCACGATCAGCGTCAGGATCTTGCCGGAAGGAGGACGGTTCCGGGGAGGCCGCAGCATCAACATGCGATTGTGAAACACGTCTTGCCGAATACGAGCGTCAGTTGCCGTTGACGGCGTACCAGATCGTCAGACCATGGAGAACGGCACAATACCGCGCGAATCCGGATCGACGGCCAGCGTCTTGTCAATCGCCGGGAACGCCCGTTCAATACAGTCGTCACGCGGGCAGATGCGGCAGTTGACACCGATCTTGGTCACGAAGGCCCTGTCTTTTAGCGCCAGCCGGTCAGCATAGACGATGGCGTCCGCATATGTCAGTTCGCAGCCGAGCCCAAAGGCATAGCGCCTCTCGCGGATCTCGTGGCTCACCGCCGGCTTGACAATGCTGCGGGCTAGGCAGAGGTAGCGCACTCCGTCCGGCATCTCGCCGACCTGGACCAGCGTGCGGCCAGACAGCTGCTCGAACGCCTCGTGCACGTTCCACATCGGGCACGAGCCGCCGTAGCGGGCGAAATGGAACCGTGTCGCACTGTGGCGCTTGATGACGTTGCCGGCGCGGTCGATCTTGAGGAAGTAGAACGGGATGCCCTTCTGCCCGCTCCGCTGCAGCGTTGACAGCCTGTGGCACACCTGTTCAAGGCTTGCACCGGTCACTGCCTCCAGCCGATCGAGATCGTGCCGCAGGTCGCGCGCAAGTTCCAGGAACCTCCGGTAGGGGAGAACCAGCGCCGCGGCGTAGTAGTTGCGCAGGGCCAATCGGCAGACGTCGCGCGCGCCCTGGGTGCGGAAGCCGGCGCCGGCGATATGCTCGGCGATGAGCTCGTCTGCCTCAAGATGGGCAATCAGACCGCCAAGCAAGAAATCCTGGGTCGGACGCGGCAGCGAGCGGGCCAGCGTCGCGGAGCGGCGCCTTGCATCAAAGGCCAGGATGGGACCGGTCGGGTCGACGGTGTCGGCAGTATCGACGCTGATGCCGTGCTTTGCGGATAGCCGTCCGGCCAATACTTCCGCCTTTCCCGTTCGCCAGGCGAGATCAAGCTCGCCGGCGAGACGCTCTGCCGCGCGGTCCAGACTGTCGACGTAGTTGTCAATATAGTGAAAATGGTCGCGTACCTCCTCGTAAGGCAGCGCGACGCGCACTGCGCTTTCCGATATCGCCGGCCCATGTGACGTCAGCGCGTCGTCGAACGAAGCTTGGCGGTCCAGCATCCGACGCATGGCACCGTAGAGATCGAGGAACGATCGGGCGAAGTCCGGGGCATGGGTAGCGACGTTCTTCAAGTCTTGCAGCCCGAGCGGCGCATCCCGGAACCGCGGATCCGCGAGCGCTTCCCCGAGATCTGCGACAAGCCGGTCGAGATCATTGGCCTCGAAACTGGCAAGGTCGGCGCCGAACTCGCGGCTGACGCCAAGAAGCACGGCCGCCGAAACCGGACGCTGATTGCTTTCTAGCTGGTTGACATAGGAAGGCGATAGGCCAAGCCGGCGGGCGAATTCGACCTGGGTCAAACCGGCGCGCTCACGCATCTTGCGCAGCACGTGACCTGCAAACAGTTTCTTACTCAAGCCAAACCTCTAATGTGAATAATTCACAATTTTTCTTGCCACATTTTCACTAATAGCAATTCATGCTGCACTGCGCTATCACGCAGCTGCGGGATTTTCTCAGCCGGCGCCCGGTTCGCGAGAAGCGCCGGTACAGCGCACATCTAAGGGAGAGCGCGCATGCTCGAAGAAGCGACCCGTTGCTGGATCACAGATTCCCTCGACGCCCCAGCCTGGCACCGAGCCGAACAGCGTGAAGTCGGCCCAGCCGACGAGACAGGCGTCGAGGCGCTCACGCCGCGGCAGCGCGAGATCCTCGATCTCGCCGCCGATGGGCTTCTCAACAAGCAGATTGCCTACAAGCTCGACATCACCGTAGCAACCGTCAAGGCCCACGTTTCGGAAGCAATCCGCCGGCTCCGGGCCGCCAACCGCACCCACGCGGTTGCGATCTGCCTTCGCGCTGACCACCAGGCCGATCTGGCCCGCGCCACAAGGGCAGCACAGGCCTGAAGAGATGGTTCAACGTCCCGTTCGAATTGGCGACCTGAATGCCGGCGCAGCTTGCTGGCGTGATGCCCTTTGACAGCCCGGCATACCGGTCGGTAGCGCATCTGGCTCTGACGGCAGAAGCAGCAGGATTGCGCGGCGCGGGCGCTTCCTGACGTGAATTGTATGGCTGCGGCACTACCTCTCCGCCTGTCCCAGCATCTCCTCCAAAACATCAAAACACGCCACCACCTCGCTCGCCGAGAACGGGTTGGTTTCGAACAGCTGCAGGCTCCAAAAGCCCTCGATCGCGAGAAAGGCGGCAAAGGCAAGCTGCGGCGTCTCGCTGCCGGACCTCAGGTCCGCAACCAACTGACGATGGTGCTCGCGCACCGGGTCGAGGAGCTCCGGCGCCTCGGCAATGGCCGCGAGGAAGCCGCTGGGAGACCTTTCCTTCTCGCAGATCCTCGCTCGCATCGCCTGGAGGTAGGCACGTGCCAGTGCATTCGGTCGTCCGTCCTGCGTAACCTCGGCATGCGCCGTGGCGATCGTTTCACGAAACGCCGTCACGTGACGAGCCACCATCGCTTTGAGCAGCGCCGACTTGCTGGCGAAGTGATAGAGTAGCCCCCCCTTTGAGACGCCCGCGCGCTCGGCGACCGCATCAAGGGACAGCCGTGCGGCACCATCCTCCTTGACCACAGCGAGCGCTGCGTCAATGATGCGCTCGCGCGCGTTGGACCGCTTGCCTGATGAGCTTCTCATCGCGCGGCACCGCCGTTCAAGGTAGTCTCAGACTGTTGACGGCGCCGCCTGTTTGCGGCTAGCCCGGCACATCTCGTGCCCTGGCGGCGGATGACTTCCATATTGCCGATCGCCTTCCCTCGGCCGCCCGCCCCTGCCCGGGTCAGGTCCGGGCGATTGATTTATAGGTCGGACGGCAAAACGATAGCTTGACTTTACCGTCCAGACGGTACAGTAATCAAGCCCCCTAGCTTGCGCTACGCTGCCGCCCAAGTCGTCGGTGGGCGCACGTGTCGGCCACCGGACCGTCCGGCCCGACTCCGCGCAGTCCTCAGGGGCGGCTGGCGGGATCGGTTTCAAGCAGGTGCCCGGAGCTGATTTCTTCTGTAAATCGACGGCCCCTGCGGGCCGAACGGCCAAAACCATGATCAAGCGTTTCGTCATCGCAATCATTCTGATCGGCCTCGTCTGCGGCGGGCTGGTCTATTTCAACATCTTCCGCGACCGGATGATCGCCCAGTACTTCGCGGCCCAGCCTCGCCCGGTCGTGACAGTGTCGACGATTACTGTGGAGCCCGAAACCTGGCAGCCCGGCATCGAGGCCATCGGCACCGCGTTTGCGAACCGCGGCGTCGATGTGGCGACGAGGGCGGCCGGCATCGTCAAGGAGATCAAGTTCTCATCGAACGACGATGTCGAAGAGGGACAGTTGCTGGTTCAACTCGATGACGAGACCGAACAGGCGGACCTGATCGCGGCCAAGGCCAATATCGAGCGCGATACCGCGGCCAAACGCCGGGCCGAGACCCTGTCCGATCGCGGCTTTGGTTCGACAGAGACGCTCGACAACGCCATTGCAGCCCTCGACGCCGCTCGTTCGATGCTTGAGCGCGTTCAGGCCGCGATCAACCAGAAGAGGATCGTCGCTCCTTTCTCCGGCACAATCGGCATCCCACGGGTCGATCTCGGCCAATATCTTCCGGTCGGTACGGTCATTGCGACGCTGCAGGATCTCGACACCATGAAGGTCGACTTCTCGGTTCCCGAGCAGCAGATCCATCAGCTCAAGATCGGCCAATCCGTACGCATCGGAATCTCCGAAGAAGATTTGCCCTATCAGGGGAAGATCACGGGCATAGACCCCAAGATCAACCCTTCGTCGCGGCTCGTCGCCGTCCAGGCCCATGTCGACAACAAGGACGGCGGGTTGCGTCCGGGTCAGTTCGTGTTTGTGCGCATCGAGCTGCCGGAAGAAAAGGACATCATTGCCTTGCCCCAAACGGCCGTCGTCCAAAGTCTTTACGGCACATACGTCTACTCAGTGGTGGAGGAACAGGCGTCGGACGACCCCGCCCAGTCTGATCAGGCCGAAAAACCCGAGGAAGCGGAGAAGACGCTCATCGCCCGCCAGATCTTTGTCACTCCCGGCCGGCGCTTCGGTGGCCGCATCGAGATCGTCGATGGCCTCAAGCCGGGTGACGTCGTCGTCACCGCCGGACAGAACAAGCTTTCGGTCGGAAGCCCCGTGACAATCGACAACACCGTGAACCCGGTCGTCATCGGGCAATCGGGAACCTAAGCGATGAATTTTTCCGAGATATTCATCCGCCGGCCGGTGCTGTCGACGGTGGTCAGCCTGTTGATCCTGCTGCTGGGAGCACAGGGCATCCTCAACATGTCGATTCGGCAGTATCCCGAAATCGAGGAGACGGTCATTACCGTTTCGACCGTCTTCACCGGCGCCAGCCCAGATCTCATCCAGGGGTTTGTCACCACGCCGATCGCCAAGGCCGTAGCGGCGGCCGAAGGCGTCGACTATGTGACGTCCAAGAGCTCGCTCGGCGCTTCGACCGTCTCGGTCCACATGCAACTCAACTCCGATCCTGACAAGGCGTTGACAGAGGTCATCGCCAAGGTCCAGCAGGTCCGGAGCCAGTTGCCCGAGGAGGTCGAGGATCCGGTGATCCAGAAGGGCACCGGTCAGTCCTTCGCGATCATGTACCTGTCGGTGCTGTCGGACCACATGTCGCCGCAGGAGATCACCGAGTTCGTTACCCGGGTGATCCAGCCGCAGTTGTCGATTGTCGAGGGTGTGGCCGACGCCGAGATCCTCGGTCAGCAGACCTTCGCCATGAGAATTTGGCTGGACCCGGTCCGCCTTGCGTCCCGTGAGGTCACGGCAGCGGAGGTCCTCACCGCAATACAGGCTGCCAACTTCCTGTCTGCTCCGGGCAAGACCGAGGGCGAATACGTCGCCTATCAGATCGAGACTCAGACAACACTGCAGACGCCGGAAGCCTTTGGCGCGCTGCCTGTGCGCTCCGACGGCGACGAGGTTGTGCGCCTGCGCGATATAGCAACCGTCAAACTTGGCAGCGCAAGTACGGACACGCGCGTCTCGTTCAATGGGCAACAGGGCGTCTTCATCGGCATCATGCCGACGCCATCCGCCAATCCGCTCGACACGGCGGCCGGCGTGCGTGCCGAACTGCCGCGGCTGCAGCAGAGCATGCCGCAGGGCACGACGATTCAGATCGTTTACGATTCGACCCAGTTCATCAGCGCCTCGATCACGGAGGTGTTCCACACCATCGGCGAAGCGGTGGTCATCGTCGTGCTGGTGATCCTGCTCTTCCTCGGGTCGTTCCGCGCGGTTCTGATCCCGATCGTGACGATTCCGCTGTCCCTTATCGGCGTTTGCTTCTTCTTGTGGGCTCTGGACTATTCACTGAACACGCTGACGCTCCTCGCGATGGTCCTGGCAATTGGCCTCGTCGTCGACGACGCGATCGTGGTGGTGGAGAACATCCATCGCCATCTCGAGGAAGGGCTGAAACCGCTCAATGCGGCGATCGTCGGCATGAAGGAGATCTTCGGTCCCGTCGTGGCCATGACGATCACGCTCGGCGCGGTCTACGCCCCGATCGGCTTCGCCCAGGGGCTGACCGGCGCCCTGTTCCGTGAGTTTGCCTTCACACTCGCCGGCGCCGTTTTCATCTCCGGCTTCATCGCCGTCACTCTGTCGCCTATGATGTCTGCGCGCCTTCTGTCAGCGCACGCCAGCCGGTTTCAGGTCTTCGTCGATCGCCTGTTCACGTGGCTCTCGGGCTGGTACGGGAGACGACTCAACTTCTCGCTGGACTACAAGCCGGTAACCCTGCTCGTCGTCGTGGCCCTTCTGGCGACCTCCGGCTACCTGTTCACCAAGACGTCGTCCGAGCTTGCGCCTGACGAGGACCAGGGCGGCCTGTTCGCCATGGTCACGGCGCCGCAATACGCCACGTCCGACTATACCCAGCTTTACACCGACCAGTTCTACGATCTGACCGACGACATTCCTGGCATTGAGGCCAGGTTTCAGGTGGTCGGCGCTCCCGACACCAACTCGGCCTTCGCGATCTGGGTGCTGAAGCCTTGGGATGACCGGACGGTCTCGCAGGCGGAAGTCAAGGACATGATCCAGTCGCGACTATCCAAGTCCGCCGGGGTGCAGGCCTTCGCTTTCGCACCGCCGTCCCTACCAGGGTCGGGCGGTGGACTGCCCATCCAGTTCGTGCTCCAGACCACCGGATCGGCCGAGCAGGTCTATGAGGTCGCCGAACGGGTGAAGGAGAAGGCGATGGCCTCCGGCAAGTTCATCGTCGTCCAGAACTCGATGTCCTTCGACAAGCCGCGAGCAACCGTTCTGATCGACCGCGAGCGTGCGGCTGCGCTCGGAGTCCCAATCTCGTCGATCGGTCGCACGCTGAACATCCTCGTCGGCAACTCCTCCGTGTCCAAGTTTGATCGCGATGGCCGCGCCTACGACATCATTCCCCAGGTCGACCAGAAGTACCGGATGAATCCGGAATTGCTGCGCCAGTTTTACATACGCTCGGCGAGCGGCGACATGGTGCCGTTGTCGGCCGTTGTCCAGGTCACAACCGGAGCGACCGCCGTTGCGATCGAGCAGTTCAACCAGCTTAACGCTGCGACGCTGTCTGCTCTGCCAATGCCGTCCGTAACGACCGGCGACGGCTTGGCTACATTGCAGCAGATCGCCCAAGAGGAAATGCCGGAAGGCTTCTTCGAAGACTACGCTGGCCAGTCGCGCCTTGAGGTCAAGGAAGGCAATACCATCCTGATCGCCTTCGCCCTGGCGGTCGTCGTGATCTACCTAGTGCTCGCCGCCCAGTTCGAGAGTTTCCGGGATCCCTTTATCATCATGATGTCAGTACCCCTCTCGATCTTTGGCGCCATCGTGCCGCTCAACCTCGGCGTCGCCACGTTGAACATCTATACGCAGGTTGGTTTGATCACCCTGGTCGGGCTGATCACGAAACACGGCATCCTGATGGTCGAGTTCGCCAACGCACAGCGTGAACTCCACGGACTCAGCAAGCGTGAGGCCATCGTAGAGGCCGCCCGCGAGCGTCTGCGACCGATCCTGATGACCACCGGCGCGATGGTGCTTGGCGTCGTTCCGCTCGTGATTGCTGAGGGCGCCGGGGCCGCCGCCCGCCACTCGATCGGCCTCGTCATCTTCTCCGGCATGGCGGTCGGAACCATGTTCACCTTGTTCGTGGTGCCGATGTTCTACATGTACGTCAGCCACGCCGATCACGCGGCCAAACCGGCCGAGGGCGAGGTTGCCGGCGAACCGCAGGCGGCGTCGCACCATGCCTGATCCGGTGGATGACGGTTCGACAGGTCCCGAATAAGCGGGTCCAAGCGCATGAACTTCGCGCCACCAGAGCGTAACGGTCCGGAAAGCCGTCACGCGCATTTTTCATGGAGACGCTCTGCACGCTGGAGACACCCTGCACGCGAGAAGCGTGTCTGATGGGGGATAAGTCTCAGGTCATGCCAGCAATTGGCTGATTCATGAGCACTTGCAGCTCGTCTCTGTGCCGCAGCATCGCCTGAAATACACGGTAATCGCGGTCATACTTCGGCTTGGCAGCGGGATCAGGATGACGTTCGCGATGCGATGGCTGCATTGCCGCGCAAGCGGCTTGCAGGCTCGAGTAGAGGCCGCTTGCAGCGGCCGCGTTCATGGCCGCGCCGATCAGGACGGCATCGTCGGTGCTGCTTTCACACACCGTGCAGCCGGTTGCGTCGGCATAGAGTTCCATCAGCAAGGGATTGCGGGTGTGGCCACCGGTAACGTGCAGCGTGTCGATTGCGGCGCCGTGGTCGTGCAGATGGTCGAGGATGTGACGCAGGCCGAGTACAATCGCCACGGCCGTCCGCCAGTAAAGCCGACAAAGTCCATCGAACGACCCATCCAGGGTCACGCCGCTGATCACACCGCGAGCGTAAGGGTCGGCGAGCGGCGAGCGGTTGCCGTGGAAATCCGGCAGTAAGTGTAGCTTGGGGGCGAGATCAGCTCCCTCCTGCTCCCGCAGGGCCCGCACCCTCGCGACGATGTTTGCATGCATCGCTGCCGTCGGCTCGCCGCCGGCCTGGTGGTTGCGAATAATGTGATCGAGCAAAGCGCCGGCCGCCGACTGACCTGCCTCGTAAAGCCAGAGCTCCGGCACCGCCACTCCATAATAGGGACCCCAAACCCCCTTCATCGGCTTCGGATCGGCCGAAAATCCCATGATACAGCTCGAAGTGCCGGCAATCAGCGCCAGTCGCCGCTCAATCTCGCCGTCCCTGTAGGCGCCAATCACGCCGAGGGCGCCGGCAAAGGCATCGATCAGACCCGTCGCAACCACACAATCGGCCCTGAGCCCGAGTTCCGCCGCTGCCCGTGCCGCAAGCCGGCCGACCGCCGATCCGACCGGAGTAGCTCGCTCAGGCAAGCCACCGCGGACCAGGAGATCGGGAACACCGACCTCCGCAAAGAAATCGGGTCGCCAGCCACCGTCATGGGCCAGATAGGTCCATTTGCTGGTCAGGGTGCACTGGGAGCGAGCGGTGGATCCAGTCGCACGCCAGGTCAGGAAGTCGGCCAGATCAAAAAAGTGCCCTGCCCTTTTCCAGGCGTCCGGACGATTGCGCGCGAGCCACATCAGCTTCGGTGTCTGCATCTCCGGCGACATCACGCCGCCGATGAAGTCGAGCACGCGATGCCGTGTTTCCGTGCAGCGATCGGCCTCTTCGAGCGCACGATGATCGAACCATGCGATCGTATCCCAGCGCGATTCACCGCCGGACGACACGGCAAGGGGCGCCCCGGTACGATCGCGGACAACCAGTGAACAGGTGGCATCGAAGCCGATCGCCCTTACAGCCCCGGCATCGATCCCCGCGTCACACAGTGCCGCCCTGACAGCAGCACAAACGGCGCGCCATACATCCTCCGAGTCGTAGTCTGCCTGATCGGACCGCGGGCGGTTGAGCGCAATCGGAGAGAACGCCCGGCTGAGGAGGCGGCCGGCATGGTCAACGATTCCGGCCCGGGCGCTGGTCGTACCGACATCGACCGCGCAGACGAAGCTGCGCGACGGAGGGGTGTCCGTCATGGCCGTGGCTTTGTCTCGCCGGCCGACGCGAGGAGGACAGGCAGCATCCGCATATCGTCAAAGATCCGATCCGGACCAAGTGCCGCGACGGCGTTGGCGAGCCCGCTCGGCGCGGCATGCGCGCCGCCCACGAAGCCGAATACCCGCATTCCGGCGCGCTTGGCTGCCTCGATGCCGGCGGGACTGTCTTCGATCACGACGCAACGCGCCGGGTTGACCCCCATCGACCTTGCTGCATGGAGAAAGAGATCCGGAGCAGGTTTTCCATTATCGACCATGGTCGCACTGTACAGGTGCGGGTCGAAGCTTTCCAGCAGGCCGGTGACGCCGAGCGACAGGCGGATGCGCTCGGGTTGGCTCGACGAGGCAACGCAGCGTGGAATAGAAATGGCAGCGATGGCGGCAACGATACCCGGAATCGGTCTGAGTTCGGCTCGAAAACGCTGGTAGAGGGCGCGCCGCATCGCATCGAGGTGGTCGCTGGTGACCGCCAGCCCGAACTCGTCGTGAAGTGTTTGCACAATGGTTGCCATCGAACGCCCGAGAAATCGCCGATACGCGGTATCCTCGTCGATGTCTCCGCCGAGCGCGGCAATCGTATCAAGCAGAACGGCGACCGATATCGGCTCGCTGTCCACGAGCACGCCGTCGCAGTCGAAGATGACGAGCCCGGGCGCTGCGCTTTCTGGTTCGTTCATGCGGTCCTCGGTCTGCTGCGGCGGACGAGTCGGCCGGTAGCGACTACGATTCGGCCCTCATTGCACGAAATCCCCGCCAGCGCACTCGTGTTCGAACCCGGTTACAACGCCCCGTCGAGATAACGGGCCAACGTTCGTTCCGCCCCGTCCGCCCAGACCGCCGCAAGCGCCGTTGCGAATGCTGTGCGGAACGCAGCGTTGCGTCCGACTTCGCCATAAATATCGGACATGCTGAGCCAGGCCGTCGCGTCATCCTTCGCCGCCGCCGCTTTGTCGGTGAGCCGATCCCAATTCGGATCGTTCGGCGCGATCTTGGCGCCGCTGTCGCTGGTGCCGAAGCAGTAGCGGCACCAAAGGGCCGACGCCAGGGCAAGTCCCTTGACGTCGAGACCGGCCGCCAGCCGATCGGCGATTGTCGGCACGATGAACTTCGGCTGGCGATTCGAGCCATCGAGACAAAGCCGGCGGATGGTGTCACCGATCTTCGGGTTGGCGAAGCGCGCCTCGACGAGGGCGAAATAATCCTGAAGATCGGTATCGGGCACCGGCGGTACAACAGGCACGATTTCTTCGGATTCAACCTTGCGCAGGAAGGCGAGGATCAGAGGGTGCTCCATCGCCTCGTGGACGAAAGTGATGTCCATCAAACCGGCCGGATAGGCAATCAGCGCGTGACCGCCGTTGAGAATCCGGATCTTCATGTGCTCGTACGGCGTAACGTCAGGCACGAACTGGACACCGACGGTCTCGAGCGCAGGCCGGCCGGCCGGGAAGGTGTCCTCCAGCACCCATTGACGGAAGCTTTCGCAGAAGACCGGCGATGCGTCTTCTATACCGAGATCACGCCTGACAATTTCACGTTCCCGATCCCCCGTCGCCGGAGTGATGCGGTCGACCATGCCGTTGGGAAAGGCCACGGTCCCGACAATCCAATCGGCCAATTCGGGATCCGAAAGGGCGGCCAGTCCGGCAATCGCCTCACGCGTGACGACGCCGTTGTGAGGAATGTTGTCGCAGGACATCACCGTGAATGGCGCAGTACCGGCGGCCCTGCGGCGCTTCAGCCCGGCGACGATCAGGCCGAACACCGTCTTCGCCTCGTCGGGCGCGGCGCCGTCGGCCACGATATAGGGATGCCCCGGGTCGAACCGGCCCGTGGCCGGATCGAGAAAGTAGCCGCCCTCCGTGATCGTCAGCGACACGATGCGGATCGACGGGTCGGCCAGTCGCGCCACGATAGCCTCCCGGCGCGTCGGCGAAAGGAATTCTGTCATCGGGCCGATGACACGAGACCGCTGGCTGTCGGCATCCTGCTCGACCACGGTTGTCAGATAATCCTGGTCAGCGAGCCGTTGTCGCATCGACTCGTCGGACGGCAGCACGCCGGCGCCCACGATCGCCCAATCATGATCGCGGCCGGTGTCGAACAGATCGTGGAGGTAAAGTGCCTGGTGGGCCCGGTGAAAATTGCCGACCCCGAAGTGGAGGATTCCAGCCGCGAGCTGGCCGCGGTCGTAGCGCGGCACCTCCACGCGGGGGGGAAGCGAGCTGAGCGTCGCCAGCGAAAGCTTCGTCGTCATGATCGCTGTCCCAGGTCTGGGTGGTGAGGCCTTGGCATCAGCTCATCCAATTTCCGCCGTCGACGTTGTAGGTCTGGGCAACCACGTAGTCGGACTCCGCCGAAGCAAGGAAGATTGCCATGCCGGTCAGATCCTCGGCCGTGCCCATCCGGCCGTAGGGCACCGCCTGGCCAACCAGGCGCTTTTTCTCGCCGATCGGTCGGTTCTCGTAGCGGGCAAACAACGCGTCGACACCATCCCAATGTTCGCCGTCGACCACCCCCGGAGCGATGGCATTGACGTTGATGCCGTACTTGATCAGGTCAAGACCGGCCGACTGGGTCAGACTGATGACCGCGGCCTTGGTGGCGCAGTAGACGGCCACCAGCGCCTCCCCGCGGCGACCGGCCTGGCTCGCCATATTGATGATCTTGCCGCCCCGTTCGCGGGCGATCATCGACTTCGCTACCGCCTGCAGCATGAACAGCGTGCCGGCGACATTGACGGAGAAGAGCCGTTCATAGCTCTCCCGGGTGATCTCCACAATCGGGGCGAGGTCGAACAGGGCGGCGTTGTTGACGAGAATGTCTATCCCGCCGAACACGCGGTCGGTTTCCGCGACCGCGGCCTCGATGGACGGCTGTTGCGTCACGTCGAGTGCGATGGCGATCGCGCCGGGAATGGCCCCGGCCGTTGTCCGCGCCCGGGCCAGGTCGATATCCGCAATGGCGACGCGCGCGCCCTCACGGGCGTAAGCTTCGGCGAATGCCTTGCCGATGCCGCGCGCGGCGCCGGTGATCAGCGCCGATTTTCCTTCCAGCCGTCTCATGACAGCGCCATCCCGCTGTCGTCGAACCGATGGACCTTCCCCTCCTGCGGCGTCAGATGCACCGTGTCGCCATGGTTCACCGGAACCTCGCCGCCGACGCGGGCAGTGATGGTTCCGAGATCATCGGTATGGACGTGGAGGAACGTATCGGAACCGAGGTGCTCGGCGACGCCAACCGTCCCCCGCCACTGGCCATCCGTTGTTGACAGCGTGATGTGCTCTGGCCGGATTCCGAGTGTGGCTGCGCCGTGCCGCGCGGCCGCCTCGCCGGTGATGAAGTTCATCTTCGGCGAGCCGATGAAGCCGGCGACGAATAGGTTGCGCGGACTGCGGTAGAGCTCAAGCGGCGAGCCGACCTGCTCGATGCGGCCGGCATTCAGGACGACGATCTTGTCGGCCATCGTCATGGCTTCAACCTGATCATGAGTGACGTAGATCATCGTTGTCTTGAGCTGCTGGTGCAGCTCGCTGATCTCCAGACGCATGTTGACGCGCAGGGCGGCGTCCAGGTTGGAGAGCGGCTCGTCGAACAGAAAGGCACTCGGCTCGCGCACGATCGCCCGACCAATGGCGACGCGCTGGCGCTGCCCGCCGGAGAGCTGACGCGGCTTGCGGTCGAGATAGTCGGTCAGGTTGAGGACGCGAGCGGCGTCCGCCACCTTGCGCTCGATGACGGCTTTGTCCTCGCCAGCCATCTTGAGCGGGAACGCGATGTTGCCGCGCACGCTCATATGCGGATAGAGCGCATAGGACTGGAACACCATGGCAAGCCGCCGCTTCGCTGGTGGCGTGGCAGTCACATCGGCGCCATCAATCAGAATGCGGCCGCCGGAGACATCCTCCAGCCCTGCAATCAGCCGGAGCAGGGTGGACTTGCCGCACCCCGAAGGACCGACGAAGACAACGAATTCGCCGTCGGTGATATCAAGGTCGATCGCGGGAATGACCGTCGCGTCGCCGAACGACTTCGACACGTTTTCGAGCCGGATGCTCCCCATCGTTTTCTTCCTTACTTGACCGCGCCGAAGGTGAGGCCGCGCACGAGCTGGCGCTGCGAGAACCAGCCGAGCACCAGGATCGGCGCGATCGCCAGTGTCGAAGCGGCCGAAAGCTTCGCCCAGAACAGCCCCTCCGGGCTGGAATAGGAGGCGATGAAGGCGGTGAGCGGCGCGGCCTGGGCCGCTGTCAGGTTGAGGGTCCAGAACGCCTCGTTCCAGGCGAGGATGATGTTGAGCAGCATGGTGGAAGCAATGCCCGGCACGGCCATGGGTGCCAGCACATAGACGATTTCCTTGGCAAGCGAGGCCCCGTCCATGCGCGCGGCTTCCAGGATATCGCCGGGAATCTCCTTAAAGTAGGTGTAGAGCATCCAAACGATGATCGGCAGGTTGATCAGCGTCATCACCACGGTGAGGCCGAGCCTGGTGTCGAGCAGGTTCCAGTCACGGAAGATCAGATAGATTGGAACCAGCACACCGACCGGCGGCAACATTTTGGTCGAGAGCATCCACATCAGGATGTCCTTGGTGCGCTTGGTCGGCGAGAAGGCCATGGCCCAGGCGGCCGGCACGGCGACAACGATGCCGATCAGCGTTGAGCCGAACGAGATCACCACCGAATTGAGCACGTGTTTCAGGTAGTTGGACCGGCTTTGAACCTCAACGTAGTTCTCCAGCGTCCACTGGAAGAACAGCAGCGATGGCGGGTTGGCAATCGCCTCGCCCTCAGTTTTGAAGCTCGTCAGAAAGGTCCACAGGATCGGAAAGAACAGCGCGAGGCCGACGACCCAGCCCAAAGCGGTGAAAGCCCATTTGCGTCGCGCGGGGATCGCACGTGCCATCGCTCACGTCTCCAGGTTCTTGCCGATCAGCCGGATTAGGAAGATCGCGACGATATTGGCGAGGATGACGGCGATGATGCCGCCGGCCGATGCGCCGCCCACGTCGAACTGCAGGAGTGCCTGCGTATAGACGAGGAAGGTGATGTTGGTGGACTGCGTGCCGGGACCGCCGGCCGTCGTCACAAGGATCTCGGCAAAGACCGACAGCAGGAAGATGGTCTCGATCAGGATCACCACGGTGATCGCACGCGAAAGGTGCGGCAACACGATATAAATGAACTGCGAGAACATGCCCGCCCCGTCCATTTCGGCCGCTTCCTTCTGCTCTTCGTCGAGGGACTGCAGCGCGGTCAGCAGGATCAACGTAGCGAACGGAAGCCACTGCCACGCAACGATCATTGTGATGGAAAACAGCGGCAGGTTGGCCAACCAGTCGATCGGCTGCAGGCCGAACACCTTCGAGATCCAGGCAAACAGCCCGTAGACCGGGTGCATGAACATGTTCTTCCAGACCAATGCCGATACTGTCGGCATCACGAAGAACGGAGCGATCACCATTAGCCGCACAATGCCCTGACCGAAGAACGGCTGGTCGAGCAGGAGCGCAAGAAGCGTGCCGCCCACCACCGTCACGAGAAGCACGCCGCCGACCAGGAGCAGTGTGTTGACCAGTGCGTCGGCAAAGGCCGGGTCGGTCAGGAAGTAGCGATAGTTGAAGAAGCCGGCCCACTCTTCCATTCCCGGCATGAGGAGATTGTAGCGCAGGAAGGAGAAGTAGAGCGTCATGGCCAGGGGGACGGCCATCCAGATCAGCAGCATAACGACGGCCGGTGCCATCATCAGCCGGGCAGACGCGCGGGTGTGCAGTGTCGCCATGGGTTCGTCTCGGATGAGCGTGCCGAAGGAAAAAGGGGGCCCGTCCCGGAGGATGGAGGACGGACCCCGAGGCGAGACGGCCTTACTTTATGTAACCGCCCTTCATCATTTCGCGCGTGGCAAGCTGCTGCGCGTTGGCGAGAGCCTGATCGACGGTCATCTGTCCAGCGAGGGCGGCGGAGAACTGCTGGCCAACAGCCGTGCCAATGCCCTGGAACTCTGGGATCGCCACGAACTGCACGCCGACATAGGGAACTTTATCGACAGTCGGATGCGTCGGGTCGGCGGCCTTGATCGACTCCAGCGTCATTTCCGCAAAAGGTGCGGCCTCGTTGTACTCTGGGTTCTCGTAGAGCGAGGTCCGCGTTCCCGGGGGCACGTTGGCCCAGCCTTCCTTCTCGGCGACGAGCGCGAGATAGTCTTTGCTGGTTGCCCAGGCGATGAACTTCTCGGCGGCTTCCTGCTTCTGTGAACCCGCCGGAATTGCCAACGACCAGGCCCACAGCCAGTTCGACCGCTTGCCAAGGCCCTTGTCCGGAGCGAGCGCGAAGCCAACGTTCTCGGCGACCTTGCTTTCGTTGGGATTGGTGACGAAAGAGGCTGCGACCGTAGCGTCGATCCACATGCCGCACTTGCCGGACTGGAACAGCGCTAGGTTCTCGTTGAAGCCGTTGGAAGAAGCGCCCGGAGGACCCGCTTCCTTCATCAGGTCAACGTAGAACTGGAGGGTCTCCTTCCATGCAGGCTGGTCGAACTGCGGTTTCCAGTCCATATCGAACCACCGAGCACCGAAGGAATTGGACATGGCGGTAAGGAACGCCATGTTCTCACCCCATCCGGCCTTGCCGCGCAAGCAGATGCCATAGACCTCGTTGTCCTTGTCGGTCATCTTCTTCGCAGCTTCGGCGATGAAGTCCCACGTCGGTGCGTCGGGCATCTCGAGCCCGGCCTTCTCCATCAGGTCGGTGCGGTACATCACCATCGAGCTCTCGCCGTAGAATGGAGCGGCATAGAGCTTGCCGTCGACCGACAGGCCGCTGCGGATCGCCGGCAACAGGTCATCGACGTCGTAGTCGTCGCCGAGATTGTCGAGCGCCACCAACCAGTTCTGTTTGGCCCAGATCGGCACCTCATAGGTACCGATGGTCATGATGTCGTACTGACCGCCCTTGGTGGCGATGTCGGTCGTCACCTTTTGGCGCAGAACATTTTCCTCCATCGTCACCCATTCGAGCTCGATGCCCGGGTTCTTGGCGATGAAGTCGTCCGTGAGCTTCTGCATCCGGATCATGTCGCCGTTGTTGACGGTGGCGATGGTCAGCGTCTCGGCCTGGACGGCAGCGGTAAGCGCGCCGAGACAAACGGCTCCGAGGAGCAGGGGCTTGAGCGTCATGTAGTCCTCCCAAAGGTCGCGCTTGAGCAATTGCCTTGCGACTGAGCAAATATTCATCACCGGCCGCGGAAAGGTCAAACGGATTCGTTGCTGCAGCGCAGCAATGAAGTGTCCCGTCGTGCCCGTTGGAGGACTTCCGGTTACCCGAGTAGGGTTTCTGCCGTGAGTTCGTCGGTGATAAGGCCGTTGACCAGCCGGCCGCGGAGTGCAGCCTGAATGCCGGGCAGCTTCCTGGTCCCCATGGCCGCGGCGACGACGAGCGAGGCCTCGCGTGAGGGGATCGCGGCACTGGCGACCCGGTCGTTGGTACAGCCATCGATCAGGCGACCTTCGGCATTGAATGCCCAGCCACAGATTTCGCCGACCGCACCGCTACCCTGAAGCTGGCGCAACTCGTCGGCTGAAATGAAACCGTCGACGAAGAGCGGCGCCTCGGGACCGAGGTCGCCGATACCAACGAACGTGACGTTGGCCTGCGACGCAAGTTCGAGGGTGGAGCGGATCATCGCCTGGCTGTGCAGCATTGCCCGTTCCGCAGGGGAAGAGGCAATGACAGGGAGCGGCATCGGAAACGACCGCGACTTGACGGTATCGGCCATGGTGAAAACGACGTTGTAGTAGGCGGCCGAGCCGTCCGGTGCGATGTTGCCTGTGAGAGAAACGACTTTGTGCTGAGGACAGTCGAGTGGCGGAAGCTGCTCGATGGCCGCCTTGAGAGTCCGGCCGGTGCCAAGGGCCATCACGATCGGATCGTCCCTGCGCAGCCATTTCTCGATTTCCGCCGCCACGGCCGGGGCGATCCCGACGGTGGTCGACTCGGAGCCCGGGTCGCTCGGCACGACCTCGCAGAAGGCAAGCGACCAGCAATCACGCAGCCGATGGGCGAGATCGAGACAGCTTGCAATTGGATGGTCGATCCGGACCTTAACGAGCCCCTCGGCAACCGCCAGCGAGACAAGCCGCTGTGCGGACTGTCGCGAGACCCCCAGCTTGGCCGCGATCTGATCCTGGGTATTGCCCGAAACGTAGTAGAGCCAGGCCGCCCGCGCGGCATCGTCCAATCGACTTCCGTTCGTCACCATTCCATCCGCTCATGCCGTTCCAAGCGCGCTCACGCGCCGACCGCCGACCCTTCGAAGCCGGAAGCGGCGATCGGATCCTAAGGCATTGGGGACGGATCGTGTCCAGTGTTATCGCACGGCGGACGGTGTGACGGTCAGGCCATGACTTTGGTCAGGAACACCTCTTCGCCGTCTCCTTCTGGGACAGGCTCTGGTCGGTCGCACCGGGTCGTCATCCGGATACGCCGGCCCTCGAGGGACGAGCGTTCGAGCGCCTCCATGATCTCGAGCACATGCAGCGCGAGCGCCCCGTTTGCACGGTGCGGCCGCCCTGCAGCGATCGCCGCCGCCATATCGAACACGCCGGCCATTCGGTAGTCGGCAACGCCGCGGCCGTCGCGCGTTTCCCTCGTCGGGAGCCCGAAGGGCTGCGCGGTGATCGGCACCTGCTCGAAATCGCTGCTCCGCGCAGACACTTCCACAGTCCCGCCGAAGAAGTTCGGATCGGGATTGAGCAGGGTGCCCTCCGTACCGTAAAACTCGATCGGCCGGCGCGTGTGTTTCCACACGTCCCAGGAGGCCGTGAAGGCCACGTTGGCCCCATTCTCGAACGCCAGCACGCCGTTGACCGTGGTCGGAACCTCAACCACAAGCGTCTGGCCATTGAGAGGCTCGCTGGTGATAAGCCGAGTTTCCCGTCCTTTGGAGGCATGGGAAACCACGCTTTCGACAGGACCGAGGCAGTTGACGAGCTGCGTGATCGGGTAGCAGCCGATGTCGAGCACCGGACCACCGCCGCGCTGATAGAAGAACAGCGGGTTCGGATGCCACATCTCCATGCCGGGTGTGGCAAAGGTCGCGGCACCGGCGACGACCTTGCCGATCCGCCCGGAGTCGATAATCCGTCGCGCTGTCTGGTGACCAGCCCCCAGAAACGTATCCGGGGCTGACCCGATCCGAACGCCCTTGGCATCGGCAGCCGCGACCAGATCCTGCGCTTCACCAAAAGTGACCGCAAAGGGCTTCTCGGAGTAGACGTGCTTGCCGGCAGCGATCACCCGGTGACTGACCTCGGCATGGGCCTGCGGCACCGTGAGATTGATGATGATCGCAATTTCAGGATCGGCGAGCATCTCCTCGAAGGAGACAGCCGTGACGCCATGGGCGGCGGCCTTGGCCTTCGCGACCTCCAAATTGACGTCGGCGACGGATTTCACCGAGACGATCTTCGAGCGCGCGCCGCCGATGAGATAAGCGTCCGAAATGTTGCCGCAGCCGACGATGCCAAGCTTAATGGGCTCCATGCGTGAGCCTCCTCAAGCCGGCTGCTGCAGACTGTCGAGCAGATAGGCCCGGCTTTCGCGGGCAAAGCCGATCGGATCCTTAGGCTTGTCGTGCTCGAGTACCATCCATTTGGCGCCGCGTGCCTCGGCCGCGCGCCACAGGCCCGGCCAATCGAGCCGACCTGCCCCGATGTCGCTCCAGCCGTCCTGATCCAGGTTCTCGCCGTCGCGGGCGATGTCCTTTACATGGACGGCGGTGAGCCGTGCCTTCTCAGCATCCATCCAGGCGATCGGATCGGCATCGCCCCGTACCAGCCAAGCAAGGTCGGCCTCGAACGTCAGCTTCGAGCCCTTTGCGCCTTCAAACAGCCGCTGCAGCGGCGTTGTGCCATCGGCAAAGGGCCTCAGTTCCCAGTGGTGATTATGATAGCCGAGCTTGAGGCCGTGCCCCGCCATCCTTTCGGCCATCTCGCCAAGTTCGGCGCCGATTGCACGCCACTGATCGGCTGTCGCCTCACGCTCCTCCGGCGGCACGGCCGGCATGTAGAGTTCCTGTATCCCGACGATCCGGGCCTGGTCGGCAACCCAGTCAAGCCGTGTCCGGAGGTCGGCCATCGCGACGTGACCGGTCGGTGCTGTCATTCCATGGGAGACGAGCAAGGCCCGAGTAGAGCGCGCATCGGCGAGATGCCCGCCGACCGTTTCGACCCGCTTGAAGCCTATTTCGGCGAGGGCGGCAAGCTGGCGGGCGAGGTCGCCATACTCACGCAGGGAATAGAGCTGTATCGATAGCTCTTCGGCAATCTTCATGACGTTTGAACCTTTGATGGCAGGAGGAAGAACTGCGGTCAGAGCCGAATCCCCGTCTTCGTGTCGAACAGCGACAGGCGCTCGGGATCGGGAGCCAGCGTGAGGGTCTCCGTCCGCTCAATGTTGGCATCGCCTGGCAGCCGAAGCTGCAGGGCGACCGGGCCATTGCGGCACCACAGCAGATTGTCGGCGCCATGGGTCTCGAGAAGATCAATCTGGAAGCCGGGCCACACGCCGGCGGGATCGATCGCGATGTTCTCCGGACGGACGCCGAGTGTCACCGCATGGCCGGCCTCCGGTCGTCTGGTGAAAGCGTAGCGGTCGAGCCGCAGGCTGAGGGTCCCGGACGAGAACTCCGGGTCGCCATCGCTGCTTTCGATTCGACCCTCGATGAAATTCATGCGTGGGCTGCCGACAAAGCCGGCGACGAACAGGTTTGCCGGACGGTGGTAGATTTCCGCAGGCGTTGCGAGCTGCTGGATCTTCTGGTCCTTCATCACCGCGATCCGGTCCGCCAGCGTCATCGCCTCGATCTGGTCATGGGTCACATAGATCATCGTGGTGGAGCGCATCTTCTCGTGCAGCCGCCGGATCTCGACGCGCAACTCGTTGCGCAACTGCGCATCGAGATTGGACAACGGCTCATCGAACAGGAACACTTCGGCATCGCGCACGAGCGCACGGCCGATCGCGACACGTTGGCGCTGTCCGCCGGACAATTGATCCGGCCGGCGATCGAGCAGATGGGTGATCTGGAGCATCGCGGCTGCCATGGCGACTCGGCGCTCGATCTCTGCCCTGGGCGTCTTCGCCATCCGCAGACCGAAGGACATGTTCTCGCGCACGCTCATGCGCGGATAGAGCGCGTAGGACTGGAACACCATCGCGATGCCGCGATCCTTGGGCTCCTCCCAGGTGACGTTGCGGTTGCCGATCCAGATCTGACCGGTGTCGACCTCGAGTAGACCGGCTACAGCGTTGAGCAAGGTCGACTTGCCGCAGCCCGATGGTCCGAGTAGGACGATGAATTCGCCTTGTTCAATGTCGAGCGACATGCCGTCGAATACCCTGACGGAACCGAAGGCCACAGAGACGTCGCGAATGGAAACGTCGGCCATGGGATCACCCCTTCACAGCGCCGGCGGCAATGCCGCGGACGAACCAGCGTCCAGAGACGAAATAGACGACGAGCGGCACTAGGGCGGTCAGCATGGTCGCCGCCATGTCGACGTTGTAGGCGCGCTCGCCCTGCGTCGAGTTGACGATGTTGTTGAGCTGTACCGTCATCGGCAAGTTCTCCCGTCCGGCGAAGGTCAGGCCGAACAGGAAGTCATTCCAGATGCCGGTAACCTGCAGGATGGCCGCAACGATCAGGATCGGCGTCGACATCGGCAGGATCACGTGCAGGAAGATCGTCCAGAACCCGCCGCCGTCGACGCGGGCGGCCTTGAACAGCTCGATCGGCAACCCGGCGTAGTAGTTGCGGAACAGCAGGGTCATCACCGGCAGTCCGAAGATCACATGGACCGCTACAATGCAGGCGAAGGAGTTGTAGATTCCAGCGGTAGCGAAGATCCGTACCAACGGATAGAGATAAACTTGGTAGGGGATGAAGGCGCCGATGAGCAGGATGGCGAACATGACGTTAGCGCCCCGGACCCGCCAGAACGACAGCGCGTAGCCGGTGACGGCGCCGAGTGCGATCGACAGCGCGACTGACGGGATCAGGATCTTCACCGAATTCCAGAATCCGACGCTGATGCCATTGCAATCGAGGCCGGTGCAGGCAGTAGCCCATGCCCGGATCCACGGCTCGATGGTCGGATCCGCCGGCCAGGCCATGATGCCGCCAAGCCGGATCTCGTCCATCGTCTTGACCGAGGTCATCAGCATGATCCAGAGCGGCAGCAGGAAGAACACCGCTGAGATCACGAGGAAGGCATAGACGCCGATCCGGGCCGGAGTGATCCGGCGCGGGAGCGGGCCGAAGGCTTCCGCGGCACTCATCTCTGCACCCCCGACTTACGCACATAGCGGGCGTAGATCCACGGCGTCAGGATGATCGCAACCGTGATCAGCATCATGGTTGCCGCCGCCGTGGCCAGACCGATGTTGTTGCGTTCGAACAGATGGTCCATGACGAACTTGGCCGGCACCTCGGAGGCAATGCCCGGCCCGCCGAGCGTCATGGCGACGACGAGATCGTAGAGCTTGACCACGCCGATCGAGAGCAGCACGACGGCGGTGACGATCATAGGTCCGAGCAGCGGCAGCACGATCGAGGTGTAGACCCGCCATGTCGGGATGCCATCGACCCGTGCCGCCTTCCACAGGTCCGCGTCAATGCCACGAAGGCCGGCCAGCAGAATGCACATCACAAGGCCGGAACCGTGCCAGATCCCGGCAAACACCAGCGTGAACACCACCATTTGCTCGTTGACGAGCCAGTCGAAAGTGAAGTTTTCAAACCCGAGATCCCGCCCGATCTGCTGCAGTCCGAGACCAGGGTTGAGGAACCATTGCCACGCAAGTCCCGTGACGACGAAGGACATCGAATAGGGGTAGAGGAACATCGTGCGGAACACCGCCTCGCCGCGCACCCGCTGGTCGATGAAGACCGCGAGCAGGAAGCCGAGAACAAGGCATCCGGCAATGAACAGCACACCGAACACCACGATGTTCTCGACGGAGACGAGGAAGCGCTCGTTGTAGAACAGGCGCTCGTATTGCTTGAGGCCGACCCAGTCGAGCACTGGCAGCAGCTTGGAACTCGAGAACGACAGCCTGACGGTCCAGACCATGCACCCGAGATAGACGACCACTACCACCAGGGCCGTTGGGATCATCGCGATGGCGGCGGCATAGTGCCGGCGTGGTCGCGCGCGCGGAACGGCGGCGCGCACCGCTACTGCTTCGCTCGACATGGGAGCTCTCCGAGAAAGCGACCCTCCGGCGGGCAGATGCACACGTCGGAGGGTGGGCGTTAGCGGCAGCTCAGCTGGCGGACTTCATTGCGCTGACAAACTTCTCGACAAATTCATCGGTGGACATCGACGGCGTGTTCCAGAACTGGGTGATCACGTCGCGCGTGGCTCCGACCATGTCCGGCGAAGCGATATAGTTGATGCTGGGCACCTGTTGCTCGGCATCTTGCAGCGCCGCCATGCCGGCCTGAGCGCAGCTGTCCATGGCGGAAACATCGACGTCGAGCCGCACGGGAACCGAGCCCTTCTTCATGTTGAAGTCGACCTGCACCTGCGGCGACATCATCAGTTCGGCAAGCTTCTCCTGAGCGGCCTGCTGCGCCGCGTCGTCGACTTTCGGGAACACGAAGACGTCGCCGCCCATGACGTAGCCTCCGGGCATGATGATGCAGCCGTACTCCTTGCCGGGGGTCTGGCCGGCGGCGAGGAAATCGCCCTTGGCCCAATCGCCTATGAGCTGCATCGCCGCCTTGCCCGTGATCACCATGGCGGTGGCGTCGTTCCAGTTGCGGCCCGGGCTGCCTTCATCGATCAGGGGACGCAGCGCGGCGAATGTTTCGACGGCCTTCCGGAACTCCGGGCTCTCCGCGGCGTCGGCATCGGCTTCGCTGTACACCCTGGTGAAGATCTCGCTACCCGCCTCCGCGACAACGACTGCATCAAACAGGAGTTGATCCTGCCAGTTCTGTCCACCGTGTCCGAGTGGAATAACGCCGGCCTCGCGCAACTTCGGCGCCACGGCGATCATGTCGGAGAAGGTTTTCGGCGGCTCGATGCCGGCCTTCTCGAACACCTCGGTGTTGTAGAACAGCCAATTCTGGCCGTGGATGTTGACCGGGACGGCGTAGAACTGGCCGTCTCGCGTCGTTGCCTCGACGATGGCCGGCGGCAGCACTTCCCGCCAGTTATTGGCCGCTGCGACATCCTCGATCGACCGCAGGAGGCCATTGGCGACAATCTCGCCGAACTGCTGACCGGTATTGAACTGCATCACGGTCGGCGGGTTGCCACCGACGATGCGATTGATACCAGCGGTACGTGCCTGCTGACCGCCGGCGATTGCCGTATCGATCCACTCCCCGCCGGCATCGTTGAAGGCATCGGCGAATACCTTCACGCCGGCGGATTCACCGCCCGACGTCCACCAGTGCAGCACCTCGGCCTTCATTTCGGCTGCCGCAGCGATACCCGGGCCAGCGGCGACGAGCGTTGCGGCAAGGAAAACTTGACGTATGCGCTTCATGGGTGTCCTCCTCCCTTGGACGAAGCCTTGTAATCGATTACATAAGAGGTAACATAAAACGATGGGCGAGGAAAGAGCCATTCGCAGGGCTTCCGCCCCGGCCCGCACGAGAAGGCGGTCGGGCGGCCGCAGCGGAGCCGTCAGCATTGCCGACGTTGCCGCGCTTGCGGGCGTGTCGACGGCGACGGTGAGCCGTACCCTCTCCGCGCCCGACCGGGTTGCCGAGGCGACCCGGGAGAAGGTGCTCAGAGCCGTTAGTTCTACCGGCTACACACCGAACATTGCCGGACGAAACCTGCGGGCAGCACGGACGCGGATGGTCCTCGTCGTCATCCCGAACCTGATCACTCCGTTCTTCAGCGAACTGATCCTGGGGATTGACCGCGGCCTTTCCGCCCAGGGCTACGGGCTGCTGATGGGCAACCTGCACGACCGCGAGGAACAGGAGCCGAGGTTGGTCGACCTCGTGGCTGCAAGAGCCGTGGACGGTCTAATCCTGCTCAGCGGTCAACTGATCCGTTCAGGCACGCGGCGCGTCGACGAAATGGGCTTTCCAATTGTGGCGCTCGGCATTCCGGCCCGGCCAACCATCCCGGCGGTGCTGGTACAGGACCGGGAGGGCGGGGCGATGGTCGCCCGCCACCTCCTGGAACTCGGCCACCGCCGCTTCGGCTATATCACCGGACCGGCAGGAAATTTTGCCGAGAACGAGCGCTGGCAGGGTTTCATGGGAACGCTGGCAGAGGCCGGGATCGCGACTTCGGAGGTGATGCGCTACCCCGGGGACTACCGCGCACCGTCAGGGATCGAGGCCGGTAAAAGCTTTGCCGCCGCCCGGAGGCGGCCGACCGCCGTGTTCGCCGTCAGCGACATGATGGCGATCGGCTTCATGCAGGCGGTACGCGCCGCCGGGATCACCATTCCAGACGATGTCTCGGTTGTCGGCTTCGATGGCATCCAGTTCACCGATTACTGCGACCCGCCTTTGACGACGGTGCAGCAACCACGCGAGGCGATGGGCCGGGAAGCGGCGGAACTGCTGGTGCAGCTGATCTCCGGCGAAGCCATTCCCAAGGAGGCGATGTGGCGGCGGCTACCCGTCACGTTGCGCCTGGCTTCCAGCACCGCCGCCC
>CAYXAA010000035.1:0-47386 GCA_964462985.1 uncultured Hyphomicrobiales bacterium | reverse complement strand
GGTCGGACTCGAACCGACACTCTGTCGCCAGAACCGGATTTTGAGTCCGGCGCGTCTACCAATTCCGCCACACCCGCGTGGCGCCCGGGCATGGCGGCTGCTTGCGAGCCGGCCCGACGGCGAAGTGCGGCGATCATAGCGACGGCGTCGGCGGCGTCAACGGCGCGCGCGGTTGTTCTCCGGAATTTCGTCCTGGGCAGGTGCCGTCCTTCTGAAGAGCGGGCACGCAGCGTGACAACGGCCCCGACTGCAGCTATTGAGGCGCAATGTTGCGCCGCCTCTATGACTGGACCATGTCGCTCGCCGCCGGCCCCCGCGCCCCCGTTGCGCTCGGGACAGTCTCCTTCGCGGAAAGCTCGTTCTTTCCGATCCCGCCGGACCTGCTCCTGATCCCGATGGTGATTGCGCGTCGCGACCGTGCCTTCGCCTATGCCGCGCTCTGCATGGCGGCCTCGGTGGTTGGCGGCCTGCTTGGCTATGCGATCGGCGCGTTTCTGTTCATCCAGGTGGCTGAGCCGATTCTCGCCTTCTACGGCTATCTCGACGAATTCGCGCGCTTCAGCGAGATCTTCAACGCCTGGGGCTGGTGGTTCGTTTTCTTTGCCGGACTGACGCCGTTCCCCTACAAGGTGATCACGATCGCGAGCGGCGCCACCGGGCTCGACCTTGTCGTCTTCATGATCGCGAGCGTGATGTCGCGCGGTATGCGCTTCTTTGCCGTTGCCGGCCTGCTCTACCTGTTTGGTCCGCCGATCCGCGCTTTCATCGAGCGCCGGCTTGGCCTTGTCTTCACCGTTTTTGTCGTCCTGCTTGTCGGTGGCTTCGCCCTGATCAAGGCGCTTTAGGAGGATCCCGTGCCGAAGACCGCAAGGCTCGCCGCGCTCTTCGTCCTGATCATTGCGGGCCTGGCGACCATCGCTGCGGCCTGGGGGTTCCAGCTGATTGGCGGATACGTGCCCTGCAAACTGTGTCTGGAGCAGCGTGTGCCCTTCTATGTGGGGCTGCCGCTCGCAGTCGTCGCGCTCGGTGCCGCGCAGCGGGATCATCGATGGCTGTTTGCGGCCGCGGCTGGGCTCACCGCGCTCGTCTTTGCCTACGGCAGCGCACTTGGTGTCTACCAGGCCGGGGCAGAATGGGGCTTCTGGGCAGGCCCGTCCGACTGCGGCGGGGGTGTCGCGGCGCCGCCGTCGGCGACTTCTTTGCTGGAGGCGCTGAAGACCACGCGGGTTGTGAGCTGCACCGAAGCGAGTTGGCGCCTACTCGGCTTGTCCTTCGCCGGCTGGAACGCAGTTGTCTCGGCCGGGCTCGCGGGCCTTGCCGTGCTCTCGCTCCTGGCCGGGCGTCGCCGGTCCACCTAGCAACGATGCCTGTGGAGGAACTTCGATGTCCCGCCGCGATGAGATGGACCGGGCCCGGGTCGAGGAGGCGAAGCGAGCCCTCGCCAGGGCGGAGCACGACAGCGAGGAGATCGGCCGCTCGCTCTTCGTGCGCGCAGCTGACCGGGCCCGCGATCATTTCGCAGCTGCCGACAAGGACGAGAATGACCGCATAGAAGTCTGGGGAAGCCGGATCGGAAGGGCACTCGGGCTCGCGTTCGCGATAGCGCTGGTGATCTATCTTTATGTCACCCATGTCTGACACGATCTGACATCGACCGAGCGAAGATGAGGCTTCGCTGAAGCGGAGGAACGCAGTGGGAGCAACACGCCAGTCCTGGGTCTCATCGACTTGGCGGGACCGGGTGGCACCAAGCCTTGACGATATCGAACGGCTGGCCGCGGAAGCCTTCGCCGAACTCCCGGACGAATTTCGCAGCCTGTGCGGCGACCTGGAGTTCCGGGTGGTGGACTTTGCCGAGGATCCTGTGCTCGATTCGCTCGGCATCGACGATCCCTACGACCTCCTCGGCCTGTTTGAGGGCGTCGGTCTGGCGCAGGGCGGCGGACTGTCCTGGACGGGACGTCCACCTAACCGGATCTGGCTCTATCGTCGCGCCCTTCTCGACTATTGGGCGGCCTATGATGAGCCGCTGGGCGCGATCGTCACCCACGTGCTCGTCCACGAGATCGGTCATCATTTCGGCCTGTCCGACGAGGACATGGAGGCAATCGAAGCTGCGGCGGACTGACGTCCGCCCTGGCACTCATCCGCCGGGTCAGATTGGGACGGCCTTGGCGCGCTCGATCGATTCCCGGATGATGCGCTTGGCGTCGTCCGGCCCGCCCCAGCCGGTCACCTTGACCCACTTGTTAGGCTCGAGATCCTTGTAGTGCTCGAAGAAGTGTTCGACCTGGCGCAGCGTGATTTCCGGCAGGTCCTCGTAATGCAGGATGCTCTCGTAGCGCCGGGTCAGCTTCGAGGACGGCACGGCAAGCAGTTTCTCGTCCTGGCCGGCCTCATCCTCCATGAAGAGCACGCCGATTGGCCGGCAATTCATGATCGCTCCAGGCACGATCGGCCGCTGGTTGACGACGACGACATCGACCGGATCGCCGTCTCCGCACAGTGTGTGAGGGACAAAGCCGTAGTTCCCGGGGTAGCGCATCGGCGTGTACAGGAAGCGGTCGACGTACATGGCGCCGGCCTCCTTGTCCATTTCGTACTTGATCGGCTCGCCGCCCACCGGAACCTCAATGATGACGTTGACATCTTCCGGCGGGTTCTTGCCGATGGGCACGGCGTCGATGCGCATGGGTCTTCTACTCCTCGTCACGGGTCGCGGGCTGTATGACAAGCCCCGACGCCTAAGGCAAGCTGGAACTTGTGCAGTGCAACGAAAGACGGTGCCCTGCAGCGAACCCGCGGCAACGCGGGGCCATTAGCCGTCGTCTGACTGGGGTGAAAGCCAATGCCGGTCGTTTTTGTCAAGGTGAAGGCGACGGCCGGGCAACGTGCCGATGGCGGCGCAATCAAATTTCGCTGTCGGCGAACCAGCCGAAGATGACGAGGTCGACGCAGCTTTGCGCGACGCGCTCACGCGTCGTCATCAAGGGCTGACCGCCCCGAGCCTTGTAGAAGGCGATCGCAGCGTCGTTATCCTTCAGCACCCGGACCGCGAGGCCAGAGAGACGGGAGCGCGTCAGCGCCCGCCGGGCGGCGTGGAACAGCTCCGAGCCGAATCCGAGGCCCTGGTATTCCGGGAGCAGATAGAGTTCGTATATCTCGCCCTCGAAAGGCAGCTCCCGCATGCGGCTGCGGCCGTAGGTGGCATAGCCGACCGGCCTTCCGGCCACTTCGAGTAGCAGGATCATGACGCGACGATCGAGTGCTCCACGCCACCAGGCCGGACCGCGGCGCGCGATCATGCGCTCCAGTTCGATGCCCGAGAGCAGGCCACGATAGGCTCCCCGCCACGCCGCCTCGTGAATGGAGGCAAGAGCCTTGATATCGGTCGGGCGAGCCGGCCTCAGCGCGATGAGATCGGTACTCATGGAGGAACAATACCGCGCTGACCGATCAGAACAAAGCCGATAGAAATCACCATCGAACGGCGACCTGAAAAAGGCAAGCGCTGCTGAAAATCGAGGAGGAAGGTTACGCTCAAAGGGAAAAGGGCCGGCTGTAAAAGCCGGCCCTTCTGGTTGCCCGAAGGATTTAACCTTCGAAGACCGTCATCCGGTTCTGCACGACCCCGGGGGGCTGGGGGGCTAGTGCGTTCCGAAGCCTGCCGAACTCGGGCGGTCAAGCAACGTATGTAAGGTCGCAAGTCAAGATGGCTTCGCAAGGGCCGCTTTGGGGCGAAAATAAGAAATTTCCCGTAGTGGCAGGAAATCTGCGCCGCAACCCGAAGGTCTTGCTTTCGCGGCGTGGGAAGAGTCATCATGACAAGGTATTGAACACGGGTGTGGCAAATCTTTCGTAACGGAATTCTGTCGTCCGGAAAGAGCCGACATCAGGCTGTGGAGGCGCCATGAGCGAGTTCGTCGACGATGAGCAGTACCACGGGGCGGCCGTCCTTCATGGGATCTCATCCTCCGCCCCAGGGTCTACGGTCCAGGCCCGGCCGGTCGTGTCGTTTCATCGCAGGGAACTCGATCTGATCCTTAGGATCTACGGTCATCGGGTCGCCAGTGGCGAGTGGCGCGACTATGCCATCGATCATCTCAAGGACCGCGCTGTGTTCTCGATTTTCCGCCGCTCCACGGAGATGCCGCTCTATCGCATCGAGAAAGATCCAAAGAACGCGAGACGCCAGGGTGCCTATTCGGTGATCGGTACGGGCGGTGCGATCCTTCGCCGCGGCGCTGATCTCGCGCAGGTGCTCAAGGTGTTCGACCGCAAGCGTCACCTGCGCCTGATAGAAGCCTGAGACACTGCTGATCGGTGCAATGAAAAAGGCGCGGGCCTGTCCCGCGCCTTTGCTGTTATCCGTATTGCGCTGGGCTTATTCCCGGTTGCCGAACAGCTGCAGCAGCATAAGGAACAGGTTGATGAAGTCGAGGTAGAGCCTCAGCGCACCCATAACCGCCTTCTTGCCGGCGACCTCGGAGCTGTCGGCAGCGTAATACATTTCCTTGATCTGCTGCGTGTCATAGGCGGTCAGGCCGGCAAAGACCAGCACACCGATCACGGAGATCGCGAACTGCAGAGCGGAAGAGGCCAGGAAGATGTTCACCAGAGACGCGATGATGATGCCGATGAGGCCCATGAACAGGAAGGAGCCCCAGGCCGACAGATCCCGTTTCGTGGTATAGCCGAACAGGCTCAGCGCGCCGAACGATGCAGCCGTGATAAAGAAAACTCGCGCGATCGAGTTTCCGGTGTAGACCAGAAAGATCGAGGACAGCGACAGGCCCATCAGGGCGGCGTAGATCCAGAAGGTGGTCTGCGCGGTCGATGCGCTCATCGACTGGATGCGAAAGCTCAGGAAGAACACCATGGCAAGCGGCGCCAGGATCACCACCCACTTGAGCGGGCTGAGGTAGATCGCCTGGCCGAAGGCGGTAAGGCCCCCGGTCGCCTGATCGAACGCGAAATAGACACTCGCGAGGGCGGCGACACCGGTAATCGCTAATCCGAGCGCCATGTAGTTGTAAACGCGAAGCATGTAAGCCCGAAGGCCAGCGTCGACGCCGGCCTCGGCGCGCGTGCCGGCCATGGCATACCGAACGTTGGTGTTGCGGTCGAAGGTCGACATCGAGATCCTCTCTTTGCACTTTCCAAGAAGTGAGTAACGTGCGCAGGCGCAAGTCCCAACGAATATGGGCGTCATGCGCTTCCGAAACAAGGCTTAATTGTCGCCGAAAGCATTACAAAATCTTAATTTCACGTCCCACGCGAACAGCGTTCGGGGATCGACATAGGCGCTAATGACCGAGCTGAAGCGACGGCCTGATTTCAGAGGTCGCGCAGCACGGGTGCCGGCTTTTCGCCCAGCACGCGCCATGTGCCGACCAACCCGAATCCCAGCGTCAAGACAAGCGCGACCAGTGCCGCTCCCGCTGCAGTCGCGGGCTGGAACACGAAGCTTCCCTCCATCACCTGTGTCAGCACAAACTCGGCGGCGAGAGCCCCGGCGATAACGGCGAAGGCGGCAGTGACAAGTCCGAGAATGGCATATTCGATGATGTAGGCCGTGATGAGCCGTCCCCGCGTCGCACCCAACGTCTTCAGAATCACAGCGTCATAGATGCGGTGGCGGTGGCCCGCGGCGAGCGCCCCGGCAAGCACCAGCACGCTGGCGGCGAGGGTGATGGACGCAGCGGCGCGAACAGCAAGGGCGAGTTGCGCCACCAATGCATTGATTTGTTCGATCGCGTCCTTAACCCGCACCGACGTCACGGTCGGGAAGGTATCAGTCACGGTCCTGAGCAGCTCGAGTTCTCGCGCCTGGGTGGCACCGTTGCGGAAGGTCAGCGTAGAAAGGTGGGCATGCGGAGCCCCGGCGAAGGTGTTGGGCGAGAACACCATGACGAAATTGATCGCCAGCGATTCCCAGTCCACACGTCGCAGATTGGCAACGCGCGCCGTCACCTCGCGCCCGAGCACATTGACGGTAACGGTATCGCCGATCGTGAGATCGAGCGCGTCGGCGACCTCCTGCTCGAAGGAGACGAGCGGTTCGCCGGAATAGTCCTGTGGCCACCATGTGCCGGCGACCAGCGTGGAGTTGCTCGGTACCGAGGACGCGTAGGTGATGCCGCGGTCGCCGCGCAGGGCCCAGACATTGGGCGAGCGGCGCGCGACCTCGTCGGCCGGAACGCCCTTTACGGCAACGATGCGACCGCGCAGCATCGGCGCACCCTGGATCTCGGCATCTTCGCCAGCTTCCCGTTTCAGCAGTGCGTCAAAGGCCGATTTCTGATCGTTCTGGATATCGACGAAGAAGAAGCTCGGGGCCTTTTGTGCAATGGTCGCGGTGAGTTCGCGGCGCAGGTTGCCGTCAATCAACGCCAGAGCGACCAGCAGTGACAGTCCGAGGCCAAGGGAAAGCACGACCGAAGGGGTGAGGGCGCCGGGACGGTGAATGTTGCCGGCCGCGAGCCTGAGTTCCGCCGAAGGCAGATGAGGCAGGCGCCGGGCGGCGGTCATGATGGCGCGGGCGACGAGCATCAGCAGAACAAAGGCGGCTGCCGTCGCGCCGACATAAGTGAGGGCGATCCGCCTGTCGTCGGCAAGCAGAACGGCGAGCCCCGCCAGCAGCGCCACCATGACAGCCGTTGCGACCCGATAGCGCGGCCGCGGCCAACGGCGTGTACCGGAGACGTCGTCACGAAACAGGGCACGGGGCGGCACGTCATGGGCCCGCCCAAGCGGCCACAGCGCAAAGGCCAGCGCGGTGACGAGACCATACACCACGCCGAGACCAAGCTCGAACGGATAGACCCCTGCAATGACCCGAACCGGCAGCAGGCTGGATAAAAGGCCAGCGGCGGCAAACGGAATGGTGGCACCGATGACAAGACCGATGGCTATTCCGACACAGCACAGCAGGACGATCTGCACCAGATAGACTCGGAAGACAAAATCGCCGCTGGCGCCGATGCATTTGAAGGTGGCGATCACGCCGCGCTTGCCGTCGAGATAGGCGCGCACGGCGTTGGCGACGCCAACGCCTCCGACCACAAGAGCCGTCAGTCCCACCAGTGTGAGGAATTGAGCGAAACGCCCGATGTTGCGCTGCAGGCCCGGCGCAGCGTCGAGGCGAGAACGCACGCGCCAGCCAGCTTGAGGAAAGTCGGCCCTCGCCTGCTCGATCAGTGCCTGCAGGCGCTCCGTGCTCGTGTTCTCTGGAAGGCGCACCGCATAGGTCCAGCGCACCAGACTCCCGGGTTGCACCAGGTCCGTCGCGGCGAGCGCAGCCTCTGAGATCATCAGGCGCGGACCGAAGGCGACGCCGTCGGACAGGCGGTCGGGCTCGGCCTCGATCACGTCCGTGATCTGGACCCGGGCGCGGCCGAGCAGGATCTCGTCGCCGAGTGCCAGGCCGAGCCGCACGAGAAGGGCGGCGTCGGCGACCGCCCCTGACACCGGTGCGTCGGCGGCGCCATCGTCCACCTTGGCAATCGGGTCAACGGCCTCACGGAGGCCCCTGCCGGAATCGAGCCGAAGGTCGCCGTAAAGCGGATAGGCGGCATCAACCGCCTTGAGCTCGACCAATGCCTGGGCGCTGCCGTCGGGCTTGCGCGCCATGGCCCGCAGCGTGGCATAGCGGGTGACGGTGCCAAGGCGGTTGAGAAATTCGGTCTCGGCAGGGTCAGCCTGCCGGTGCATCAAGGAGAAGGCGACGTCGCCGCCCAGAATCGCAGACCCTTCGGCGATCAGGCCGTCGGTCAATGCGCGTGAGACCGACAACACGCCGCTGATGGCGGCGACGCCAAGGGCAATACAGGCAATGAAGACGTAAAATCCCTTCAGTCCGCCGCGCATCTCGCGCAGGGCGAACCGAATGGCGAGCGAGAACGGCGGCGCCGGCAGGCTCGATCGACGGACAGGAACGAAGCCGTGCATGGTCACTGCGCAACTGCAGCGGCATCGAGCGCCAACGGGGCGTCGATCTCGCCCGAACGCATACGGATTTTCTGGTCGCAGCGCTCGGCCAGGCTGCGGTCATGGGTAACGAGCACGAGCGTCATGCCACGGGCCGTAACGGTGGAAAACATCAGGTCGACGATTTGCTGGCCGGTCGCCTCGTCGAGATTACCGGTGGGCTCGTCTGCAATCAGAATTGTCGGCTCGACAACCAGTGCCCGGGCAATTGCGACCCGCTGTTGCTCGCCGCCCGACATCTGAGCTGGATAGTGATCGAGGCGAGCACCGAGGCCGACGGCTTGCAACTCTTCGCGCGCCCGCTTGGCAGCGTTGCGGATACCGGCGAGCTCCATCGGCACGGCGACATTCTCCAGCGCGGTCATGTTGGGAATGAGATGAAATGCCTGAAACACGATCCCGACATTGCGGCCTCGGAACCGCGCCAGAGCGTCCTCGTCGAGCCGGGTCAGATCCTCTCCGGCGACCCGGACAGCACCGGAATCGGCGCGCTCGAGGCCGGCCATTACCATAAGAAGCGTCGACTTGCCGGAGCCCGATGGGCCGACCAGGCCAACGGAGCGCCCTTCGGCGATATCGAGGCTGACGCCTTTCAGGATGTGGACACGGCCGGCGCCGCTGCCGAGGCTGAGGTGAACGTTTTTCAGAGAAATGACCGGACTGGCAGCTGGTTCGATCGTCATCGATTGCCCTATATAACCGTCGGCGAAAAGCGCCGCGGGCCGTTGATCATGGCTTCGGCGCCTCCGCGCCGCCGCTCGGGCGGACGGGGCGAGCAGAATCGCCTCGACGGATATGGGGCGAAGCATTCGCCCGATCCAGAGGAACACAGGCTTTGATACGTTTCGTTACCATTTTACACGCTGCCGCACTTCTTGCATTCGCCATGCCCCTCGCAGCGGCTGACGAGCCGGTGAAGATCGTCGTCCTCGGTGACAGCCTAACGGCGGGTCATCTCCTCCCCGCGTCCGAGGCCTTTCCTGTGCAACTCGAGGCCGCTCTCAAGGTGCGCGGCCACGACGTCACGATTGTCAATGCCGGCGTGTCCGGTGACACGAGCTCCGGAGGCCTGGCTCGGCTCGACTGGTCGGTGCCGGAGGATGCAGATGCCGTCATCGTCGAACTCGGCGCGAACGACGCGCTGCGCGGCATCGATCCGGAAGCGGTGCGCGCCAATCTCGACGCGATCGTCAGGCGCCTGACGGACCGGAAAATTGCCGTTCTGGTTGCCGGGATGCGGCCACCGCGCAACCTCGGCCATGCCTATCACGAAGCCTTCGTTCCGATCTATGCCGAGATCGCCGAAAAATATGGTGCGCTGCTCTATCCCTATTTCCTCGAGGGCATTCCCATCACCCCGGAGACGGTGCTCGAGGATGGTATGCACCCAACGGGTAAGGGTGTCGGTCTTATCGTCGAAGGCATCTTGCCGTTGGTCGAGGATCTGATCGCCCGCGCACGGCAGTCCTGATCGGGTCCGACACGCGGCGCATCTTCTGCCTTCTTCGCCATTTCCCGCCAATTCCAATTCAGCCAACCAGGGGGCACCATGGATTATCGCCGTCTCGGCCGCACCGACATCTCAATCTCGAGCCTTGCGCTCGGCACCATGACCTTCGGCGAGCAGAACACCGAGGCCGAGGCCCACGCCCAGATGGACCTTGCCTTTGACCGCGGGGTCAATCTGTTCGACGCGGCCGAGCTTTATCCGATTCCGCCAAAGCCCGAGACCCAGGGGCGCACCGAGGAAATCATCGGCACCTGGCTCAAGTCCCGAAGGCGCCGGAACAAGGTGATCATTGCCACCAAAGTCGTCGGACGCACGGACAGCACCTGGTTCCGGGATGACCGCTCGGAAGGCCGGCTGACGCGGCCGCAGATCATGGAAGCTGTCGACAAGAGCCTGAAGCGGCTGCAGATCGACTGCATCGACCTCTACCAGATCCACTGGCCGGACCGGGTCGTTTCCGGCTTCGGTTCAAACCCGACGGTATGGAAGGCGCAGTCGCCCGCCGAAGACGAGACCCCGATCGAGGCGGTGCTCGAGGTTATGGCTGAGTTGGTTGAGACCGGGAAGATCCGCCACGTCGGCCTTTCCAACGAGAGCGCCTGGGGCACCATGACCTACCTCAAGGCCTCTGAGTCGAAGGGATTGCCGCGGGTCGTGTCGATCCAAAACGCCTACTCTCTGGTCAACCGTACCTTCGAGGTCGGCCTCGCCGAAATCGCCGAGCGCGAGCAGGTCGGGCTGCTCGCCTACTCGGCTCTCGCCCAAGGCTACCTTACGGGCAAATACCGTGGCGGCGCACTGCCGCCTGGTGCTCGCAAAACGCTGTTCGACCGGCTGCAACGCTACGAGACACCCGGCGCCGACAAGGCGCTGTCCGCCTACCTCGACCTGGCGGCGGAGCTCGGCGCCGACCCGGCCCAACTCGCGCTCGCGTTTGTCCGTTCCCGGCCCTTCACGACGGCGGTGCTCGTCGGCGCGACGTCGCTCGCACAGCTTGAGACGAACCTCGGGTCAGCCGAACTCGTCATCACGCCGGAGATCGAGGCGCGGATCAATGCGATCCATCTTCTCAATTGTAATCCGTGCCCCTGACGAGACCGAGCAGCAAATCAGAATCACCCGGCGTGACGATATGGACCTGGACGCACGGCTCATCCTAAATTTGCACAAGGGACTTCGGTGAAATCGGCGGTTTTCAAGGGCTTTGGATTTCTCCTTGCGCGATGCTGAAAATCGAAGCCACATGGGGCTGTCAGCAAAAGCGGAGGGTTTGCCCATGCCGCGACTGTTCACCGGCCTTGAAATCCCGTCATCGACGGCTCTCGTCCTCTCACTCCTGCGCGGGGGGCTGAGGAACGCCCGCTGGATCGACCCTGAGAACTACCACATAACGCTGCGCTTCATCGGCGACATCGACGACCGGATGGCGGATGAGGTCGCCGACGCCCTGTCGCGGATCCGGCGCGAGGCACTCGAGATCCGGCTCGACGGGCTCGGAACCTTCGGAAACGGCAAGCCGCATTCGGTCTATGCCAGGGTGGCGCTGACACCGGCTCTCGCGGAACTCCAGGCCGAGCAGGAACGCATCATCCAGCGGCTCGGCCTACCACCGGAGCGGCGCAAGTATATCCCGCACGTGACGCTCGCGCGCTGTCGCGGCACGACGAACGAGGAGGTGGCGCGCTGGCTGTCGGAGCGCGGCACTTTCCGGGCGCCGAGCTTCATCGCCGGACGCTTTGTGCTGTTCTCGGCCAAGGCCAGCGTCGGCGGCGGCCCCTATTTGGTGGAAGAGGCCTATCCGCTGGCGGCGTAAGCGGGCGCACGGCCGCATCGTCCGGTATGGACGCGTCTAGTTCAGCCCTCTCGTCTCGAGAATCCGCCGCGCGATCACCTGTGCCTGGATTTCCGCCGCACCTTCGAAGATGTTGAGGATGCGGGCGTCGCAGAGCACGCGCGAAATCGGGTACTCGAGCGCGAAGCCGTTGCCGCCATGGATCTGCAGCGCGTTGTCGGCCGCCGCCCAGGCAACGCGCGCGCCGAGCAATTTGGCCATTCCGGCTTCCAGATCGCAGCGCCGGCCAGAATCTTTCTCTGCTGCGGAGAAATAGGTGAGCTGGCGCGCGATCATGATCTCGGTCGCCATCATGGCTAGCTTGTCCGATACTCGCGGGAAGTGAATCAGCGGCTTTCCGAACTGAATCCGGTCCTGGGCGTAGCGCAGGCCGAGGTCGAGAGCCGTCTGCGCTACACCGAGCGCGCGCGCCGCCGTCTGGATGCGCGCGGCCTCGAAGGTCTGCATCAGCTGCTTGAAGCCTTGGCCCGGCACACCGCCGAGTAGGTTCTCCGCCTTAATTTCGAAGCCGTCGAAGGCGATCTCGTATTCCTTCATGCCACGATAGCCGAGGACCTCGATCTCGCTGCCGGTCATGCCATGCGCCGGGAAGGGGTTGTCGTCATCGCCGCGCGGCTTATCCGCCAGGAACATCGACAGGCCCTTGTAGCCGGGTTCGTTGGGATCGGTGCGGGCGAGCAGGGTCATGACGTCGGCCCGCACCGGATGGGTGATCCAGGTCTTGCTGCCGTAGACCTTCCAGACGTCGCCGTCCCTGATGGCGCGGGTCTTCAGTGAGGCAAGGTCGGAGCCGGTGTTGGGCTCGGTGAAGACGGCGGTCGGCAGCACCTCGCCCGAGGCGATCTTCGGCAGCCATGTCCGCTTTTGTTCGTTGGTGCCGCCGCACAGGATCAGCTCGGCGGCGATCTCCGAGCGGGTCCCGAGCGAGCCAACGCCGATGTAGGCGCGGCTGAGTTCCTCGGAGACGACACACATCGATTCCTTGCCGAGCCCAAGGCCGCCGTAGTGCTCCGGGATGGTCAGTCCGAACACGCCGAGCCCGGCCATCTGCTCGACGACCTCAATGGGGATGTATGCGTTGCTGAGATGCCACTCATGTGCAAAAGGCGTGACCCTGTCGCCGGCGAAGCGCCGCATCTCGTCACGGATCTGCTCGTAGGTCTGGTCGAGGCCGGGGTCGCCGAAGGTCGAGGCGCCTTCCTGCTGGCGGAGGAGCGCGACGAGGCGGGAACGGACCTCCGCGGTGTTGCCCTCCGCGATCAACGCCTCGACCGCCTCGGTACGAACCTCGGCTGCCTCTGCCGCCGAGATGCCAAGATCGCTTAGGCGGACGAACTCGCCCTGGTTCATCGGAATGCCACCGAGCACCTGGGCGAGATACTCGGCGAAGGCGAGGCGGACGATCAGTTGCTCGACGTGACCGAAACGGTCCTGCTCCGAGAGCCGCCTCAGGTAGGCATCCATCTGGCGCAGGGCTTCGACATAGGTGGCCAACCACGCGAGACCGTGGGTGGCGCGCTGCTCCGCATCCATCCTGGCCGGCGAAATGCGGTCGTCGTCGCTGACCAGCATGCGGACTCTTGCGGCTGCGAGATCGAGCAGGCGGTCGAGCACGGCAATCGCTGCAGCCGTCAGCTCGGCGAGGGGGCGGCCGGTGACGGCGTGTTCGGCTGAGGGCATTGCGGCGTCTCCCCGGCCGCATCCACGGCCGTCGTGCAGATCTATGGTGCAGCGCACACAGTAAGCCGGAGGAACGGCGGCGCAATCCTCCTTTTGATGCAGAATCGGTGGTAAACGGGCCGGCAAAGCTTTGCCACGACCTTGGCCGAAAGCCTCACGCTTGGCCATGTCAACAGCAAAGTGTCTGTCAGTGCTGAACTTTTGGTCGCCGGCGGGGTTTAAGGATCATGCATTTGCCGAACGAAGCAGGTCAGTCCAAGGCGATGGGAGGCGCGGTCCGCCTGACTTATCGAGTCCTGTGCGACGCATTCGACCATCTTTTCGCCGACGATGGATTTGCGGTGGCAAGTCATGTGGCGCTATCCGCGCTGCTCGCCCTGTTTCCATTCCTGATCTTCATTGCGGCTCTCACCGGCTTCCTTGGTCTGAACGAATTGGCTGACGAGATTGCCCACATGCTGTTCGACGCCTGGCCCGACAACGTCGCCGGACCTGTCGCCAGCGAGATCGAAAAGGTTCTAACCCGGCCACGGGGCGACCTTCTCACCTTCGGCGTCGTCGCGTCACTCTGGTTCGCGTCCAACGGCGTAGAGGCCTTGCGCACGGCGCTCAACCGAGCCTACCGGATGCAGGAAAACCGCTGGTTCGTCTATCTCCGGCTGCAATCGATCGGCTTCGTGGTCCTCGGCTCCGTCGTGCTGATTGTGTTTGCCTTTTTGATCGTTCTGGCGCCGTTGCTGTGGACTGCCGCTCTGCATAAGGTGCCATGGCTCGCCGAATTCGGCTCCAGCCTCAATGTCTCGCGCTATGTCATCGCGTCGGTTCTGACCGCCGGTGGACTGATCGCTTCACACATGCTGCTTCCAGCCGGCCGGCGCCGCTTCATCGATATTCTTCCGGGCGTACTGGCGACACTGGTGCTGTGGCTAATCTGCGGTGTCGTCTTCGGTGCCTACCTCGCTGGCTTCGCCAATTACGTATCTACCTATGCCGGGCTTGCGGGGGTCATGGCGGCGCTGGTCTTTCTCTATCTGATCTCGTTGGTTCTCATCATCGGTGGTGAACTCAACGCTGCCATCTTGCGCCAGCGATGCCTCAGGGCCGAGCGCGCGGCAAGAGAGGCGGTGGAGGTGCGGTGAACGACGCGCGGCGGCTCAGACCGACCGCCGCCGCTGCACCATCATCATTGCTCCGATGACGAGGGCCATGCCCAAAAACTGCACGTGCGACAGCGTTTCGCCAAACAAGAAGAAGCTTTCCACGGCAGTGGCAACTGGCACCAGGTAGAACAGGGCCGACACTTTTGCGGCGCTCCCGTGGCGGATCAGGAGCATGAGGAGGAAGACTGCGCCGATCGACAGCACGACGATCAGCCAGACCAGGGCGAAGACGAGGTCGGCGCTCCATTCGATGGTCCAGGCTTCGAAGGCGCTGAGCGGGCCGACGAACAGGAGTGCACCGGCATATTGCAGCGTCGTGCCAGGCAACAGGCCGACATCGGCCGCATAGCGCTTCTGATAGACCGTGCCGGCCGCGATCGCCGCGACGGCAGCAAGGCAGACTCCCACGGTGACAGGCGTCATGCCGTCGGCGCCGAGTGCAAGCTTGGGAGCGATCACAAAAGCGAGTCCGACGGCGCCGATTGCCAGGCCCGCCCAATGCCGTCTCGTGATTGTCTCGCCGAGGACAGGGCCGGCGAGCAGCGCCGTCAAGAACGGTTGCAGGCCAAGCACGAGCGACGTGACGCCGGCGGGCATACCGCGGTCGATAACCCAGAAAATCCCTCCGAGATACACGCCATGGATCAGCAGCCCGGCAATCAGGCAATGCAGCCAGGTGGAGCGGCGAATCGATGTCCAATTGCCAATGAAGGTAAGTACGAGTGAAAGAATCAGAATGACAACCAAAAATCGAATAGTCAGGAAGACAAAGGGCTCAATATAAGGTGCGCCAAGCTTTGATCCGATGAATCCGGTCGACCAAAGGATCACGAAGATCCACGGCGCGAGCTTAGCGGCAAAGGTACTCACGATGATAACCTATTGGTGAATGTCTGACTTGATGGCGTTTTTTTATGCACCTGCGTGCATTCTTTATGGGCTGGGCAGCGGGCCGAAGTTGATTGGTTTTTAACGCCTGCCCGCGATGCTCGCTCTGAAAGTTTTCCGGGGCGGGGTGGAGTCTGAGACCGTGAAGTTAAACGTCCTAGGGCCCGGCGCGACCATATTCGGTCGCCTCTCGGTACGCATCCGAATTCTTCTGCTGAGCGCGATCACCGTGACGGGGCTCGTTGCCGTCGGCATCTGCTTCTGGTGGAGCCAGGAACGGGTGGAGAAAAGCTTTCAGATCGCCGAGGACAATGCCGCCCTCGCCGCCCTCGTCGGCGAGCTATTTGAACGCGCCGAGATGATGCGGATTGTCGAAAAGGATTATCTCATCAATCCGAGCGTCAACGACATTCGGCGATTTGGCGAAATTCTGGCCGAGGCACGGGCGCAGGCCGCGGCGATTGATCAACTTGCGGCTGCCGCAGCCTTTCAGTCCCAGGTTCGCGATGTGATTCTTACGCTGGACGACGTTGAGAGCGCCTTCATCGCTTTGCACCAGGTCCAGAGCAGGATCGGCTTCGATTCGGCGACGGGACTGAGGGACACGCTGGCGAAGACGTCCGGAGCGGTCGAGGGTCGACTGAAAAAGGAAGCGCGCTTCAGCGCAAACCCGGACCTGGAAAAGCTCGCTCGCGCAGTGGTCGAGATCCAGCGGGCGGAAAAGGAATTTGCCCTCGATCGAACCGATGTCGCCCTCGGCAACTTCGAAGTTGCCTTTGGCCGCTACGAAAGGCTGATCGGCAAGGTCGCAATCCCGAACGACGTGAAATCCGAGGTGGTCGCCGACATGACCACTTACCGCAAGACCTTCGACAGCTTTACCGCCGCGACGTCGGAGCGCGAGACCAACGTCGAGCATTTGGAGATCCTGTTCGACCTGCTGCCGCCGAATCTGGAAGCGCTGAAGCAGGCGGCCAGTGCCGGCTCGGCTGCGGCGAAACGGGAGCTTGCGGCGGTTCGCAGCCTGTCGACGGCGGTCGTAGGCGGTGTAATCGTCGTCGTCTTGGCCCTCGTTGCCGCTGTGGGATTGGCGATCGGTCGTTCAATCGCGGTGCCTCTTGCACGGCTGCGCGAAGCCATGGAAGCGCTGGCGGGCGGTGCAACGGAGGTCGACCTGCCGACGGCCGAGGGCCACAACGAGATTGCGGCGATGGCTGCCACCGTGCGGGTGTTCCGTGATAATGCGCGCGAGCGGCGTAACCTTGCGGAGGCCCAGGCGGCAGACAATGCGGCCCGTGACGCCCGCGTGGCCCGGCTGGAACAGCTGATCGGCCGGTTCGAGACAACAGTCGAAGCCGTACTTGGCAATCTCGATGAGGCCGGTCGTGATCTGGCCGACGCATCCGCGGCGGTGGAGTCGGCTTCGGACAACGTCGCGTCCGAGGCGATGCGGGCCGGCAGCGCCGTCCGCGTGGCCGCGAGCAACGTTACATCCGCAGCAGCGGCGACCGAAGAGCTTGCAACCTCGATCACCGAAATCGCCGACCAGGCGGCGAAATCAACCGGTGTGGCTGCGCGTGCCGTCACCGAAGCCCGCTCTACGGCGGAGACCATGACCCAGCTCTCCTCCACCGCCAACCGCATCAGCGAGGTTATGAGCCTCATCCGGACCATCGCCAATCAGACCAATCTGCTGGCCCTGAATGCAACGATTGAGGCGGCTCGGGCCGGTGAGCACGGCCGCGGCTTTGCCATCGTCGCCGCCGAAGTCAAGGAACTTGCCAAGGAGACGGCACAGGCGACCGAGGACATCGCAATCCAGGTCGAGGCGATCCAGATGGCCTCCGCTGATGCCGTAACCGCGATCGAGGAGGTTGGCAGGATCATAGAGGAGATGAACGGCATCGCCACCGCGGTTGCCGCCTCGGTCGAGCAGCAGTCGGCCGCCGTGCATGCGATCACCGAGAATGTCGCCAATGCCTCCGGACGGGCGGACGAAGGCTCCGGTGCGATGGAGCGGGTTGCCCGCGCCACCGCGCATGCCCGCAGCACCGGTGAGGCGGTCCGGAAGATGTCGAGCATGCTCAACGAGCAGGCCCGGCTGATCCGCCAGGAGGTGCGCGTCTTCCTTGACGAGGTTCGCGCCGCCTGACTCATTGCGGCCCTGACGCTCCGCGCCGACGGCCGGGAACTGCCGGTACCGCCTTGCCTTCCAAACCCTCCTTGCGACTGATAAGGGAAAGCGGCCCGGAAGGTGCGGTAATTCAGGAACGAAGATGCAGGACAGGATCGTCATTGTCGGCGCTGGTCAGGCCGGAGCCCAGCTCGCGCAATCGCTTCGCGCCGGCGGTCATGAGGGCGCGATCGTCATGGTTGGGGATGAACCACAATTGCCGTATCAGCGGCCGCCCCTGTCGAAAAAGTTCCTTGCCGGCGAGGTGGGTGAGGACGCGCTCCTGCTTCGTCCGGCAGCGTTTTATGAAACCCAGCGGATCGAGGTGCGGCGCGGTGTGACGGCCGAGGCCGTCGACACCGACGCACGCGCGGTGACCCTGCGCGACGGCACGGCGATTGAATATGACCGCCTGGTGCTGGCGACCGGCACGCGGGCGCGGTCGCTGCCGCTTCCCGGCGCCAGCCTTCCCGGCATCGTCTATCTGCGCACCATCGCCGACGTCCGGGCGCTTCGTCCCCGCCTCGGCGACCCCACCCGGATCGCGATCGTCGGCGCGGGCTACATCGGTCTCGAGGTGGCGGCGATCGCCCGCGCCATGGGTCATGCGGTGACCGTGCTGGAAGCGCAGGACCGGGTGATGAAGCGTGCCGTCGCGCCGGCAACCGCGGCCTACTTCGAGCAGCTTCACCGCGCTAACGGCGTCGACCTTCGCCTCGATACCGGCGTTGCCGGCTTCGAGGGCAATGGTGCCGTGGAGGCCGTGGTGTTTGACGATGGTTCGCGGCTGCCGGTCGCGACCGTACTGGTTGCCGTCGGGGCGGCGCCGAACGACAAACTTGCCGCCGCCGCGGGCCTTGCCGTGGACGATGGCATCCTGGTCGATGCCGTCGGCCGCACCTCCGTGCCGCACATACATGCCATCGGAGACTGCGCCCGGTTCCCTTCGGGGCGCTACCGCCGTTCGATCCGGCTGGAGAGCGTGCAGAACGCAATCGACCAGGCCAAGGCCGCCGCCCAGGATCTGTGCGGCCGCCCGGCGGCCTATGATCCGGTCCCATGGTTTTGGTCGGATCAGTATGCAACCAAGTTGCAGATCGCCGGCCTGTCCCAGGAGCACGACGAGGTGCGGCTGGTCGGCGATCCAGTCGCTGGATCGTTTTATGTCGCATACTTGGGCGGCGGACGGCTCATCGCCGTCGACAGCGTCAACCATCCGCGCTCCCACATGAAAGCGCGCAGGGCGATCGGGGAGCCATGGCGCGAGGATCTGCTCGCCGGGTGATCGAATCGCTGCTCTATTCCGCGGCGGCGGTCTCGCGGATCAGGCGGATAACCGCTTGGGGAACCTCAAGATGCGGCATGTGGCCGACGCGCTCGAAGACGTGGGTAGCGATGACGCCGGGCAACCGGTGCGACTGCCGGGTCGGCAGCACTCGATCCTGGGTACCCCAGATGACGCGAATGGGTAGGCCAAGGTCGGCGAGGCCGTCGAGCGGCAGCGTCTTCTGCACGTTTCCGTCGATGATCTCCTCGACGATGGCCTGCAGCGTTTCGCTGGCGCCGGGCTTAGCGCGCATCTCGGCTGCATGGCGGACCAGCATCCGCGGCAACTCGAATTCCCATCCGAAGAACTGCTCGAGCAGCACTTCCAGCTCATGTGGCTCGGTTGCGGCCGCGTAGCGACGCAGGAGCTTGTGGTTGATTTCCGGGCCGAAGCCGCCTGGCGCCAGCAACGTCAGGCTGGCGATGCGCTCGGGCGCCTTCAGCGCCACCAAGCAGGCAACGGCCCCTCCCATGGAATGGCCGACCAGGTGCACCCGGTCGAGCGTGAGTGCGTCGAGCGAGGCCGCAACTGCCTTGGCTGATACACCGGCGTTGCCGATCCTCGGCCAGCCGAGCGCCTTGCCGTGGCCCGGCAGGTCGAAGGCGATCGTGCGGCGGCGCGCCTGAAGCCCGGTCTGAATGTTTACCCAGGTTAGGCTGTCGCCGCCAAAGCCGTGGAGAAACACGATCGGGGCGCGGTTTTTCGGCGTCCCGTCCTGACGATCGGGGCCGCGGTCGACGAAAGGAAGCGGTTCGATGCGGGGCTCGATGTCCATGGTGTCAATCCCGGTTGCGCGGGTCTTGCGGATCAATATGCGATCCGTGACCTCGTCCTTGGCGGCCGTAGCCCGTCTCCATGGGCGGCCCTGCCTTCGGCTCATGCTGCAAGCTGGGACTTGTGCCATAGTGTGGCGCGATCTGCGAGGGGCTCATCGCCCGGGGCGACATTCTGCGTACGGCTGGACAGCACGAAGCGACCGGGAGATGGGATCTTAAATCGATTTAAATCCGGAGGAAGACTTGGCGATCGATCTGTTGTGTCTCGGTGAGGCTATGGTCGAGTTCAATCAGAGTGAGGACGACGGCCGGTTTTTACAAGGGTTTGGCGGCGATACCTCTAACGTGGCGATCGCCGCAGCGCGACAGGGCGTTCCTACCGGCTACATCAGCGCCGTCGGGACCGACGTCTTCGGCGACATGTTGTGCGACCTGTGGACCCGCGAAGGCGTCTCCATCGATCACGTCCGGCGCAACGCCGACGCGCCAACTGGACTTTATTTCGTCACTCACGGGCCTGAGGGGCACGAGTTCTCCTACCGTCGCGCCGGATCGGCTGCGAGCCTCATGACACCATCCGAACTGCCGGCCACTGCTCTCGCCGATGCCAAAGGGCTGCACGTCTCGGCGATCAGCCAGGCGATCTCATCCTCGGCCTGCGACGCAGTGTTCGCCGCGATTGATCAGGTCAAGCTTTCGGAGGGTTTCGTTTCCTATGACACCAACCTGCGGCTCAAGCTATGGCCGCTCGATAGGGCCCGGGCCATCATCCACGCCACCGCCGAGAAGGCTGACATCCTGTTGCCGGGCCTTGACGACGCCATGCTACTCACCGGCTTGTCGACTCCCCAGGATATCGTCCGGTTTTATCTCGACCTCGGTGTCGGCATCGTGGCTCTGACGCTGGGTGACAAGGGGGTCCATGTCGCAACCCCGGGCCGCCAGGAGCGAATCGAGCCCTATCAGGTCGCGGCGGTCGATGCCACGGGAGCCGGCGACGCGTTCGACGGCGCATTCCTGGCGGAATATCTGGCAACCGGCGACCCATTCCGCGCCGCGGCTTACGCCAACGCCGCCGCCGCTCTCTCGGTCCAGGGTTATGGTGCCGTGGCCCCGATTCCAGACCGCGCCGCCGTAGAGGCTTTCCTCCGGACAACGCCGTGAAATCGACGTGAGACCTCTGGCGTCGATTGCGGTTTTTGCTAGAAAGAGCGCGATTTGGCATTTGAGGATGGATCTGGCCTCCGGGAGCGCCGCACGGCCGGATTTGTCCTCCGGGGGGACCATCGACATGAGACTGAAATCTGCGTTCCTGGTCATGGCGATCGCGTTCGCCGCGGCCTCGGGCCCGGCGCTCGCCATGGAGCCGAGCCAAGGCTTCTTCGATCCCACAACCAAGTCCTGGGTGTCTTACAAGATCACGCCGGGTGCGGCGGGGGCGATCGCCCGTGAGAGGTACAAGCGCAAGGTCGTGCGCTACCGCACCAGCGAGGCGCCCGGCACGATCGTGGTCGATACCGATCGCCGCCAGCTGTTCTACGTCCTGCCAGAAGGCAAGGCGGTGCGATATGGCATTGGCGTGGGCCGCGAGGGCTTTACCTGGTCCGGGACCCAAAAGGTGAGCCGCAAGGCGCAGTGGCCGGGTTGGACGCCGCCACCGGAGATGATCGCCCGCGAGCGCAAGAACGGTCGCAAGCTGCCGGCCTATATGCCCGGAGGCCCAAAGAACCCGCTCGGAGCCCGCGCCCTCTACCTGGGCGCTACCGAGTACCGCATTCACGGCACCAACGAGGATTGGTCGATCGGTTCGGCCGTATCCTCGGGCTGCATCCGCATGCTCAACGAAGACGTGATCGACCTCTACGACCGGGTGAAGGTCGGCGCCAAGGTGGTGGTCTTGTAGGGCGGAGCCGCTGTCGCTTCTGGCGACGGCCTTCAAGAACGGCCCGTCACTGGCCGTTGGTCGGCCGGTAGAGTTCGACCGGCTCGGCAAACCCCTCAAGTACGAAGCGGCCTGCGCTGGTGAAGGCCTGCGGAGCGACAGCGGCGATCTCCGCGGTGACCAGTGCCGAGCACTCCTGCGTGGCCGCAAGGGCCACCGTCTTCGTCAGCGCCTCGATCCTTGCTGCGGCGTTCACCGTCTGGCCGATCACCGAAAAGGTCAGTCGGTCGGCGATGCCGATGTTTCCAAACATCACCCGTCCCGCCGATAGGGCGACGCCGCAGCGCAGCGGGGCCTCGCCGTAGCCGTTTGCCGCGCAGATGCGGGTCCTGACGCTGTCCAGTGCACACAGCGCCCGCCGGGTTGCGGCCTCGAAGCCACCGAGATCGGTCGGGAACACCGCAAGCACGGCATCGCCAATGAAGTCGAGGATCTCGCCGCCTTCGGCCGAAACGGCTCCGGCCGTGGCATCGAAATAGGCGTTGAGATGCCGGAGATAGCGTTCGGGCCCGAGTTTTTCGGCGATCGCGGTCGAATCGCGCAGGTCGCAATAAAAGATCACCGCATCGATGATCTCACCGTCGCCATGGCGGATCTGGCCAGAGAGCACACGCTGCCCGGCGCGGTGGCCGAGGTAGGTATCGGCAATCGTCGCCGCCACCCGCGACTGGATGTTGGCTCGGCAGGCCAGCGCCAGCCGGGCCTGGAGATACTCGATCTGGTCAACTGCCTCATCGTCGAAGCCTCCAGCTGCGCGGGTTGCCCACGTGACGATGATTCCGGACTTTTCGGCATAGATTCTGGATGCGGAGAGATCGAAATAGGTCGCGAGCAGGAGATAGTCAGTGAAACCCTCGTCCCTGAGTTGATGGCAGACCGGATAGTCAAGCTCGGCATTGGCGTGAGCGAGCCGGCGCCGCAGCCGGCTTTCGCCGGACTGTAGGACAGCCCGGATCGGGCTTTGCAGCCAGCCCGCGTCGTCTTCCTCGGTGTCGTGGCGGTGCTGCGCGTGCTTGACGCCGCCCTCTGCATGCCACACGGCTGTCTCCGCCCGGAACAGCGGGTGCAGCGTCACCCAGCCGAGTAGCGCGCGATCGACCGTGATCCCGGCCGCTCGCATGCGTTCGCACATGCCGGCGAACATGTCAGGCAGATGCGGCGCTCCAAGCGCCTCCTGGATCAGCCAATCTTCGATCGCCTCAAGCGCCGGTGTGGTGATCATGTCCTGCTGCCTCTGGGGAAGCAAAGAGGGTTCCTGCTTTGTAGCGGCCCGTCAAGGAGGGGTATGGGGCAGCACAACCAGTCGCCTAGATCAGGCGGGCTCGGGGCGCCAGGCACGCTATTACCGGCGTTTCGAGGACGACCTCGCTGACGGGAGGGGGCGAAGCCGCAAATCAGGCTTACTCTATGAGCAACGAAGCTGCCGCTCCCCTACGGAGGGTGGGAGCCCGGGACGACAGTGCGGTCTTGCGATTGACCCCCGCCTTCCGGGCTTAGCCTCAACGCGTCACACCAGGACGCCGTGGCAGTGCTTGAATTTCTTGCCCGAGCCGCAGGGACAGGGCTCGTTGCGGCCGACCTTGCCCCAGGTCGAGGGATCGGACGGGTTGCGGGTGTTGGCCGGGACAGGCCCTGCGGCCACCCGCGCCATCTGCTCGAACTCGTCCTCGCCGGTGGTGGCGTCGATGTGATGGGCCTGCATCGGAGGAAGGTCGCTGTCCTGCGGCAGCGTCGGAGCCGGCTGCTGCACGAGTTCGACACGCATCAACTGCGCCGTGGTCGCCTGTCGCAGGTTGGCGAGCATGGTCTCGAACAGGGTGAACGCCTCGGTCTTGTACTCCTGCAGCGGATCCCGTTGGGCGTAGCCGCGGAAGCCGATCACCGAGCGCAGGTGATCGAGGTTGGCGAGGTGCTCGCGCCACAGATGGTCAAGGGTCTGCAGCAGCACGGCCTTCTCGATCTGGCGCATGATGTCCGGGCCATACTGGGCCACTTTGCGCGCCATCACCTCGTCTGCCTGCTTGCGCAGCCGCTCCTTGACCTCTTCCTCGGCAATGCCTTCCTCCTTGGCCCACTCCGAGATGGGCAGGTCGAGGGCGAGCACATTGCGGACCTCGGCCTCGAGCCCGGCCGTGTCCCACTGCTCGGGGTAAGCCTTTTCGGGAATGTGGCGGGCGACGAGGTCCTCGATGACATCGTGGCGCATATCGGCGACCGTTTCAGCGATTGCGGTGCCTTCCATCAGGTCAATGCGCTGTTCGAACACGACCTTGCGCTGGTCGTTCATCACGTCATCGAACTTGAGCAGATTCTTTCGGATGTCGAAGTTGCGGGCTTCGACCTTCCTTTGCGCCTTCTCCAGGGCCTTGTTGATCCAGGGATGGATGATGGCCTCGCCCTCCTTGAGGCCGAGCTTCTGCAGCATGCCGTCCATCCGGTCGGAGCCGAAGATGCGCATCAGGTCATCCTGCAGCGACAGGAAGAACTTGGAATGGCCAGGATCGCCCTGCCGTCCGGAACGGCCGCGCAACTGGTTGTCGATGCGCCGGCTCTCGTGGCGCTCCGTCCCGATGACGTAAAGGCCCCCGGCCTTGAGAGCCTGCGCCTTGCGCGCCTCGACCTCAGCGCGAATGGCAGCGATCTTTGCCGTCCGCTCCTCGCCCTCCGGGACGTCTGCGAGCTCACGCTCGATCCGCATCTCGGCATTGCCGCCCAACTGGATGTCCGTGCCGCGCCCGGCCATGTTGGTGGCGATGGTCACCGCGCCAGGCAGACCGGCCTGGGAGATGATGAAGGCCTCCTGCTCGTGGTACCGCGCATTCAGCACAGCGAAGACCTTCTCCTTCGCCGAGCCGTCATCACCGTCGTAGAGGGCAGCGAAGGCCCGCGGATCAGTGACATCGACCTGGCGGTAGCCTGCCTTCTTCAGCCTGGCAGCGAGCAGCTCCGACTTCTCGATCGAAGTGGTGCCGACCAGAATCGGTTGACCGCGAGACTTGCAGTCGTCGATCAGCGCGATGATCGCGTTGTATTTTTCGTCAACCGTCCGGTAGACCTCATCGTCGTCGTCGATGCGGGCGACCGGAAGGTTGGTCGGGATCTCAACGACCTCGAGGCCGTAGATGTCCATGAACTCGTCCGCTTCCGTAGCGGCCGTGCCCGTCATGCCGGCCAACTTGTCGTACATGCGGAAATAGTTCTGGAACGTAATGGAGGCGAGCGTCTGGTTCTCCGGCTGAATGGTGACCTTCTCCTTGGCCTCCAGCGCCTGATGCAGACCTTCAGAGTAGCGTCGGCCCGGCATCATGCGACCGGTGAACTCGTCGATGATGACGACCTCGCCGTTGCGGACGATGTAGTCGCGGTCGCGCTGGAACAGCTTGTGGGCCTTCAGGCCCTGCTGCAGGTGATGGACAACAGCGACGTTTTCGACGTCGTAAAGGCTGTCACCCTTTAGCAGGCCAGCCGCGCGCAAGAGACTTTCAAGCTTCTCGTTGCCAGCCTCGGTAAAGGTGGCAGATCGCTGCTTCTCGTCGAGCTCGAAGTCGTCCGGACCGAGCTGGGGGATGAAAGCGTCGATGGTGTTGTAGAAATCGGAGCGGTCCTCGAGCGGCCCGGAGATGATGAGCGGTGTGCGGGCCTCGTCAATCAGGATGGAGTCGACCTCGTCGACGATCGCAAAATTGTGACCGCGCTGGACCATCGATGCGCGCTCGTACTTCATATTGTCGCGCAGATAGTCGAAGCCGAACTCGTTGTTCGTGCCGTAGGTGACGTCACAAGCGTATGCCGCGCGGCGCTCGTCGTCGGTCAGACCATGGACAATTACACCGACGCTGAGTCCCAGGAACCGATAGACCCGGCCCATCCATTCAGCGTCGCGCTTGGCGAGATAGTCGTTGACGGTGACGACATGGACGCCTTTGCCGGTCAGTGCGTTGAGATAGACCGGCAAGGTGGCGACCAGGGTCTTGCCTTCACCGGTGCGCATCTCGGCGATCTGGCCGGAATGGAGTACAATGCCGCCGATCAGCTGGACATCATAGTGGCGCTGGCCGAGCACGCGGCGTGCAGCCTCGCGCACGGTGGCGAAGGCCGGTGCCAGCAAGTCGTCGAGCGTCGCGCCGTTGGCGAGCTGTTCGCGAAATTCGGCCGTGCGCGCCCGGAGCGCCTCGTCGGAGAGCGCCTGAACCTCCGCTTCGAGTGCGTTGATTTCGGGGATCCGGCCGCGCAATTGCTTGATCTTGCGGTCGTTCGCAGAGCCGAAGATCTTTCGGGCGAGGGCACCGAGGCCGGCCATGGGGCGGTCCTTCCTAGCGAGGGGCCGCGCCAGGGTGCGACCCGAGGCACCGGCCCGGTGTTCAACTGTCGTCGTTCAAACTGTCGTCACGACGGGCCGGCCGCATATCTGCCGTATTGAGCCGGGATATCGGACGCGCATGAGGGGTCCTCGCCTGCAGGCGGGGCCGCCCGACAGATAAGAGGGGGTCGGCAGGTTGTCAACGCCGCCCTTTTCGGCAACTCTGCGCCGCTCGCGCATCCGAAGGCGTGTGAGACCACGAAGTAAAGGACACTCCATGTTTGTTATCAAAGCGGCGGCGCTGATCCGCCCGCTCACCGTCGGCGCCCTCGTAGCCGGCCTGACCGCCGTTCCGGCCCTTGCCATCGAGCCGGGCGACCCCGTCGCCAAGGTCGGAGACAGCACGGTCACGGAAGCCGATATCGCCTTCGCGGCCCAGGAATTCGCCGGTCAGCTGCAGCGCGTTCCGCCCGACCAGTGGAAGAAGCTTCTAACCGATGTCGTCATCGACATGCAGGTTATGGCAAATGCCGCCGCTGCCGCTGGTATCGACAAGGAGCCGGATTTCGAGCGTCAGCTCGCTTTCCTCAAGATGAAGGCGTTGCGCAACGCCTATCTGGTGCGTGAGGTCGAGAACAAGGTTTCCGACGCCGATGTCAAGGCGGCCTATGACAAGCAAGCCGCCGAGTTTGAAGGCGAAGACGAGATTTCTGCCCGCCACATCCTGGTGAAATCCAAGGAAGAGGCTGAAGCGCTCATCAAGGAGCTCGAAGGCGGAAAGGACTTTGCTGAACTCGCGAAGGAGAAGTCGACCGGCCCGTCGGGCCCGACCGGTGGCGATCTCGGGTTTTTCACCAAGGGCCAGATGGTACCGCCATTCGAGGAGGCCGCCTTCAAGCTCGAAGTCGGTCAGTTCACCACGGAGCCGGTGCAGACCCAGTTCGGCTGGCATGTCATCAAGGTAGAGGACAAGCGCAAGCAGCCGGCGCCGGAACTTGCCGAGGTCCAGGATCAGATTCGGCAGGAACTGGTTCGTGCCCGCTATGCCGAGGTGATGGAAAAGCTCAAGTCCGAGACCTCGATAGAGGTGATGGACCCGGCTGAGGACAGTTCCGGGCAGAACGCCGCTCCGGCAGACGAGAACGGCAGCGCCGCTCCCGACGCACAGTAGGATCAGACGCGAGCCGGTTTGCAGGACCGGCCCGTTTCGCTTCGGCGCGATGGACGGGACGTGCCGCAAGGAGAGGCGCCAAGGGGCTTGCGCCTTGCTACGCCATCGGGCAAGGCTGCGGCATTCGCCCAGACCAGCCGAGGAGAGGTTTTGATGGCGGCCGCCGTGTCCCCGCTCGCCCCGACGTCCTATCCCGAGATGCCGGAGATCCCCGGCGTCCGTTTCGCTACTGCGGCGGCTGGCATCAAGTACAAGGACCGGACTGACGTCCTCCTGATGCTGTTTGACGAGGGCACCAGCGTCGCCGGCGTCTTCACCAGGTCCCGATGCCCATCGGCCGCCGTCGACTGGTGCCGCGACAGGTTGCCCCTCGGCAAGGCCCGGGCGCTGCTCGTCAACTCCGGCAATGCCAACGCCTTCACCGGCAAGAAGGGCCGTGAGGCTGTCGAGCTTTCAGCCGAGATCGTTGCCGGCGCGCTCGGTTGCCCGGTGGCGGAGGTGTATCTCGCTTCCACAGGCGTGATCGGCGAGCCGCTCGCCGCGGAAAAGTTTGCCGGCGTCATCGAAGGGCTGCGCTACCGCGCCGCACCGGCGCCCTGGATAGACGCGGCCGAGGCAATCATGACCACCGACACGTTCCCCAAGGTTGCGACCCGCACCGCCGACCTCGGCGGAGTGACGGTCCGGCTCAGCGGTATCGCCAAGGGGGCCGGGATGATCGCGCCGGACATGGCGACGATGCTGTCCTTTCTCGTTACCGATGCGCCGATTGCCGCCCCGGCATTGCAGGCAATGCTGTCGGAGGTCGTCGGCGGCTCCTTCAACGCGATCACCGTCGACAGCGACACCTCCACATCCGACACAGTCCTCCTGTTCGCGACTGCCAAGGCGGCGGAACGCGGCGCCCCGACGGTGACCGATCCGGTCGATCCGCGGCTCGCCAGCTTCCGCCAGGCGCTCGCCGAGGTGGCCCTCGAGCTCGCTCATTGGATCGTCAAGGACGGCGAGGGCGCCCGCAAGTTCGTGGCGGTCACGGTGACGGGTGCGGAAAGCGATGCATCTGCCAAGCGCATCGCGCTTTCGATCGCCAATTCGCCCTTGGTCAAGACGGCGATCGCTGGCGAGGATGCCAATTGGGGCCGCATCGTCATGGCCGTTGGAAAGGCCGGCGAGCCGGCCGACCGCGATCGGCTGGCGATCTGGTTCGGCGACCGACGCGTCGCCGTCGACGGCGAGCGCGATCCGGCCTATTCGGAAGCGGAGACCAGCGCCATCATGAAGCGTGACGAGATTCCGATCCGCGTTGACCTCGGCCTCGGTGCCGGCTCCGCGACAGTGTGGACCTGCGATCTCACCAAAGAGTATGTCGCGATCAACGGCGACTACCGGAGTTGAGCTTCGTGGCAGATCCGGCGCCGTCGGCGCTGATCCTGAAAATCGAGGAGGCCAATCTCAACGGCTTCCCGTGCCGGATGAGTCGTCTCGATGGCCGCTGGATCGCGCGTCTTTCTCCGGGCAATCCGGCAAAACGCGTGAACTCGCTCAACATTCTCGATCCGGGCGACCATGCCTGTGCTGCCGAACGACTCGCGGCGGCTCAGGCACTTTTTGTGCGCCACGGCGTGCCGTTCAACCTGCGCTGGACACCGCTGACGCCGAATCCCGTCGTCGCTGTGATCGATGCGCTCGGCTGGGAGCGGCATGGCGAAACGGAGGTCTGGACGGCGCCCGTCGGCCCCGCGCTGGCCGCTGCACCTGCGGCAGAGGGCTATGTCCTGCGGGAAGAGCCGCTGGGCGCGTGGCTCGAAGCCTTCGCGGCCGTCGGCGGCACTCGTCCGGAAACCGTAACTCCCACAGCGATCGCCCAGCTTGGCCTCGCGCTTTCTGCCGTGGCACCCCGGCTACTCCGGCTCGTTGCCCGTGGCGAAGACGGCTGTCCGGCTGGCGTAGCGGTTGCGGTGGTGGATGGGGGCCTCATCGGGCTTTTCGATGTCGCGGTCGACCCGGAGCACCGACGCCGCGGCCTCGGGCGTCTCATGGTAACGCACTGCCTCGGAACGGCAGCCTCCGAGGGGTGCACCCTGGCGTGGCTGCAAGTGGTCGAGGACAATCTTGCTGCCAAGCGGCTCTATCGCGCCGCCGGCTTCAGCCGTGCCTATTGCTATCACTACCGTCGGCCACCGCTCGGACGTTTGACGTCATAGTAAGCGAATCCTTGCCGGCCTGTACGGATTTGGGACGGAGTTCAACGTGAAGCTGCTGCTCGTCGCCGCTTGCGCCCTGCTCGATGCCGACAACCGCGTCCTGATTGCTGAACGGCCCGCAGGCAAGGCGATGGCGGGTCTGTGGGAATTTCCGGGGGGCAAAGTGGAGGCGGGCGAGCGTCCGGAAGAAACGCTGATTCGCGAACTACACGAGGAACTCGGCATCACGGTTAAGAAAGAGTGCCTCGCCCCCTTGACCTTCGCCAGCCACGCTTACGAGGATTTTCACCTCCTGATGCCACTGTTCGTGTGCCGACGATGGTCGGGCACGGTCATCGGGCGCGAAGGTCAGACGATCAAGTGGGTAAGGCCGCCAAGGCTCCGGGATTATCCCATGCCGCCTGCTGACGAGCCGCTGATACCGCATCTGATCGATCTCGCCTGACCAGGCCTGACCGTCGGCCGACCTGAAAGCAGAGCGGACGAACGGATGGCGCACGATCAAAGAACAGATCTTTACACCGCGCTGGGCCGCAGCGGTCGTGCGGTCCTCGCGGACGAGCGCGGCTCGATCGCTATCGAATACAGCCTCATTGCCGGGCTGTTATCGATTTCGATCGTTGTGACGTGTACTGCGATCGGCCGCACCCTCTCCGATGACTGGTACGGCGCCATCTCAAGCGCCTTACGGAGCGTCTTCGGCTGACGCTTCCCGCGCCTGCCCCGATTGTGATTCTTATGGCTTGCTTTTCGTCGTTGTCGCTGCCGGCGGCATCGCCAGCGCGTCCGCCAGCCGCATCGTCGCCGAACCGGGCTTGAGCGGTTTCTGCTGGCTTTCGTGCGGGGCCCAGCCCGAAAGCGAGACAATCTGGAACGTCGCGCGGATCCGTCCGTCCGGATCAGCGAAGCGCTCGGCATAGAGCGCGGCCGCCCGCTGCAACAGAGACCGTGACAGCGGCGTCCGGCTCCTTTCCGTCAGGCTGCTGGTCGCGCCCATGGCGCGCAGGTCCGCCATCAGCTCGAACAGCGAATCGTAGCGCACGACGAGAGGATCGCGGTCAACCACCGGCAGGGCAAAGCCGGCACGCTGCATGAGGCCGCCGAGATCGCGGAGGTCGGCAAATGGCAGCACCCGCGGTGCGGCGCCACCCTTCAGATCGAGTTCCGCCTCGACCAGAACAGCCCTGAGCTCTGAGAGCGTTTCGCCGCCCAACAGGCTGCCGAGAAACAGACCATCGGGCCTCAGACTGCGTCGGATCTGGACCAGCGTTCCCGGCAGGTCATTGACGAATTGCAGTGAGAGGGCCGACACGATGAGGTCGAGGCTTTCGGGGGCGAAAGGCGGACAGGCGTCGTCGATCACAACGTCCGGTGGCGGGAGGTGCGGATCGGGCGCGAACAGGTCGGCGCGGAGCGTCCGCCCGACCTTACCCGATGCCTTCAACATGGCTTCGGTCCGTCCGGTGTGACCGCCGAGGTCGACGCCGATCTCGAACAGCCGTGATACTGCGGCAAGCCGGTCCGCGAGATCGTCGCACGCTGCGGCGAGCAGGAAATCAGCGCCCGGCACGGCGGCGGCCAAAGCGCGACGGCGGCGCGCGGCGAGAAGTGAACGATCGATGAGCTGCGGACGGTCCATCAGGCCAGCCAGTCCTTCGGGCGCAGGTTTCGTCGAGTTTATGGAGCCTAGGTGTGGCGAGGTCAAAGGGCGGCCACGGGCAATGCGCTCGAACGAAAGGAATTGCGATGCTCGAAGAATGCAAGTTATAATTGCATATCTGCCACTCACCGCACTTGCCGAGGGAGGGGCACGGTGGGCAATATGGGCGTCGCCGAGGACGACGGTCCGTTACCGGGGCGGCCCGGCCGCTTTTTCGCAATCGCAAACGGGTGCCGGTCGGTCGCATCGGCAGGCTTGCGTACGCTCCTCGACTTGCTGCTGCCGCCGACCTGCATCGCTTGCGGACATCCGACTACGGAAGAGGATGTCCTGTGCCCGGCATGCTGGAGCGCAACTCCCTTTCTCGAGCCGCCGTGGTGTGCGCGACTTGGTCGCCCGTTCGCTTATGATCTCGGGCCCGGCGCGCTCTGTCCCGAAGCGATCGCTGATCCGCCGGTGTTCGATCGCGCGCGTGCCGCCGCCGCCTTTGCCGGCCCGGCCCGGGATCTGGTCCACGGCCTGAAATACGGCGATCGTCCAGCCTATGCCAGGGCGATGGGGCGATGGATGGCCCGTGCAGGCGCGGAACTCCTTGCTGGCGAATTCGTCGTGGTTCCGGTTCCCCTGCACCGAATCCGGCTGTGGCGGCGACGCTTCAACCAGGCGGCTCTGCTTGCCAAGGCGGTGGCGGAGACCGCCGAGGCACCGCTATGCCTGACGGCGCTGCAGCGCATCCGGTCGACGCGACAACAGGTTGGCCTCAATGCCGATGCCCGTGCAGAAAACGTCCGCGGCGCGTTTCAGGTTACGGCAGAGGGTCGGACGGCCGTCGTCGGCCGCCGTGTGGTCCTGGTCGACGACGTCTACACCACGGGTGCGACGGTCTCCGCCTGCACGCTGGCGCTGAGGCGTGGCGGGGCGGTCGGCGTCGACGTCCTGACCTTTGCCCGAGCCGACGGCGACAATCCGCTATCGTGAGCGGGTTTCGTCTTTGCTCCACACGGGCGTTTGCATTCCTCGAGAAGGGATACGTGTGACGGGAGTGGGTTGGGGAACGTTCGATCTTGCCGCACCTGCGGAAACCCCAATATATAACGACAGAATCTCACTGTTCCGTCTAACGAATTTGGGGCGGCATGGAGTGTACAAGGATAGCTGATGGCGAAGGTGGTGATCTACACCCGGCAGTTCTGCGGCTATTGCTCCGCGGCCAAGTGGCTGCTGGACAGCAAGGGCGTGTCCTATGAGGAGATCGATGCGACCGGTGATCCGGCCAGGCGCAGCGAGATGATCCAGAAGGCTGCCGGCCGCTCGACCTTTCCGCAGATCTTCATCGACGCCCAGCATGTTGGCGGTTGCGATGACCTGCATGCGCTGGAGCGTGCCGGCAAGCTCGACCCGCTGCTCGCACAGTAACTGTTTCGAGGAGCCTCGTTCATGTCCTCGTTCGTTGCCGCCGTCGTCCAGACCCGCTCATGCCGCTGCATCGATACCAATGTGGCGGAGGTTTCCGCGCTGGTGCGGGCGGCTGCCGAGGCCGGGGCCGACTACGTCCAGACGCCGGAGATGACGCATCTCCTTGAGCGCAGCCGCGCGGACCTCATGGCAAAGATCGCGCCGGAAGGGGAAGATCGCGCCGTCGCGGCCTTTGCCGAGCTCGCGCGCGAGCTGGGGATCGTGCTTCACATCGGGTCGCTGGCGATCCGTGTCGACGACAACACGGTTGCCAATCGCGCCTTCTTATTCGCACCGAACGGTAAGATCATAGCGCGCTATGACAAGATCCACATGTTCGACGTCGACTTGGCCAACGGCGAATCCTGGCGCGAGTCGGCAACCTATCGGCCGGGTCGCAAGACGGTGCTTGCCGACCTGCCCTGGCTGACCATGGGCGTGGCGATCTGTTACGACATCCGATTTCCGGCGATCTTCCGGACCCAGGCACGTGCTGGTGCCGGGCTCTTGAGTGCCCCTGCTGCCTTTACGCGGCAGACCGGTCGGGCGCATTGGCACGTGCTGCAGCGGGCGCGAGCGATCGAGAACGGGGCCTATGTTGTCTCTGCCGCTCAGGGGGGCGTGCACGAGGATGGCCGAGAGACCTATGGCCACAGCCTGATTGTCGCGCCCTGGGGCGAGATCGTCGCTGAGCTCGCCCATGACGAGCCGGGCTTTGCGCTGGCTGAAATCGATCCCGCGAAGGTGACCGAGTCCCGACAGCGCATTCCGGCCATCGCTAACGAACGCAGCTTCGACCTCACGCATCACACCGCCGTGGAGACTGTCCAGTGATCCGCTATGCGCTTGCCTGTGAGCACGGGCACGGCTTCGAAGGCTGGTTCCGCAATTCCGAGGATTTCGAAGCCCAGGCGGCGCGCAGCCTGGTCATTTGCCCGACTTGCGGGTCGAGCAAAGTCAGCAAGGCACTGATGGCACCGGCCGTGGCGCCATCGCGCACGCGGGATGCGGAGGCCACTCGACTGCAAGACACGGCGGAACGTCCGGCAGGTGCCGAAACCCCAGCCGCAGCGCGTGGCGGGTTCGCGCTGGCCGATCCCGGCCGCCAGGCTCTGATCGAACAGATTCGTGCTCTCCGGCAAAAGCTTCGTGAAACTGCCGATGACGTCGGTGCCGCCTTCCCGGAGGAGGCGCGCAAGATCCATTACGGCGAGGCCAAGCAGCGCGGTATCTACGGCCAGGCCTCGCCGGAAGAAGCCGCGGCCTTGATCGACGAAGGCATCGCCGTTCTCCCGCTTCCCGTGCTACCGGAAGATCGGAACTGAGCGAACAGACCGCGCTGTTGCCGGATGTGCCGCAAAGATCGGACGCGCCGGCCATGGATCTCAGTGCGTGTCGGCGGGACAGTGAAATCGACCTACTCGGAGTATTACTGGCCGTAAGTCCTCGCGCCGGGAAGAGCGTGAGCGTCTCAGGGCCGCGTGACCGGCGCGCGCTGCCACGCTCATTGCATCCTGAGCCGCGAACGAGGTGTTCCGAGCAGTCGGCCCTGATGCTCAGGCGGCCCTTGCGCGGGCTCTTGCGGTCGGAGCCGCCCTGGCTCTGGCGCGCTCTGCGGCCTCCTGCGTCGTCTCCTCCAAGCCCTCGACAATTTCCCCGGTGGTCTCGGCGAGCTTGCTGGCCTCGCTGATCTGGTCGTCCACACTCTCGCGCACCAGCGCAGCGATCGTTTCCGCCTGATCGCGATAGTCGTCGAGCGCCTGCTTCCAGAAATCCGCGGAAAGTTCCAGCACCTGCTTTGGCCCGCCAATTTGCGTCATGGCTTCGGCGCATTCGAAGTCGGCGTGAAGCCGCCGTCTCACAAACTCCAGCTGGCAATCGATCATCTTGTCCCACCGCGCCAGAGCGTTGCGCTGAGCGGCGAGGAGGCCAGAGGTCAGTTGGTTCTCAAGGCGGTCGGCTGGTTCGGCCCACTGCCAATCGTGCCAGGCTTTGGCGAGGAACGGCGGCATCAGCAGCGCGTTGAACGCGGTCGCGTTTTTGAAGACGTTGAACATCGAACAGCCTCCTTGTCGAAAATGCAGTCGAGCCGGGGTTGTCGTGCCGCGATTGGTGTCTGCCCACCGCGCGCAAAGGATCGTTGGGCCTGCACGGCAGAGGCGATCACGTTCTCGAAGACTCAAACACAGCGCATCCGCCACAATGCGGAGCGTTCTTTCCCGGATCGGCGATCGTATTGTCGACCGCTTCTCTTTTCCGCCGAAGGCATGGCTTCAGGCGGCCCATGAGAAACACTACATCAGATCGATGTGGTACTGAATTGACATGAGTCATTGCTGCGGTGCGAATTGCAGCGACACTCATGTCGGCCGCCGCGCCCCAAAAGGTCGCAATCAAGGCAGACACCTTCGTGCCCGATGATTTCTGGCGCGCTCGATGCGGTCCGCTTCAGCCCGTCCCTGTGCCGTCCTGGTCGCAATGTGATCCCGGAGTACCGCGATGAAGCCTCAATCTCTTCCTGCCGCTGTGCCGGCGCACAATCCGGCTGTCCGAAATGAGCCATATCCGGCGCCGACCTTCGACAAAGCCGACAGCTATTCCGTGCGGGCCGTCGCAGAGGTCGTCGACCGGGCCTATCGCGCGGGGGTTGCCAGGTTAACGGCGGGCATTTCGCCGATGGCGCTGGCCCAAGCCTATTTCGACTGGTACAGCCATCTCGTCGGCTCGCCGGGCAAGCAGATCAACCTCGTCGAGAAGGCGGCGCGCAAGGGGATGCGGCTATCGCGCTATCTGGCCGAGGTCGCCCTGAGCGGTGGCCAGTGCAAGGATTGTATTGAGCCGCTGGCTCAGGATCGGCGCTTTGACCACCCCGGCTGGTCGCAGTTCCCGTTCAACGTGGTCTCGCAGGCCTTCTTGCTGCATCAGCAGTGGTGGCACAACGCGACGACCGGAATCCGCGGCGTCTCGCCGCATCATGAGAAGGTGGTGGAGTTCACCACCCGCCAGCTGCTCGACGTCGTTTCGCCGTCCAATTTTCCCTGGAGCAATCCGGCAGTTATCGAGCAGACCTTGCGCAGCGGCGGGCTCAATTTCGTCCAAGGGTTCCTGAATTTCATAGAGGACGTCGACCGGACTCTCGGCGGCAAGCCACCGGCCGGAGCCGAGGATTTCCAGCCCGGGAAGACGGTGGCCGTCACGCCCGGCAAGGTTGTTTACCGCAACCGCTTGATCGAGCTTATTCAATACGAGCCGACCACCGGGACGGTGCGGCCAGAACCGGTGGTGATCGTCCCGGCCTGGATCATGAAGTACTACATTCTTGACCTGTCGCCGAAGAACTCGCTGGTGCGCTATCTCGTGGGTGAGGGCTACACTGTCTTCATGATTTCCTGGCGCAATCCCGGCCCGGAGGACCGAGACCTCGGCATGGACGACTATCGCGAGCTCGGCGTCATCGAGGCGCTGCGTGCCGCGCTCGCGATCACCGGGGCGCCGCGGGCGCACATGACCGGCTATTGCCTCGGCGGCACCCTGCTCGCCATCGTCGCCGCCGCACTCGCGCGCGACCGGGACCAGCGGATCGCTTCGCTCTCGCTATTCGCCGCCCAGGTCGACTTTACCGAGGCAGGCGAGCTCACGCTTTTCATCGACAAGTCCCAGGTAACCTTCCTGGAAGACATGATGTGGGAGCAGGGCTTTCTCGATACCCGTCAGATGGCCGGCGCATTCCAGCTCCTGCGCTCCAACGATCTGATCTGGTCCAAGGTAATCAACGAATATTTGATGGGCGAGAGGACGCCAATGTTCGACCTGATGGCCTGGAACGCCGACCAGACCCGCATGCCGTACCGAATGCATTCGGAATACCTCAACCGCCTGTTCCTGCAGAACGATTTCGCGGAAGGCCGCTACCGGGTCGATGGCGCCGCCGTATCTGTCGAGGACATTACCGTCCCAATTTTCGCCGTCGGCACCGAGACGGACCACGTCGCGCCCTGGCGCTCCGTGTTCAAGATCACCCATCTAGCGGACAGCGAGGTAACCTTCGTCCTCACCAGGGGCGGCCATAACGCCGGGATCGTCAGCGAACCCGGCCGCAAGAACCGAAGATACCGCATGCTGATCAAGCCGCCGCACGAGGGCCATCTCGATCCGGAAGGCTTCCTCTCCCGGGCGACCGAGGCCGAGGGGTCATGGTGGACGGCTTGGGTCGCTTGGCTGGACCAGCATTCCGGTGCCCCGGTGCCACCACCGGCTGTCGGCCTGACCGAGGCGGGATATCCGATCCTCGATGATGCCCCCGGACGCTACGTCCATATGAAGTAAGCATCCGGGACCGCGCAGAAGGGGCCCCGAAGGGAACCGAATTGGAATTGGGCGTAGGGGTTTCAGCTGTTCAGCCACCCGGTCAAGGACGCAATCAGGGCCTCCGGCTGCTCCAGCGTCGATAGGTGCCCGCAGTTGGAGATGACATCGAGGCGGCTGCCGGGAATTGCCTGATGCATCTCCTCGGCCCGATCCGGCGGCGTCAGACGATCACCGTCGCCGACGATTACGAGGGTCGGGCAGGCAATCTCTGGCAGTCTTGCCCGGGCATCATCGCGGTTCATGATCGCGGTCTGCTGGCGCACGAAAGCGTCGGGACCGGTCTCGGCCGCCATATCGAGAACAGTCTGGCGGAGCTCGGCGTCCTCAGCCCGGTTCTCGTGCACGAAAGTGGGAAAGAGCGCCGGCCCAACGGTGTCGAAATGGCCGGTCTTCGCCGCCTCGATCAGTTCTTTGCGGCGGGCAGTCTGTTCCGGTGTGTCCGGCCGTGCCGTGGTGTTCAGCAGCGCCAGGCGACTCACCCGCTCTGGAGCAAGCCGAATGATTTCGAGTGCCACATAGCCACCCATCGAAAGTCCGGCGAGAGCGAAACGATCCGGCGCCTCTTCGAGAACGGCCCCTGCGATTTCGCGAATCGCGTTGTGCCGGCGATGATCGGCGACCATGAGCGGACGGTCGGCGAAGGCCACGATCTGCGGCGCGAACAGCGTCTCGGTGCATAACAACCCGGGCACGAACACGATCGGCTCCATAAAACCCTCCGCAGTTCACGTTGTTCGTCAGCCGTCATCGAGGTCGGCCGAACGCCACCATGTAGTTGACGTCGAGATCCCGGGATCGGCGCCATTCATCGGCAAGCGGATGGTAGCTCACCCCGGTCCGGTCGAGGACGTTGAGCCCGGCCGCGGTGAGCGGCCTCTCTAGCTCTCCAGGCGTCACCAGCTTTTCGTAGCTGTGCGTGCCGCGTGGCAGCCAGCGCAGCACCATCTCGGCGCCGACGATCGCCAGCGCGTAGGCCTTCGGCGTGCGGTTGATCGTAGCGACGATCATCAGCCCGCCCGGTCGGACCATCTTGGCGCAGGCCGCGAGATAGAGCGGCACATCGGCGACGTGCTCGACCACCTCCATGTTGAGAATGACGTCGAAGCTTTCGCCGGCTTCGGCCAGCGCCTCAGCGGTCGTCGCCCGATAGTCGACCTCAAGCCCCGAGGCGGCGGCGTGGATCCGGGCCACCTCGATATTGGTCGCCGAGGCGTCAGCCCCCACCACCTCGGCACCGAGTCGGGCCATGGGCTCACAGAGCAGGCCGCCTCCGCAACCGATGTCGAGCAATCGCAGACCGACGAACGCACCGGGCGCCCTCGGGTCACGGCCGAACCGGGCACACACCTGCTCCTTGATGTAGCCGAGGCGGACCGGATTGAACTTGTGCAGCGGCTTGAACTTGCCAGTAGGATCCCACCACTGTGCTGCCAAGGCCGAGAAGCGAGCGACCTCCGCCTCGTCGACCGTACCCGAGATCCGATTTTCTGGCCGAACGGTCATGGCGGCATTCTCCTCGTGACGACACATTGTTGGTCAACGGTCGGCCCTGCTTTGTCAAGGACGGCAGTTGCGGCCGGACGGCGCAATCTATATGGATACCGCCCGATCCGCCCGGCGTCGCCGGGACATTGCCGCAGCAACACCCACGGTCACGATGGCCCGACTCGTCCTCAAGTTCGGCGGAACCTCCGTCGCCAATCTGGAGCGCATTCGCAACGTTGCGCGCCACGTCAAACGTGAGGTCGTTGCCGGCCACGAGGTCGCGGTCGTCGTCTCGGCCATGGCGGGACAGACCAACACACTTGTCGGCTACTGCCGCGACGCCTCGATGCTGCACGACGCTCGTGAGTATGACGCGGTTGTCGCCTCGGGCGAGCAGGTGACGAGTGGGCTTCTCGCCATCACGTTGCAGGAGATGGGGGTCGATGCCCGGTCCTGGCAGGGCTGGCAAATTCCGATCCATACCGACGGCGCACACGGCGCGGCGCGGATTACTGACATCAACGGCGAGCGTCTTATCGAGCGACTCAAGCAGGGTCAGGTCGCGGTGGTCGCGGGGTTTCAGGGCTTGGCGCCGGACAACCGGATCTCGACGCTTGGCCGTGGCGGCTCCGATACCAGCGCCGTGGCGATTGCCGCCGCCGTAAGGGCCGATCGCTGTGACATCTATACTGACGTCGACGGCGTCTACACCACCGACCCACGGATCGTGCCCAAGGCCCGGCGGCTCGAGCGCGTTGCGTTCGAAGAGATGCTGGAGATGGCATCGCTCGGCGCCAAGGTGCTCCAGGTGCGCTCTGTCGAGCTGGCGATGGTTCACGGCGTGCGGACGTTCGTCCGCTCCAGCTTCGACGACCCGGATGCGCTGCCGCAGGGCGCGGGCGATCTGCCTCCGGGCACTCTCATCTGCGACGAGGACGAGATCGTGGAACAGCAAGTCGTCACCGGAATCGCCTTTGCCAAGGACGAAGCGCAGATTTCCATCCGCAATGTCGCGGACAAGCCGGGTGTGGCCAGCGCCGTGTTCGGCCCGCTCGCCGACGCCAATATCAACGTGGACATGATCGTCCAGAACATTTCCCCCGACGGGAAGACCACCGACATTACCTTCACCGTCCCGGAAGCCGAGTACGACCGTGCGATGAAGGTGCTCCAGGATCAGGCCGCTGCCATAGGCTACGAGGCAATCGAAGGCGCAAAGGACGTCGTCAAGGTCTCCGTGATCGGCATAGGCATGCGCAGCCATGCCGGCATCGCGGCCCAGTGCTTCCGCGGCTTGGCGGACAAGGGGATCAACATCCGCGCCATCACCACCTCAGAGATCAAGATCTCGGTGCTGATCGATTCGGCCTACACTGAACTTGCGGTGCGGACTCTGCATTCGCTATACGGTCTCGACGGGTAGGTCCGGGCAGAGCGGCAGCGCGCCCGGACCGACCCGTTCCGGGGTCGGCCGCTCGTCCGGAAAGGAAGTGACCTAAGATGCGGAGCAGTCTCGCCGGACCGCGCGTGCTGTTGCGTCGCCTCCGCGAGGTCATGGCGGAGCCGATCAACGCGCAGGAACGGCTCGACAAAATCGTCGTCCTGATCGCGGCGAACGTGGTTGCCGAGGTTTGCTCGGTCTATGTCCTGCGCGCCGACGGCGTGCTGGAGCTTTACGCAACAGAGGGCCTTAATCGCGACGCGGTCCACAAGACGATCCTGCGCGTCGGCGAAGGCCTTGTCGGTCTGATCGCTGCCGACGCGCGGCCGCTCAATCTGCCGAACGCACAGGCGCATCCCGCTTTCGCCTACCGACCGGAAACGGGCGAGGAGGTCTACAATTCGTTCCTCGGCGTGCCGATCCTGCGCGCCGGCCGCACGCTCGGCGTGCTCGTTGTCCAGAACAAGTCGCACCGCACCTATTTCGAGGACGAGGTCGAGGCACTCCAGACCACCGCGATGGTCATTGCGGAGATGGTGGCCGCAGGCGAACTTGAGTCGATCTCGCAGCAGGGTACGAAACTCGATCTCAGCCGGCCGGTGCATCTCAAGGGCGTGGCTCTGGCGGATGGGGTCGGTCTTGGGCACGTCGTCCTGCACGAGCCGAGGGTGGTCGTCACCAACCTGATCGCCGAGGATACGCAGAAGGAGATGGAACGGCTCGGCCGTGCCATCAACGGGCTCAGGCTTTCGCTCGACGATCTGCTGGCGAGCGGGGACGTGGCCCGAGATGGCGAGCATCGCGAGGTTCTCGAAGCCTACCGTATGTTCGCTTACGACCGCGGCTGGATTCACAAGATCGAGGAAGCGATCCGCAATGGTCTGACGGCGGAAGCGGCAGTCGAAAAGGTGCAGTCGGATACAAGGGCGCGAATGATGCGCCAAACCGACCCCTATCTGCGCGACCGGTTGCACGATCTCGACGACCTTGCCCATCGCCTGATCCGGGTGTTGATGGGGCGCCAGCAGGGGCCGATCACGGAAGGGCTCCCGCAGGATGCCATCATCGTTGCGCGGAACATGGGCGCCGCCGAACTGCTCGATTACGGCCGCGAGCGCATCCGCGGCCTCGTGCTGGAGGAGGGAGGACCAACCAGCCACGTGACCATTGTCGCGCGGGCGCTCGGTATCGGGACAGTCGGTCAAGTCCAAGACATCGTCAGTCTCGCCGAGTCCGGCGATGCCATCATCATCGACGGTGAGAACGGCCAGGTCCACCTGCGGCCGCCGGCGGACGTCGAGCACGCTTACGCCGAGAAGGTGCGGTTCCGCGCCAGGCGCCAGGCACAGTATCGCAGGCTGCGCAACAAGCCGTCGGTGACGCGGGACGGGGTCGAGATCGCCCTGCAGCTCAATGCCGGCCTTCTGGTCGACCTTCCTGCAGTGGCAGAGTCGGGTGCGCATGGCGTAGGCCTGTTTCGCACGGAACTGCAATTCATGGTCGCCTCGTCCTTTCCGCGGATGAGGGAGCAGAAGGCGCTTTACGAGAAGGTCATCGAAGCCTCCGCGGGACGGCCGGTAACCTTTCGCACGCTCGACATAGGCGGCGACAAGGTGCTGCCCTACCTGCGGGCCATTCAGGAAGAGAACCCGGCGATGGGCTGGCGGGCGATCCGCTTCGGCCTCGACCGCCCCGCAATCCTGCGCCTCCAGCTCCGGGCGCTTCTGCACGCGGCGGCCGGGCGCGATCTCAAGCTGATGTTTCCGATGGTCGCCGATGTATCTGAAGTCATCGCCGCGAAGGATCTGGTCGACCGCGAGCTGAGACACCTGATTCGCCACGGCTACCGCACGCCCGAACGCCTTCAGATCGGCGTGATGATCGAGGTACCATCCCTTCTGTTCCAACTCGACGAACTGTTTCGTTTCGTCGATTTCGTATCTGTCGGATCGAACGACCTTTTCCAGTTCTTCTGTGCGGTGGACCGCGGCAACACACGGGTCGCTGACCGGTTCGATCCGCTTTGCCTCGGCTTCATGCGTGCACTGCGACTGATTGTCGACAAGGCCTCGACATCCGGCATCCCCGTGACCTTGTGTGGCGAGATCGCCGGACGGCCGCTTGAAGCGATGGCGCTCATCGCACTCGGCTATCGCGACCTGTCGATGTCCGCCTCTGCACTTGGTCCGATCAAGGCCATGGTGCGCGCGCTCGATACCGCTTCGCTCACGAAAGCGATACTTCCGCTGCTTGAAGCCGGTAGCGAAGTGGAATCCTTGCGTCCGGTCTTGCGGAGCTTCGCGGCGGAGCACGATATTCCCCTGTAGCGGAGAGCGCACGCGGCGGTAGCCCGTCATTTACGGGTCCGTCGAGAGGGCGTGCGGTGGCGGTTGCGGCCTGCCTTATCTTGGAAGGAGCACGTGGTTGATGATCTCGGCGGACAGACTTGAAGGTCTGCTGACGCGGTTTGCGGAAATCGAACATCGCCTTACTCAGGGGCCTGATCCCGAGGCCTACGTGCGGCTGTCGCGCGACTATGCCGATCTCGAGCCGCTGGTCGCCAAGATCAAGGCGCTTAAGCAGGCGGAGGCCGATCTTGCCGGCATCGACGCAATGATTGCCGATCCGACAATCGAAGCCGATATGGTCGAGTTGGCGGAGGCCGAGCGGGATGAGCTTGCCGCGAAGGTCGAGAGACTGGCCCAGGAGGTCAGGTTCGGCCTCCTGCCCAAGGACCGCGCCGACAGTCACGATGCCATTCTGGAGGTACGGGCCGGAACAGGAGGGGACGAAGCGGCATTGTTTGCCGGCGACTTGTTTCGCATGTATCAGCGCTATGCCGACCTGAAAGGATGGAAGATCGAAATCCTGTCGGCAAGCGAGGGCGAAGTCGGCGGCTACAAGGAAGTCATTGCTTCCGTGACCGGTCGCGATGTCTTCGCCCGACTGAAGTTTGAATCCGGCGTGCACCGGGTGCAGCGCGTGCCCGAAACCGAATCGGGAGGGCGTATCCATACGTCAGCAGCCACGGTCGCGGTGTTGCCACAGGCCGAGGACTTGGATATCGACGTGAACGAAGCCGACCTCCGGGTGGATACGTTCCGGGCCTCGGGCGCCGGCGGACAGCACGTCAACACCACGGATTCCGCAGTACGCATCACCCATCTTCCTACCGGCATCGTGGTTGCCGTCCAGGATGAGCGTTCGCAGCACAAGAATCGCGCCAAGGCCATGCAGCTGCTGCGCGCAAAGCTCTATGAGGCCGAACGTGAGCGCGCTGCCGCCGAGAGAACGGAAGCACGCCGCCTTCAGGTCGGAACCGGCGATCGATCAGAACGTATCAGGACCTACAATTTTCCGCAGGGTCGGGTGACCGATCACAGAATCGGGCTGACGCTTTACAAGCTCGATCAAATGATGGCGGGCGAAGCGCTCGACGAGGTGGTCGACGCACTGGCTCTCGATCATCAGACGAAGCTTCTCGCCGAAGAGGGGCTTTGACTTGAACCCGACCGATGCCGCGCCGGCGGATCTCGGAGGGCTGTATCGACGGCTGCGCGACCGGCTACGCGCCGCCCGAGGGGGGACGCCCGACCTTGACGCACGAGTCCTTGCCGCAGCCGCCGCCGGGGTCGCGAGCGAGGATGTCTTGCTTCGGCCTGAGCGGGCTGTCACACGGGAGGAATGGGGGCGGGCTGAGGCGTTTCTCCTGAAGCGGCTGGCCGGAGCGCCGGTCGGGCGGATCATCGGTGAGCGCGAGTTCTGGGGGCTGTCCTTCGTACTGTCGTCCGAGACACTGGAGCCGCGGCCCGACACCGAAACCTTGGTTGAGAAGGCGATTGCCTGGTGTGAGGCAAACGGCGGTCGCGATCATGCCTGGTGCTTCGCCGATCTCGGTACGGGGAGCGGTGCGATTGCCGTCGCGCTGCTGTCGGAGCTGCCTCGGGCGACGGCCGTGGCGGTTGACGTCTCTGAAGGTGCGCTGTTCACGGCCGTAAGCAACGCCCGGCGTCACGGCGTCGATATGAGAATGTTGCCATGTCGCGGCGATTTTACCGGTGCCCTGGCAGAGGGACTGGATTTCATCGTGTCCAACCCCCCGTATATCCCGAGCGCGACAGTCGCAACGCTCGATGTGGAGGTCAAAAGCTTCGATCCGATGGCCGCACTTGATGGCGGCCCTGACGGGCTGGACGCCTTCCGTGCTCTTATCGGCGAGTCGTGGCAGCGTCTTCGGTGTGGAGGCGCGCTTCTGGTGGAGATCGGTGCCGATCAGGGCGACAACGTGTCGCAGTTGCTCGCTCTGGCAGGCTTCGAAAATGTAACTATTTTTCAGGATATTGGAGGGCGCGATCGAGTTGCAGCCGCAATGAGGCCTCTGTGACGCACCCTCGTGACTTTCTGCAAAAAAGATGCTTGGAAATCGAGGCGGAACCGGCTAGGTTCTGTGCGTCGAGACCCGGTAGGGGCGTTCGGGAATAGCTGCGAAGCGCACCGCCGCTGGGCGAAATCAGAGCCGATCGTCATCGTTTGCTGAGCGATCGTCGACAGGGAGAACGCCTGTCGGGCGAGACTTCGGGCGCTGATCCAGACACAGGCGTTTTCGGCAAAGGTCTGTTGCAAAGTTCGGACGAAGTTCCTGGCGCCCGCCGTCCAGTGATGCGTCCATGCGTTTTGTCGAATGGGCCGTCCGACAGGACAACGTTTCGGTTCACTTTGTGCAGCCGGTTCCCGTGATCGGGGATCGCTTGTTGGATCGGCGCGTGCCGATCGCCGTTCGTGAGAGATAACGGCAGAATGAGACCAGGAAATCAGAACAACAAACGTATGCGTGGGCGCGGTCGTAAGGGGCCGAACCCGCTGACAAGGACCTACGAGTCCAACGGGCCGGACGTGAAAATCCGGGGAACCGCCCTCCATATCGCTGAAAAATATCAGCAACTGGCGCGAGATGCCCAGGCTGCCGGCGACCGGGTGATGTCGGAAAACTACTATCAGCACGCCGAGCACTATCTTCGGATCGTGGCCGCCGCGCAGGCGCAGTTGCAGCAGCCGGTCATGTTGCCGCGCAACGACGACAGCGATGACGATGACGTCGATCTGATCGATGATCGCCGGGAACGCCAGGTGGCGGCCCCGCTGCAGCCGACCATGCCGCTGGATGCGCCCCAGCCGTTCATTGATCGCATGCCGGGCATCAACACCAAAGAGATCATCAACGGCAGCGGCCAGGTCGAAGCCGAGGACAATGGCCGCAGCGACGATGACGGCTCTGGCGAGGAAGGCAAGTCGCGGCGGCGCAGCCGAGGCGCTCGCGGCCGTGGCGCACGTCGCGAGCGACATGAGGCCTCTGCAGATCAGGGTGGTGATGCCGTGCAGAAGGACGGTAACGGTCGCGCCGATGCCGATCAATTGCCGTCGTCGTTGATGAGCCGGTCTCACGCCTCGGAGTCAGAACCGGAGCCGCGCGAGGCCCCCCCTGAGACCGTTGCCAGTGAGCCGGATCAGGCGGCCGCGGAGCCGGAAAAGAAGCCGAGGGCCCGTCGAACGGCGCGCAGCCGCTCCGCCAAGGCCGACAAGAGCGATTCGGAGGCGGCGACCACGGAAGCCTGAGGCATTTCGGACGTTGACGTCTCGTTGCTTGTTCCGCTTTCCGGCCCTCTGAACCCGCTTGCGGTCCATCTCTTGCACGCCCCGGACGACACGTCCGGGGCGTTTGCGTTTTGCCCGAGCCCGGTGCCTAAGGCCGCGGATCTTCCGCGCACCGGGTGTTTCGGTACACGAGGCTCAAGCGTTCAAATTGCGCCAGATCAACCCCTTTTGTTGTCGATATGCAACACTATATCCAACGTGCGACCGGACTGCGGTCGTGCGTGTGCCACGGGGTCGTATCGCCACGGGTCGGAGTCGGCGTGTGGCTGTACTGATCGCCTGTCAGGGAACGGAGCACTCCGCCCGCGTTGGACCGCGGGGGAGATCTGGCCCTGGGGGCGCGCAATCCGACAGGCCGGCTTTGCTTCGGGAAGCCCGGCCGCGAGGAGGTTGATGATGAATTTCGAGAAGTACACCGAGCGGGCGCGGGGCTTCGTGCAGGCCGCCCAAACCTATGCCCTGGGCCAGGGACACCAGAATTTTGTACCGGAACATCTGCTGAAGGTTCTGCTCGATGACAGCGACGGCATGGCGGCCGGACTGATCGAGCGGGCGGGCGGTCGGCCAAAAGAAGCCGCGCAGCTTAATGAGCAGGCGCTGGCGAAGCTGCCCAAGGTGTCGGGCGCAGGAGCGCAGCTCTACCTGTCGCCGGCACTGGCGCAACTGTTCGCCCAGGCTGAGCAACTCGCCGAGAAGGCTGGGGATTCCTATGTCACGGTCGAGCGCCTGTTGCTTGCTATTGCGCTGGCCAAGGAGACGGAGGCTGGCAAGGCCTTGGCCAAGGCTGGCGTGACGGCCAACAGCCTGAACAGCGCCATCAATCAGCTGCGGCAAGGTCGCACCGCGGACAGCCAGTCGGCCGAAAATCAATATGATGCCCTGAAGAAGTACGCGCGCGACCTGACTCAGGACGCCCGCGATGGGAAGCTCGACCCGGTGATCGGCCGTGATGACGAGATCAGGCGCACAATCCAGGTGCTGTCGCGCCGTACCAAGAACAACCCGGTGCTGATCGGCGAACCCGGCGTCGGCAAGACCGCGATTGCCGAGGGCCTGGCGCTCCGAATCGTCAATGGCGACGTGCCCGAATCCCTGCGCGACAAGCGGTTGCTCGCCCTCGACATGGGCGCCCTGATCGCCGGGGCGAAGTACCGCGGTGAGTTCGAGGAGCGACTCAAGGCCGTGCTGTCGGAGGTTCAGGCGGCGGCCGGGGGCGTTGTGCTGTTCATCGACGAAATGCACACGCTGGTGGGTGCCGGCAAGGCCGAAGGCGCGATGGACGCCTCGAACCTCCTGAAGCCAGCGCTCGCCCGCGGAGAACTGCACTGCGTCGGGGCCACCACGCTCGATGAATACCGCAAGCATGTGGAAAAGGACGCGGCGCTTGCGCGGCGGTTCCAGCCGGTGTTCGTCGATGAGCCGACTGTTGAGGATACGATCTCCATCCTGCGCGGCATCAAGGAGAAATACGAGCTGCATCACGGCGTTCGCATCACTGATTCGGCGATCGTCGCCGCCGCGACCTTGTCGAACCGCTACATCACCGACCGGTTCCTTCCGGACAAGGCGATCGACCTCGTCGACGAGGCGGCAAGTCGGCTGCGGATGCAGGTCGATTCCAAGCCCGAGGCACTCGACGAACTCGATCGGCGCATCATCCAGCTCAAGATCGAGCGCGAGGCGCTGAAGAAGGAAACGGACCAAGCGTCGAAGGAGCGGCTGGAAAAGCTGGAGCGCGAGCTCTCTGAGCTTGAGCAGGAATCGGCTGCACTGACCAGCCGCTGGCAGGGAGAGAAGGAGAAGCTCAACTCGGCGCAAAAGCTGAAGGAGCAGCTCGACCAGGCCCGTATCGACCTTGAGAAGTCGCAGCGCCGTGGCGACCTCGCGCGCGCCGGCGAACTTGCCTATGGCGTCATTCCTGACCTGGAGCGCAAGCTTGCGGAGGTCGAGGCCGCCGGCGATGTCGAAGCGATGGTTGAGGAGGCGGTGACCACCGATCACATAGCGCACGTGGTGTCGCGTTGGACCGGAATTCCCGTGGACAAGATGCTCGAGGGCGAGCGCGACAAGCTGCTCAGAATGGAAGACGAGCTGGCGCGTCGGGTGGTCGGACAGCAGGAGGCCGTGCATGCGGTGGCGAGCGCCGTGCGACGGGCCCGCGCCGGCCTGCAGGATCCCAATCGTCCGATCGGCTCATTCATGTTCCTCGGCCCGACCGGCGTCGGCAAGACGGAACTTACCAAGGCGCTTGCGGCCTTCCTGTTCGATGACGAGCAGGCGATGGTTAGGATCGACATGTCGGAATTCATGGAGAAGCACTCGGTCGCCCGGCTGATTGGCGCGCCTCCCGGCT
>CAYXAA010000034.1:0-48756 GCA_964462985.1 uncultured Hyphomicrobiales bacterium | reverse complement strand
GCACGAGACCCAGGACCCAGCGACCAAGCCGCGCGTCAGCGCGTCCATCTGCGCGGCGAGCGCCCTTTCCGCTGGTCGCGGGTAAGGCGCGGGCTTACGCCCGCACATCTCACGCTGGGTCCTGGATCACGCGATGCCGCTGCGCGGCACGCGGTCCAGGATGACGCGAGTGGCGGGCGGTGGGAAAAGAGCACGGCCGGCGCTCACCCGCACAGGCAGCGCCTGCGACGGGTGCCGGAGAGAGACGGAGGGCGTGGGCCGACCATGAGACAAGAGACCGGAACCAGTCGCCCTTCCGGACCGAAGGTATCCCATCACTTAGGTACGAACCGTCACCCATGTCTCCGGGTCGTACAGTCTGAAAATGGTCGGAGTGGCAGGATTTGAACCTGCGACCCCCTCGTCCCGAACGAGGTGCGCTACCAGACTGCGCTACACTCCGACTTGGCCGGCCGCGTGATCCATGAAGGCGTCACGCCGATTGCGGCGCCGCAGCGCGAAGCGTTGCGGTGGGCGGTCTATTAGCATCGGCGGACCGCCTCCGCAACCCCGGATTCAAGCGGGCCGGCGCTGCGCCGGCGGCCGGCGGCCGGACGGTGGAAAACCCGCGCCGGGCCGGCCAAGGACGCCGGCAACCGCTTGATTGCACGGGCCATTGCCCCTGCCGCCGTCGGATTGCACCACCGTGAATCGGGCCACGGCGGCACCTTGGCGCGGACGCACCAGGACGGCACGTCGCACAAGTGACGGCCCCCGTGGGTCTCTGGCATTGGCGATCGTGCCGGTGCGCTCCGGGCGCGGGCGGCGTTGTCCGGAGGCGCTGGCCGTCCGTTCACCCCCGCCCGTCCGCTCGCTCCTACCGGTCGCCCGGTCGACGGCCCGCCGCCTGCCGCCAGCCCTGATCGGCCACCGTCGCTTGCATGGCTGCGTCGCTGCCGCTATACAGACGGCCCGTCAGGTGGGGCGTAGCCAAGCGGTAAGGCAGCGGTTTTTGGTACCGCCATTCCCTGGTTCGAATCCAGGCGCCCCAGCCAATTTCCCTATGAGTCTGTAGCCTCACGGTAAACCGTGAACGGTCGCAATTGCCGCGGTCCTTCCGTCGCGCCAGGGCGTGGAATGGCTTTTGAGGCGTGCGCTCCAGCAGTCCGGGCGGCAGCGTACCGCCCGCGGCAACAGAAGCCGCCCCCCCCCAACCTTACAAAAACTTAATCTTCCCGACAGCGGCCGGTAAGGCGGCGATCGCCATATTGAGGGCGATCGGCGTCGTTGCTCCCGTGGTCGCCCCGTGGTCGCCCCGTGCTTGCGCCCGGTGGTTGCCTGGTGGCGGCCCCAGCGGCGGCGCCTTCCGAGTGAATGGCAGTCCTGACCTTGAAAGGCCAATCTGTGGAGACACGGACCATGAATGAACCGAATACGCACGCTTCTTCGTTTCGCGGCGCCCGCCGCGCCCGGCTGCTGGCCGGCGGCGTGGCCCTGGGGCTGAGCGGCGTTCTTGCCGCACAGACGGTGTTTCCCGAGGGCCTTGCGCTGGCCGACCCCGTCAAGGTCGACGCCGAGGCCCCGGCCAACTTCGCCCCGGTGGTGGCGGCGGTGCAGCCGGCCGTCGTCAGCGTCCGGGTCAAGACGGCGGGGCCGGAGATGATGTCGTTCGGCACCGACGGCGGCATCCCCGGCTTCGAGGATCTGCCCAAGGACCATCCGCTCTACCGGTTCTTCCGGCGCTTCGGCGACGACATGCCGGGCGTTCCGAACCGGCCGAACCCGCGGCGCGGCATGTCCCAGGGCTCCGGCTTCTTCATCTCCGAGGACGGCTACCTCGTGACCAACAACCACGTCGTCAAGGACGGCACCGAGTTCACCGTGGTGCTCGACGACGGCACCGAGCTGCCGGCCAGGCTGATCGGCGCCGACGAGCGCACCGACCTGGCGCTGCTCAAGGTCGATGACGACCGCACCTTCACCTATGTCGAATTCGCCGACGAGGCGCCCAAGGTCGGCGAATGGGTGGTGGCCGTCGGCAATCCGTTCGGCCTCGGCGGCACGGTCACGGCCGGCATCGTCTCGGCGCGCGGCCGCGACATCGGCGCGGGCCCCTATGACGACTTCATCCAGATCGACGCCCCGGTCAACCGCGGCAATTCCGGCGGCCCGGCCTTCAACGTCCACGGCCAGGTGATTGGCGTCAATGCCGCGATCTTCTCGCCCTCCGGCGGCAATGTCGGCATCGCCTTCGCGATCCCGGCCTCGACCGCCCGCGACATCGTCGCCGACCTCAAGGACGACGGCATGGTGGTGCGCGGCTGGCTCGGTGTCAGGATCCAGCCGGTCTCGGCCGACATCGCCGAGAGCATCGGCCTGCCCAAGGCCGAAGGCGCGATGGTCGCCCAGGCGGAAGGGGGCAGCCCGGCGGAGAAGGCCGGCATCCAGTCCGGCGACACCATCCTTGAGGTCGACGGCAAGCCGGTCAAATCGCCGCGCGATCTCGCCCGCATGATCGCCAACTACCCGCCCGAGACCAGGGTCGAGCTCACCGTCTGGCGCGATGGCCGCGAACAGACGATCGAGGTCACGCTCGGCAAGCTCGCCGAGAGCGCCAGCGCCAAGGCCGAGGTCCGGCCGACCGGCAAGGACACCGCCCTGGTCCAGAGCCTCGGCGTCGAGGTCGCTCCGGCTGCGGCTGCCGGCGCCGGCGACGAGGGCGTGGTGGTGACCAGGGTCGACCCGGCCGGCGCGGCCGCCGAAAAGGGCCTGCAGCGCGGCGACGTCATCGTCGAGGTCGCCGGGCAGAAGGTCAACACGCCGAGCGACGTCGCCGAGGCCGTGGTCTCGGCCACGGAGAACGGGCGCAAGGCCGTGCTGATGCGGGTCCAGTCCGACCAGGGCGCGCGCTTCGTCGCGGTTCCCGTCGACCAGGGCTGAGCAACCCTCCGGTCGATGGCCCCAGCGAGGTCCGCTGCGTGGGGCCATCCCGGCCCGGCCGGGCCTCGCGTTCGCCTACCGGCCGGATCGGCGGCGGCAGGGTTTCCCTGCCGCCGGTTTTCCTTCAATTTCGGCAGGAAAGCCGGCAGGATGGCGCAGGCAGAAACCGGTCCGGCCGTCCGGCGTCGTTGTGGAAGAGGGGGAGCACGCCATGCGGATTCTGATCGTCGAGGACGACCGTGAAGCCGCTCTTTATCTGGTCAAGGCGCTGAAGGAGGCCGGCCACGTCGTCGACCATGCCGCCGACGGCGAGGAGGGCTTCAACCTGGCCTCGTCCGGCAGCTATGACGTGCTCGTCGTCGACCGCATGCTGCCGCGGCGCGACGGCCTGTCGCTGATCGCGAGCCTCAGGGCCGAAGGCAACCACACCCCGGTGCTGATCCTGTCGGCGCTCGGCCAGGTCGACGACCGCGTCACCGGCCTTCGCGCCGGCGGCGATGACTACCTGCCGAAGCCCTACGCCTTTTCCGAGCTTCTGGCGCGCGTCGAGGCGCTCGGCCGCCGCCCGCCCCAGGCCGAGGTCGAGACCTCCTACACCGTCGACGATCTGACGCTCGACCGTCTCAGCCACACCGTCACCCGTGCCGGGCGCGAGATCCCGCTGCAGCCGCGCGAGTTCAAGCTGCTTGAGTACCTGATGCAGAATGCAGGTCAGGTGGTGACGCGGACAATGCTGCTCGAGAACGTCTGGGAATATCACTTCGATCCGCAGACCAATGTCATCGATGTCCACATCTCCCGGCTGCGGTCGAAGATCGACAAGGGCTTCGACAAGCCGCTGCTTCATACCATTCGCGGCGCCGGTTATTCGATCCGTGTCGGCTCTCGGTAAGATCTTTCACACCACGGCGATCAAGCTGGCGGCGCTTTATCTGGCGGTGCTGACGCTCACCTCTGTCGGCATGCTGGTCTATATCTCCCGCGACACGGCGGCGGTGCTGAAGGAGCAGACCCAGCAGACGGTCGACGCCGAGATCAACGGCCTTGCCGACCAGTACCGCATTGGCGGCATCCGCCGCCTCGTTGCCGTCGTCGACGCCAGGGTGCGCCAGCCCGGCGCCAGCCTTTATCTTGTCGTCGATTTTGCCGGCAACGTGCTCGCCGGCAACATCCGCGAATTGCCGTCGGTCATTCTCGAGGAGGCGGACGGCCAGATCCAGCGCGTGCGCTACACCCGCAGCACGGGACCGGGAACCCATGAGGCGCTGATCCGGGTCTACGAGCTTCCCGGCGGCTTTCGCATCCTCGTCGGCCGCGACCTTGCCGACCAGCATTATTTCCGCAGCCTCCTCGCCCGGGCGCTGCGGTTCTGGCTGCTGGTGGTCGTCGGGCTCGGTCTCGTCACCTGGGTCTTCGTCAGCCGCCGGGTGCTGCGGCGCATCGATGCCATCACCGAAACCGGCAAGCGCATCATGAACGGCGACCTCAGCGAGCGGCTGCCGGTCGACGGCGGCCGTGACGAGTTCGACCGGCTCGCCACCGGCCTCAACACCATGCTGGACCGCATCGAGGCCCTGATGCAGGGGCTGAAGGATGTCTCGGACAACATCGCCCACGACCTGAAGACCCCGTTGACGCGCATGCGCAACCGGATCGAGGCGGCCCTGCGGGAGGCCCCGGGCGCCGATCCCGCCAGCCGCGAGATCCTCGAGGCAACCATCGAGGACTGCGACCAGTTGATCCGGACTTTCGACGCCATGCTGCGCATCGCCCGGGTCGAGTCCGGTTCGGCACAGGCCGAGATGGAGGAGGTCGACCTCAGGGCGCTGGTCGCCGAGGTGGTCGAGCTCTACGAGCCGCTGGCGGAAGACCAGGGCGCCCGCCTCAAGGTCGGCCGCAGTGACGATGCCGTCGTCCGCGGCAACCGCGAACTTCTCGCCCAGGCGCTGATCAACCTGATCGAGAACGCCCTAAAATACGGCCGGCCCGCCGACGGATCGGATGGCGCCATCACCGTCGGAATCGCCCGGGACGACACCGCCGTTTGTCTTGCCGTCTCCGATATCGGGCAGGGCATCGCCCCCGAGGACCGCGAGCGCGCCACCCGCCGTTTCGTCAGGCTCGAGGAAAGCCGCACCGAGCCGGGCTCGGGCCTCGGCCTCAGCCTGGTTCAGGCGGTGGCGCACATGCACGGCGGCGAACTGACCCTGGAGGATGCCGAGCCTGGCTTGAAGGTCGTGATCAGGTTGCCGGTGTCGGAGGCGTGAGCGCTAGAGGAACCGCAGGCCGCGCTCGGCGGCCTCATCATATTCGGCGGCTCGCCCTCGGCGTCATCCCCGCCGCCCATCCCCCGCGTCATCCTGGACCGCGTGCCGCGCAGCGACATCGCGCGATCCAGAACCCGCGTGAGACTCGCACGCGAAGCGCGCACCTTGCCCGCGCGACCATCGGCGCTGGTCGCGCGATCGGGCGCGCGTTGCGCGCGGCTTGGGCGCTGGGTCCCGGGTCTCGTGATGCGCCTGCGGCGCACACGACCCAGGATGACGGGGAGGGGAGGTCGGGCATGCGACAGGCGCCGCGGCTCTTATCGAGGATCCAAACGCGCGCCCAAGGCGCTGGCGCGCAGCAGGTGCTGCCTTGGCGGCTTGGCGCGGGTCGTGCTCTTATCGCCAGCGCCGTTCAAGCGGATGACCAAGGGATCCTCGCACACGGCGGGGATAACGCCCGGAGGAGCGGCAGGCGGCGTGGGCTTTCAACATCGGTAGAACGGTCAATCTCGTGCAACAAGGCTGATGGCGCCGAGCTTGGCGCTGGCGAGGCGCGAAGGAGGAAGAGGCAATGACGAACGGCTCCGGCCCCGGCGGCAACCGGCTGCGCGATCGCATCACCGTGATCCCGGTCGCCGCCGATCCGACGGCCGCCTCCGCCATTCTCGACGATCTCGCCGGCCGGGCCGCCGCCCCTGGGGCGGCCGGGACCACCGCCCCCTTCGCCGGCGATATCGGACGCTTCCTCGGCGGCGTCTTCTCGAATGCGCCCCACCTGCGCGACCTCGGCGTGACCGATCCGGCACGTCTTGCCGCCATCCTCGACGACGTGCCGGAGGCACGGATCGACCGGCTGGTCGCGGCAGCGACCGGGTTCGTGTCCGACGACGAGGCCGAATTGATGGCAGCGCTGCGCCGGCTGAAGCAGGACCTGGCGCTCACCACCGCGCTCGCCGACATCGGCGGTGCCTTCGACCTCGACGCCGTCACCGCCGCGCTCAGCCGCTTTGCCGATGCGGCGCTGACGGCGACCGTGCGGTTCTGCCTGCGCGACCTGGAGCGGCGCGGGCGCTTCCGCGCTCCGGATCCGGAGCGACCGGAGGTCGGGTCCGGCTGGATCGTGCTGGCCATGGGCAAGTACGGCGCGTTCGAGCTCAACTATTCCTCCGACATCGACCTGATCATGCTCTACGACCCCGAGCGCGCGCCGCTGGCCGGCGGCGCCGAGGCGCCGGTCGAGTTCGTGCGCATGACCAAGCGGGTGGTGAAAATCCTCTCCGACCGCACCGCCGACGGCTACGTGTTCCGTACCGACCTGAGGCTGCGGCCCGATCCCGGCGCCACGCCGCTTGCCATGGCGATGCCGGCCGCGCTGGTCTACTATGAAAGTCTCGGCCAGAACTGGGAGCGTGCCGCCCTGATCAAGGCGCGCCCCTGCGCCGGCGACATCGAGGCCGGCGAGAGCTTCCTCGCCGAAATCGCGCCCTTCATCTGGCGCAAGTATCTCGACTACGCGGCCATCGCCGACGTCCACTCGATCAAGCGACAGATCCACGCCCACAAGGGCTTCGGCGCGATCGCCGTTGCCGGCCACAACGTGAAGCTCGGCCGCGGCGGCATCCGCGAGGTCGAGTTCTTCGTCCAGACCCAGCAGCTCATCGCCGGCGGCCGCAATCCGGAGCTGCGCGGCCGCCGCACGCTCGACATGCTGACGACCCTGGCGCAGTTCGACTGGATCAGGGCCGAGACGCGCGACGAACTGGCCGAAGCCTATCGGTTCCTGCGCGCCGTCGAGCACCGGGTGCAGATGGTTAACGACGAGCAGACCCATGTGTTGCCAGAGGATGATGCCGGGCTGATGCGGATCGCCGCGCTGATGGGCGTTGCCGAGCTCGACGAGTTCGTGACCGCGCTGCGCCGGCGCCTCACCCTGGTCCAGCGTCACTATGCGGCGCTGTTCGAGGATGAGCCGGACCTCGCCTCCGGCCTTGGCAATCTGGTCTTCACCGGCGACGACGACGACCCCGGCACGCTCGAGACCCTGTCGCGCCTTGGCTATCAGCGGCCGCGCGACGTGACCCGGATCGTACGCGCCTGGCATTTCGGCCGCTATCCTGCGACACGCTCGACCAAGGCGCGGGAGAAGCTCACTGACCTGCATCCGCTCCTGATCGATGCGCTGGCGAAGACGGACAACGCCGACCAGGCTCTGATCGCCTTCGACGGCTTCCTCGCCCGATTGCCGGCCGGCGTGCAGCTGTTCTCCCTGCTGAAATCGAACCCGCAGCTGCTCCATCTGCTCGCGACCGTCATGGGCGCGGCGCCGCGCATGGCCGAGATCGTGTCTCAGCGCGTCCACGTGCTCGACGCCGTGCTCGATCCCGCGTTCTTCGACGCCATGCCGCGGCCGGAGGACTTCCGCGCCGGCCTTACGCGCAGCCTCTCCCAGGCCCGCTACTACGAGGAGGCACTCGACCGGGCGCGAATCTTCACCCAGGAGCAGCAGTTCCTGATCGGACTGCGGCTGCTCTCCGATACGCTGAAAGCCCACCAGGTCGGAGAGGCCTTTGCCCGACTTGCCGAGACGGTGGTGGAGGCGATCCTGGCGCGGGTCGTCGATCATGTGGCCGAGGGCCACGGCCGGCTTGCGACCGGTGACTATGCTGTGCTCGCCATGGGCAAGCTCGGCGGGCGCGAGATGACGGCCTCATCCGACCTCGACCTCATGCTGCTCTACGACCACGACGAGGCGGAGACCGCGACGGACGGCAAGCGGCCGCTCGCCCCGAGCCAGTATTTCATCCGCCTGACCCAGCGCCTGGTGACGGCGCTGTCGGCACCGACGGCGGAGGGACGGCTCTACGAGGTCGACTTCCGCCTGCGCCCGTCCGGCAACGCCGGTCCGCTTGCCACCAGGCTCTCCGCCTTCGAGGCCTATCAGACCAGGGATGCCTGGACCTGGGAGCACATGGCCCTGACCCGGGCCCGCGTGATCGCGGCGTCGTCGCAGGCCTTCCGCGAACGGATCGAGGCCACGATCCGCGACACGCTGAACCGCCGCCGTGACCCCGATAAGCTCGCCGCCGACGTGGCTTCGATGCGGGGCCGGATCGAGATGGAAAAGCGCACCACCGATATCTGGTCGATCAAGCAGGTCGCTGGTGGCCTCGTCGACGTCGAGTTCATCGCACAATACCTGCAACTCGCCCACGCCGCCGATCATCCCGAGATCCTGTCGCAGACCACCGAAGTCGCGCTCGGCCGCATTGCCGAGGCGGGCCTGCTGTCGCCCGGCGATGCCGAGGTCCTGGTCCCGGCGATTCGGCTCTACCACGCCATGACCCAGGTGCAGCGCCTGACGATTAAGGAGGCGTTCGACCCGCACGCGGTGCCCCGCGGCGTGCTGGACCTCCTGGTGCACGCTGCTGCAGCCCCGGATTTCGCCCGGCTGGAGGATCTGCTGCGGGAGACGGAAGCGGCGGTACGGCGGGTGTTCGAGAGGCTGGTCGGAGCGGTGGTGAGCGCGAAAGGGTAGGGACGGCGTGCTGGGTGGAGGGCGACCGGGGGAGGTCATCGGTCATTCGTGTGCCCGGCCTTGGCCCTACTCACTGCGGTCATCCCCGCCTTGCGCGGGATCCATTCCGCGGTCTGGGCGGTGGCCGGGTTCCTTCCCGCCAGCGCCTTCCCTGCGGATGGGTCAACGGATTCCCGCACGGAGGCGGGAATGACACGGAGGAAGGAGGCGGACCTGCAGGGCCATGTCCTCCCCTCGGCGGCGGTGTCTCACAATCGGTCACGTCAGGAAGGAGACGGCCCGCCGGCTGCGCCGGCCGTCAGTTCTTCGGAGACTGCTTCCGACATCCAGCCTCCGCCGGAACGCCGGCACCGGAGCCATCCGGGCGACGTGCGCCGGCGTCCCGTCTCACGCCGCCGTCGATCGCAGCTCCGGCGGCGCCGGGCGCTTCGGCGGCTCGACCGGGAGGCGGATGCGCACCACCGTGCCGACGCCGACTTCGGACTCGATCGCCATCTCGCCGCCGTGAAGCTCGGTGAGCGAGCGGGCGATGGCAAGGCCCAGGCCGGAGCCCTTGTGGGTCTTGGTGAACTGGTTCTCGACCTGAACGAAGGGCTTGGCCAGCCGTGCGATGTCGTCGCGGGCGATGCCGATGCCGTTGTCGCTGATGGCGACCTCGAGCCAGTCGTCGGAGCAGCTGGCGACGAGGCTGACGCGGCCGCCGTCGGGCGTGAACTTGACCGCGTTGGCGAGCAGGTTGAGCAGGATCTGCTTGACCGCGCGGCGATCGGCGGTGATGACGAGGTCGGCCGGCGCATCGGACACGATCTCGATCTTCTTTTCCGCCGCGGTCGCCGAGATGATGCGGGTGGCGTCGGCCACGGTCTTGTCGACGGCAACCTCCTCGCACTTCAGCTCCATCCGGCCGGCCTCGATCTTCGACATGTCGAGAATGTCGTTGATGACGTTGAGCAGATAGCGGCCACTGTCGTGGATGTCGCGGCAGTATTCCTTGTACTTGTCGGAGCCGAGCGCGCCGAACATGCCCTGGTCCATGATCTCGGAGAAGCCGATGATCGCATTGAGCGGCGTCCTGAGTTCATGGGAGATGTTGGCAAGGAATTCCGACTTGGCCCGGTTGGCGTCCTCGGCCTTGGTCTTCTCCTCGGCGTATTTCTCGGCGAGTTCGACGAGCTGCTGGGCCTGGACCTCGAGCTTCTGTCGTGACTGGCGCAGGTCGGCGACGGTCGCCATCAGCCGCCGCTCGCTCTCCATCAGCTTTTCTTCGTGGCGCTTCAGCGCGGTGATGTCGGTGCCGACCGAAACGAAGCCGCCGTCCTTGGTGCGGCGCTCGGAGATCTGCAGCCAGCGGCCATCCTCGAGCTGGGCCTCGTAGCTCGCGGCCGGGTCGGTCGACTGGGTGCCGATCGTCGGGCTGGCGCTGACAACCGGATGGCGCGCGGCCGCCATCAGGTCGCTGTAGGGTGTGCCGGACTTGGTCGCGCTGGCCGGCAGGTTGTGCAGCTTCTGATAATTTGAGTTGCACATCACCAGGCGGTTGTCGGCGTCCCACAGCACGAAGGCCTCGGAGATGGTCTCGATCGCATCGCGGAGGCGAAGGTCTGCGGTGCGGCTCTGCTCGGCGAGCTGCCTCTGCTCGGTGACGTCGATGCAGATGCCGATCAGGTGCGGCTCGGCGATTCCGGGCTCGGATTGGACTTCCGCGCGTGCCCGCAGCCAGATCCAGTCGCCGTTGGCGTGGCGCATCCGGAACATGCGATCGACGGTGGTCTCGCCGGTCTCCAGCAGCGTCTCGGCCAGCTCGTAGAGATCGATGTCCTCGGGGTGGGTGAGGGCGGAGATCTCGGCAAAGCCGAGGATGTCGTCGCGAGGCGGAAGCCCGAGCATCTCATAGAGCGATGCCGACCAGAAGATGCGGCCGCGCGAAAGGTCCCAATCGAACAGCCCGCAGCGGCCGCGGTTGAGCGCAAGGTCGATGCGACTGCGCGTGGCGGCATAGATCTGGTCGGCCTGCTCGGCCCGGGTCGCCTGGGCGAAGAAGGCATAGACCAGGACGAGCAGCACCGAGGCGGTGCCCACGAACAGCGTGACGTTGGCCGACACGTCGGCGCGCCAGTCGGCGAACACCGCCTCCTGCGGCTGCACGATGGCGACCATGCCGAGCCGGCCGTCGAGATGATGCACGGTGGCATAGGCGGCGGACTCGGTGCCTTCGTCGATCGGCATCACGCCGGCGCGGGCGCCGAACACGATCATCGGCTGGCCGGCGCCGAGGATGTCGCTGAGCGGGCGGCCCTCGAACTGCGGCTGGATCGGCGCCGTCGCAACGATCGTGCCCTGCGGGTCGGCGACCAGGATCTGGCGATGGTCGCTGGTCGCGCGCGGCGGCAGGCTGCCGGCGAGCTCGGCCTGCAGCGCGTTGCTGAAGCCCTGGTCGGGCAGCCGTGCTTCGGCGGAGGACAGCCGGGTCGCCAGCGTGGTCGCGATCAGCGAGAGTTCGTCGCGGGCCTTGGTGTCGACCTCCTGATGGTCGTAGGACAGCGACAGGGCGCGGTAGATGGCGAGCGTGGCGATAAAGACGATGCAAAGGGCCGGGATTAGGCGGCGGAAGAACGGCTCGGCTGCGAGAAGCCGCTGGTAGGCGGGCTGCGCGAGAAGTCGGATATGGCCCGTCAACGTGGCCGCTTGGCGGTGTCTCTGGATGAGGTCCGCGAATCGACGCGCGGACGTCGTGCCGACAAAGGCCCGCGCCATGCCGCTGGCTCCCGATGAATCGAATTGACGATCAGATCCGATACAACGCCGAACCTCGAATCAGTCTCATTTGAATCGTATTCGCGTGTATTGTCCAGCCCTGGGCGCGGGAAAAATGGTTAACGAAAAGTATAGATTCTGAAGGTTATCGGGAGGGCGTTCTGGTGCGCCTTGAGGGCGGGTCCGCAAGCCTTAAACCACGCGCCGCCCCAGGCAGGGTCGTCGGGTGAATCGCTCCAATCAGGCTCGTCTTTCGGCAGTCGTTCTCCTCGCGCGCAGCGAGCCGGTTAGCCGCGCCGCGAATGCCTCTGCGGTCCCTGGGATAGACCGAATGCGCGCCGGCCGAGGCCCTGGGCTCGCCGAAGGGCCACGGACCCGCCGCTACGACTGCAGCGACCGCTCGGCGATGTCGGCGACGTCTCGTGACAGGTTCTGCGCGCTGGCAATGCGGCGCAGCGCCTGCTCGGCCAGCCGGCGCCGGCCTGCTTCCAGCGCCCGCCACGATCGGAAGGCCGACAGCAGCCGGGCCGCGACCTGCGGATTCCTGGCATCAAGCGCCAGCACGGTATCGGCGACGAAGCGGAAGCCGTCGCCGTCCGGGCGGTTGAACTGGGTCTGGTTGCCGGTGGCGAAGGCGCCGATCAGGGAGCGGATCCGGTTGGGATTGGCGAAGCTGAACGCCGGATGCGCCGTCAGCGCCTTCACCCGGTCGAGCGTGCCGTCGTCCGGCGCCGTCGCCTGTACGGTGAACCACTTGTCGATCGCAAGCGGATGCTTCTGGTGCCGATCGTAGAATGCGGCCAGCGCGTCCTCGGCCTGCTCCAGGCCGGCGTGGACCAGAGTGGTCAGCGCCGCCAGCCGGTCAGTCATCGTGTCCGCCGCGGCGAAGTGGCGATGGATGCGTTCGGCATGAGCGCCGGAGCCGGCATAGGCGAGAATGTCGAGAGCGACGTTGCGCAGCGCGCGGACGCCGGCGGCCTTCGCGTCGGGGGAGCGGCTGGCCTCAGCCGACAGCCTGTCGATCAGCGCAAGCAGGTCTTGGTCGATCCGGTCGGCCACCGCCCGAAGCAAGCTGCGGCGCGCCGAAGCGATCGCGTCCGGATCGACGTCGCTGCCGATCTCCCGGGCGACGTCCGCCTCGCCCGGCAGCTGCACCGCATAGGCGCGGAACGCCGGTTCCAGCGCGTCTTCGGTCGCGATCGCGCGCAGAGCCTCGATCAGCGCTTCATCGACCGGCACGGGCCGGTTCGTCGCGACGGCACGGGCGCCGGCCATCAGACTTGACAGTGCCAGTGTCTGGATTGCCTGCCAGCGGTTGAACGGATCGCGGTCGCGGCGGGCGAGGAACAGAAGGTCCTCTTCGGCAAGGTCGGTCTTGAGGTGAACCGGTGCGGAGAAGCCGCGCAGCAGCGACGGCACCGGCCGCTCGCGGACGCCGGTAAAGGTCACCTTGTGCACCGGCGCGGTGACGGTGAGGACGTCGCCCTCGACCGACGCACCCGTGACGGTGGCATAGGGAAGGTCGCTCCCGTCGGCACCGAGGAGGCCGAAGCGCACGGGAATGACCATAGGCGCCTTGTCTGGCTGCTTCGGCGTCGGCGGCACCTGTTGGCGCAGGGTGAGCGTGAAGCGCTCCGCCTTCGGCTCGTACCGTGTCTCCGCGGTCAGCATCGGTGTGCCGGCCTGCTCATACCACAGGGCGAACTGGGTGAGGTCAGCGCCCGTCGCGTCGGCAAAACAGGCGAGGAAGGCCTCGATCGTCGTCGCCTCGCCGTCGTGGCGGGTGAAATAGAGGTCCATGCCGGCGCGAAAGCCCTCGTCGCCGAGCAGCGTCTTCAGCATGCGCACGACCTCCGCCCCCTTCTCGTAGACGGTCGCCGTGTAGAAGTTGTTGATCTCCTGGTAGACCCGCGGCCGCACCGGATGGGCGAGGGGGCCGGCGTCCTCCGGGAATTGGTGCGACTTCAATAGCCGCACGTCGGCAATGCGCTTGACGGGGCGCGAGCGCTGGTCGGCGGAGAATTCCTGGTCGCGGAAGACGGTCAGGCCCTCCTTGAGACAGAGCTGGAACCAATCTCGGCAGGTGATGCGGTTGCCGGTCCAATTGTGAAAGTACTCGTGGCCGATCACGCCCTCGATGCCGGCATAGTCCTGGTCGGTCGCCGTATCGGGGTCGGCCAGGACGTATTTGTCGTTGAAGATGTTGAGGCCCTTGTTCTCCATCGCGCCCATGTTGAAGTCGGACACGGCGACGATGTTGAAGACATCGAGGTCGTATTCGCGTCCGAATGCCTCCTCGTCCCAGCGCATCGAGCGCTTCAGGCAGTCCATCGCCCAGTCGCACAGGGCTTCGTTGCCGTGCTCGACATAGATGCCGAGTTCCACCTTCCGCCCGGATATGGTGGTGAAGCTGTCGGTCACCCTGGCGAGGTCGCCGGCGACCATGGCAAACAGATAGGACGGCTTGGGATGCGGGTCGTGCCAGACCGCAAAGTGCCGATCGGTGCCGGGAACCGCGCCGGCGGCAACGGGATTGCCGTTGCCGAGCAGGATCGGCGCCTCGCTGCGGCGCGCCTCGATCCGCGTGGTATAGACGGAGAGGACGTCGGGGCGATCGAGAAAATAGGTGATGCGCCGGAAGCCCTCGGCCTCGCACTGGGTGCAGTAGGTGCCACTGGAGCGGTAGAGTCCCATCAGCTTGGTGTTGGCTTCGGGATCGATCTCGGTGTCGATTTCGAGCGTGAAGGGGCCCGCCGGCGGCGAGGTCACCTCGAGCCGCTGGGCAGAGGCGCTGTAGCGTCCGGCGGCAAGCGGTACGCCGTCAAGCTTGAGGCCGGTCAGCTTCAGTTCGTCGCCATCGAGCACGAGCGGAGTTCCCGGCGCCGTGCCCGGCTGCGGCCGCAGCGCGAGCCGCGCCGTCACCCGCGTCGCCTGCGGCGACAGACGGATGTCGAGATCGACGGTGTCGATGCCGTAGTCTGCCGGCCGGTAGTCCTCGAGCCGGACCGACATCACCGCATCCTTTGCCATGACGAACTCCTTGGGGCTCCGGGGCGGGAGCCGGTTGGCGCTCTCCTCCTTGTGGAGGATCAAGCCGAGGGTTGCAAATGCGCTGGGTCAAAGCGAGGCACGATTGCGCCGGCTGCCTTCAGCCGACTGCGCGGGCCATGTCCATCAGCTCCAGCGTCAGCGCGCTGTCTGGCCGGGCGAGGGGGCCGATGACGGTGAAGTGGTTGGCTCCCGGCTGGATATCGAGCTTGGCGTCGACGCCGCCGCGGCTCCATTGATCGACGATGATGCGCGATTGGCGCAGATATTCGGCCGACTCGTCGGCGCCGACCGCCGCGGTGAAGCGCGTCCCGGCCGGCGTGGGACGGGTGATCGGTGACTGGGCGATGGCCTCGTCGCGGTCGAGCCTGAGCTTCTCGTTGATCGAAGTGCCGACCAGCGGCTGCAGGTCGAACAGGCCGGACAGGGCAAGCCCGGCCGGGACCAGTCGATTGGGCTTGCCGCGCTCGCCCCAGCGCGTCGCCACCAACTCTGCCGTCAGATGCCCGCCGGCCGAATGCCCGAAGGCCAGAACAGGGCGGTTGAACCGGTCCCAGAGCGTTTCCGTCAGCCGGCGGATCTCCTCGGTGATGTCGCCGATCCGCACCTGTGGGCAGAGGTCGTAATTGGCCACGGCGACCGGAATGCCATGGGCTACCAGCCCGGCCGCCATGTGCGAGAACGACTTGCAGTCGAGCGCCTGCCAGTAGCCGCCATGGACGAAGAGCCCGATGACGCGGGGGCCCTCCCGGCCCGGTTCGGGCAGGAACAAATCATAGGTGGTGCGCGGCGACAGTTCGTAGGCGATGTCGAGTTCGCAGCGGCAGGTTTCGCGCCAAGCGGCCGCGTCGCGCTGCCAGCCCTCCATCACCTCGAGATGGTCCGGAACTCGGGCACGGTTGTTGTATTCGCTCTCGTAGTCGATGCCGGTCATGACGCGGAAACACTCCTGGGCGGGTCCACGACGGTCCGATACCGGCCCGTCCGATCGGGGAAGAATGCGTGAGCGACGTCGGGTCGAGGACGTTTCGCCGCGCGGCGGCAGGCCGACCGGGCGACCCGAGAATCGCACCACGCTACCTCGGGTCGGGCCGAGAGGAAACCGGGTCGAAAGCGATCGGGCGTACCGCGTTCTTGCCGCCGGTGGCGCTTCAGGTAGTCTTGGGCCTGAGGACGACGCGACAGCTGCTGCGCGGTGCGGCCGAAAGCGCTGAGAATGCGGGCTCAGAGCGGCGGGGCGGCGAACGTTCTGAAAGCGTCGGCCCCTTTGGCTCGAGGAGCAATTTAACTGGAGGAGACGCTCCCTATATTGTGTCGGAACCGGTTGGCCGGGGGGCGATCCGGGAACCGCTGGTTGCGGTGGCAGGGTGAGGTTGATGGTCGGAAAGAAGGGGAACCGGCGCAGGGCGGTCAGAAAGCGAAAGCGGTACGGCACAATTCCGCTGACGCTTCTGGCCGGAACGGCCTTCGGTGGTCTTGTGGTCGTCTCCGTCCTGCTGGTCCTCGGCATGGCTGTCGATGCCAACAAGGAGAACACCTTCTCCCTGCTCAACGACAAGGCGGTGCTGACCACACAGGCCGTCGAGCATCAGGTGCGGTCGCGCCTGGACTCGGTTGCAAATGCCGTTGCCGCGCTGAAACCGCTGTTCGAAACGGGTGAGGTGCCGCTCGATGATTTCGACCGGATCAGGCCCATCCTGTCGGGCGCGATCTACGGCAATGACTCGATCGACGCGCTCGTCATCACCCGTCCCGACGGCTTTGAGCAGGGCATGTATCGTGATCCGGGCGGCACGCTGAAGCCGCTGGGCCGCTTCGAAACGTCGAACGAGGTGCAGCACTACATCGTCGACAGGGTCGATGCGACGTCGCCGCCGACCTGGGGTCCGCTGACCGAGGCCGAGGGCGAACTGTTCGCCAATGTCACGGTGCCGCTCACCCGGGACGGCAATCTGGTGGCCTACCTGACCGCCGCGGTGCCGACCCGCGAGCTCGGCGGCATGGTCAAGAATCTCGACGAAGGCGACAACGCGACGATCTTCATCCTCAACGGCACTGACGAGGTCATCGCCTACTCCGATCTCGATACGCCCCAGTTCGACCAGCTTCGCACCAGAATGCTGCCGGCTTCCATCGCCGAACTTGGCGATCCGGTGCTGGAGAAACTCAACGAGACCCCGATCGTCCCGGAATTCGATCAGGCGCGCCGCAGCGGTGTCGATGTCCGCCTCATCGAGTTCTCGCGCGGCGAGCCCGACTATCTGGCGTTGACGATCACGGTGAACGACTACGGACCGGCTCCCTGGGTGGTCGGCGAATACGTCCAGGCCGCCAGCATCTCGCGCGAGATCACCCGGCTGCGCGGATCCTCGATCGTCGGGCTCGTTTGCGCCGCCATTGCCTTGGCCGCGGCGCTGTGGCTCTCGCGGCGCGCGGCGCGTCCGCTGCGCGCGCTGGCCAAGCGCGCGAGCCATATCGGGGCCCTCGAGTTCGATCAGGTCGAGCCGATGCCGCGCAGCCGGGTACGCGAGATCGATCAGGTGGCCGGCGCCTTCAATGCAATGGTGATCGGGCTGAGGGCGATGAACACCTACGTGCCGCGCTCGCTGTTCCGCAAGCTGATGCGTCTCGGCCTCGACGGCGCTATCGAGGCGCGCGAGGCCGAACTGACGCTGATCTTCACCGACATCGCCGGCTTCACCACCTTGTCGGAGAACATGAGCGCCACACAGACGGCGGCGGTGCTCAACCATCACTTCGCGCTGCTGGTCGCCGCCGTCGAGGAACATGGCGGCACCGTGGACAAGTTCCTTGGCGACGGCATGCTCGCCTTCTGGGGCGCCCCCGATGCCAGGACAGACCATGCCGAGGCCGCCGTGGCGGCGTGCCTTGCCATGGCAGAGGCGATCCGTGCCGACAACGCTGTGGCCCGGAAGGAGGGGCGTCAACAGATCCGCATCCGGATCGGCGTCCATACCGGTCCTGTCGTCGTCGGCAACGTCGGGGCGCTCGACCGCTGGAACTACACCGTGGTCGGCGACGCCGTGAACGTGTGCCAGCGGCTGCAGTTCCTCGGCCGGGACATCGCGCCTGACGACGAGACGGTGATTCTTGCCAGCCGTGAGACGATCCGCCGCTTGCCGCCGACCTTCGTTGCGACGGAGATCGGGGCGCAGCAGCTGCGCGGGCGCGCCAGTGACGTCGACGTCTGGCGTGTCACGGCACAGCGTCCCGCCGAAGCGGTGCGCGTCCCGGATGGCGTGGCGGGCGTCGCCTGATCAGACATCTCGCGAGCCGACGGGGGCCGGCCAGTTTCCTCCCAAGCCCGAGAGTGTGCCCATGGGCAAGTACTACAATGTTGATGCCCTCGCCGGGCCGTCCGGCCTCGGTGTGCTCGCGGCAATCGTTGACCGGTGCGAAGCCTTCGCGGCTCGGCTGCCGATCGACGACGATATGGCCGCCGCCTTCCTCCAGATCCTGATCGAGCAGATCTCCAGCGAGGTGCGGTCGGGGCGTCTTTGTCTCGCGCGAACGCCGCTGCCCGCAGCTGTGGTCCGGCTCTACAAGGCCAGGCTGCCCGGCGGCAGGCTCAAGCTCCAGTTATTCGCGCTCGGTCAGGGCGAGGCCCATCCGCCACATGCCCACCAGAACCTGCTCAGCTGTCAGATTGTCCTTGCCGGCGCCGTCCGCGTCGAGCAGTTCAGCCTGATGCGCCGGATCGCGCCGGGCGAGATCGAGGTGCAGCCGGAACCGAGCCGCCGGCTCGGGCCGGGCGAGGGCGTCTTTACCACGCTGCGCCACAACAATCTGCACTGGCAGGAAGGACTCGTCCCCGGCACCGTGCTGCTCAACATCAACTGGCAGGGGTTCGATCCCGCGCCAGTACCGGAGCCGGTCGGTCGGGAGCGGCCCGAGATGCGCTACGGGCGGCGCTACGTCGACATGAACCGTGCCCGTCCCTCCGGTCGGGGAGACTTCCTGATCGTGCCCGATCTGGAGGCCGGGCAGGAGGGGGGCGGGCCCGAACCGGGTTCGCGCTCGCCAGACCTGTTCAACTCCTGGTGATCCGGTTCTCCGCCTCTTTCCCCGGGCGCGGATGTCGTCAGATTGTGGCCTTTTCCTGCTTTTGTGATTTAGATCACAGGGCGTTAAGGTGTGGTCGTTCAGATTGTCCGGGACCGAACGATTGCGTTCGGTGTTGGGGGAATCCGACGAGACTTGAACACGAGGGCCGTTGCCGCCGCGCCGAAACGCGCGGTAGGCTCTCGGGCGCAAGAACGGGGCGGGGCGGTGCGTACTCATTTCAAACAGAATTCCCGCCTTCTATAATGGCGCAACAAAAACGGCGGCGCGAAAAAGCGCCGCGGAGGGCGGACAAGTGGCTGTGCTGACGATCGACGGACTGTCCGTCGATTTCGAGACTGCGGAGGGAAAGACCCGGGCTGTCGATGGGGTGTCCTTCGCGGTCCCGATGAAGAGGACCGTCGCACTCGTCGGCGAATCCGGCTCCGGCAAGACCGTTATTTCCCAGGCGATCATGGGCCTGCTTCCGTCCAAGGCCAGGATCGTTGGTGGACGGATTCTCCTTAATGATCCTGCCTGTGGCGGCGTTCCGGTCGACATCGCTGCACTCGACCGCGGCGGCGCCGAGATGCGGGCGATCCGCGGCAACCGGATTGCCATCATCTTCCAGGAGCCGATGACCTCGCTGTCGCCGCTGCACACGATCGGCGACCAGATCGGCGAGGCGGCCGAGCTGCACCGCGACGTCGGCAGCGCCGAGGCGCGCGAGCTCACCCGCGAAATGCTGCGGCTGGTGCAGTTTCCCGACCCCGACCGCGCCCTCGACGCCTATCCGTTCGAACTCTCCGGCGGGCTGCGCCAGCGTGCGATGATCGCCATGGCAATGATCTGCCGCCCGGCGCTGCTCATCGCCGACGAGCCGACGACGGCGCTCGACGTCACCATTCAGGCCGAGATCCTGAAGCTCATCAAGGACGTGCAGTCCGAGCTTGAAATGTCGGTTCTGATGATCACGCATGATTTCGGCGTGGTCGCCAACATGGCCGACGAGGTTGTGGTGATCTACCATGGGCGCATCATGGAGAAGGGCTCCGCCGAGGCGCTGTTCTCCGCGCCGAAGCATGATTACCTCAAGGCCCTGCTGAAGGCCGTTCCGCGCTTCGGCATGACACAGGGCGAACGTCTGGTGCCGATTCGCCCGGTGGCACCGAAGACGGACGGGCTTGTCGCGCATTGTCGTACAGGAGGCGTGCCGGTCGGTGCGCCGCTGGTCAAGCTCGAGCACGTCTCCAAGCGCTTCATCACCCGCAAGGGCGCCCTGTTCCGCGCCAAGCCACGCGAGCTGCTGGCACTCGACGACGTCAACCTGACGATCCATCGCGGCGAGTGCGTCGGCCTCGTCGGCGAGTCCGGCTCCGGCAAGACGACCACGGCGATGACGATCCTGCGGGCACTGCCGATCGAGGAGGGGCGTGTGCTCTATGACACCGGCAGCGGTCCCCTCGATGTCATGAAGCTCGCGGGCGAGGAGCTGCTCGACTACCGCAAGCGGGTTCAACTCATTTTTCAGGATCCGTTCTCCTCTCTCAACCCGCGCATGACGGTCAACGACATCCTGTCGGAGCCCTATGCCATCCACGGCATCGGTACGGCGCAGGAGCGGTCGGAGCGGGTGCGCGAGCTGATGCGCCTGGTCGGGCTCGACGGCCGTTTCCTGCGACGCTATCCGCATTCCTTCTCCGGCGGCCAACGCCAGCGCATCGGCATCGCCCGCGCGCTCGCGCTCAGTCCCGAATTCATCCTGTGCGACGAGCCGACCTCGGCACTCGACGTGTCGGTTCAGGCCCAGATCCTCAACCTGCTCAAGGACCTGAAGGACGAGCTCGGTCTGACCTACCTGTTCGTCAGCCACAATCTGGCAGTGGTCGACTATATCGCCGACCGCATAGCCGTGATGTGCCGCGGCCGCATTGTGGAGATCGGGCCGACGCGGGAGGTCGTGTCGGATCCGCTCCATCCTTACACGCAGGCCCTGCTCGCCGCCGTGCCCGAACCGGACCTCAATGCTCCGCTCGATTTTGCACGTCTCGGCGCGCAGAAAGCGTCGGAACCCCGCCTTTGGCCGGAACCCTATCGCCTCGTCGACGGCGTCGTTCCGGCCCTCGTCGAACAAGCCCCCGGGCACTTCGTGTGTGCTCCGGGACTTGCAACACAACCGGCGCCCAAGGCGCCTTTGGAGGCTGTGGGATGATCCGCAGGGTGAGTGTCTGGGTCATTGCGGTCGCAGCCATGGCCCCTTGGGTCATGCTGCCCGCATCCGCTCTGGAGATGAGGGAAACGCCGTTCCTGGCCGACCGGGTCGGCAATGACCTGCCGCCGGTTGCGGAGCGTATACCGGCCGAGCCGTTGGTGGTCGATCTCGAGGCTTCGGGACGGAAGATCGGCAAGCCTGGCGGCACGATCGAGACCATGATCGGCCGCAGCAGGGACGTACGCCTGATCAACGTCTGGGGTTATGCCCGTCTCGTCGGCTGGAACGAGGAATTCGAACTGGTGCCCGACATTCTCGAGAGCGTCGAGGTCGAGAATGATCAGATCTTCACGCTGCATTTGCGGGAAGGGCACAAATGGTCGGACGGTCACCCCTTCACGGCGGAGGACTTCCGCTTCTTCTACGAAGATGTTGCTCTCAACACGGAGACCAATCCCGCCGGCCTGCCGCCGTTTCTTCTGGCGGGCGGCAAACCGCCGGTGTTCGAAGTGATCGACGAGACCACCGTCCGCTACAGCTGGGAGGAGCCCAATCCGCTGTTCCTGCCGGAGCTTGCCAAGGCACGTCCGCCGTTCATCTATCGTCCGGCACACTATCTGAAGCAGTTTCACGAGAAGTACGGCGACAAGGACCAGATCGCCAAGCTGGCGGCACAGGTAAAGGCCAAGAGCTGGTCGTCGCTCTTCAACAAGAAGGACGACATGTACAACGCGTCCAACCTCGACATGCCGACGCTGCAGCCCTGGATGCGGTCGGGTGATCAGGGCGAGCGGCGCTTCGTTCTCGTGCGCAATCCCTACTACCACCGGGTCGACAAGGACGGGAACCAGCTGCCTTACGTCGATCAGGTGGTGATGACGGTGGCCGACGGCAAGATTATCCCGGCCAAGACACAGGCTGGCGAGGCCAATCTCCAGGCGCGGGGCATTGGCTTTTCCGACATCACCGTCCTGAAGAAGGGCGAGGCCCAGGCTGGCTACAAGACGCTGCTGTGGCCGATCTCCAAGGGCGCACAGATCTCGCTGCTGCCGAATCTGACGGTCAAGGATCCGGTGTGGCGCCAGCTGATGCGCGACAGCCGCTTCCGTCACGCGCTGTCGCTCGGCATCGACCGCGAGATGATTAACAAGGTTCTCTATCTCGGCTTCGCCAAGGCGAGCAACGACACCGTGCTGCCGATGAGCCCGCTTTACAGGCCGGAGTACCGCACCGCCTGGGCAACCTACGACCCCGAAAAGGCCAACGCCCTGCTCGACGAGATCGGGCTGACGCAGCGACGCTCCGATGGCATCCGGCTGCTGCCGGACGGGCGCCCCCTCGAGATCATCGTCGAGACCGCCGGCGAGGAGAAGGAACAGGAGGACGCGCTGCAGCTCGTCGCCGAAACCTGGAAGGAGATCGGCGTCAAGCTGTTCGCCAAGCCGAGCCAGCGCGACGCCATCCGTGACCGCGCGATGTCCGGCGATCTCGTGATGTCGGTGTGGAGCGGGTTCGAGAACGGCGTGCCGACGTCCGAGATGCCGCCGGAGGATTTTGCCCCGACCCGCGGCGATTTCCTGTCGTGGCCGGCCTGGGGCGATCATTACGAGACCGACGGCAAGACCGGCGAGAAGCCGGACTGGCCGCCGGCGGTGCGCCTGCTCGACCTTTACGAAGCGTGGCTGGCCTCGGCGTCGAGGGAGGAGCGTCAGGCGGTGTGGGAGGAAATGCTGCAGATCCATGCTGACGAGACCATCCACATCGGCCTCGTCTCCGAGGTGCGTCAGCCCGTGGTGGTCAAGGGGCTGGCGAACGTGCCCGCGGAAGGCATCTTCGGCTGGGATCCGGGCGCCCACTTCGGCATTCACCGCATGGACGCGTTCTTTTTCGAATAGACTGGTGCGGCCGGTCCCGGCATGAACCGCCGAGAGCCGGCGCCTCGTAACCGGAAATCCGGCCGGGGCATGATACCACAAGGCGCCTGGCGGCGTCCGACGGCATCGTGCCCCGGCTACACCAACCCGATGTGCCGCGCGCCGGGCTCTTACCTCGGGCCCCGCCGTGATCGGTGCCAAGACGTTGCCGTGGAAGGACGGTCGTAATGCTCTACTACATCGTGCGCCGGATCCTGACGATGATCCCGACGCTCCTTGTGATCAGCCTTCTGACGTTCTTCATCATCGAACTCCCGTCCGGCGACTACATCTCCAACCAGATCGCGGTGCTGAGGGCGACCGGCGAGACCGCTTCGATCGCCAAGCTCGAGTTCTTGCGCCATGAGTTCTCGCTCGATAAGCCGTTCTTCGAGCGCTACCTCATCTGGGTGGGCCTGTGGCCGGGACCGCACGGGTTCGACGGCCTGCTGCAGGGCAACTGGGGCTGGTCGTTCGAATACGACAAGCCGGTCGCCGACGTGGTCGGGCCGACGCTGCCGCTGACCATCGTGCTCAACGCCGCCACGATCCTGTTCGTCTATATCGTATCGTTCCCGATCGGCATCTACTCGGCGACGCGGCAATATTCCTGGGGCGACTACGGCTTCACCTTTCTCGGCTACATCGGCCTCGCCACGCCGAACTTCCTGCTCGGCCTCATCCTGCTCTACCTGTCGAACCGTTGGTTCGGGCTGTCGATCGGCGGGCTGATGGACCCGAAGTACATGGGCCAGCCTTGGAGCGTCGACAAGGCGCTGTCGGTGCTTGCCCATCTGATCGTGCCGACGATCGTGATCGGCACGTCGGGAACGGCCGCGATGATCCGGCGGCTGAGGGCCAACCTGCTCGACGAACTGCACCGACAATATGTCACGACCGCCCGCGCGAAGGGGATGAGGGAGGGGAAGCTGCTCGTCAAATATCCGCTCAGAATGGCGCTCAATCCCTTCATCGCCGACATCGGCAACCTGATCCCCTCGCTGGTGTCGGGCTCGGTCATCGTCTCGGTTGTGCTCAACCTGCCGACCGTCGGACCGGTGCTTCTCAATGCGCTGCAGTCGCAGGACCAGTTCCTGTCGGCCTTCGTGTTGCTGTTCGTGGCGGTGCTGACGCTGATCGGCATGCTGATCTCGGACCTGTTGCTCGCGGTGCTTGATCCGCGCATCCGTCTCGGCGGGAGGGCCGCGTCGTGACGGTCGAGACCCGCGACCAGGGGGCGGCCGAGCATTTCGTCGATCCGCAGCCGTTCAATCCCCAATCCACCGAAACGCTCACGCCCGAACAGGAGCGCTATTTCCAGGCCTCCCAGTGGCAGATCATGTGGTGGAAGTTCCGTCGCCACCGCATCGCCGTGTGGTCGGGAATCGTGCTGCTGCTGTTCTATCTCTGCGTCCCCTTTGCCGAGATCATCGCCCCCTACACACCGAACGAGCGGTCGAACGACCATCTCTACGCCCCGCCTCAGCGGCTGCACCTGTTCCACGAGGGCGAGTTCGTCGGACCCTTCGTCTACGGCATGACGTCCACGATCAACCTGGAGACCGTGCGCTGGGAGTTTCAGGAGGACAGGGATCGGATCTATCCGGTGCGGTTCTTTTGCCTCGGCTCGCCCTATGAGTTCTGGGGCGTGATTCCGGGGCGCTTCCATCTGTTCTGTCCGGCGGAGGGCGGCTCGCTCTTTCTGCTCGGCACCGACCGGCTCGGCCGCGACGTGCTGTCCGGTCTCATCTACGGCGCGCGCCTGTCGCTCACGGTCGGCCTGATCGGCGTGGCGATCTCGATCGTGCTTGGCATGGTCTTCGGCGGCATCGCCGGCTACTTCGGCGGCTTCATCGACAGCCTGATCCAGCGCGTCATCGAGATCCTGCGCTCGCTGCCCGAACTGCCGTTATGGATGGCATTGTCCGCTGCGCTGCCGGTGACGTGGTCGCCGGTCTGGATCTATTTCGGCCTCACCATCATCCTCGGCCTGCTCGACTGGCCCGGCCTTGCCCGCGCGGTGCGCTCCAAGCTGCTGGCGCTGCGCGAGGAGGAATATGCTCGGGCGGCGGTGCTGATGGGAGCAAGGCCCTCGCGGGTGATCCGAAAACACCTGCTTCCCGGCTTCACCAGCCACATCATCGCCTCGGCGACGCTGTCGATCCCCGGCATGATCCTCGGCGAGACCGCGCTCTCCTTCCTGAACCTCGGCCTGAGGCGGCCGGCAGTGTCCTGGGGCGTCCTGCTCAACGAGGCGCAGGACATCACGGTGGTGGTGATCTATCCTTGGTTGATGGCTCCCGTGGTGCCGATCATCATCGTGGTGCTGGCCTTCAACTTCCTCGGTGACGGTTTGCGCGACGCCGCAGATCCCTATAAGTGATCGGGAGAATCGAAGCGATCGACGTTCCGTCCTGTGGCCGGTTCGACCTCGGACACAACAGTCTCGCTTGGTGTTGGAGAGTTCCGGAATGAAGAACGCGACGTCCGCCGCGGGTTGGGACGAGGAATACCGCAACGGCCGCTGGGCCTTTCTCAGGGATCTGCCGGAGAGTGGGCGCTACGGCATTATCGGCATGTGGCTCGCCCTCAACGACGCCATGGACTCGGTGCTCGACATCGGCTGCGGCGAGGGACTGCTCTACGAGCGCCTGACGCCGATGGGCATCAACCGTTATGTCGGGGTCGATCTGGCGCCCGCGGCCATCGAAATCGCCGACGTCGATCCGTCGATCGCAAGCCTGCGCGCCGGCGACATGCACACCTTCACGCCGGAAAAGGACGAGACCTTCTCCGCGATCGTCTTTAACGAGGTGCTGCACTTTGCCGACGATCCGGCGGCCGTCGTCGCCCGCTACCTGCCGTTCCTCAGGCCCGGCGGCGTGATCGCGATCTCGATGTATTCGCCGAAGCGGCCGGAATCGGGCGCCAACCGCCTGATCGCCCGGCTCTGGGAGGCGACGGACGGCGAGGGCTGGACCGTGCTCGACGACTACCGGCTCACCTCCGACAAGAAGCACGTGACCTGGCGGCTCCGGCTGTTGCGGCCGGCGGCGGCAGCCGGCTGACGGCAAAGGCCCGGAGCCCCACGGATGTCGTCGCTCGTCGCCAGCCTCGGCAGCCCCCAGATCCTGCCAATCCTGCTGCTGGTGTCCTCGAACGTCTTCATGACGTTTGCCTGGTACGGGCACCTGAAGTTTCCGCATTCCTCGCTGTTCGCCGTGATCGCCATAAGCTGGGCGATCGCCTTCATCGAGTACTGTCTGGCCGTTCCGGCCAACCGCATTGGCCATCAGGTCTATTCGGCGGCCGAGCTGAAGACGATGCAGGAGGTGATCACCCTGTCGGTGTTCGCCGTGTTCTCCGTGCTCTATCTCGGCGAGAAGATCACCCTCAACCACGCCATCGGCTTCGGCCTCATCGCCCTCGGCGCATTCTTCATCTTCAAGGGCCCGATCCGATAGGGCGGGACCAGGCTGCTCGGATCCGCTGCCTTTTCACGTCAGCGGGATCATCACCGCCTGGCGATAGGCCGGACGTTCGGTGAGCCGGTCGTACCACGCCTTCAGATGCGGCAGGTCGGGCCGCTCGATCGCCATGCCGTACCAGCCGTAGGCGAAGCAGCCGAGGGGAATGTCGGCCGCCCCGAACGCCTCTCCGCTCAGATAGGGCTGATCCGCAAGCGCCTTGTCGACGATGCCGAGAAGGCGTGAGCAGGTGGAGACGTTCTCCTCGATTCGCGCCATGTCGCGCTCTTCCGGCGCCGCGCGCACCATCGGCCAGAACACGTTTCTGAACGGCCCCGCCAGGGTCGAGGTCGCCCAGTCCATCCATTTCTCGCCGCTGGCGCGCGTCGCCGGGTCGCTCGGCCAGAACGCCGGTGTTCCGTACTTCGCCGCGAAGTAGCGCACGATCGTGTTGGATTCCCAAAGCACGAGGCCGTCGTCCTCGATCAGCGGGACGAGGCCGTTCGGGTTCAATGCACGGAAGGACGGTTCGTCGACAAGGCCGAAGAGGCCGCCGGCCTCCTTGCGCTCATAGGTGAGGCCAAGCTCTTCGGCGCACCACAGCACCTTCTTCACGTTGACCGAATTGGTCCGTCCCCAGATGGTCAGCATGTCCGGTCCTCCGGTGGCCTCAAACCGCGGATGCGGCGAATAGCGGTAGGGGCGGCGGCGCTCAGGACGACTTTGCCGCCTTGGCCCGGGCGAGCCGGGCGCGGATCTCGGCGGCCCGACCCGGCTTTTCGGTCTGGCGGGCGCGTCCGAGCACGAGTGCATCGTCGCCGACAGGCTCGGTAATCACGCTGCCGGCCGCCACATAGGCGCCGTCGCCGATCGTGACCGGTGCGACCAGCGTCGCATGGGAGCCGATAAAGCAGCCGGCGCCGATCCTGGTTCGGTGCTTCAGAAAGCCATCGTAGTTGCAGGTAATGGTGCCGGCGCCGATGTTGGTCCTCGCCCCGACGTCGGCGTCGCCGATATAGGTCAGGTGGTTGACCTTGGCGCCGCGGTCGATCACCGCGTTCTTGATCTCGACGAAGTTGCCGATATGGGCGTCGTCGCCAATGGCCGCGCCCGGACGCAGCCGGGCGTAGGGGCCGATGATGGCGCCTTCGGCAACGCTGGTGCCCTCCAGATGGCTGAAGGCGCGGATCGTGACCCGGTCGGCAACGGTCACGCCGGGGCCGAACACCACGTTCGGTTCCACGACGACATCGCGGCCAAGCCGGGTGTCGTGGGAGAAGAACACGGACTCCGGCGCCGTCAGCGTCGCACCGTTCTCCATCGCGGCAAGCCGCGCCCGGCGCTGGAACACGGCTTCGACCTGAGCAAGCTGGGCGCGGGTGTTGATGCCCTGGACCTCGTCCTCCGGCGCGGTTTCGGCGACCACCGTCAGGCCCAGCGTACCGGCGATCTCGGCGGCGTCGGTGAGATAGAATTCGCCCTTGGCGTTGGCGTTGCCGATCCGCGACAGCAGGTCGGCGAAGCGGGCGCCGTTGAAGCCCATGATCCCGGAATTGCAGAAGGTGACGCGCCGCTCCTCGGCGCTGGCGTCCTTCTCCTCGCGGATGGCGACGAGCCGCTCGCCGTCCATCAGCAGCCGGCCGTAGCCGAACGGGTCCGCCGCTTCGAAGCCGAGCACCACGATGTCCGCTCCGGCCGACAGACGGTCACGGATGCGGCGGATGGTCTGAGCGGTGACGAGCGGGGTGTCGCCGAACAGGACGAGGACGGTGTCCGCCGGCGTTTGATAGGCAGGCTCGGCCGCGCGCGCGGCATGGGCGGTGCCGAGTCGCTCGGCCTGCACCATGCACTCCGCATCGGGCGCGGTCGCGCGCACCACCGCTTCGACATCGGCCATGTCCGGCCCGACGACGACGGCGATGCGTTCGACATCGGCCGCCCTCAGCGTCTTCAGCACGTGGCCGACCATCGGCAGGTTGCCGACCTGGTGCATCACCTTGGGCAGATCGGACTTCATCCGGGTGCCGAGCCCGGCGGCCAGCACGATCGACAGACAGGACCCTTCGGCCATGGGACTCCCCGCAAGAGCGCGATGCGTTCGCCTCACATTAGCTTGGCCGGCATCCTCTCGGCCGTCCAGGATAACGGCCGAGAGGATGCCGGCCGCGGCGATCCTACCTCAGCGCATCGCTCTGTAAAGTGTCGGACCTCGAGCGGGGGCGGATGAGACGGCGGCCCGGCTGGCTCGCCCGGCCGCCCGCACTCTCACGTGAGGATGCGCTCCTCGAGGAACCGCACCACCTGATCGGCGAGCTCCTCGGCGGAGTGCCGCTCGGTGTCGAGGGTGAGCTCGGGGTTCTCCGGCGCCTCGTAGGGGCTGTCGATGCCGGTGAAGTTCTTGAGCTTGCCCTCGCGCGCCTTCTTGTAGAGGCCCTTGGGGTCGCGCTTCTCGGCTTCTTCCAGCGAGGTCGAAACATAGATCTCGATGAAATCGCCTTCCGGCATCAGGCTGCGCGCCATGTCGCGCTCGGCGCGGTAGGGCGAGATGAAGGACACCAGCGTGATGAGGCCGGCGTCGGCCATCAGTTTCGATACCTCCGCGACGCGGCGGATGTTTTCGACGCGGTCGGCCGCGGTGAAGCCGAGGTCGCGGTTGAGGCCGTGGCGGACGTTGTCGCCGTCGAGCAGGTAGGTGTGGCGTCCGGCGACGTGCAGCTTCTTCTCCACCAGATTGGCGATGGTCGACTTGCCGGCGCCGGACAGTCCGGTGAACCACAGCACGGCCGGTTTCTGGTGCTTGGCGGCCGCACGCGCTGCCCTGTCGACGTCGAGCGCCTGCAGGTGGATGTTGGAGGCGCGTCGCAGCGCGAACCACACCACGCCGGCTCCGACCGTGCGGTTGGTGAAGCGGTCGATCAGGATGAACGACCCCATCTCCCGATTCGCCTCGTAGGGGTCGAACACCACCGGCTGCGACACCGCGATATTGCAATAGGCGACCTCGTTGAGATGCAGGTCCTTGGCGGCCAGATGCTCGAACGTGTTGACGTCGATCTTGTGTTTGAGCTCCGTAACCGTGGCCGTCACGGTCTGACGTCCGAGCTTCATCAGGTAGGGCCGCGACGGATAAAGCGGCTCCTCGCCCATCCAGATCACATGAGCGGTGAACTGGTCGCTGACCTCCGGCCGGGCCGCTGGCGCCGACAGCACGTCGCCGCGCGAGATGTCGATCTCGTCGGCGAGCGTCAGCGTCACAGCGTCGCCGGACACGGCCTCCTCGCGGTCGCCGTCCATGGCCACGATGCGCTCGACCCGGGTCTCGCGCCCGGAGCGGGCCACCACCACCTTGTCGCCCGGCCGGACCCGGCCCGAGACGATCGTGCCGCAGTAGCCGCGGAAGTCGAGGTTGGGCCGGTTGACCCACTGCACCGGCAGCCGCAGCGGAGCGTCGGCGAGGTCGGCGTGGACCTCGATGGTGTCGAGATGTTCCAGGAGGCTGGGCCCGCTGTACCAGGGCATCGCCTCGGAGCGGGAAATCACGTTGTCGCCCTGGAGGGCCGAAAGCGGGATCACCGTCAGCGATTCGAAGTCGAAGGTCGCCCCGAAGGCGCGATAGGCGGCCTCGATCTCCTCGAAGCGCTGCTGTGAATAGTCGACGAGGTCCATCTTGTTGACGGCGACGACCACGTGGCGGATGCCGAGCAGCGACACGATGAAGGAATGCCGACGCGTCTGGGTCAGGACGCCCTTGCGGGCATCGATCAGGATCACCGCAAGGTCGGCGGTCGAGGCACCCGTTGCCATGTTGCGAGTGTACTGCTCGTGGCCGGGCGTGTCGGCGACGATGTACTTGCGCTTCTCCGTTGCGAAGAAGCGGTAGGCGACATCAATGGTGATACCCTGCTCGCGCTCGGCCTCGAGCCCGTCGACCAGCAGCGCGAAATCGATGTCGCCGCCGCGGGTGCCGTGCTTCTTGGAATCGCGGTGCAGCGCGGCGAGCTGGTCCTCGAAGATCAGCTTGGTGTCGTAAAGCAGGCGGCCGATCAGGGTCGATTTGCCGTCATCGACGCTGCCGCAGGTGAGAAACCTCAGAAACCCCTTCTGTTCCTGCTGGGCGAGATAGGCGGCGACGGGCGCTGCGTCCCGCTGTTCGAAGGCGACGCTCATCAGAAATATCCCTCGCGCTTCTTCTTCTCCATCGATGCGGCCTCGTCATGGTCGATCATGCGACCAGCGCGCTCCGAGGTGCGGGCGACCAGCATCTCCTCCACGATTTCCTCCAGCGTCGCCGCGGCGGACGGCACGGCGGCCGTCAACGGATAGCAGCCGAGCGTGCGGAATCGCACCAACCGGCTCTGCGGCGCCTCGCCGGGCAGCAGCGGCAGGCGCTCGTCATCGACCATAATGAGCTGGCCGTCCCGTTCCACGACCGGACGCTCGGCGGCGAAATAGAGCGGCACGATCGGGATGTCTTCCGCCAGTATGTATTGCCAGATGTCGAGCTCGGTCCAGTTCGACAGCGGGAACACCCGGATCGACTCCTTCGGCTTCACCCGGGTGTTGAAGAGCGACCAGAGCTCCGGCCGCTGATTCTTCGGGTCCCAGCCGTGGCTTTCCGAGCGGAACGAGAAGATCCGCTCCTTGGCCCGCGACTTCTCCTCGTCGCGCCGTGCGCCGCCGAAAGCCGCGTCGTAGCCGCCCTTGTCGAGTGCCTGCTTCAGCGCCTCGGTCTTCATCACCTGGGTGTAGAACGACGAGCCGTGGTCGAACGGGTTGATGTTCCTGGAAAGCCCGTCCTGGTTGGTGTGGACGATCAGCTCCATGCCCGCCTCGGCCGCGGCGCGGTTGCGGAAGGTGATCATCTCCTTGAACTTCCACGTCGTGTCGACGTGGAGCAGCGGAAACGGCGGCGGCGCCGGATAGAATGCCTTGCGGGCAAGGTGCAGCATCACGCTGGAGTCCTTGCCGATCGAATAGAGCATGACCGGGCGGCGCGTCTCGGCCACCACCTCGCGCATGATTTCGATCGATTCGGACTCAAGACGCTGCAAATGACTGCGGGAGGACATCACGAGACGGTTCACTCCAATATACTGGGCCCTGTGGCCGTCGGAGGTTGCGACGGTGCCGAACGCTGCTGACCGGTCACCCCTGTCTAGCGGAGAAATCCGGCTGCAGCGAGCCGCAGGTTTCGTCCTGTGGCGAGGCAGATGGAATAAATTTTCGCTGGCCGGTTACCTATTGGGTTTTTGCATTGCAGCGTGAAAATGCGGCCAGAATCCGGTCACGGGGAACCGGATCGCCGAGCGCGAGAAAGAATGGATTTGCAAAGGGCGCATCGTGCGGCTGCTCCACGCGGCCGTAGCCGAGCGCGGCACCGTCCGCCGTAACCACGATGCCGCCGGCCGCCTCGAGCACGGCCTGGCCGGCGGCCGTATCCCATTCCATGGTCCGGCCAAAGCGCGGGTAGACGTCCGCGGCCCCCTTGGCGACCAGGCAGAACTTCAGCGAGGAGCCGACGGAGACCCGGTCGCGCACAACGACCTCGTCGAGGAATACATCGGTCTCGGGTGTTGAGTGAGAACGGCTCGCCACCGCAACAAGCGCCTCGGCCACGCCGCGGCGCACGGCGATCGGCCGCCCGGCACCGATGGTCTGGGCGCCGTCCGCCAGTTCGAAGGCGCCGAGGCCGACGGCTCCGGCATAGGTCTCGCCGCGGGCCGGGGCATGCACCACGCCGGCCACCGGCCGCCCGTCCTCGATCAAAGCGATGTTGACGGTGTAGTCGCCATTGCCGTTGACGAATTCCCGCGTGCCGTCGAGCGGGTCGACCAGGAAGAAGCGGCGCCCGATCTCGGGAATATGTCCGGCGGCAACCGATTCCTCGGCAACGACGGGAACGTCCGGGAAGGCGGCGTGCAGCTGCTTGAGAATGAGCCGCTCGGCGGCGCGGTCGGCTTCGGTCACCGGGCTCGCGTCGGCCTTCCGTTCCACTGCGGTTCCGGCACGAAACAGCGGGAGCGTTTCGGCGCCCGCAGCAAGGGCGATCCGCACGAGGGTGTCGAGCAACTGGCTTTGATCCACGATTAAACTCCGGGTTGGCGCGCCCCCGATGAGCGCCCCTGACTAGCGGCGCGCTTCCGTCAGTGCAAGCGCCTTGCGCCGCGCGTTGCCACGCCGGGCCCGCCCGCGCGGACCCGTCTTACCGCAGCGCGCTGCATGAGCGTGCAAGCTCTGCGATCCGCGGAAACCGTGCGCCGGGGTGCCGCCGGGCTATGTCGAAGAACCGTGCGAGGAATTCGAAACAGGCGTCGTCGTGGGCAAGGTGGTGCGACAGCACGCCGATCGGCTCCGCCGGGTTGGTGCGGCGGCGCGCGAGTTGCAGGTCGAAGCGCAGGGCGGCGCTGCGCCAGCCGATGAAGCGGCGGTCGCCCTTCCACTTGATGATGTCGATATGGGCCTGGAGCTGCCGGCGCTCGCACGGATACATCCAGGTGAAGGTCGAAAGCCCGGTCAGCCCCACCTCGCACAGTCGGCGCGCGACGGCCGGCGCTATCCGGTTCCACGGCGGCACCAGGACCGGCAGCAGCTTGTCGCCGAACAGGTCGCGCAGCCGCGCCGCCCCGGCGGCAAGATCTGCGACCGCCTCGTCCGGATCGCGCCGAGTGCCCAGTTCGGCGGCCTTTTCGCCGATCTCCTTGCGCTGGAAGTTGCGGTGGTAGAAGCCGTGCTGCAGGACGACGACATGCGGTTCATCGGCGATGCGCTCGGCAAGGGCGGCGGTCGCCTTGCTTGGGATGACGGCGATGGCAAGGTCGACGTCGTGACGGTTGGCAAGCGCGATCAGCCGGTCGAGGTCTGCGGTCGGCTGGACCGCGTCGTCGTCGCGCCACCAGAACGGCACGCTGAGACCGCGTTCGGCGAACCAGCCGAGATGGGCCGTCAGCGTGTTGCGGAACATGTCGAAGTCGGCGGTGCTCATCGGGCACGCTCCCTCAGGTCGGCGAGCAGGATGTCGGCGCTCGCCTCCGCGCCGCCGAGCCGGACATTGACCCTGGTCCGGGGCAGGGCAATGGCATCGTCGACGGCCGCAGCAAGGGCTTCGGGCGTCAGCGTCCTTTCTGACGTCACGACGGCGCGGCCGCGCCGGGCAAGCGCCTCGGCGCGCTGCTGCTGCTCGGTCTCCTTGACTTGGGCGAAGGGCACCAGCACCGCCGGACAGCCGGCGGTGAGGATGTCGAGCACGGTGTTGTAGCCGGCCTGGCTGACCGAAGCACGGGCGCGCTTCAGCAGGTCGGGAAAGTCGGGACGCGCCCGCTCGACAACGATGTCCTCGGATGCTTTCCGTCGCAATGTGTTGAAATCCATGTCGGAAATATCGTGCCCGACGAGCAGGCGCCAAGGGGTATCGCCCGCCCGGCGCGACAGTGGCCGGGCATCAAGCGCGCAGGCGAGCAGGTTGTGGCCGACGGCGCCGCCACCGCAGGAGACAATCACCTCGTCCTCGCCGTCGCCGCCCGGTGCGGCCGGGCGCAGCGTGCCGCCGACATAGCCGGTGTAGCGCACCAGATGAGACACGCGGTCCGCGAAGGGGAAGGAATCCTCCAGCCGCACGAACTCCGGGTCGGAATGGACCAGGATGCGCCCGTAATGCGCCTCGGCCTGGTCCGCCATCCACGCCTCCTTCCACAACTCCTGCTTGCGAACCAGGATATCGCGGATCGAGGTGGCAATCAGCGGCGGCCGGGCACAGGCTTCGGCCGCGGCGACAAGGGGGCGGAGCTCGAATTCGAACGGCCGGCGGCCGAACGGCCACGTCTCCGTCAGCAGCAGGTCGTAGGTGTCGGCGGCGAAGGCGGCAAGCGTTGCATCGCGCCGCGCGGCCTTCCAGGCGTCGTCGATCTCCAGGCCGTCCGGCGTGACGAAGCGGTTGAAGCGGGCGTCGACGGTGCGCACCGGCGGCAGGCGAACGACGGTGAGGCCGGTGGTGTCGACCAGGGGCGGCAGCGTGTTGCCGGTGGCGAGCGTCACCGCGACGCCGCGGGCGGCGAGCGCGCGGCCGATGGCGGCGGCGCGGGTGGCATGGCCGGTCCCGAGCAGGTGCTGGACGTGGATGAAGGCCTTGAAACTCACATCCGGCCTCCGTTGACCCGCCTGTCGTGGTTGCGGACGGCGCGGGCCAGCAGGCCATCGAGCCGTGCGGCGCCGGCGGCAAGGTCGTGATGTTTCGCGATATGCGCCGCCCCGGCCTGCCCGAGACGGAGCCGCAAGCCTGGATCGGCGATCAGGCGCCGCAGGTTGCCGGCAAAGCCGCTCGCATCGCCTTCGGGCGAGAGCAGCCCGCTGATCTCCTCGGCGACGATGTCGGGGACGCCGAAGGCCGCGCCGCCGACGACTGGCAACCCGGCAGCCTGAGCCTCGAGGAAGACAAGGCCGAACGCCTCGCGGATCGCCGGCCACACCAGCGCGTCGTGGCTGCCATAGACGGCCGGCATTTCTTCGGGGGGCACCGCGCCGAGAAACGTTGTGCGCCCGGCCGGAAACAGCGCCTCGACCTCTGCCCGCTGCGGGCCGTCACCGGCGATCGACAGCGTCCAGGGCAGGTCCGAAACGGCGGCAAGCGCCTCCGCCAGCAGCCGGTAGGACGCAAGCTTCGCGCCCTCGCGCATCATCCCGACGGCGAGCAGCCGCACGGGCGCTGCGGACCCGGTATCCCGGTGCAATTTCCCGGAATATGGGGCAGCATCGAGAAAGGGGGCGAGCACCGAGAGGCGCTCGCCATCCACGACGGCCGCGAGGCACTCGGCGTCGGCCCGGTGCAGCGCGGCAACGGCATCGGCGCGCGCCAGCGCCCGGTCGGCGGCGGCAAAGCCGTGCGACCAGTCGCCGGCCTGCCGCTTTGGCGCCCGGCTCGCCTCGACGACCGCATAGGGCAGGGCGAAACGGTCGGCGAGAGCCGGCCCGATCCAGTCCGGCGCCTTGTGGTAGAGGTGGTACGTCAGGAACAGGTCGGGCCGCTGGCCGGTCTTTTCCCAGTGGCCGGCGACGTGTTCGGCCTCGGCCAGCGCCGCGCGCTCCAGCCCCTGCTGCTCGGCCGGCGTCGCGTTGGCACGCCAGGCGCGGAACCGGGTCGCGATCTCGACCGTGTGGCCGGCCTGCTCCAGCGCGCGTACGATCAGCCGCCCCATAGTGCGGTCGCCGGACGGCACCGGGTCGTCGAGCGGCTTCATCGGCGCGGTGAAGGCGATCCTCATCGGCCCAGCACCGCGCGGAACCGCTCTGCCAGCCGGTCGAGACCGGGATCGGCGGCGAAGGTCGAGCGGACATGGGCCGCGGCGGCCCGGCCCAGCCGCCGGCGCGTTTCAGGGTCGCGCATCAGCGCCGTGAGCGCGGCGGCAAGGGCGACGCGGTCGCCGGGCGGCACCAGCCGACCGGTCACGCCGTCGGTGATCAGCTCCGGGATCGCGGAGACGTCGCTCGCGATGCAGCACAGGCCCATGGCCTGGGCCTCCATCAGCACGTTGGGCAGGCCGTCGCGGTCGCCGGACCTGGCGATCTTCGACGGCAGCACGAAGAGATCGGCGCGGGCGAGGGCGGCGATCACATCCTCCCGCGGCCGCGCGCCGTGCCAGGTGATGCGCGGCGTGAGCCCGAGCCTGTCGGCGAGCGCAGCCAGCTTGTTGGCGAGCTCACCGCCGCCGATATGCTCGAAACGCCAGTCGAGATCGGCCGGCAGCCGGGCGAGGGCGGCGAGCAGGTCGTCGTAGCCCTTCTTCTCGACCAGGCGCCCGACCGAGACGAGCCGGACCGGCGTGACGATTGCCGTGCCGTTCGCGCCTTCGCCGCGGCAGCAGGGGTCCGGAAACGGGGAAAAGTCGAGCCCGTGATAGACCAGCTCGATCTTGTCCGGCGCGCGGGCAAGGCTCCTCAGGCGCTCAAGGTTGACCCGGGTGCACGTCACGCCCCAGGCGGCGTCGTCGAGCTTGGTCGACAGCTCCCAGTCCGGCGAGGTCCAGATGTCCTTGGCGTGGGCCGAGAACGACCATTTGCGCCCGGAAAGATGTGCGGCGTAGCGCGCGACCGAGCAGGGCGTGTGCAGATAGTGCGTATGGATCCAGGAGACGTTGCCAGGCAGCTCGTGGGCCAGCACGCAAGCCTGGCCCCAGCGCCGGTGCCGTCCGGCGTTGCGGTCGCGGGCGAGATCCGCCTCGAACAGGGCGCGGGCCGCGGCATAGGTCGGCTGCCTCTCGGCCCATTTTCGCGCCCGGGCAACGCGGGCCCGATCGTCCTTAAGATATTCCGGCAGATAGAGCACCTCTGCCTTGATCCGGCGGTGGGTGTCGTGAATGAACGGGTCGTAGGGCCGCCGCAGGGCGACGATCATCTGGTCGATACCGCGCTCCTGAAGGCCGAGGATCTCCTGGGCGATGAAGGTCTCCGACAGGCGCGGATAGCCTTTGACGATGACGGCGACTCGGGACATGGCACCTCGCGCTTCGCCCCGTCGAAATAGCCGGCCAGCGGTCACCGTTCAAGCCGTGCGCGGGTTTCCCGTCAGCCGGAAGCCACCTGCAGCCGCCGTGCGGGGCGGTCGCCAAGAATGCGTTCGACCTGCTCGCCGATGGCATCGAGGCCGCCCAGCAGCTTCTCCACGCCCGCGGTCGACGGCGGGGCGAGGCGAGGCAGCTCGACGAGGGCGTGCACCATCAGGTCGGCGTTGGGATAGTGGTCGATCGGCAGCACCTTGAGCAGACCGGTGGCCTCGGCCCGCAGGGCGCGGATCGACTGCTCGCGGCGCGGCACCACCCGCGGCACCAGCAGCGTCGGCTTGTCGAACGACAGGATCTCGCAGAAGGTGTTGTAGCCGCCCATGCCGACGATCGCCAAAGCGTCGGCGATATAGGGCTCGATCGTTGGCGTGAAGCGGATGATGTGGACGTCACGCAGGTTCTCCGCGCGCGCCTGGAAATCGGCGACCGCCGAGGCCGGCATGAACGGCCCGAGCACGACGAGGGCGGGGAACAGCGGATGTGTGCGCGCCTCGTAAGCCCGCATCACCCAGTCGACCAGCTCGATGCCGTCACCCCCGCCGCCGGGGGTGACGAGGATATAGGGCTCGTCGTCGAACGGCAGCGGCTCCTTGGCCGGTGCGTTCTTCGGGATCTCCCGGCGCAGGTATCCGGTGTAGATCGCCTTGTCGTGCACGACCTGCGACAGGCCCATTCCGGCAAGCGGATTGTGCAGATCGGGCGGACCGTAGACCCAGATCTCGTCGTAGAGCTGCTCCAGCGCCGGATCGACGTTCTTGCGCGTCCACTCCTCGCGCAGCACCTTCGGATCATCCATGACGTCACGCAAGCCGAGCACAAGCCGCGTCGATCCGCGCTCCTTCAACAGCTCCAGCGTGCCGAGGATCTCGCCGCGCAGGCCGGTCGGCTCCTTGTCGACGATGAAGATATCGGGATCAAACACCTTGGCGGTGTGCTCGATGATCGAGGAGCGGATCGCCAGCGTGTGGTCGATGTTGAGCGACAACGACAGCGGCGTGTATTCGCCATTCCGGAGCTTGATCACCCCCGGTATCCGCACGAAGTCGACCCGCGAGCGGAATTCGAAGCTGCCGATGATCGGCGACCCCGACAGGATCAGCACCGACATGGTGTCGAAGCGCTCGACCAGGGCATGGGCGATCGCGCGGCACCGACGCAGGTGACCCAATCCGAAGGAGTCGTGGCTGTAGATGAGAACTTTCGGGGAGGTTGTCGACATGATGCCCCGCACGGATACCCGCAATCGCACGGTTCCGCACGATCACGTCCACTCCCGACGCTGAGCTATCTCTAGCCAGCCTGCAACCACCATGCAAGGCTCCTCAACTCTGGCACTTGGGCGCGTGGCGGGTAATATGCGCGAAACTCATTGCCTGTCGTGACGATGGCGCGACCCGGAAAGCCCTTATGGAAAAAAGCCTTTTCAAGTTCATCTGGAAGTTCAGCGCCCGTCAGCAGTTCGTGATTCTTCTCATCACGTTTGCCTCCTATCCGGTCAGCTACATCCTGCTTGAACTGCCCAAGCTGATCGTCAACGACGCCATTCAGGGCGACGGGTTCCCGCGCTCGGTGCTCTGGTTCGAGTTCAACCAGATCGGGTATCTCGTGCTGCTGTGCCTGTCGTTTCTCGGGCTCGTCGTCGTCTCAAACGGCATCAAGCTGGTGCTCAACGTCTACAAGGGCCGGCTCGGCGAGCGCATGCTGCGCCGGCTGCGGTTCGAGCTGTTCCAGCGTGTGCTGCGTTTCCGCCTTCCCCATTTCAAGAAGGTGAGTTCCGGCGAGATCATTCCGATGATCACCTCGGAGGTCGAGGACGTCGGCGGCTTCATCGGCGAGGCGATCTCGCTGCCGGCCTACCAGGGTGGCATGCTCGCCGTGCAGATCGGCTTCATCTTCATGCAGAACCCTTGGCTCGGGCTGGCGGCGATCTCGTCCTACCCGCTGCAAGCGTACGTTATTCCGAAGCTGCAGCGCAAGGTTGTCCTGCTGTCGCGCGAGAGGGTGAAGAACATTCGCGTGGTGGCGGACAAGGTCGGTGAAAGCATTGCCGGCGTGGCAGAGATTCACGCCAACGATACCTCGGCCTGGCATTCCGCCGACATTTCGGATCGGCTTTACGAGAACTACAAGATTCGTTTCAAGATCTATAATTGGAAATACTTTATCAAATTCCTCAATAATTTCATGAACCAGTTGACGCCGTTCTTCTTTTATCTGATCGGCGGCTATCTGGTGATCGAAGGCGAAATGTCGATCGGTGCGCTGCTCGCCGTGATCGCCGCCTACAAGGATCTCGCCGGCCCCTGGAAAGAACTGCTCGCCTATTACCAGCTCGTCGCCGACGTCGAGGTAAAATACCAGACCGTTGTGGAAAACTTCGATCCGCAGGACATTTATCCAGTTGAGCGGCTTACGGCGGACGATGCCGTCGAGCTGAGGGGCGATCTGGTGATGAACAACGTGAGCTTCTCCGGCGGAGCCGCCGGCCAGGAAGTTTTCGAAGCCTCGTTGACCGTGCCGGCGGGTGCGACCTGCGCAATCGTCGGACCGGACGGCTCCGGACGTGCGGAGGTGCTGCAGCTGGCAGCGGGCTTGATCAGCCCCAGTTCCGGACGTGTCGAGATCGGCGGCCACAATCTCGACGCGCTCACCGAAGCCACCCTCGGCCGACAGATCGCCTATGTCGGTTCGTCGGTGCATGTGTGGACCGGGACGGTTCGCCAGAACTTCTTCTACGGCCTGCGCCATCGTCCGCTGCGGCCCGCGGCCAAGCAGGGCGAGGCGCTGTCGGCGGACCAGGCGCGGATCCTGGAGGCGCAGCAGACCGCCAATCCCACCCATGACACCAAGGCGTCGTGGGAGGATGTCGAGGCGGCGGGCGTGCCCGATCTCGAAGCGCTCGACCACAGGGCACTCGAACTCGCCGAGCGCATCGGACTTGCCTCCGATGTCTACCGCATGGGTCTGCAGTCGCGGCTCGATCCGAAAGCGAACGGCGAGCTGACAGAACGCATTCTTGCCGTCCGCCGGATCATGTCGGAGCGGCTGGCGGAAGGGCAGGGCGCGCGTGGCCTGGTCGAATTGTGGGACATCAACCGGTTCAACAACAGCGCGACGGTGGCGGAGAACCTCCTTTTCGCCGTCCCGGCGGACCCGTCGGTCTCGCTCGACCGCGTCGCCGAGGATCCCGACGTCAGCGCTTTCCTCGCCGAGACCGGGCGGGCGGACAAGCTGGCGGCGGTCGGCATGCAGATCGCGCAGACCATGGTCGAACTGTTCGCGAACATCAGCGACGACTCCGGGCTGCTCGGCAATTACTCCTTCATCACCCAGGATGAACTGCCGGAGTTCGAGCGGATCGTGCGCCAAGCGCGGCTGGAGGGTGATGGTGCCAAGGCTTCACCGGCCGACAAGGCGAAGCTGATCGGCCTGACCTTCAAGCTGATACCTGCAAGGCATCGCCTGGGCGTGCTCGATGATGCGCTCAAGGAGGACATCGTCGCCGCCCGCCGGGCCTTCCACAACCGGATCGGTCCGGACGGCGGGCGCTTCGTGATCTTCGACCCCGATCGCTACCTTGCGCCGATGTCCATCGAGGACAACCTGCTGTTCGGGCGGCCGCGGGTCGACCGCCGTGACGCGCGGGAACACATCGATCGAATGATCCGTTCCCTTGTCGAAGAAATGGAACTGCGATTGCCCATCACCCGCGCAGGCCTCGATTTCCACGTCGGCGTGGCCGGCTCGCGGCTGTCGGCGTCGCAGCGCCGCCGCGTCGCGCTGGTCCGGGCTCTGCTGAAGCGGGCGGCCGTGACCGTACTCGACGAGACGGCCTCCGGCGTCAATGATGAGGACAAGGCGCTGCGCAAGGTGATCCGCGACGAATTGAAGGGTCGGACGTTGCTGTTCGGAACGTCCAATTTGATCGTGGCGCAAGAATTCGAGCATAGTGTCCGTATGGAGCACGGTCGCGTGGTGAGGAGCGATGCGGCTGCATAGGGCATCGGGCGCTCAATGAGCGCGGAAACGATGCCCCGGCCTGTGGGAGGAAACAAGGTCTCTGCCGGATGGTGATTTTCACCTGAAGGCGGTGCGATCTGGCGATAGGGTAACGGCGGCGGCCGAAGGGGGCACTGGGGCACACCTGGGGCAAGGGGCCGGAGCCGAAAGGAGGTAGCGTGACGCTGGATGCAGAAGTCGAAGCCCTGAGACGGGTGCCCCTGTTCCGGGGAATCGACGCAACGAAGCTGCGACTGTTGGCATTTATCAGTGAACGCACTCATTTCAGAGCGGACGAGCATCTGTGTAATCAGGGCGAGGAGGGCGATTCGGCCTTCATCATCCTCGACGGCGAGGCCGATGTGCGGGTAAGGACCCCCGACGGCGACCGAACCGTCGCACGCGTTTCCAAGAATGCGATCGTCGGCGAGATCGCCATCTTGTGCGACGTGCCGAGGACGGCCACCCTGGTGGCCGTGACGGACATGGACGTGCTTACGGTCTCGAAGGATGATTTCCTGAAACTGATGAAAGAGTTTCCTGATATGGCGCTGGAAGTGATGCGAACTCTGGCGCAACGTCTGGAACGCACCACCCAGGATCTCGCCGCCCTCAGATCGGGCAATGCCGCGGCATGAGACCATCGACGAGGGCACGGACTTGGCGCAGGATTTCTCGCTGAAGCTTTGGGGTGCGCGGGGCTCCACGCCGACGCCCGGCGCCGACACCCTCCGGTATGGCGGCGAGACCACCTGCCTCGAGCTGAGAGTGGGGGATTCGCTCGTGCTCGTCGACTGCGGGTCGGGCGCCCGTAATCTGGGTTTGCAGCTTTCGGCGATGCCGCCGCGACGGTTCGACCTGCTGTTTACCCACACTCATCTCGATCACATCTGCGGGCTGCCGTTCTTCACGCCGGCCTATGACGAACGGTTCGAGATCACTGCCTGGGCCGGACATTTCGCCGAGAAGTCGGGGCTGGTCGACATCATCTGCCGCGTCATGTCGCCGCCGATCTTTCCGGTCGCGGCCAACACCCTGCGCGCCGTGTCCTTCCGCAATTTCCAACCCGGCGATGTCCTGCCGCGCGAGGACGGACTTGTCATCAGGACTGTCGGCCTGTGCCATCCCGGCGGTGCTTGCGGCTACCGCATGGAATATGGCGGCAAGGCAATCTGCATTATTACGGACCATGAGCACGGCGACCCCGATATCGACCGCGCCGTGCGCGCCTTCGTGCAGGATGCCGACGTGATGATCTACGACGCCATGTTCACGGACGAGGAATATCCCAAGTATCGCGGCTGGGGCCATTCGACCTGGCAGAAGGGCGTGGAGCTGGCGCTCGATGCCAATGTGAAGACGCCGGTGCTGTTCCACCACGATCCGCGCCGCAGCGATGACGCGCTCGACGAGATCGGTCTCGCCGCAAGGGAGCGTCATCCCGGCATGCTGGTCGCCGCCGAGGGCATGGTCCTCGTCCCGTGATGACAGGCCGCCGCGGCGCGGACAGCGCTTCGGCAATCGGTTGCCACCGGTGTGCTGCCATGCGCCAGGGCGGCGAAACGGCGGCTGGCAGTGCATCGGCGGATCGGGTCGCCGCGTCCCCGAAGGCGGGCGCAAGCCTTGCTTGAGCGTTGACTTGTCCCTTTGGCCCGGCTTGACCGCTCGTGCCGTTCCTGCGACGAGTCCGGCTTTCCGTTTGACGGCTTCCGCGTCGGGACAACCCTGCACGAGCCGACAATCCATATGGAGGAGACGACATGAAGCTTGGGGCGGATATCGCCGCGGTGGTCACCGGCGGTGCGTCGGGTCTCGGCGAGGCGACGGCACGGCGCCTGGCCGGCGAGGGTGTCAAGGTCACGATCTTCGATCTCAACGCCGAGCGCGGCGAGGCGGTGGCGAAGGAGATTGGCGGCCACTTCGCCAAGGTTGATGTTTCCAGCGATGACAGCGTGGCCGCTGGCTTCGAGGCCGCGCGCGCCCGGTTCGGCGGCGAGCGCATCCTGGTCAACTGCGCCGGCATCGCGCCGGCGGCCAAGACCACCTCGCGCGGCGAACCCCATTCGATGGAGCTCTTCACCAAGACGATTCTGGTCAATCTGGTCGGAACCTTCCGTTGCATGGCGTTTTCGTCGACCCACATGGCGACGCTCGAGCCGGTCACTGCCGACGGCGAGCGCGGCGTGATCGTCTCGACCGCGTCGGTCGCCGCCTTCGACGGCCAGATCGGCCAGGCCGCCTATGCCGCATCCAAGGGCGGCGTTGCCGCGCTGACCCTGCCGGTTGCCCGCGACCTGTCGAAGTCTGGCATCCGCGTCATGACCATCGCCCCGGGCATCTTCGAGACGCCGATGCTGCTCAACCTGTCACCGGAGGTGCAGGCCTCGCTGGGCCAGCAGGTGCCGTTCCCGCAGCGGCTCGGCCGGGCCTCGGAATACGCCCAGCTCGTGCAGGCGATCTGTGAGAATGAAATGCTGAACGGCGAAGTGATCCGCCTCGACGGCGCGATCCGCATGGCCCCGCGCTGATCGCCCTTCCGGCTACCGCACGCCGCTCTCGAAACAGGGGCCGTTAGAGCCGACAGATACCTGTCCGCGATTGGATCCTGACGAGACTGTCGCCTGCGACTGGCAGTCCGCTGGCGGCGGTGCCTTGCCGGCCATGCAGGCGGCATGGGCCTCGTCGTAAAGCCTCTGCCAGTCGGCGGGGTCGAAGGCATTCATGGCGCCAAGCACCGCAAGCGCGCCGCCGACCCGGGCGCCGCGAGTGGCACCGCGTTCGCTCCAGCCATCACGGCCGGAATGCCGGCCGAGCAGGCCGCCCGCCACCGCCCCGTCCAGGCCGCCGGCGATTGCAGCGTCCGCCAGATCGGCCGGCGCGGCATAGCGATCGGCATGGGCTCTTGCCGCGTCGTTGCAGGCGGCGGCATCCGGCCCGGAATCCGCCGCGGCCGTGCTGATGAGGATGGCGGAGACTGCCGTGGCGGCTGTCAGGCATCGCATGCGCTGTCCTCCCGGATGACCGCGGCGCCGAGGCGCCGCGCCCCGATCGGCTCGAGCCTATCGCAGCGGCGGTGAAGAAAGCGCTACGGTCTCGGCGAGCTTGACGGATCAAGCTGGCGCGGGGCCGGAAACGCCGCCGCCGGCGGCTATCCGGCGTGAATTCCTCGGAGGCACGGCCCGGCGCCATGCCTTGCGGCTCCGGCGGAATGCCGCTGGAGACGCTGGCGTGGGGCTGAAAGCCGGATTGGCGCTGCAGCGTGTTGCTTCAGTCCACCACCCGCACCGCGCCCTTGGCGGCGGAGGTTGCGAATTTGGCGTAGGCGCGAAGCGCCGTCGACACCTTGCGCGGGCGCGCGGCGACCGGCTGCCAGGCGGCGCTCCCCCTGGCCTCCATCGCCGCGCGACGCGCGGCCAGCTCCTCGTCGGAGACCTTGAGGTTGATCACGCGGTTCGGGATGTCGATCTCGATCAGGTCGCCTTCCTCGACGAGGCCGATCGCCCCGCCTTCGGCCGCCTCCGGCGAGACGTGGCCGATCGACAGTCCCGAGGAGCCGCCGGAGAAGCGGCCGTCGGTGACCAGCGCACAGGCCTTGCCGAGGCCCTTGGACTTCAGATAGCTGGTCGGATAAAGCATTTCCTGCATCCCAGGTCCGCCGCGCGGGCCTTCGTAGCGGATCAGGACGACGTCGCCCGGGTTGATCTCGTTGGACAGGATCCCCTTCACCGCCGCGTCCTGGCTCTCGAAGATTCGCGCCGGGCCGGTGAATGTCAGGATCGACTCGTCGACGCCAGCCGTCTTCACGATGCAGCCGTCGAGCGCGATGTTGCCGTAAAGCACCGCAAGGCCGCCGTCCCTGGAAAAGGCGTGGTCCTTCGAGCGGATCACGCCGGTCTCACGGTCGAGATCGACGCTGTCGTAGCGGGCGTCCTGGGAGAAGGCGACCTGGGTCGGGATTCCGCCCGGGCCGGCGCGGTAGAAATCATGCACCGCCTGTGACGACGACCGCTTGACGTCCCAGCGCTCCAGCGCCTCGCCCAGGGTCTTGGCATGGATCGTCGGCACCGTGGTGTCGATCAGGCCGGCGCGGTCAAGCTCGCCCAGGATGGCCATGATGCCGCCGGCGCGGTGAACGTCCTCCATATGCACGTTCGGCACCGACGGGGCGACCTTGCAGAGCACCGGAACGCGGCGCGACAGCCTGTCGATGTCGGCCATGGTGAAGTCGACTTCACCCTCGTGCGCCGCCGCCAGCAGGTGCAGCACCGTGTTGGTCGACCCGCCCATGGCGATGTCGAGCGTCATGGCGTTGGCAAAGGCGGTGCGGCTGGCGATCGAGCGCGGCAGCACGCTGGCATCGTCCTGTTCATAGTAGCGCTTGGCGAGGTCGACGATGAGGTGCCCCGCCTCGACGAACAGGCGCTTGCGGTCCGCGTGGGTGGCGAGCGTCGAACCGTTGCCTGGCAATGCCAGGCCGAGCGCTTCGGTCAGGCAGTTCATCGAGTTGGCGGTGAACATGCCCGAACACGAGCCGCAGGTCGGACAGGCCGAACGCTCGATCACCGTGACGTCCTCGTCGGTGACCGTATCGTCGGCGGCCGCCACCATGGCATCGATCAGGTCGAGCGCCTTCTCCTTGCCGGCGAGCTTAACCTTGCCGGCCTCCATCGGCCCGCCGGAGACGAACACCACCGGGATGTTGAGCCGCAGCGCCGCCATCAGCATGCCCGGGGTGATCTTGTCGCAGTTCGAGATGCAGACCATGGCGTCGGCGCAATGCGCATTGACCATGTACTCGACGCTGTCGGCGATGATCTCCCGCGACGGCAGCGAATAGAGCATGCCGTCGTGGCCCATTGCGATGCCGTCATCGACGGCGATGGTGTTGAATTCCTTGGCAACGCCGCCGGCAGCCTCGATCTCGCGGGCGACCAACTGGCCGAGGTCCTTGAGGTGGACGTGGCCCGGCACGAACTGGGTGAAGGAGTTCACCACCGCGATGATCGGCTTGCCGAAGTCCTGATCCTTCATGCCCGTCGCGCGCCAAAGACCGCGTGCGCCGGCCATGTTGCGGCCGTGGGTGGTGGTTCTGGAACGATAGGCGGGCATGGCGTCCTCGATGTCTTTCTGGTGCGGCCGCCGAACTTTTCCAGGGTAGCCGCCGGAGCATCAGGCCTTTTCTCAGGTTTTGCCGGCGGGCGAAAGGGCCGATTGACGGAAAAAAGTTCGGTTTTGGGGCTGTAGGGGAGAGGAAGCCTCGGTCCGGGCCGGCCGGCGGACGATCGGCGTGAGCCTCGTTTCCCAAACGCCCACCCTCCGGCGTCGTCCCGCTTCGCGCCGGAACAGGTTCCACGACGCGGCGGTGTGGCCTCGGCGGGTTGGCAATGCTCGTGCGCCTCCCCGCCAACGCTTCTCGAGGTCTCGACGCATCAATCTGAACGCGTCGCGCCTGTTACCCCGCTTTCGGGCGATCCCGCGTCTCCTCCGCGGCCCCCTTCGCCCATTCTGCGGTCTTCGTCAGGCTGCCGAAGGTGTAGAAATGCAGCGAAAGCGCGCCGATGCCATGGTGCGGCCTCAGCCCGGCCTCGATGTCCGCGACGATCCTGTCCGGCGCGGCCGCACGCAGAAGCTGGGGAGCGGCGGCGATGCTTTTGACCGGCAGGTCGACCCAGCAGCGCAGCGCCACCTTGAGGAGCGTGCCGGCGCTGGTCGGGCCGGCGAGCCCGATGCGGACCGCCACCGCCCGGTCGATGCGCCGCAACCGGGCGAGCCACTGCAGGATCTTCTCGGCGTCGAAGCAGAACTGGGTCACGACGAAGGGCGTCATGCCGGCGGCCGTCACCGCCTCGAACCTGGCCTTGAGCGCATCCGCGACCTCGGCTTCGGCCACGAAGGGATGCCCGTCCGGATAGCCGCCGACGCCGACCTCGCGAAGGCCGGAGGCACGAAACGGTGCGCTTGCGATGAGATCGAGGCTGGAGGCGAACGGCCCGCGCGGCGCGCTCAAGTCGCCGGCGATCACCAGGCATTTGCGGACGCCGGCGTCGCCGCAGGCGGTCCCTAGCACCGCCTCGAGCTCCTGCTCGCTGGAAAATTTCCGGGCGGCGAGATGCAGCACTGGCTCGAGCCCGGCCCGCCTGACGGTGCAGGCCGCGGCGAGCTGCTGGTCGTGGGCAATGCGCGGCAGTGAACTCAGGAAGACCTCCGTGCCGGAACCAACCAGACGCGCGAGGTCGGCGATCTCGCGATCCGTCGGCACCGTTGCCTCCAGCGACCAGGGCCTGGCGAGCAGGGGCGCACGGCCCGCACGGCAGGCATGCTGGACCTCATCGATGACCTGGCTGCGGATTTCGCTCATCTTCGAGGTCATGTCTCCTCCTCGTCCAGGTCGGCGCCGCGGTGGCCGGGCCAGGATCTCAGTCCCGCCGGCGCGAGATCACGTAGGATTCGTCAAGGAACCACAGGCCGCCGTGGTCGCGCAGCACCTCGCGGGTGGCATCCAGGTAGCGGCCGTCGAGCGTTGCCTCCTCCAACCGCCCATCCTCCACCTGGGCGACATAGACGGCCGCATTCCAGGCCGCGAACAGCGTCGATGTCCCGATCGAACGGCTCAGTTCGTTCGGCAAGGTGTGCATGTCGTAGCGGAAGATCGCGCGGGTATCGGAATTGGCGTTGAAGTTGAAGTGGCGCGCCTCGGCGCCGAGTTCGGTCTTCACCGCCCGCAGGATGTCGTGCCGGTCGGTCGTGAACGGATTGTCGTCCGGCCAGACCTTCTGGATGATCTCCATGCCCGGGTCGTGGCCATAGGAGTGGATCCCGATCAGGCGGCCGCCTGGCCCGAGCGCGCGGGCCAGCGGCGCGATCACCTTGCGGGCCTTGAAGGCGGCCGACGCCCGGGCGCGATAGGGCTGCGAGGCGACGATGAGGTCGAAATCGGCCCGTGCCGCGCCGAGCCGCGGGATGATCGGGTCGAGCAGGAAGCGATGGTCCTCGCGATAGACCACCAGCACCACCGGCCGGTCGTAGACCGGGTTGCCCGAGCGGCCGATCCGCGCCTGCCAATTGTCGGCGAGGAAAGGCTCGAGCGCGGTGATCTGCCGCTGGAATTCGTGCGACGTGTTTCCGCTGAGCACGCATTCCTTGAATACGAAGCTGCCGGCTGCCCTGGTCGAAGTCGTAGTCAGCCACGGCGCCTCGGCATAATGCAGGTTTGTCAGCACCAGCACCGTGGCCGGATGTTCGTAGAAGCGATCCGGCATGCGGTCGAGGGCAAGCCGGATGTCTTCCAGGCTGATCTCCTTGCCCACGACGTAGAACGGCATTGTCGGGAACCGGTGGTGCATTGCCCGCAAAAGCCGCGCCAGCACCGTGCCGTCACCGATGCCGGCATCGAAGAGGCGCACCGCCGGCGGCCGTGGATGGATGTTGGCAAGCTCCAGCGCCACCCGGTCCGAGGCGACCTGCTTCTCGCTGCAGGTGCTGACGAAAAGCAGGTATTTCTGGCGGTTGTCGAAGAAGCGGAAGCTCCTGTCCTCCGCGGCAGGCTCGATGCCGTCCAGCGCGGCGCGTGCCATCGCGGCGTTGAAGCGGCCGGTGCCATTGGCAAGGAGGAGCGAACGTTCCGCCGCCTGATCGGCGGGATTTGCGGCGATGAAGGCGCTGATGCGCTCGAGCGTGCGGTCGCTGATCCGGCCGCCGTTGCGGATGCGGCTGACCAGCTTGCCGTCGTTGACGGCCCTGCGCCCGAATGTTGTCTCCGCCATGCCGGCCGCCCGGCAGTAGGTCGATATCTCCTGCAGAATCCGGGTTCTTTCCATCGGCGCTCCCCGTACCCTGGCTCCGCCGCCAGTCTACGCACACGTGCGGGGGTAAAAAACCACAAAACGTCCCAATCAGAATGTGGGCAGATGAGTGGGATAAAGAGTGAGCAGAATGCCGCGGGGTGCTTCCCGCGGACTGCCGATCTCTCTGTGGTGTTCGTGGTCGCAGGTGGCCGCGGGTGGCCGGCCAGCACGGTTTGCTCCGCGCCC
>CAYXAA010000033.1:0-50632 GCA_964462985.1 uncultured Hyphomicrobiales bacterium | reverse complement strand
CGACGGCATGAGACGCTTTGGGAGGGGCAAATGGTGCCCAGGGGCGGAATCGAACCACCGACACGCGGATTTTCAGTCCGCTGCTCTACCAACTGAGCTACCTGGGCCCGCGCGACCGGCAAAAACGGGCCGGCGTGGAAGTGCCGGTCTTATAGAAGCTGTCGTTTCGCCTGTCCAGCGGATCGGGGCGAGTTTTTCCACAAGGGAGCGGAACGGGCAGGGGCCACCGCTCGGGCGAGGCCGTTGATGCGCATCCGCCAGATTGCGCGCGGATTGCGCGCGCGTGAACGCCGGGCGGGAGACGGTCGCTTTTCCTGGCGGTGCTGGGTCGTCTCAGACGCGCGTTGAAGCGGTTCCGAAAGCCGCAGGCGCCCCCCAGGCCGTCCCGGGCGTCGGCGAGGACGATCACCGCGCGCCGAGCAGCCAGTCACTGAGCGCCCTTGCCGCGCGGCTTGCCGGCTGCCGGGTCACCAGCCAGTAGCCGCAGTCCTCGCGCAGGATCTCCGGGCCGACGGCAACGAGGGTGCCGCTGGCGAGATAGGCGTCGATCAGCCCGAGCCAGCCGAGCGCGATGCCCTGTTCGGCAAGCGCCGCCTGAATGACGAAGCCGTAGGTGTTGAGCCCGAGGTCGCCCTGAACCGGCTCCCGCGTCACGCCCTGGGCGGCAAGCCAGGCGTTCCAGGTCAGCCAGCGCGGCCGGCCCACCGTGTCGAGATGGAGGAGCGGGGCTCCGGCAAGCGCCGCGGCGTCGGGAAACGGGCCGAAGCGGGCGAGGAAGCCCGGGCTGCAGACCGGCACGACGCGCTCGGGCATCAGCAGCCGGGCGTCCTCAAAAAAATCGCCCTGCCGGCCGAACAGCACCGCGGCGTCGGCCGTGCCCTCCTGGGCGTCGTCGAGGCCCTGTGAGGCGACGATATGCACCTCGACATCGGGATGGAGCGGGCGGAACTCGGCGACCCGCGGCATCAGCCAGAAGGCGGCAAAACCATAGTCGGTGAAGATCCGGACCGCCGGCACCCGGGCCCGCTGCCGGATCTCGCGCACCGCCTCGTCGATACGCTCCAGTCCCGGCCGGACGGCGCGATGCAGCGTCTCGCCGGCCTCCGACAGCGCGGTGCCGCGATGCAGGCGGTAAAACAGCGGCGCGCCCAGCCGCTCCTCCATGCGCCGGATCTGATAGCTGACGGCCGGCTGCGACATGGCGAGCTCGTCGGCCGCCCGGGTCAGGCTGCCAAGCCGTGCGACGGCATCGAAGATGCGCAGCGAGCCAAGGTCGAGATCGCGCTCAGGCATAAACACACTCTATGGCAGCAATCGAAAATCTGCGGCTGCAAATCATGGCCCATATGGCGATTTAATGGAACCGGGAACGGGTCGGCGGCCTTGGCTTCCGACGAGACATCCAAGCCAGAAACCAGGGGAACATCGCTATGGATCACCGCTACCTCGGCCCGGTCGTGGCCGCGAGCCTTCTTCTTGCTGCCGCGCCTGCCCTTGCGGACGAGGCGGACGCCTGCAAGACCATCCGCCTGTCGGATCCGGGCTGGACCGACATCAACTCGACCAACGCGATCGCGTCCGTCCTTCTCGAAGCGCTCGGCTACGAGCCCACCGTCAAGACCCTGTCGGTCCAGATCGGCTACCAGTCGCTGAAGAACCAGGACATCGACGTCTTCCTCGGCAACTGGATGCCGTCGCAGCAGAACTACAAGGCGGATCTCGACGCCGCCAACGCCGCCGAGGTGCTGACGAAGAATCTCACCGGGGCCAAGTTCACTCTTGCGGTCCCAACCTACGTCGCCGAAGAGACCGGCGTGACCGACTTCAACGACCTTGCCGCCCATGGTGACGCCTTCGACAAGCAGATCTACGGCATCGAACCCGGTGCTCCGGCCAACACCAACCTGCAGAAGATGATCGACGCCGACGACTTCGGCCTCAAGGACTGGCGGGTGGTGGAATCGAGCGAGGCGGGCATGCTGGCGCAGGTGGCGCGGGCCGAGAAGTCGAAGGACGCGATCGTGTTCCTGGCCTGGGCGCCGCACCCGATGAACACCCGGTTCGACCTGACCTATCTTTCCGGTGGCGATGAGTATTTCGGCCCGGACTATGGCGGCGCCGAGGTCTACACCCTGGCGCGCACCGGCTGGTCGGATCAGTGCCCGAACGCGGCGACCTTCTTCCGCAACCTCGTCTTCACCATCGATCTGGAGAACGAGATGATGGGCAAGATCCTCGACGACGGCCAGGAGCCGCAGGACGCGGCAAAGGCGTGGATCAAGGAAAACCCCGACGCGCTCGGACCCTGGCTCGACGGCGTGACGACGCTTCAAGGCGAGCCCGGCCTGCCGGTCGTCAAGGCCTCGCTCGGCCTCGACTGAGTCCCTGCGCCTGCTGAAACGGGCGGGGCGTCATCGCCCCGTCCGCCTGCGCACGCCTTCGTTCCAGCCTGACGCGACAGCCGAGCCCCGCATGACGCGCCCCAACATCCTGATCCTGATGGTCGACCAGTTGAACGGAACGCTGTTTTCCGACGGTCCGGCCGGCTTCCTGAGCGCTCCCAACCTTTCGGCGCTGGCCGCGCGCTCCACGCGCTTTGCCAACACCTATACCGCCAGTCCGCTGTGCGCGCCGGCTCGCGCGTCCTTCATGTCCGGGCAACTGCCGTCCCGCACGCGGGTGTACGACAATGCTGCGGAGTTCACGTCCGACATCCCGACCTATGCGCATCATCTGCGCCGCGCCGGCTACCAGACCTGCCTGTCGGGCAAGATGCACTTCGTCGGTCCGGATCAGCTTCACGGCTTCGAGGAACGGCTGACCACGGACATCTATCCGGCCGATTTCGGCTGGACACCGGACTACCGGCGGCCCGGCGAGCGCATCGACTGGTGGTATCACAACCTCGGCTCGGTCACCGGCGCCGGCGTTGCCGAAATCACCAATCAGATGGAATACGACGACGAGGTGGCCTATCACGCTACCCGCAAGCTCTACGATCTTGCCCGCGGACACGACCCGCGCCCGTGGTGCCTGACGGTCAGCTTTACCCATCCCCATGACCCTTACGTCGCGCGGCGCCGCTTCTGGGACCTTTACGAGGACTGTGCGGCGCTCGAGCCGGCGGTGCCGCCGATCGCCTTCAAGGATCAGGATCCGCATTCGCGCCGGCTGATGCTGGCAAGCGACTACACGGCCTATGACATCACGCCGGAGGACGTCCGCCGGTCGCGCCGGGCGTATTTCGCCAACATTTCCTATGTCGACGACAAGATCGGCGACATCCTCGGCGTGCTCGAGCGCACCCGGCAGGCGGACAACACAATCGTGATCTTCCTGTCGGACCACGGCGACATGCTCGGTGAGCGCGGCCTCTGGTTCAAGATGAGCTTCTTCGAGGGCTCGGCCCGGGTGCCGCTGATGATTGCGGCGCCGGAACTGCCGCGCGCCCGGATCGACGCGCCGGTCTCGACCCTCGACGTGGTGCCGACCCTCGCCGAACTTGCCGGGCTCTCGCTCGAGGAGGTGATGCCCTGGACCGACGGCGAAAGCCTCATTGACGTGGCGGCGGGCCGTCGGCGCCGCAGCGCAGTACCGATGGAATATGCTGCCGAGGGCTCCGAGGCGCCTCTCATCTGTCTGCGCGATGGCCGCTTCAAGCTCATCCTGTGCGAACTCGACCCGCCGCTGCTCATTGATCTGGAGACGGATCCACACGAGCTTTCAAACCTTGCCGCCGATCCGGGCCACGCCGGCGTGCTCGCCGAGATGACGGCGGCTGCGCGGGCGCGCTGGGACCTGGCAAGGTTCGATGCCGAGGTCAGGGCGAGTCAGGCGCGCCGCTGGGTGGTTTATGAGGCGCTGCGCAACGGCGCCTACTACCCCTGGGATTACCAGCCGCTGCAGCGCGCCTCCGAACGCTACATGCGCAACCACATGGACCTCAACGTCCTGGAGGAGAACCAGCGGTTTCCGCGCGGCGAGTAACTCACTCGCTTCGCGCGCCGCCGGCGCCCCCGTCCGTCCCGCCGTGGTCCGCCACCACGACGGACTTGATGTTGACGAACTCCTTGATGCCGTAGTGCGACAGCTCACGGCCGTAGCCGCTGTCCTTGATGCCGCCGAACGGCAAGCGGGGATGGGACTGGACCGTGGTGTTCACGGCGACCGCGCCGGCGTCGATCTCCTCGGCCGCGAGGCGTTCGCCGCGAGCAAGGTCGCGGGTGATGACGCCACCGCCGAGGCCGAACACGGTGTCGTTGGCCGTCCGGACCGCCTCAGCCTCGTCGGCGACCGGGATGATGGCGGCGACCGGACCGAACATCTCCTCATCATAGGCCGGCATGCCGGGCTTGACGTCCGTCAGCACCGTCGGCGGGTAGAAGGCGCCCGGACCCTTCTGGATCTTGCCGCCGAGCAGGCAGCGCGCACCCTTGGCGATGCTCTGCTCGACCTGAGCGTGGAGAGTATCGCGCAGGTCGTGGCGCGCCATGGGTCCGACAGTGGTCTCGAGCAGCAGCGGATCGTCCATCCGAGCCTGCCGCATCTCCTCGACGAAGGCCTCTTCGAACCGCGCGCGCACGCTGTCAAGCACGATGAAACGCTTGGCGGCGATGCAGCTCTGCCCGGAATTGACAAGACGGCCGTTCGTGGCGGTCCGGGCGGCAAAGCCAATGTCTGCGTCCTCCAGCACCAGATAGCCGTCGGAGCCGCCGAGCTCGAGGACGGTCTTCTTCAGCATCTCGCCGGCCTTGCGCGCAACCGCCCGCCCTGCGCCGACGCTGCCGGTGAGGGTCACGGCGCGGATCAGTGGATTTTCGATGATGCTGTCAACCGCCTCGGACCCGACAAGGAGGGTGCGGAACAGGTTCTCGGGAAAGCCGGCCTTGCGGAACACCTCCTCGATCGCGACCGCGCAGGCCGGAACGTTCGCCGCGTGCTTCAGCACAGCGGCATTGCCGGCCATCAATGCCGGCGCGGCGAAGCGGAACACCTGCCAGAACGGGAAATTCCAGGGCATCACCGCCAGGATCGTGCCGAGCGGCTGGAACGTGACGAAGCTCTTGCGCTGGCCGATGTCGAGGGCTTCGGACGCAAGGAAGCTTGCGGCATTGTCGGCAAAAAAATCGCAGGCGAGGGCGCATTTCTCCGCCTCCGCAATGCCCTGCCGGATCGGCTTGCCCATCTCCTCCGCCATCAGCCGGCCGTAGGCCGGAGCGCCGGACCGCAGCAGCCGCGCGGCCTGGCGCATCGGGATCGCTCGTTCCGTGAAATCCAGGCGGCGCCAGGTCTGCCAGGCGGCGTGCACCTGTTCGATGGCTTTTCCGACCTCCTCGAGCGGCGTTTGCTCGTACTGGGCGATGGTCTCGCCGGTGGCGGGGTTGATCGAAGACAACGGCATCGGCTTTTCTTTCTCCGGCGGCAGGCGCTTGTGGCGGGGCCGCGGTGGCGACGGGTTCAGGCAACCTTCAGAACCACCTTGCCGCGCACGTGTTCCTGTTCGAGTGCACGCTGGGCATTCGCCGCCTGGCGCAGAGGAAACACTCTGCCGACCTCGACATGGACACGGCCGTCGTCGATCAGTCGGCCAATCTCGGCGAGTTGGGCACCGTCGGGCCGCGCGGTGTAATGGATGCCGCGGGCGGCGTGCGCGGCCGCCACGTGTCGTGGCGGCTCCTCGACCGTGGAAACAAGGGTGCCGCCCTCCCTGAGCACGGCCCAGGAGCGATTTTGCGTATCACCGCCGATCAGGTCGAACACGAGGTCGATCTCACCGACGACGTCTTCGAAGCGCTCGGCCCTGTAATCGATGGCCTTTTCGGCGCCGATGTATCGCATGAACTCGGTGTCCTCGCCGGCACAGCTGCCGAACACGGTGGCACCGCTCACGGCAGCAAACTGGGTCGCCAGATGACCGACGCCGCCGCTCGCCCCATGGATCAGAACGCGCTGACCGGCCTCGAGCCCTCCATGGTCGAACAGTCCCTGCCACGCCGTCAGTGCGGCCAGCGGCACGGCGGCGGCATGGACGTGGTCGAGGCAGCGCGGCTTGGGCGCGCAGCCATCGGCCGGGGTGGCGACGAATTCCGTATAGCCGCCGCCGTCATGGGGAAGCATGGCGTAGACTTCGTCGCACGGCCTGAACCTGTCGACGCCGGCGCCGCAGCGCTCCACGAGGCCGGAGACGTCGCGGCCCGGTGCAATCGGCAGCCGGTCTGCCGGCACGGTGCAGCCCTTGCGCAGCTTGTAGTCGATCGGATTGACGCCTGCCGCGCACACCCGGATCAGCATCTCGCCGGGCCGAGGCTCGGGCCGGGGGAGGGTATCCAGCGCCAGAACGTCAGGGCCGCCGAACGCATGGATGCGGAAGCTCTGCATCGCTGCATTCCTCTGCTGCTGAGTTCCTCTTTTAACCTTGTCTCGCCGGATAGGTTCCGATCGTCCCCCGCGCCGCGGGCGGGACGACGGTCGCCGGAACACCGACGCGGCGCCAATTCGGTTGACACCTGTTGTCGCTCTTTGTAACTAACCAGTCAGTTATATCCGTGGGAGGGAGCAGGTTTGTGAAAGGGCGCAGCGTCGCCGCAGCGGAAGTTCTGGTTGCCGGGCGCAATCATACCGGATGGGTTGGGACGCGACGGTGTCGGGCACCGACGGCCGCGCCATGCCGCGCGTGATCCGGCAGGGCCCGGCCAAGCGCGATGCCCAGCGGACCAGGCACGAGATCCTGGCCGCCGCCAGAGCCGAGTTTGCCGAGCACGGCGACACCGGCGCGCGGATTGACCGCATCGCTGCGCGCGCCGGCGCCAACAAAGCGCTGATCTACTCCTATTTCGGCAACAAGGAAGAGCTGTTCGCGGTCGTGCTGCGTGAGGCCTACCGGCAGATCCGCGACGGCGAGGGCAAGCTTGACCTTAATCAGCGCGACCCCGAGAGCGCAATCGTCGAACTGTTGCGGTTCACCGCGCATCATTTCCGCGACAATCCCTGGTTCCTGCGCCTGCTCAACACTGAAAACCAGCGCCGCGGCCGCACGGTCCGCGCCATGGAGGGCATGGCCGAGCTCAATTCGCCGCTGGTGGAGACGCTGCGCAAGATTCTGGACCGCGGCGAGGCCGCCGGCTTGTTTCGCGCAGGCGTCGACCCGATCGAGCTCTATCTGTCGATTGCCGGCTTCTTCTATTTCCCGATCGCAAACAGCTACACGCTTTCAGCGGCATTCAAGCCGGGCATCGGCACCGATGCCTGGCTCGAGCGGCGCATCGCGCATGCGGAGCAGATGGTGCTGGCCTTCCTGCTGAAAGACCGGTCAGCATGAGCGCGCACCTTTCCCGTTGCGCGCGGCGCCGGATCGACGTTCCCGCACCGGAGATCTGATCATGACGACACTCCACCTTCCTGTTGCCGGTGGCGGCCGCGCGCCGCTGGTGCTGTCGGAGCCGAAGGCTTGGCCGGTCAACCCTGCCGCCTACAACCGCACCGTGTTCGCCGCCGCGCATGTGGTCGCCGATCCGCTCGCCGACGTTGATCCCTGGCTGGAGCCGGCGATCGACTGGGACCGCACGCTCGGCTTTCGCGAACATCTGTGGGACCTCGGCCTTGGCGTCGCCGAGGCGATGGACACCGCCCAGCGCGGCATGGGACTGGCCTGGGAACAGTCGCTCGAGCTGATCCGTCGGTCGGTGGCGGCGCAGAAGGCGCGCGGCAGCGGCGCCCGCATGGCCTGCGGCGCCGGCACCGATCATCTCGCCCCGTCGCCCGACCTGACCATCGAGGATGTCATTGCCGCCTACGAGGCGCAGTGCCAGGCGGTGGAGCAGGCGGGCGGGCGCATCATCCTGATGGCGAGCCGGGCGCTTGCTGCCTGTGCGAGGTCGCCCGAGGATTATGCCAGGGTCTACGGCCGGGTGCTGTCGCAGGTTGCCGAGCCGGTGATCATCCACTGGCTGGGCGAGATGTTCGATCCGGCCCTCGAGGGCTACTGGGGCCACGCCGACCACATGGCGGCAATGGAGACCTGCCTCGATATCCTGTCGCAGAACGCGGCGAAGATCGATGGCATCAAGATCTCGCTGCTGTCGGCGGACAAGGAAATCGCCATGCGCCGGCGGCTGCCGGGCGGGGTGGTCATGTATACGGGCGACGATTTCAACTATCCGGAGCTGATCGCCGGCGACGACGAGGGCTATTCCCATGCCCTGCTCGGCATCTTCGACGCCATCGCGCCGCAGGCCGCAGGGGCCTTGACTGCCCTTGGGGAGGGCGACCGGCAGCGCTATCACGCGATCTTCGATCCGACGGTGCCGCTATCGCGTCACATCTTCAAGGCGCCGACGCGGTTCTACAAGTCCGGGGTCGTGTTCCTGGCCTATCTGAACGGGTTCCAGGATCATTTCACCATGGTCGGCGGCCAGGAAAGCGCGCGCTCGGTGCTGCATCTTGCCGAACTGATCCGTCTGGCGGACGCGGCAGGGGCGCTGATCGACCCGGAAAGGGCGGCTGCACGGGCCCGGCCTGTCTTTGCTGCGCGCGGCGTGGAGATCTGATAGGCCGGATCCGGAAGACACCGTTGCCGCTGCTGCCGGGCCACAGCCGGCCCTCCGCGAGAGAACTGATCCTGCGCAGAACGCATCAGGCCTTGCATTCTGGCCCGTCCCGTGGCTCCGATGCGCGGTGACTGTGTAGAAGGTCGACCATGGACCCACGCGAGAGTGAACCTTCGAAGAGGCACTCCGAGCCGCGCTGGCTCGGCGCCTCTTCGCCGTCGCGCATCCCGTTGGTCCCGCCACTGTCGCTGGCGCGCTGGCTTCTGGTCCTGGTGCTGGCCGCGGGCATCTATTTCTTCCGCGACTTCCTGGTTCCGGTGCTTGCTGCCGTGGTCATCGGCTTTGCGAGCTGGCCGCTCTACCGCGCCCTCGTGAGGCAGGTCGGCGGCAATCGAACGATCGCGGCAACGATTGCGATCATTCTCATCCTCGGCTTCCTGATCGTGCCGATCGTCCTGGCGATGGGCTATGCGATCGAGGAGATCGGCATCTGGTTCACCTGGGCGGTGGAGACCAACAAGGTGGGCGCGCCGGCGCCGCACTGGATCGGCGCTCTGCCCGGGGTCGGCGAATGGCTGACCGAGCAGTGGGATCGCTATATCGGAGCGCCGGGCGCCATCGAGGAGATGGTGCAGATCATCAGCGGCAACAACATCGGCAACATTTCCCGGGTGGTTCTGGCCGCGGGCAGCGGGTTGTTCGACCTGTTCCTCACCCTGCTGTTCACGCTGATCGCGCTGTTCTTCGTCTACCGCGACGGCGAGACCTTTGTCGCCCAGCTCGACCGGTTGGGCCACCATATCCTGCCGTCCCGCTGGGAGCGGATCTCGCGGGTGGTTCCGGCCACCATCGGCTCCACCGTGACCGGCATGACGCTGATCGCAATCGGCGAGGGCATTGTCCTTGGAATTGCCTATTGGCTCGCCGGCGTGCCTTCACCCGTGACGTTCGGCGTTCTTACCGGCCTGATGGCGCTCGTGCCCGGCGGCGCGCCGCTGTCCTTCACTCTCGTGTCGATCTATCTGGTCGCAAGCGGATCGCCGATTGCCGGCCTTGCGCTTCTGGCCTGGGGCAGCACGGAGCTCTTCATCGTCGACAAGACCCTGCGGCCGCGGCTGGTCGGCGGGCCGATCAAGCTGCCGTTCCTGCCGACCTTCTTCGGGCTCGTCGGCGGCGTGAAGACGATGGGCTTCCTGGGCCTGTTCGTCGGGCCCGTCCTCATGGCCCTGCTCGTCGCCATCTGGCGCGAATGGCTCTACGAGACACGTCCGCCCGAGCCCGCTGCCGGTTCGGATCCGGCCGGGGTCCAAGGGCTGTCAAGGTCCGAGCCATAAGCAAAGGGTCCTGCGCCCGACCAAGCCGTCACTCGACCTCGCGGATGCGGCCGTCGAGGTAGGGCTCGTAGGCGCCGTTTCGGGCGGCAATGTAGTCGGCGACGACCTGCTCCAGCCCCGGACCATAGTCATAGGCATTCTGGCCCTCCGTGGCGAAGACCTTGTAACCGTCGCCGCCGCTGCGCATGTAGTTGTTGGTCACCACGCCGTAGACTTTGTCGGCGTCGAGCGGGACCCAGGTGCCGTCTTCCATCACCTCGGCCTTGATGATGCGGCCGTCCCCCGCGGGCCTGGCCCTGGTCCAGCTGAAGCGCAGGCCGGCGACCTGCGGGAAACGTCCGGCCCCCTCCTCGACCAGGGAGACCCCGTTCTCCAGCGCAGCGATGACGTCGCGGCCCTTGAGCTGGAAGGTTGCCATCGTGTTCTGGAACGGCAGCACCGACAGGACGTCGCCCATCGACACCTCGCCGGCGTCGATCGAGGCGCGCAGGCCTCCGCCGTTCTGTATCGCGATCTGGACGCCCTGTCCCCTGGTCCGCTCCAGCATGGCGTCGGCGACGAGGTTGCCCATCTCGCATTCCCGGGCACGGCAGCTGTCGCGCGAGCCGTCGATCACACCGGTCACCGAACCGATGATCTTGCCCTTCAGTTCCTCGATCGGGCCGGCAAGCTCCTTGACCCGGGCCACGACGGCGCTGTCGGGGGCAACGGAGGCATCCAGCAGGATCGGGTCGCCCGCGGCCGAAATGACATGGCCGTCGTCGTCGAACACGATCTCGATCTCGCCGAGATACTTGCCATAGGCATAGGCTTGGACGATTGGCACCTGCTTGCCGGCGGGGTTCTGCACCAGCACGGGATAGGGGCCGGCGGCCTTGTCGTCGGTGTTCGACAGCAGCGTGTGCGAATGGCCGCCGACGATGACATCGATGCCGCGGACGCGGGAGGCGACCTCCATGTCTCGGGGCAGGCCGAGATGGGTAAGGGCGATGATCTTGTTGATGCCTGCTGCTTCAAGACCCTCCACGGCACCCTTCAGGTAGTCCTCGGAGTTGATGAACCGCACGTTCTTGCCCGGCGAGGAGGTCTCGTCCGTGTCCTCGGCGAGCACCGACACCAGGCCGAGCTTCTCACCACCGACTTCGAGGATGAGTGTTCCCGGAAGCTTGCCCTTCAGAGCCGGTTCGTTCTCAACCTCGGTGTTACCGGACAGCACGGGAAAATTGACCAGCTCTAGGAAGGCAGCGAGGCTGGCGGGACCATCGTCGAACTCGTGGTTGCCCACCGCCATGGCGTCGAAGCCGATCATGTTCATGAACTCGGCTTCGACCTTGCCCTTGTAGGTGGTGTAGAACAGCGAGCCCTGAAACTGGTCGCCGGCATCGAGCGTTATCACGTTCCTGCCGGCGTCGACGAGCGTCTTGCGCCGCTCGTCGATCTTGGCCTTGATCCGGGCGACGCCGCCGAAACATTCGCCCTCGGCGTCGTTCTCGGCCGAGCACGTGGAATCGTATTTGTCGATCGGCTCGATCCGGGAATGCAGGTCGTTGATGTGAAGGATCGTCAACGCGTAGTCGGCACGGGCGACCGCCGGGACCAGGGTGAACACCGTCACGCAGCCCGCCAAGAAGAACCGCTTCATTCCCCTCTCCTTCCGATCGCCCCTGGCCGGCCTCCTCATGATGGGCCGAGCTCCGGGGCATGCCCCAATGGAAGACGCCGGACCCGGGCTCTCGGACCGGACCGGCACGCCCGGTGCGCGGCACCATAGGCGGGGAACGCTGCAGCTTCGTGTCGCCACCGCGGCCCCTGCTCTCGCACCTGCGAACACGTTGATCGAGAGTGCCAGCATGATGCAACCGCGTCCAGCCTTTCCAGCCGTTACGCACCGCTATGCGCTGACGTCAGTGACGTGGTCCGGCAGCGCCGGATCAGGACGGCTTGTTTTCGCTTTCCTGCTGTTGCAGGAGCGCCTCGACGTCCTCCGGCTCCAGCTCGACCACGGGCACGCTGTAGCTGCCCGACAGCCAGCGGTTGAGATCGACGTCGGCGCAGCGCTTGGAGCAGAACGGGTGGTAGCGCTCGACCGAGAGCTTGCTGCAGATCGGGCAAGGCCGCGCCCGCCGCCGCGGCGCCGGCGCCCCTGGCTTGTCGATGGGGGGCATGGGATGTCCTTCCTTCCGGGTCGGCGTTGCCGGCAGGGTAACGGGGGAGAGGAGGCGGTGCAAACCGGCAGCGCCGGACCCTCTCGGGCCGGGTTGCCGTACGAGGCCCATCCTTGGTCCCGATGATCCTGCCTACCACACCCCGAACAGGAACCCCCGGTCCTTGTGGGTGTCCGTGCGCCGCTCGACCTCCGCGTCGGACATCGTAACCCGCATCCGCCGGCTGCGCAGCCAGGCGAACAGCCGCTCGTGCAGCTCCCGGCGCACGCCGGCATGGGCGTCTTCGCGGCCGAGGTCGTGCATCTCGCAAGGATCGGACTCAAGGTCGAACAGCTGCGGCCGATAGCCGTCGTATTCGATGTATTTCCAGCGCTCGGTGCGCAGCATGTAGCCGCGGGCCTCGCCCGGCACCCTGCCGAGCAGGTGCCTTGCCTTGCGGAACGCATAGTCGCACTCCGACACCACCGCGTCGCGCCACTCGGCTGGTGTTCCCCTGAGCAACGGGAGGAGGGAGCGCCCTTCGAGGATGTGCTCGGGAACGGCACCGCCGGCCGCCTCGACGAAGGTCGGGGCGAGGTCGATCGCCTCGACCAGGCGGCGGTCGACCGTGCCGCGGGTGGGGTCCGCCGCCGGGTCCGGATCGTAGATGATCAGCGGAATGCGCACGCTTTCCTCATGAAACAGCTCTTTTTCGCCGAGCCAGTGGTCGCCGAGATAGTCGCCGTGGTCCGACGTGACGACGATCAGCGTCGTATCCATCAGCCCGCGCTCATCGAGGAAGGCGAAGAGCCGGCCGATATGGTCGTCGAGCTGCTTGATCAGGCCCATGTAGGCCGGGATCACCGCCTCGCGCACCTCGTCGCGTGCGAAGTTGACACTCTCCTCGTGCTCCATGAAGGCTGCAACGACCGGGTGCGGGTCGCGCCGTTCCGCCTCGGTCCGGTTCGCCGGCAGGACGTCCCTTGGTCCGTACAGGTCGTGGTACGGGGCAGGTGCGATATAGGGCCAATGCGGCTTGATATAGCTGAGATGCAGGCACCATGGCGCATCACCGGCCTCGGCGATGAAGTCCATGGCCCGGTTCGTCATATAGGCCGTCTCGGAATGCTCTTCCCTGATGGCCGCCGGCAGCCGCGCGTTGCGCATCAGCCAGCCGGACAGCACCTCTCCCTCCGCGCCGCGCCCGGCATTGGCGAAGTCGTGCCATGGATTGTCGACGTTGTAGCCCTGTTCGCGCAGGTAGCGGTTGTAGGCGAGATCCCGCGGCTTGACCGCGTCCGGCCACAGCCCGTCGTCGCGCTCATATGGCTCGAAGCCGCACTCGGCCGCGAACACGCCCTCGATCGTCTCCCGCGTGACGCCGAGCCGCTGCATGCCGAGTCGGTCCTCCGTCATGTGCGTCTTGCCAACAAGAGCGACACGCAGCCCGAGTGGTCTCAGGTGATCGCCGATCGTCATCTCGCCGATGCGCAGCGGCACGCCGTTGTAGCTCGAGCCGTGCGAGCTGACGTAGCGCCCGGTGTAGAAGCTCATCCGCGACGGCCCGCACACCGGCGCCTGCACATAGGCCCGCGTAAACCGCACCCCCCGTTCGGCGAGACCATCGATGTGCGGTGTTTTCAACGTCGGATGGCCGTAGCACGAGAGGTAATCGGCGCGCAGCTGATCGGCCATGACGAACAGAATGTTCTTTACTTTGGACATGGGGCTTCCGATGGGCGGGAGACGCGGGGCCTGTGCAGGTCGGGTGGAAAGAGTGCTACCGGTGCAGGCAGTCTTCAATGCCGTGAGCTTCCGGCAATCGGCATCGCGTCCTCCCGCTCAAGATTCTACTCATCCGGCAGGAGCGCGTCCGGTATTTCGAGGCCGATCTCCTGATAGTATCGCGCTGCCCCCGGATGGAGCGGGAGGTTGAGATCGGTGAACGCTCCCTCGAGCGAGACCTTACGCAACCACGGCGTCGTTGCCGAAGCCTTCTCCCAGGCAGTCCAGAATGCCTTGGTCACGGCATAGATGTCGTCCGCCGGTACGTGGGTTGCGGTGCCGATGCCGACGGTCGAGCCGAGCGTTCGCACGGCCTCGGTGTTGACTTGGTTCTCGCCGTAGGTGCCCGGCTCGATGACGCCGAGCGTGCCGCCCGGACGGCCCAGGATCGCGGCGACCTCCGGCTTGTTCATCTGCTCCTCGGTCAGGCCGAGGAAGCGGATCTTCCGCGACAGCGCCATTTGCTGGATGATCGGGCTCGGCGCATTGGTGGAATTGATGTAGACGTCGATCCGCCCGTCCTGGAACGCCTGGGCGGCCGCGTCCCAGCCGAGCTGCACGTAGTCGAAGTCCTCATTGGTCTTGTAGCCGGTCGCCCCCTCGACAACCTTCTGCATGATGGTGGTGGCGCCGCCGCCCGGCGGGCCGAGGAACACTTTCTTGCCCTTGATGTCGTCGAGGCTTTCGATGCCCGAATCGGCATAAGTCGTGATGTGGTAGAGTCCGAGCGGAAAGGCGAACACCGCGCGCAGCTTCTTGGAAAGTTCGGGCGCCTGCGGGATCTTGGCGTACATCGCCGTGCCCTGGCCCATGAAGTCGTGCACGCTTGCCGACCACATGAAGAAATCGAGGTCTCCGGTGGCCGCCTGGATGGCGTGCTGCGTCGCCGCGCCGGTGGCGTTGACCTGGATCTCGACCTCCGGCAGTTCCTCGTGCACGAGCTGGGCGAAGGTGCTCATCACCAGATAGGGCGAGGAGCCCGGTCCCAGGGTTGCCAGCCGGTAGAACTCGGCCGCAGCGGCTGTCGTTGCGCCGGCGATGACTGCGAGGCCTGCCGCCGTCGCGACGGCCTTCTTCAACACACCCATTTGGTTTCCTCCCCTTGCTGGGCCGTTCCGATGTCGGTGTCCTATCCCTTCTGCGTCGGCGTTCCGCCTGACGCCGGAACGATCTCAAGTCCCTGCCGGCGGAACAGGTCAGCGGCCACGACGGCAAGGCCGGCGATGGTGCCGCCGATCTCGACGCTGAACCCGGGCATCAGCACGGCGATACCGAGCGCGATCCGGAAAGGGCGCTGCCACCACGCCAGCCGCGTCGCCGCATAGCCTGACGCGGCCGTACTCATCAGCCAGATCGCCAGCGAGAGTCGCAGGCAGACCCAGGCAAGACCCACGACCGTGAAGTCGAGCACCAGAGTAAGCGAAGGGTTGTAGATCAGCACGAAGGGGATGATGAATCCGACCAGTGCGACCCGGCAGGCGTCGACGCCGATGGCGATCGGGCTGGCGCGGGCGATCGGTGCGGCCGCGAAGGCGGCGATGGCCACGGGCGGGGTGATCGACGACAGCACCCCGAAATAGACCACGAACAGATGCGCGGTCAGCGTCGGCACACCCATGACCTCCACCGCCGGGCCCATCACCAGGATGATGATGAGATAAGCCGGCACGGTCGGCATTCCCATGCCGAGCACCAGCGAGCCGAGCATCATCATGACCAGCGACAGGAACAGCGAGTCGCCCGTCAGTGCGCGCATCACCCCGGCAAAGCGCAGGCCGAGACCGGTCATGTTCATGACGCCGATGACGATACCGATGGCACCGACCGCGATCAGGATCTGGGCCGCAGCGGTCCCCGCCGATTGCAGCGCGGACAGGAGCCGGGCCGGCTGCCGGCGCAGCTCGGGATTGAGCGCAAAGCCGAGGATGACCGCGGCGATCACGGCCCAGAAGCCGGCGAGCGCCGGCGAGCGACCGGAGAACAGCATGACAACGACGAGCGCGAGCGGCAGTACGAAACACAGCGACATCAGCCAGTCGTGCCGGGTGAGCTGCGGCCGTTGCGTGGCGGGAATCGGTTCGATGCCACGCTTGACGGCTTCGAGGTGAACGGCCACGAACAGGGAAGCGTAATAGAACAGCGCCGGCAGCAGCGCAGCGATGCAGATCGTCAGATAGGGGATGCCGGTCATGTCCGACATGACGAAGGCGACCGCGCCCATGATGGGCGGCATGAACTGGCCGCCGGAGGAGGCGGCCGCCTCGACTCCGCCGGCGTAGCGGGCCGGAAAGCCGCGCTTGATGATCATCGGCATCGTCATGACGCCGGTGCCGACGACATTGCCGGACACCGAGCCCGACATCGAGCCGAAAATGCCGCTTGCCACGATCGCGGCGTGGGCCGGGCCGCCACGCGAGCGGCCGGTGAAGGCGAACGCGAAGTTGAGCAGCACGGGTCCGGCGCCGATGCCTTCGAGCACGACGCCGAACACGACATAGACCAGGATCAGCGTGACGACCACCGACAGCGGCCGGCCGAATACGCCGTCGAACGAGTACCACACGACCTGCGTCACCTGATCGAGGCTGTAGCCGCCATGGCGAAAGATCCAGGGCAGATACTCACCGCCGAGCCCGTAGCCGAGGGCAAGCACGCAGACGATGACGAGCGGCAGCCCGAATGCGCGGTAGGTCAGCACCAGCAGGGCGGCAAGGCCGAGCCCGCCGACGAAGATGTCTTCGGCGGTAAAGAAATAAAGCCCGGTTTCGAGCGCTTCGCCGATCACGAGGTAGCGCTGCGTCGAGACGACGATGCAGGCAAGCAGCGCCGCATCGAGCAGCCATCCCCAGCGCTGCGCGTTCGTGCCGGCAAAGCGCAGGTCCGCTGCCTGCAGAACAAGGACCACGGCGGCGAGCGCGTAGGTCCCGACGCGCAGCACGGTCTCGTCGAACAGGCCGAAGCCGGCGATGTAGACGCCGATGAGGGCGAGGGCCGTGGAGAGCGAGGCGCGTAGGATGGCCAGCATCCGTCGCGCCGGGTGGCGCGTCGCTCCGTCTCCCATATCGGCTCTCCTCCTCCGCCTGCCCCCCGCCCGGCACGCGCAAATGGCAGTTTGTCGCATCCGTACCCGGGGCCAAGGTCTGGCGGGCCAGGTTTTCACCAGGTGGAATCTTGCAGCGATGCCTGCTAGGGTTGCGGCCGGGCGGGCGATGCCCGAGACGGCAGAGGCCGGTCTATCCGAACGGAACCCGTGCGACGGAGGCGCCCGTGAAGACGATCCGTGCGCTGGCGCGCGGCCTTGAGGTCATGCGCACGCTGGAAACCGCCGGGCCGGCGACGTTGCACGATCTTGCCCGCCGTACCGGCCTCCCCAAGCCGACGCTTCTGCGGGTGCTGCTCACACTGGAGCAGGAGGGTTATATCCGCCGCGGCATCGGCGACCGCCTCTATCACCACACCGTCCGCAGCGTTCGCCTGCCCGAGGACGGCTGGAAAGCCGTGCTGGCCGAGGTTGCCGCGCCGGTGCTCGACCGGCTGTGCAACGCGGTGCTCTGGCCCTCCGACCTCGGCATCTACGAGGACGGCGTCATCCACGTCCAGGAGACAACGCGGCGGCTGTCGCCATTTCTGATGAACCGCGACGTTCTCAGCGCCGACATCCACGTGCTGCCCTCCGCGATGGGGCGGGCGGTGCTCGCCTGGAGCGGCGAGGGACGGCGCGAGGCAATTCTGCGGCAGCTGGCGGTGTCCGGGCGCCCACACGATGCGACCGCCGCGAGAGACCGACCGGCGGTCGAGGCGCTGCTGCGGGAAACCGTCGCCCAGGGATACGCCTGCCGCCAGCGCGGCTATTACCTCACCCACCGACGCGAGGCCGAGGTCAGTGCCATCGCCCGGCCGATCCTCGTCAAGGGTGAGGCCATCGGCGCGGTCAATCTGACCTGGGTGTCAAGCGCCCTCAGTGAAAGCCAGTTCGTCTCGCGCTATCTCGACCGCCTGTCGGCCGCAGCGTCTGAGATCAGCGCTGTGCTCGACCGCCGCTTCGCCGACATGCTGTTTCTGGACCTTTAGCGTCGCTAAAAATTTCGGTCTTGGTCGTGCCCAAGCATGCTGCGTGCGCCGTCGGCTCCGCGGCGATGACGACCTGCACGCGCGGCCGCGCCATGAACACGGCTGACCCTGACGGGTGCAACGCCGACCGGATCAAGCCGCCGGGTGGCGCTTCGACTGGTCCATAAAGGACTCGGCGGCAACCAGCTTCTCGAACGCCGACGCCGGCAATGGCTTAGAGAAAAGATAGCCCTGCACCTCTTCGCAGCCGAGGGCGCGCAGCACCGCAAGCTGTTCCGCAGTCTCAACGCCCTCGGCCGTGACCTTGATCCTCAGCGCATGAGCCATGTCGAGCATCGCCTTGACCAGGCTCTGTGCTTCGGTGTCGGTGGCAAGGTTCTGGACGAAAGAGCGGTCGATCTTCAGCTTGTCGACGGCGTAGGTGCGGATGTAGTTCATGGAGGAATAGCCGGTGCCGAAATCGTCCAGCGCCACGCGCATGCCATGCGCGCGAAACGCGTTGAGCTGCCGGCCGACGAGATCGGTGTGCTCGAGCAGGACGGTCTCGGTGATTTCGATCTGCAGGCGATCCGGACTGACGCCCATTTCGTTGATGATCCGGAGATAGCGGTTGGCGAGGCGCGGATCGCGGAACTGCACCGGAGACACGTTGACCGCAATCCACGGTACTGGCAGGCGCCGGAGCATGCCGCAGGCCTCGCGCAGCACGAATTCTCCGAGCTGGGTGATCAGGTTCGCCTCTTCGGCGATCTCGATGACCAACCCGGCCGGCAGCCGGCCGTGCACGGGGTGGCTCCAGCGCAGCAGCGCCTCGGCGCCGACTAGGCCGCCGTCGGCAACGGCATAGAGCGGCTGGTAGGCGAGGCTGAGTTCGCGGCCCTGTTCGAGCGCCGTCCGAAGCGCCGCTTCGACCTCGCGGCGCTGCCGGATCATGTCGTCCATGTCGGCAGCGAACACCCGGTAGTTCGCCCGGCCGCGGCGCTTGGCCTCATAAAGTGCAATATCGGCCTTGCGGGTCAGCTCTTCGCGCTCGAGACCGGCTTCGGGCGCAAGGGCAATGCCGATGCTGGCGCTGGCGACGATCTCCTCGTCGCCGACCTGCACCGGCATGGCGATCGCCGCCAGCAGCCTGGATGCTAGATGTTCTGCGACCCGTACGCTGTTGATGCTGGTCAGCACCACCGCAAATTCGTCGCCCCCCATACGTGCCACCGTGTCGACCTCGCGTACGGCGCGCCGCAGCCGTGCGGCGGTTTCGATGATCAGTTCGTCGCCGGCCCGGTGCCCCAGGGTGTCGTTGATGTTCTTGAAGCGATCGATGTCGATGTAGAGCAGCCCGAGCATGCCGCCGCGTCGGCGGATCTGCGCCAGGCCGCGATCGAGCCGGTCCTCGAAAAGGGCACGATTGGGCAGACCGGTGAGCGGATCGTGGAAGGCAAGGAAGCGCGAATGAGCTTCACTGCCCTGCAACGCGGTCGAGGCCTGATAGAGCCCCCTGATGAGCGCGGCCACGGTCAGCGCGCAGAGCAGCAGGCCGCCGATGGTCAGCGGCGCCAGCCGCATCAGGAGCTCCTGGCCGGCCTTTACCGGCTCCCAGGTAAAATATCCGAGTGTTTCTCCTTGAGATGCCGTTACGGGAACCTGGGCCAGGCCGTCCTCTGGCCGTTGTGCGACATAACGGACGTCCCTCAGCTGATAGCGCTCGCTGATCGCCGCAGGGACTGGCCCGTCGAGGAAGACGACGGAGACGTGGATGAACTCTGTCCCGGGCCGCTGCTCGATCTGGGGGGAGTCGGGAATGATCGGGCGCAGACCGATGGCGGCCGGCCGGCCGCCGATCGCGGCGACTCCTGTCAGCGCCGTTTCCGCGAGAGCCTCTGTGCTGTCGAAAAGGCCCGTGGTCCGCTCCTGCATCTCACTGCGCAGGCGCACGGCCAGGTCGTTGATCAACGCGGCGTCGTCGCCATTGAATGTCGGCGGAAAAACCATGCTCCCGTCGCGCATGGCGTGGATCAGCGCACCGGCGGGATTGAGCAGATAGACCCGGTCGTGCCCGAAATAGTCGCCCATCCAGACGCTGACGTTCTCCGCCAGCCACCTCTGGTCGCCGAGCCGGGCATGAACGACGGCGGCGTCCCAGATGGTGATGCTCTCCTGGTCGTGGGTCACGGTCTCGATCTTCTCGCGAAGGCCATGCTCGACCAGCCGCGTTTCGCGGAGAAGGCCGGCATGGTCCACGTCGCGGGCGATGCAGACGCCGAGGATGACGAGAAGCGCCAGCACAAGCGAACCGCCGGCCAGGAGGGACCCGATGACCCACAAATTCAACCGCCTGGACAAGTCCTGCGTCATGCGCGGGGTCCCTGTCGACGCGGCGCGAGGCGCCTGCCGATGCTGAAGTTGTTGTTGTTATTGACCGCGCAACTTCCGCAGCGGTTCCTGGACATTCAGCCTGTATAGGCTGCGAACCGTTAGTGATCCCCTAAATTGATGGATCTATTTTTCTGAAAATGAATGTGCTTTGTAAGTAGAATCCCAGGGTTCGTCCCGCCAGTTGCATGATGAACCCGGAAGTGGCGGCCCAGCGAAGCAGCGCCGATCCCGACATCATGCTGGACCGCGCCTTTGCCGTCCGTCTCCATTGCCGCTCACCGGGAGCCGGATCCTTCACGATCTGATCCGAGCGGAACGGGCGCTTCTCGCAAGAAATGACCTGGAGTGAACTGGTCGGGGCAGCAGGATTTGAACCTGCGACCCTCTGCTCCCAAAGCAGATGCGCTACCAGGCTGCGCTATGCCCCGATCCGGTTGCTGCCCGTTTATCCCTATCGCTCGGGTGCGGTCAAGCCGGAACGCGGTCCGGGCGCGGACGCTGGGACCGCGGCAGGCTCACTCCGCCGCCTCGACCGAGAACTGATCGACCCTGGCGGCGCAGAACTTGAACTCCGGAATCTTGCCGAAGGGATCGAGCTGCGGGTTGGTCAGCCGGTTTGCGGGCGACTCGCGGAAACAGAACGGAATGAACACCATGCCATCTGCAACCTCACGGTCCTCCCGCAGGGTGGCGGTGATCGCGCCGCGCCGGGTCGTTACTGTGATCGGCCGGCCGACGGCGAGGCCGCGGCGGCGGATCTCGTGCGGGTTCATAGCGGCGACCGGCTCCGGTTCCAGCGCATCGAGCACCCCCGAGCGCCGGGTCATGGCGCCCGTATGCCAGTGTTCGAGCATGCGACCGGTCGTCAGCACCAGCGGATAGGTCTGGTCCGGCACCTCGTCCGGCGGCAAAAGGTCGGCCGGCACGATCCGGCCGCGGCCGGACTGGGTCGGGAAACCGTTCGCGAACAGTATCTCGGTGCCCGGCGTGTCGTCGCCCTCGGCCGGATAGGTCACGCTGCCTTCGCGCACGACACGGTCCCAGGAGATGTGGTCGAGCGAGGGCATGAAGCTGCGCATCTCCTCGTAGACCTCGCCGACATCGGCGTATTGCCAGTCGAGGCCGAGGCGGCGGGCGATCTCCACGATCAGCTCCCAGTCCTGCCGGGCGGAGCCGGGCAGGTCCAGCGCCGGGCGGCCGAGCTGCACCTGTCGGTTGGTGTTTGTGTAGGTGCCGATCTTCTCGGCATGGGCGGAGGCCGGCAGCACGACGTCCGCGTGCCAGGCCGTCTCGGTCAGGAAGATGTCCTGCACGACCAGGTGGTCGAGCTTGGCGAGCGCAGCACGGGCATGAATCTGGTCGGGATCTGACATCGCCGGGTTCTCGCCCATGATGTACATGCCCCGGATCTCGCCGGCGTGGATCGCGTCCATGATCTCGACCACCGTCAGCCCGCGCTTCGGGTCAAGCGTGCGGCCCCAGGCGTCCTCGTACTTGCCGCGGATGAACTCATCCTCGACGGACTTGTAGTCCGGGAACACCATCGGGATCAGTCCGGCGTCGGAGGCGCCCTGGACGTTGTTCTGGCCGCGCAGCGGGTGCAGTCCCGTGCCTGGCCGCCCCACCTGACCGGTGATCAGCGCGAGCGCGATCAGACAGCGGGCGTTGTCGGTGCCGTGGACGTGCTGCGACACGCCCATGCCCCAGAAGATGATGGAGCGCGGCCCGGCGGCATAGGCACGGGCAACGGCGCGCAGCGTGTCGGCATCGATGCCGCAGACCGGGGCCATGGCCTCGGGAGAGAAGTCCTTGACCTTCTCCTTAAGCGCCTCGAAGCCGTCGACCTGGCCCTGGATGTACTGCTTGTCGACGAGGTCCTCCTCGATGATCGTGTGGATCAGCGCGTTGAGCAGGGCAACGTCGGTGCCGGGCGTGAAGCGCAGGCCGTAGTGTGCGTGGCGCATCAGCTCCTGACCGCGCGGGTCCATCACGATCAGCGTCGCGCCGCGCTTGGCCGCTTGCTTGAGGTAGGTGGCCGCGACCGGGTGGTTCTGCTCCGGGCGGGCTCCGATAACGATGATGCAATCGGCCTCGTTGGCCGCGGTGAAGGGGGCGGAGACGGCGCCGGAGCCAACGCCCTCCATCAGCGCGGCAACCGAGGAGGCGTGGCACAGCCGGGTGCAGTGGTCGACGTTGTTGGTGCCGAAGCCCTGGCGCACCAGCTTCTGGAACAGATAGGCCTCCTCGTTGCTGCCCTTGGCCGAGCCGAAGCCGGCGAGCGCCTGGCCGCCGTGCTCGTCGAGAATACGCAGCAAGCCGAGGCCGGCACGATCGAGTGCCTCTTCCCAGGTCGCCTCGCGGAACACCTCGTGGATGTTGTGCGCGTCGACGATCGCCTCGCCGGATTTCGGCACGCCGTCGCGGCGGACGAGCGGGACGGTGAGGCGCTCGGGATGGCGGACGTAGTCGTAGCCGAACCGTCCCTTGACGCAGAGCCGGTTCTCGTTCGCCGGTCCGTCGCGGCCATCGACCTGCACGATCCGGTCATCCTTGACATAGACCCGGGTCTGGCAGCCGACGCCGCAATAGGGGCAGACGGTATCGACGACCTTGTCGGCCCAGACGGTGCGTGTGCGTGCGGCCTGGTCCATCAGGCTCTTCTCATAGAGCGCCCCGGTCGGGCAGGCCTGGACGCATTCGCCGCAGGCGACGCAGGTCGAGGCGCCCATCGGGTCGGACAGGTCGAACACCGGACGAGCTTCGGCACCGCGGTAGCCCATGCCGATGACGTCATTGACCTGGACCTCGCGGCAGGCGCGCTCGCACAGGCCGCAGGCGATGCAGGCATCGAGGTTGACCGCGATCGCGACGTGGCTGGCGTCGTGGCGGTCCTCCCGTGACAGCGTGTGCGCACCGTGGCCGTCGGAGGATGCGCCGTTGTAGCGCGCGGCGAACCGCGATCCGGCGATGCCGAGCCTGTCGGCCCACTGGAAGAAGTCGGCATCCGGATCCGGTGCGCCGTCGCGCGGCGGCATGTCGGCCATCAGCAATTCGAACACCATCTCGCGCGCCTTGGCCGCACGCTCGCTTGCCGTCTTGACGACCATGCCGTCGCTGGGCTTGCGAATGCAGGATGCAGCGAGCGTACGCTCGCCGTCGATCTCGACCATGCAGGCCCGGCAGTTGCCGTCGGGGCGATAGCCGGGGGCCTCCTTGTGGCACAGGTGCGGAATGGCAACGCCTTCGCGTTTGGCAACCTGCCAGATCGTCTCGCCGGGCGCGGCCTCGACGGTCCGGCCGTCGAGGGTGAAGGAGATCGGCTTGGTCATGACGCGGCCTCCGTGGCGAAGTGGTTGAGGACGGAGCGCACCGGGTTGGCGGCGGCCTGGCCGAGGCCGCAGATCGATGCGTCGCGCATCACCTGCTCAAGATCCGAAAGCACGGCTTCGTCCCAGCGGCCCTGCTCCAGCAGCGCCACCATCTTTTCCGTGCCGGAACGGCAGGGCGTACACTGGCCGCAGCTTTCGTGCTTGAAGAAGCGCAGGAGATTGAGCGCGACGGCGCGCATGTCGTCCTGGTCGGACAGGATCACGACGGCGTGGGAGCCGACGAAGCCGCCGTGCTTCTCGAAGGTGCCGAAGTCCATCGGCAGGTCGGCCATGGCGGCCGGGAAGATGCCGCCCGAGGCGCCGCCCGGGAGGAAGGCGGTAAATCGGTGACCGTCCAGCATGCCGCCGCAGGCCTCGATCAGTTCGTTGACCGTGGTGCCGCAGGCCATGACCTTGACCCCCGGCTCGCGGACCCGCCCCGAGACGGAATAGGAGCGCAGGCCCTTGTGGCCCTCCTTGCCCTGGCTCGCGAACCAGTCGGCGCCGTTCTCCAGAATATCGCGCACCCACCACAGCGTCTCGATGTTGTGGTTGAGCGTCGGCCGGCCGAACAGCCCGACCTCGGCGATATAGGGCGGACGGTGGCGCGGCAGGCCGCGCTTGCCCTCGATCGATTCGATCATGGCGCTTTCTTCGCCGCAAATGTAGGCACCGGCGCCGCGTCGCAGCTCGATCGCACAGTGCCGGGTCAGGCCGGCGGCGTCGAGCGCGGCAATCTCCTCCTGCAGGACGGCGCGCACCGCGGGATATTCGTCGCGCAGGTAGAGGTAGATCCGCTCCGCCTCCACGGCCCAGGCGGCGATCAGCGCCCCTTCCAGGGTACGGTGCGGGTCGGTCTCAAGATAGAATCGATCCTTGAACGTGCCGGGCTCGCCTTCGTCGCCGTTGATGGTCATCAGCCGCGGTGCGGGATAGGATCGCACGATCTCCCACTTGCGGCCGGCGGGGAAACCGGCGCCGCCGAGGCCACGCAGGCCCGCGTCGGACAGGGTTTCGATCACCGCCTCGCGCGAGCGTTCGCCCTTCAGGCAGGCCTTCAGCAGGCGATAGCCGCCCTTGGCGCGGTAGGCCTTGAGCCGGACGGGCGACAGCGTCGCCGGTCCGGTCTCGTCGTGCGTGACGAGATCGGCGATCGCCTCGGCGGTGGCGCGGCCGAGCTCGCGGCTTCCGACCTGGACCGAAGGTGCCTCATTGCAGCGGCCCTGGCACGGCGCGCGCACCACCCGGACCTCGGACGGATCAAGACCCGCCTCCAGGGTCGAGATCAACTGCTCGGCGCCGGCCATCATGCAGGACAGCGAGTCGCAGACGCGGACCGTAACCGGTGGCGGCGGCGTCTCGCCCTCCTTCACGATGTCGAAATGGTGATAGAAGCTCGCGACCTCGAAGACCTCGGCCTCCGACATGCGCATCTCGACCGCGAGCGCCTTGAGATGGTTGGCCGGCAGATGCCCCACCCGATCCTGGATCGCATGAAGATGCTCGATCAGCAGGTCGCGGCGCCGCGGCCTCTGGCCGAGGATGGCCTGGACCTCTTCGAGCGCGGCGTCGTCAAGGATGCGGCCCTTCGGCTTGTCATGTCGTTTCCTCAAGCCGTCGCGGCGGCGTCCTGCCATATCGGTGCGTCCCATGTCTTCCTCGTTATCTCACAAATACGGCGTGGCGCCGGCAAGGCAAATCGCGGCTGCCGATCGCACGATCAGCCGGATGGATCAAACCCAAGGCCCTCCGCCGCGGCCAGGGTGGTGGCACAGGACCATAGCGCAGCCGTCAGCGGCAGCAGCGGGTCGCGCCGCGGGGCGACGAGTCCGATCTGCGGCCGGTTGCCGTCGGACAGGTTGCGGGCGGCGAGCCCTTCGAGCCCGGCCGCATCGACGACCAGCCGCGGCAGGATCACGCCGAGGCCGCCGGCGCGGGCCCGTGACAGCAGGGCAAGCACGCTGTTGGATTCAAACGCCACCGGCGGCGCCAGCCCTGCGGCCGCAAGGGCGCGGTCGACAATGCGGCGGTTCTGCATGTCCCGTGTGAGCAGGCCGAGCCGGCGGTCACCGATCTCGCTCCACGTCAGAGGGATATCGGCAGGTCCGATCTCCGCGGGCATGCCGACGAGACAATAGCGTTCGACGAGGAGCGGCAGGGTCCGCGCCTCGGCGACGGGTTCATCATCGAGATAGGTGAGGCCGGCCTCGAGCGTAAAGTCGATCAGGCCGCGCTCGATCTGGCGCGACGACAGGCTGTAGACCTCGAATCGGATCTCCGGCTGCGCCGCGTCAAGCAGCGCGGCGAGGCGGCCGGCAAGCGGCGTGGCGGTCGGGATCACCCCGAGCCGCAGCCGCCCGGACAGCCGGTCCGGCGTATGCGCGTCCTGGACCAGGCCGTGCAGGTCGGCAAGCATTTGCCGCGCCCTGGCCAGAACGCGCTCTCCGGCCACCGTGAAGCCGAGAAAGCGGCGCCCCCGCTCCACCAGCGGCGTCTGCAGTGCCTGCTCCATCCGCCGGATACGGGCGGAAAGCGCCGGCTGCGACAGGTGGCAGGCTTCCGCGGCCTTGGCAAAATGCCGTGCATCGGCCAGCGCAACCAGAACCTTGAGGTCTGTCACATCGATAGGGGGCAGCCCGCTCAACACCGCATCTCCGTCCGCATCCCCCCTTTTTGGAAGGATGCGATCGTCAACGCAACGGTACCAGTGTAGCGCTTTGGGTGTGCTTTTTCGGTCGTCCTTGGGCGTGCCCCGACGAGAAGGGAGCCGGATGCCGAAGGTCCGGCCCTGTCGGGTGACGGGCAAAGCCGAACACGTCTGAAGCGTCGCGCCTCGCGATGTGCGCCGATTGGCACCGACGTGAGGGCATCCGCATTCCTGTCGTCCTTCGCGCCGGAGCAATCCCCGGGGCCATGATGCCGGCGCGCTCCCGGGCCGCGCCGGTCGGGCTGCCCGTCTTGCATTCCGGCGTTTGCAGGCGGCGTTCGAAGGCCGCAGCATCAGGGTTTTGACGGTCCCACGATGGGCTCGCCCGCAGGCGCCTTCTGCTCTAGGATGGAAAGCGGTGGCCACCGGCGTTCCGACCTGGCGGGGTCGCGGAACGGCTGACCAACCGATGCGCCGCCAGAGACACTGGAGCAACTTGCGTCCCGCCGGCGCAAGAGTTGCGCTCGAGGATCTGTAATCGATCAGCTTGTGGACCCTCAACCGGCTGCGGTTCGGGGTCTGGCGATCTAGGGGTGGACAAGCGAGGGAATGACAGGGAGAGAGCCGCGGGTTCTGCTCGTTGAAGACACTTATGCTCTCGCCGAAACCTACAGGGCCTATCTCGAACCGGACGGCATGACCGTCGAGATCGTCGCCTCCGGCGCCGAGACCCTGGAGTTTCTGAAGAGCAACGTTCCGGATGCGATCGTTCTCGACGTCAATCTTCCGGACGTGAGCGGACTTGAGTTGCTGCGCAAGATCAAGGCGGACGGTCTGCCTTGCGAGATCGTCGTCATCACCGGTCAGGCCTCCGTCAACCTGGCGGTGGACGCCATGCGCGAGGGCGCGTTCGACTTCATCATGAAGCCGTTTTCCGCGGAGCGGCTCAGGGTGACGATGCGCAACGCCCTGGAGCACCGCAAGCTCACCGACACCATCGAGGAACTGGGCGCTGAGATGGTTCGCGACCGGTTTCAGGACTTCATCGGCCGGTCCTTTGCCATGCAGACGGTGTACCGCGTGCTGCAGAACGCGGCTCCGACCAACGCCACGGTGTTTGTTACCGGCGAGAGCGGCACCGGCAAGGAACTGTGCGCCCGGGCGCTGCATGCGCTCAGCAAGCGCGCCGACAGGCCATTCGTTACCATCAATTGCGCCGCGATCCCGCACGACCTGCTCGAAAGTGAGATCTTCGGCCACGTCAAGGGCGCTTTCACCGGCGCCACGTCGGACCGCAAGGGCGCGGCCCTCTCGGCGGACGGCGGCACGCTGTTTCTCGACGAGATTTGTGAGATGGACCTGGCGCTGCAGTCGAAGATGCTGCGCTTCCTTCAGGAAAAATCCGTCCAGCGCGTCGGAGAGGACACCCCTCGTCCGGCCAATGTGCGCATCGTCTGCGCCACCAATCGCGACCCGCTCGCCGAGGTGCGCAGCGGCCGGTTCCGCGAGGATCTCTACTACCGTCTGCATGTCGTGCCGGTCGAGCTGCCACCGCTGCGGGATCGCGACGACGACGTGCTGCTGATTGCCCGCCACTACCTGAAGACGTTCTCGGCCGAGGACGGCAAGGCCTTTGTTGACTTCTCCCCCGAGGCCGAACAGGCGCTGCTGTCCTATGACTGGCCCGGCAATGTCCGCCAGCTGGAGAACGTCATCCGCACTGCAGTCGTCCTCAACGACGGTCGGGTGATCGAGCGTGACATGCTGGCGCGCGAGGTCAGGACCGCCGACCATCGCCCCGAGGTGGGGCTGGCCGCCCACGCCGCCGACCGCAAGGCCGACGCGCGGCCCGCCGGCGCCACAGCTCCGGCGGCGGCCGAAACCGGGGACATCAAGCCGCTCGACGAAGTGATCCGCGCGACCATCGAACAGGCGATCACCCGCTGCGGCGGCAGCGTGCCGAGGGCTGCCGCGGCGCTCCGGGTCAGCCCCTCGACAATCTATCGCCGTATGCAGGCCTGGCAGAACGACGAGGAAACCTCCTCCGTCCCGCTGTGAGGGTCATTCCTCCCGGGGCCAGCGCGGCCGTCGAGGCGCGGCACCCCGGATGACGGGCGAGGATTTCGCGGCAACCGCAGCGATCAGGACGCATCCATCGCCCGGCTCTCCGCCGGTTGTTCCGGTGTTTCCGGTTCGTGCGGGACCGACGTCTCGGTGGCCTTGAGGTTCATCGCCAGCCTGTCCTTTGCGACCGCGTCGATGTGACTGCGGATCTCCGGGTCCTTCGCCATCAGGGCCTGGAAGTCGCCGGTCGACAGCACGAGGAGTTGGCAATAGCCGAGTGCAGTGACGTCGGCGGTGCGCCGGCTGCCGGTCAGGAGCGCGATCTCGCCGAAGACCTCGCCGCGCCCGAGCGTAATCCGACTTTCCTCTGCCTTCACCTCCACCGCGCCGGAGGAGATGAAATAGGCGGCATCGCCCCGCTGACCCTTGCGGATCAGCCGCTCGCCGGGCACCGCGAAGCGTGGTCGCATCAACTGGGCAATGGCGCGGATGCGATCCGGGGGCAGGGCGGAAAACAGCGGCAGCTTCGCCACCAGCGCTTCGGTCTTGAGGCCGAGGTCGAGCTTAGGCCGCCGGTCGGCGGCGAGGCGGTTGCGGCTGACGGTCTGCTGCAGATCGGAATAGAGCTCGGAGCCGATCAGGTTCTGCTGCAGCAGCGCGCGATAGGTCGTCTCCTCGAGACGAAGCGCGGTCCGCTTCAGGAAGCGCTGCTCCAGCTTGTCGGCATAGTCGGGATACTGCAGCCTGAGCGCGTCGAAGGCCACCACCGTGGCGTCGCGTCGCTGGACGAGGATGTCTTCCAGGATCTCGGCGACCCGTTCGCCGAGCAAGGGCGCGATCTTCTGCGGCACGAAGGCGATCAGTTCGTCGAGCACGATACGGCTGAGGAGGAGCATCTCGTAGCGGTCGGCGAGCCGGCGGGCAAGCCAGCCGTCGTATTTCAGCCGGCGCTGCACGGTCTGGGCGAGGCGGAACACCCAGGAGAACTTCAGGATGGCGCGGGCGGCGCGATTGTACTCGACGCGGCCTCCGGCGCGCGCCCGGTCGGCGATCCGTCCAACGTTGGCGAGCAGGATTTCGACCGTCTGCGTCGAGACGGTACGCTCGCGGAAATGCCGGAGAATGAGCTCACGCTCGTGATTGGCGATCGCGACGAGGCCGAGGGTGATGCGGTCGCGATCGAGAATGTCTTGCGCCAGCTCATTCGCCTGAGCCGCGGCTTCGGCCCGCTGCCGGTAAGGACCGGTAACGTGTTCGACGAGTGTCGGCGCGATGCGATAGGCCGCGGCGGCCTGCACCGTTCCCTCGCGCACGTCCTCCAGCGCCAGCGCCAGCACCTGATTGCGCAGGGCCGAGTCGATCGGCGACAGCTGATCGAGCTTGAGCAGCCTGATCAGCGGCTTCAGCGTCGTGCCGTAAACGAGGAGCGTGAACAGCACGAAGCCGGTTGCAAGAACGGCAATGAAGCGCTGCACGTCGGGGCTGATCAGGTCATGTTCCGTAACGCCGAGGGCCAGCGTCAGCGTCACCGCGCCGCGCATTCCGCCCCACAGGATCACGGTCTTGAACGGTGTGCTGACGGCATGGCCGAATTTGAGCGCACTGAGGCAGGGCAGCAGCAGGTAAAGCACCGCCGCCCGCGCCACCAGCGCCGCCGCGATCAGGGTCACCAGCAGCAGCAGGTCGTGCCACCCGACGTCAACCAGCAGCTTGGGCACCAGGATGGAGGCCAGCACGAAGATCAGAGACGAGGCCCAGAACGCAATCTGCTCCCAGATGTCCTGCAGATAGGTCCAGTCGTCGGGCGTGACCCGGGACTGGCCGTTGAGGTTGATGACGACGCCGGCGGCGACGACGCCAACGACGCCGGAAACACCCACAACCTGCTCGGCGATCACATAGACGAGATAGGGCAGGGCGACGCTCAGCGTGACCTGCGCGAGCCGGAAGTCGCGCACAAGCGGCAGCAGGGCGACCATGGCGAGCGCGCCGACATAGCCGACCAGGACGCCGCCGGTGAAATTTTCCACGAAGGCGGCGGCGACGAGACCGAGATGGGCCGAGTTGGTGCCGGTCAGCAGTCCGAGCAGCACGACGAAGAGCGCGATCGCGGCGGCGTCGTTGAGCAGGCTCTCGCCCTCGACCAGACGCGACAGCCGCGCGGGGGCGCCGATGTCGCGGAAGATCGCCACCACGGCCACGGGATCGGTGGTGGCAACGATGGCGCCGAGGATCAGGCAGGCGACCAGCGACACGCCGGCGAGCGGGTAAAGTGCCAGCCCGATCACCGCTGTCGCAACAAGGACGGCAACGACCGCGAGCACGAAGATGACGCCGGCATCCTCCGCCATCCGGCGCACGTCCAGCGTCAGCGTGGTCTGGAACAGGAGCAGCGGCAGGAACGTGTAGAGGATCGCCTCGGAATCCAGCGGCAAATAGACGAACAGCCGGGCGATCTCGTTGAAGGTGTCGGTGTGGGTCCTGAAGAGCAGATGCGCCGCGAGCGCGCCAATCCCGATCCCGACCACCGCCAGCAGGACGGAGGGCGCAAGGCCCAGGCGCCGCGCCAGCGGCTGGATCAGGCTGATGATGACGAGCAGGCCGGCAATGCCGGACACGACCAGAGGTGTTTCCATGTCACCGTCTTCAGTCGGGAATATGGAGAAGGCAAGACAAAGTTGCTAGCGCAGCGCAGGCGATTCGTCGCGCGGCGGATCAGTCCTTGACCCGGGCCGGTCCCCGCTCGGACAGCCAGATGCCGCCCAGCACCAGGGCGAGCGCGAGACCGTGATAGAGGTGGAACGGCTCCGACAGCAGGACCACGGCCAGGATCGCGGCAAAGATCGGCACCAGGTTGATGAAGACGCCGGAGCGCTCCGGACCGATCAGTTCGATGCCGCGCATGAAGAAGAGTTGGGCGAGGAACGAGGGGAAGACGGCGATATAGCCGACAATCAGCCAGCCCTCGGCGGAGCGCGGCCACAGCACCGTTCCCTGGGCAATCTCAACCAGGACCGCCGGCAGGGATGTCAGCATCGCGACCACCGACAGCGCGGTGAAGAACACGATTCCGGGAACTTTGGGCCGGTTCCGCAGCGTCACGGCATACGCGGCGTAGAACACGCAAGCGAGGATCATCATGCCGTCGCCGGGATTGATCTGGAGTTCGGCCAGGCGGCCAAGCTCACCCTGAACCGCAATCATCACCACGCCGAGCAGCGTCAGCGCAACGCCGAGCGCCTGCAACGCCGCGACCTTCGCCCGCAGGTAGACGATCGAGCCGACCAGCACGAAGACCGGCATCGACCCCTGGATGATGCCGAGATTGATGGCCGTCGTCGAATGGGCGGCAACGTAGAACAGCGAGTTGAAGGCGGTAAACCCGAAGCTGGCCATCAGCGTCAGTTGCAGCCAGTGGCGGCGCAGCACCGGCCAGTGCTCGCGCATCTGGCGCCAGTAGAACGCCAGCAGCAGGATGCAGACAAACACCCAGCGCAGGAAAACGACCGCCATCGGCGACACCTCGCCGATGGCAACCCGGCCGGCGATGGTGTTGCCTGCCCAGAACAGAGCCGTAAGCGTCAGCAGGAGGATGGGACGAGAATAAAGTCCGGACGCGATGGCGGGAGCGCCTACTGTCATTCCACGGTTGCCTTTCGGGGGAGATGTCGATGCCGGGACGGAGTTCGGCGAACCTATGCCCAAAATATCGCCTCGTGCCAAGGAATCCAGCAGCCGGCCTGCTGAGCAGCCCTGCGCCGGACGCACAGCTGCGCATTATTTCCGCTGCGGAACAGGTTCTAGGCATTGTTGTTCGATTGACGCCGAATGCTGCGATCTGGGAACTTGAGCGCCGTATCATCGACATCCGGCAGGTTCGGGAAGGAAGACGGCATGGAGGATCGGGTCGAGATCGCTGGCCTGAAAGTGGCCCGCGTGCTGAAGGAGTTTGTCGACGGGCAGGTGCTGCCCGGCACGGGTGTCGCTGCCGATGCATTCTGGCAAGGGCTGGCTGCGATCGTGCGAGACCTCGGGCCGGAGAACCGGGCCCTGCTGGCCCGACGCGACGCGCTGCAGGCCGAGATCGATGCCTGGCACCGCGCCAACCCCGGCCCGGTCGACCTTGGCGCCTACAGGCGCTTCCTCGAGGAGATCGGCTATCTCGTTGCCGAAGGTGAGCCCTTCACCGTGACAACCGCCAACGTCGATCCGGAGATCGCGGCCGTGGCCGGGCCGCAGCTCGTCGTCCCGGTCATGAACGCACGCTATGCCCTCAATGCCGCCAACGCTCGCTGGGGCTCGCTCTACGACGCGCTCTACGGCACCGATGCGCTGGGCTCCGCACCCCGGCCCGGCGGCTACGATCCCGAGCGTGGGGCGGCGGTGATCGCTTATGCCCGGGATGTGCTCGACCGGGCGGCGCCGCTCTCCGGCGCCCGCTGGGAGGACGCCGCTGGTCTGTCGGTCGCGGATGGCGCATTGGCGGTGGCGCTCAAGCACGGCGGAACGGCCAGCCTCGCTGCGGCCGGCCAGTTCGTCGGTTATGCCGGCGATGCGGCGTCGCCCGACAAGGTGCTTCTCGAAAAGAACGGCCTGCACCTGGAAATCGTGATCGATCGCACCCATCCGGTCGGCAGCACCGATGCAGCGGGCATTGCGGATGTCGTGCTCGAGGCGGCGCTGTCTACGATCATGGACTGCGAGGATTCGATCGCCGCCGTCGACGCCGAGGACAAGGTCGTCGCCTATCGCAACTGGCTCGGGCTGATCAAGGGCGACCTCAGCGAGACCTTCGTCAAGGGCGGCGAGACCATTGAGCGCCGGCTCAATCCAGATCGGGTCTTCCGGACCCCCGACGGCAACGGCGAGGTCCGCCTGCATGGGCGCGCGCTTATGCTGGTGCGCAACGTCGGCCACCTGATGACCACGCCGGCGGTTCTGGGCGGCGACGGCGACGAGATCCCGGAGGGCATGCTCGACGCCATGGTGACGGCGGCAATTGCCATGCACGACGTCGGAACCGGTGGCCCGGGCGGGGGCGGCCTGCGCCGCAACAGCCGCGCCGGTTCGATCTACATCGTCAAGCCGAAGATGCACGGCCCCGACGAGGTTGCCTTTGCGGAGCGGCTGTTCTCCCGGGTCGAGCAGGCGTTGGGGCTTCAGGCCAACACGCTCAAGATGGGTATCATGGACGAGGAGCGGCGGACCACGGTCAATCTGACGGAGTGCATTCGCGCCGCCGCTGCGCGGGTGTTCTTCATCAACACCGGCTTCCTGGACCGCACCGGCGACGAGATCCACACTTCGATGGAGGCCGGGCCGATGATCCGCAAGGGCGACATGAAGTCGGCCGCCTGGATCCAGGCCTATGAGGATCGCAACGTCGACGTCGGCTTGGCTTGCGGCCTGCCGGGTCATGCCCAGATCGGCAAGGGCATGTGGGCGATGCCCGACCTGATGCATGCGATGCTGGAACAGAAGATCGCGCATCCGAATGCCGGGGCCAACACCGCCTGGGTGCCGTCGCCGACGGCGGCAACCCTGCACGCGCTGCATTACCACCAGGTCGACGTCCGGGCCCGCCAGCAGGAGCTGAAGGGCCGCGATCGCGCCAGCCTGGATGACATCCTCTCGGTTCCGGTGGCGGAACGGCCGAACTGGACAGCGCAGGAAATCCAGGCCGAACTCGACAACAATGCGCAGGGGATCCTCGGATATGTTGTGCGCTGGGTCGACCAGGGCATCGGCTGCTCCAAGGTCCCGGACATCAACGACGTCGGGCTGATGGAAGACCGCGCCACCCTTCGGATTTCCTCCCAGCACCTTGCCAACTGGTTGCGTCACGGCATCTGCACCGAGGCACAATTGATGGAGACGATGAAGCGGATGGCGAAGGTGGTGGACGGCCAGAACGCCGGCGATCCAGCCTATCGGCCGATGGCGCCCGACTACGAGTCCTCGATCGCGTTCAAGGCCGCCTGCGACCTTGTCTTCAAGGGCCGCGAGCAGCCATCGGGCTACACCGAGCCGATCCTCCACGCCCGGCGCCGCGAAGCCAAGGCCCGCGGCTAGCGTCCGTCGCCTAAGAGGGCAGGGTTGCCCTCGACCAGAAGCTTGCTGAGGCGCGCAGCCTCCTTCGGCGTGAAGAGGAACCGCCAGCCGGACAGGTCACCCCTGAGCCAGCGCCGCTCGGCTCGGAGCTCCAGGCCGTGATCGATGAGATTGAGCTTCGAGCTGAGAGCCAGGGGCGGCAGGCCCGGACACAGGATCCGGCATCCCGTCACGCTGAGGTCGACGATGGTGCCCGGCATCGGGCCCTTCAACGTCATGATCACCACGCGCGCTCGGCACGCGAGCCGAGCGGCGCGCCGCCGCTGCTGGCGGCCCGGCATGGTGCTGCTCGGCGGTGGCCGCCTGCGTACATTGATGATCATGCACTGTTCCCCGGAGCGCAGGAGTCGCGTTTCGCCACCTGGCAGAATTCAGGAATCGTTCGATCGAAATCACGGTCGGATCGGCCGGCCGCAGATGCTGGCGCCTCTGGATTTACACAGCGTTACTTTAAATGCGGAGAGACATTCCCAGATTGGGGACGGGTGACTTCATCGAGTGAAACAAGAAGATCCCTGGCACCCGTTGAGGGTACGCAGGAAAAACTTGAAATTCTGCAATTTAAGATTGCAGTTGCTTCCGGCGTTGCTGTTCGACCTCAAGCGGCACCGGCTGCCGGGATCACGGGGAGGGCGCGCCGACCGGCATGGCCATAACGCCAAGAGGCCGCTACGTCATCTTGCGCTCCGCCGGCGGCCGACGAATGACACCTGGCACCCTGGTGGGATCGCGCTTTGCGCCCAGGGTTGTAGCGGCGCTCTCGCGGGACGTCTGGCCCGGACGTTCGGCCCGGACTGCGGCCGTCCAGCGGCCGTAAGCCTTCATTAACCGCGGCCGCAGGTTTTCGAAGGCGGGGTTGGCATCACCGACCGGGCCGGGGCCGGCTCATGCCGCCTCGCGCGGCAGCCGTACTGTGGCGGCAAGACCGCCTTCGGCGCGATTGGCCAGCGTTACGGTTCCGCCGTGAGCGTGGACGATCGAGCGGGCGATCGCGAGCCCGAGGCCGATGCCGCCCGTTTCCTCGGACCGGGATTCCTCGAGGCGGACGAAAGGTTCGAACACATCGGCCATGCGCTCTTCGGGAATGCCCGGGCCGGCGTCGCTGATCGTAATCACCGCATCGCCCCCGGGGGCGGTGAGGGCGACGTCCGCCCTGCCGCCGTAGCGTAAGGCGTTGTCGATCAGATTGCGCAGCGCGCGCTTCAGGCCCGTCGGCCGGCAGTCCACCACGACGCGCTGCGCCGGGGCGGAGAGTGTCACCGGCCGACCCATCGCGCGGTAGTCCTCGGCGAGCGAGTCGAGATATTCGCCCATGTCCACCCGGCTTGGTGCCTCGGCCGTCGCCTCGTCGCGGGCGAAGGCCAGAGTCGCCTCGGCCATGCGGTTCATCTCGTCGAGGGTCTCGATGATGCGCTCGCGGTTCTCGTCGTCGTCGATGAACTCGGCGCGGATCCGCAGCGATGTGATCGGCGTGCGCAGGTCGTGGCTGATTGCCGCCAGCATTCGCGTGCGGTCGCGCACGAACCGCGTCAGGCGATCCTGCATCACGTTGAAAGCGCGAATGGTGCCGCTGACCTCGATCGGGCCGGTTTCGGGGATCGGGTCGACCGCCGTACCGCGGCCGAGCCGGTCGGCGGCGGCGGCAAGCTCGCGCAGCGGCCGCGTCAGCCGGCGCACCGTCACCGCGACGATGACGACGATCGCCGCCGCCATCAACCCGACGGAGACCACCATCGGCAGCATCGAGCGGTTCGGCAGGCGGAAATGCGCCGCCATGTTGAGCCAGCGGCCGTCGGTGAGGGCCACCGACATCCCGAGGGCGATCGTTGGCGGAGGCGATACGAACCGCAGCGTGCTGCGGCGCCGGCGGTCGCTGCCGTCTCCGTCGCCCTCGCCCCCTGCATCGCCATCGCCCGCTCTTTGCCGTTGCCGTGCGAGGGCTCGGCGCGGCGGCGGCGCGGTGCGCGTGACGTCGACGCGAATGTCGCGGCCGTCGCCGATTTCTTCATCGAGCATGGCGACGAGCCTGCGTTCGCCGCGGCCGCGTCCCGTCGCCTCGACGGCCGGGGAGGCCGACAGCCAATAGGAGATGACCGGGTTCGAGACCGCATCGAGGATGCGCTCGTTGAGCGGCTCCGGCGTTTCCTCCAGCAGCCGCACGATCGCGGCCGTGCGCGACACGATGCTGCCTCGGGCCTGGTCGACCAGGGCGCCCCGGCGCTCGTCGGTGAAGATCCACAAGGTGAAGGCCTGGGCGACGATCAGCGCGATCAGGAGCAGGGCCACCAGCTGGCCGCCGAGGCTGCGCGGCCACAGCGGAATGCCGCGAAGGGTCATCGGCCGAGATCCCGGACGTCGACCGTCAGCATGTAGCCGCCGCCCCAGATCGTCTTGATCAGGTCCGGGTTCTTCGGGTCTGGTTCGATCTTGCGCCGGAGCCGGCTGACCTGGTTGTCGACCGAACGGTCGAACACGTTGAGGGCGCGGCCCGAGGTGAGGTCGAGCAGCTGCTCGCGCGACAGCACCATCTTCGGCCGCTTCAGGAAGGCGACGAGGAGCTGGAACTCACCGGTCGACAGCGGCACGGCGACCCCATCGGCGCCGACCAGATGGCGGCGGGCGACATCAAGCACCCAGTCGCCGAAGGCGAGGCGTTCGCCGTCGATCGGGTCGCGGTCCTTCGGCACCTGCGAGGTGCGCCGCAGCACGGCGCGGATCCGGGCGAGCAGCTCGCGCGGATTGAACGGCTTGGTGACGTAGTCGTCGGCGCCGATCTCAAGCCCGATCACCCGGTCGGTGTCGTCAGCCATGGCCGTGAGCAGGATCACCGGGGTGGCGTTGGTCTCCACGAGGTGGCGGCACAGCGACAGACCGTCCTCGCCCGGCATCATGATGTCGAGCACGACGAGGTCGATGGCCGCGGCCTTCAGCGCCTTCCGCGCGCTTGCCGCGCTGTCGGCCGTGGTCGCGCGCATGCCGTTCTTGACGAGATAGCGTGCGAGCGTTTCGCGAATGTCGCGATGATCGTCGACAACCAGGATGTGGGGATTGGCCTCGCTCATGGTCCGGCGCGGTTTTCCGTTTCGTTTCCCGAATATAGGCCTATCCATAGTGGTTTCGGCGCCGTTCGAGGAAATCGAAAGTGTAACCGACTGTATCAAACGGCCGGAAAACGACAGCTCGGGACACAACAGCGATTTTGAGTCGTATTTCTGCGACAGGACCGGCCTATCTCCGAAGCATCGCAAGCCAAAACACGAAGGAGGTTCCTGCGATGAAGACCCTCAAGATCGTTTCCCTGGCCGCGGTGACCGCGGGCCTGCTCACGGCCGCGGCGATGCCGGCGCTGGCCGACCGGGGGCATGGCGGATGGGGCGGCGCCGGCTGGCATCACCGCATGGGCCCGCACAAGGGGATGCACGGTGCTGTCCGCTTCATGGAATGGTTTGACACCGACCGCGACGGCAAGGTGACCCAGGCCGAGATCGACGCGGTAATCGCCGAGCAGTTCACCAAGGCCGATGCCGATGGCAGCGGCGGCGTCTCGCTCGACGAGTTCAAGGTCGCCTTCGCGGAGATCTTTTCCCAGGATCGCGTCCGCGCCTTCCAGCGCCTCGACCGCGATGGAGACGGCAAGGTGACCGAGGCCGAATACAACCGTCCGGTGGAACGCATGATCACGCGGATGGAGCGCCGCGGAAGCTTTGCGTCCGGCGAGGCAGGCCCCGGCGCCGAGCAGGGCGCCAACGCCGAGCGTGGCCGCGACCGGGGACCGGGCATGCGCGGCCCTGGCCGCCATCACCGCGGCATGGCCATGATGCTGGTCGAGCGCTTCGACGCCAACGGCGATGGTTCTGTGACGCCGGAGGAGGTCCGCACGGTGCGTGCCGAGGCCTTCGCCGCGGCCGACAAGGACGGCGACAAGGCGCTGACGCTGGTGGAGTTCGAGGAAATCTGGGCACAGCGCTCAGACCGGCGCATGGTGCGCGGCTTCCAGCGCTTCGACCGGGACGGTGACCTTGAGATCACCAAGGCCGAGGCCGAACGGCCGTTCGCCAACCTGGTGCAGCGCTTGGACCGCAACGACGACGGCGCGCTGTCGATCGACGATCGCGGCCATCACCGCAAGAAGATGCGCAGTCGCGGGGACAAGTGACCGGCCCGTAACGCGTCCGGACGGTCCCCGAGAGCGGGCGGCACTGCGGTGCCGCCCGTTTTCCGTCTGGAGCTCCGCCGATTGAGGCGACATCGCGCCCGACTTTCCGCAGCGTCTTCTGCCACTTCTGAAAAATTTTTCGGAAATCCCAATTTCCCCTTGAACATGACGGTGAATGCGCGCATTTACCGCTTGCCCAAATTCGCACGTGCCCGTGGTCGTCCCACCGAAGTTCCGGTGGCGAGCCGCTCGAAGGGCCCGGGGAAATCCCGGAGTAGAGCGGTAGAAAACGGACGGCTTAAAGCAACGACGTAAGAGGGCTTTTTTGGTCTCTGCCGGGTTTCCAAGCCCCGGGGTCACTGAAGAGGCACTTGTTACATCATTGCCGGCCGTGCGGATCGGGATTCCCGTTCCAAGCCAAGGCATCAAATCGCGGGACGGCCGCATGCGCATCGCATGCGACCCGACCGACCGCAGATGCAGTTCGCGACTCCTCCGGCTTCCACCGCGGGGGAGGACCGCTCCTGCATCCGCGCCCCTGCGACTTGAACCGGACGGGACATAAGAAAATGACCGAGCGGATTCGTGAATTCCTGCGCAACCGACGCGATGACGGACCCTGCGTCGTCGTCGACCTCGAGGTCGTGCGCGACAATTACACCGCTTTCGCCCGCGCTCTGCCGGACACGCGCGTCTTCTACGCGGTCAAGGCCAACCCGGCGCCCGAGATCCTGAACCTGCTCGCCGAGCTTGGCTCCTCGTTCGACTGCGCCTCGGTCGGCGAGATCGAGATGGCGCTGGCGACCGGCGTTGCCGCCGACCGCGTGTCCTATGGCAACACCATCAAGAAGGAGCGCGACATCGCCCGCGCCTACCAGCTCGGCGTGCGCCTCTTTGCCGTCGACTGCGAGGCGGAAGTCGACAAGATCGCCCGCGCCGCCCCCGGTTCGAGGGTGTTCTGCCGCATCCTGTGCGATGGCGCCGGCGCCGAATGGCCGCTGTCGAGGAAATTCGGCTGCGCGCCGGAGATGGCAATCGACGTGCTCGAGCATGCGCATCGCTGCGGGCTCGAGGCCTATGGCGTGTCGTTCCACGTCGGCTCCCAGCAGGGCAATCTCGAGGCCTGGGACACGGCGCTCCAGACCGTTGCCCGGATCTTCGCCGAGCTTGCCGAGCGCGGCATCGCGCTGCGCATGGTCAACATGGGCGGAGGCTTCCCGGCCAGGTATCTGAAGCCGATGCCGGGCGTGCCGGCCTATGGTGAGGCGATCTTCCGCTCGCTGACCCGTCACTTCGGCAATCGCCTGCCGGAGACAATCATCGAGCCGGGTCGCGGCATGGTCGGAAACGCCGGCCTGATCGAGGCCGAGGTGGTGCTGATCTCGCGCAAGTCGGCCGAGGACGACATCCGCTGGGTCTATCTCGACATCGGCAAGTTCCACGGCCTCGCCGAGACCATGGACGAGGCGATCCGCTACCCGATCCTGACGGAGCGCGATGGTGACCGCACCGCGCCCTGCGTCATCGCCGGGCCGACCTGCGACAGCGTCGATGTGCTCTACGAAAAAACGCCCTACGAACTGCCGGTGTCGCTGGCAATCGGCGACAAGGTGCTGATCGAGGCGTGCGGCGCCTATACCACGACCTATTCGACGGTGGGCTTCAACGGCTTCGCGCCGCTCGCCTCCTACGTGATCTGAGGCCGGCGATGACCATCGACATCCGTGACGAGGCGCCGTGGCAGCACGGCGCTCGGGAGGCGCTGCTCGACCGCGTATTTGGTCCGGCGCGCTTCGAGAAGACCAGCGAGCGGCTGCGCGAGGGCCGGCTTCCGGCCCTGGCGCTCGCCGCTGTGGACGAGGACGGCGATCTGACCGGCACCGTGCGGCTGTGGCACGTGGCAACCGGCGACGGCCGTCCGGCATTGCTGCTCGGTCCGCTCGCCGTGGCACCGGAGAGCCGGTCGCTTGGCGTCGGCGGCCGCCTGATGCGCCAGGCGCTGAACCAGGCGGCGGTGGCCGGCCATGGCGCTGTGGTGCTCGTCGGCGACGCGCCCTACTACGCCCGCTTCGGTTTTTGTCCATCTCTCACCATCGCGCTCGACCTGCCGGGGCCGGTAGAGCGTCACCGCTTCCTCGGGATGGAACTCGTGCCGGGTGCGCTCGAGGGCGCCAGCGGCTGCCTCTCCGCGGCCGGGCCGCGCGACCCCTTCGCGCTGGCACCGGCAGGCGACATTGCCGATCGCATCGCCCGGCCCTGGCCACCGGCCCGCTGAGTTCGCCAGGCTTCGCCGCCGCTTCCTCCGGCGGCGAAGCGGCCGGTCCTCCGTAACCCGTTCCATGCGGCTGCCGCCGCAGCGACCGAAAGTCGGTCTTCCCGACGCCGACCAACCTTTACTTGAACCCCGTGCTTCGGGAAGACTGCGGCGCGGCGCGACCGCGAGACCGAAAAGGATTGTACGACCATGACCGACTGGCCCGTTTACGGCACCATATCGGGTCCGATCGTGATGATCGGCTTCGGATCGATCGGTAAGGGCACGCTGCCGCTGATCGAGCGTCACTTCCGGTTCGACCGAAAGCGTTTCACCGTGATCGACCCGGTCGACACCGACCGCAAGCTGCTCGACGAGCGCGGGCTGGCGTTCGAGAAGCTGGCCATCACCAAAGAGAACTACCGCGACGTGCTGACGCCGCTGCTGACGGCGGGCAAGGGCCGGGGTTTTTGCGTCAACCTCTCGGTCGACACCTCCTCGCTCGACATCATGAAGCTGTGCCGCGAACTCGGCGTGCTCTACATCGACACGGTCGTCGAGCCGTGGCCGGGCTTTTATTACGACCCGAAGGCGGACCAGGCCGCGCGCACCAACTACGCGCTGCGCGAACCGGTGCGCAAAGAGAAGAAGAAGAACCCCGGCGGCCCGACCGCCGTGTCGTGCTGCGGCGCCAATCCGGGCATGGTGTCCTGGTTCGTCAAGCAGGCGCTGCTCGACATCGCCCGCGACACCGGCCAATCCCCCGAGGTGCCGTCGACGCGCAAGGGCTGGGCCAAGCTGATGAGGAAGCTCGGCGTCAAGGGCGTGCACATTGCCGAGCGCGACACCCAGCGCGCCAAGAAACCGAAGCCGATGGGCACGTTCCGCAACACCTGGTCGGTCGAGGGATTTCTCTCCGAAGGCATGCAGCCGGCCGAGCTTGGCTGGGGCACGCATGAGACCTGGATGCCGAAGAACGCCCACAAGCAGAAGAAGGGCTGCAAGGCGGCGATCTATCTCGACCAGCCCGGCGCCAACACCCGCGTGCGCAGCTGGTGCCCGACCCCCGGCGCGCAGTACGGCTTTCTCGTCACCCACAACGAGTCGATCTCGATCGCCGACTATTTCACGCTGAAGGACGGCAAGGAGGTCGTCTACCGGCCGACCGTGCACTACGCCTATCACCCCGCCGACGACGCCATGCTGTCGCTCGACGAGCTGTTCGGCTCCGCCGGCAAGGTGCAGGAGACGCTGCATCTTCTCGACGAGAAGGAGATCGTCGACGGCATCGACGAACTCGGCGTGCTCGTCTACGGCCACGAGAAGAATGCCTACTGGTACGGCTCCCAGCTTTCGATCGCCGAGACCCGCAAGCTCGCGCCCTATCAGAACGCCACCGGCCTGCAGGTGTCCTCCGCCGTGCTCGCCGGCATGGTCTGGGCGCTGGAGAATCCGGACGCCGGCATCGTCGAGACCGATGAGATGGACTTCAAGCGCTGCCTCGAGGTGCAGATGCCCTATCTCGGGCCGGTCCGGGGCTACTACACCGACTGGACCCCGCTCACCGGCCGCCCGGGTCTGTTTTCCGAGGATATCGACGAGAGCGATCCCTGGCAGTTCCGCAACGTGCTGGTGCGGTAGGCTCCGCCCGCCGCTTTTGCCTCGGCAACATCAACCCAGGCGAGCGCAGCGCCCCTGATCCTGTTGTTGCAGGCCCCCGCCGCCCGCTTCTTCCTTCAAACGTCATCCCCGAAAAGAGGCGGGGATGACGGCCGAGGGCGGGGCGGCGCTCGCAAGCAGCCGGCCGTCCTCCCGTCTACGCCGCTTCTTCCGGCAGCGTCGACAGCAGCCAGTTCCGGAACGCCCGGATCTTCGGCGCATTGCGGCGGGCTTCCGGGTAGACCAGCCAGTAGGCGTGGCCGTCGTAGCCGACGAGGTCGAACGGCTGGATCAGCCGGCCGGCCGTCAGCTCCGCCTGGTAGAATGCCGGGGTCAGGATCGCCACCCCGTTGCCGGCCATGGCCGCGGTCGCCTCGAGGGTCTGGGTGCCCATCTGGCTGCGCGGACGCCCGCCAAGGGACGGCTCGGCAATGCCGGCAGCCTTGAACCACAGCGGCCACCACGGATCGCCCGGGTCGATGATCGGCAGCTTGAGAAGGTCCGCCGGCTCGCGGATGCCGCCAATGCTCTCGGCAAGCTTCGGACTCAGCATCGGCGTGAAGGTCGCCTTGATCAGCCGATGCGCGGCTGTTCCGGGCCAGTGCCCGCTTCCGGTGCGGATCGAGACGTCGATCTCCTCGCGCGCGAAGTCGCGCACGTCGGTCGACGAATCGAGCCGCACGGCCAGCGTCGGCTGAGCGAGCTGAAACGCGCCGAGCCTTGGCGCCAGCCACTGTGTCGCAAAGGTCGGGTTCGAGCTGATGGTGAGCGTGTTCTGCGCCCCGCTTCTGGCGGCGGCGAAGGCGGCGCGCAACAACTCGAACGCTTCGCCGACCGCCGGCGCGAGACTGCGGCCGAGTTCCGTCAGCACCACTTGCCGGGGCTGGCGCAGGAACAGCGGCGCGCCGAGCCGGTCCTCCAGCAGCTTGATCTGGTAGCTCACCGCCGCCTGGGTCATGCCGAGTTCCTCGCCGGCCCTGGTGAAGCTGAGGTGCCGCGCCGCCGCCTCGAAGGCGCGCACGGCGGCGAGCGGAGGAAGTCCCTCAGTCATAACGCATAAGGTCACCTTATGAAGGGGAGGAATCATTCAATTGGAAAATAAGGGGCGGATGACCGATTTGTCGTCAAGCCGTTTGATGCATCTCCTGACGACCGGAGGCCATGTCAATGCTGCGCCTGTCCAAAGTGCTCGCGCCCTCGCACGACCTTGTCCGCCTGCTGCGTCTGCCGAAGTGGTGGCGACACGGGGCGCCGTCCCTGCACCGGACCGCCCGCTTCGATCCGCGCACGGCGCCCGACCACCTGAAGCGCGACCTCGGCCTCAGTGATGTTCGCGCGATCAAGCGCGGGCGGTGAGACGGACGGCCGGAATCTGACCACCGGCGCCCGGATGTCTCCGGGGGCCGATGGATCGGCAGCAGTCGTTTGTGTCAGGACAGACGGGGCGTGCCGATTTCGAAAGGCGCGGTCAATAGCAGACCCGCTGGCGATAGACGATCCAGCGGCCGCGAGAGGGATCATAGTCCCATACCCGCTCCATCCGGCAGTACCGGCCGGGCCTATAGGCCGGACCGACATAGACCGGCGCCGGCGCGGCATGGGCCGGGCGGCTGGCGGCGCCGGCGATGATGGCGGCAGCGCTGAGGCCGATGATGGCGCCGGCGATCGCCGCGCCGTTTCGCCCCCGCGCCTCGGCGGTCCCGGTGGTCGCGGCGATGGACGAGGAGGCGATCACGGCGGTGGCCACGGTTGCAAGTGCGATCTTCTTCAACATCGTCCCAGTCCCCTGTTCGTGGTCCGCCGAATGCTTGCGAGCGGATGGGTTCAACATAGGAATGACTTGGGCCCACCAATGTGACTGGCATCACGACACGGCGTTCCGTGGCCGTTCCCGGCGCCTCCGGTAGCACTCCGCCGCGGGGCGATTGGTTTGCCTCCTCGACGGCGCTGTCCCGCTCCGATACAACCCGGCGGTAAGACCGAATGAACGGCTGGGGGATGGAGCAGCGATGAAGCCGACCAATCTGGTGTTCACGGGCCTACCGACCACGATCTTCGAGACCATGTCGCGGCTGGCGATCACCCACGGCGCGATCAATCTCGGCCAGGGCTTTCCGGACACCGACGGACCGGAGGACATTCGCCGGGTCGCGGCCGAGACCGTGATCGCCGGGCCGAACCAGTATCCGCCGATGATGGGCCTGCCAGAGTTGCGCCAGGCCGTGGCCGGCGCCACCAGGCGGTTCTACGGCCTCGACGTCGACTGGCAGAGCGAGGTGATGGTGACCTCGGGCGCCACCGAGGCGATCGCCGATACGCTGATGGCGCTCTTGGAGCCCGGCGACGAGGTCATCCTGATCGAGCCGCTCTACGACTGTTACCTGCCGCTGGTGCGACGTTACGGCGGCATCCCGGTGCGCGTGCGGGTGACGCCGCCGCACTGGACTCTCGAGCCCAAGGCCCTGGCTGCCGCCTTCACCGAAAACACCAAGGCGATCCTGCTCAACAACCCGATGAACCCGTCCGGCAAGGTGTTCTCGGAGGATGAGCTCTCGATGATCGCGCAGCTGTGCTGCGACCACGATGTCTATGCGATCTGCGACGAGGTCTACGAGCATCTCCTGTTCGACGGTCGCAGGCACCGGCCGCTGATGGCTCTGCCCGGCATGCGCGAGCGGACCGTGCGCATCGGCTCGGCCGGCAAGACGTTCTCCTTCACCGGCTGGAAGGTCGGCTATGTCACCGCCGCACCGAAGCTGCTCGACCCGATCGCCAAGGCGCACCAGTTCGTCACCTTCTCGACGCCGCCGAACCTGCAGAAGGCGGTGGCCTATGGCTTTGAGAAGGACGATTCCTATTTCACCGGGCTTGCCGCCGAGATGCAGGCCAAACGCGATCGCATCATCGGCGGCCTGGAACGCCTCGGCTTCGGCATCCTGCCTTGCGAGGGCACCTATTTTGCCACGTGCGATGTGACGCCGCTCGGGCTTGCGGGCTCCGATCTGGAGATCTGCGAGCGCATGGTCGTGGAAGCCGGCGTGGCCGCGGTTCCGGTGTCGGCGTTCTATATCGCCGAGGCACCGACCTCCTACATCCGCTTCTGCTTCTGCAAGCGCGACGAGGTGCTCGACGGCGCGCTGGAGCGGCTGGAGGCATGGCTGTCGCAGGGCAGCGCGCGGCGCGCGGTCTCGGCGTCCTGAGGCCCCCGGGCACCTGTGCCCAGATCGGACGGTATCGACATGGACAACCCTGTGCTGGTGGAAGTGCTGCGCGGCGCGATTGTGGAGAGCCGGCATCGCGGCGCGATCGCCGTGGTTGATGCCGCCGGCGGCACGGTGGCGGCGGTCGGCGATGTGAACCGGCCCGTCTTCCCCCGCTCCGCGGTCAAGGCGCTGCAGGCGCTGCCGCTGGTAGAATCGGGCGCCGCTGACGCGCTCGCGCTGGAGCCGGCGGAGCTTGCGCTCGCCTGCGCCTCGCACAGCGGCGAGTTGGCTCATGTCAACGCGGCCCGCGTCATGCTGGTCAAGGCCGGGCTTGACGAAAACGCGCTGGAATGCGGACCGCAGTGGCCGGCACGCATGGACGACGTTGCCCGCCTGCACCGGGCCGGGGAGGAGCCCTGCGCGCTGCACAACAACTGCTCGGGCAAGCACGCCGGCTTTCTCGGCCTCGCCAGGGTCATGGGTGTCCCGACCGCCGGCTATGTCGGGGTCGACCATCCCGTCCAGCGCGAGATCCGTGCCACGCTGGAAAGCATGACCGGGGCATCGCTTGGCGCCGACGTCTGCGCCACCGACGGCTGCTCAATCCCGACCTATGCGGTGCCGCTCGACCGGCTCGCCCATGCCTTCGCCCGCTTCGGCACCGGGGAGGGGCTCGAGACGCTGCGCGCCGAGGCTTGCCGCCGCCTCTACCACGCCTGTGTCACCCAGTCCTTCATGGTTGCAGGCACCGAGCGCTTCTGCACCGATGTCATGGCGCTGTTCTCCGGCCGGGTGTTTGTCAAGACCGGCGCGGAAGGGGTGTTCTGTGCCGCCTTGCCCGAAAAGGGCCTCGGCATCGCGCTCAAGTGCGACGACGGCGCCACCCGCGCCTCCGAGACGATGATGGCGGCGCTGATTGCCGCGCTCATCGACCTCAACGAGGCCGAGGAGGCCGGGCTCGCGCGGTGGCTGCGGCCGGCGGTGACCACCCGCCGCGGCCGCACCGTCGGCGAGATCCGTCCGGTCGCCGGCTTCGACGCGTTCATCAGGAGCTGACGCCGGATGGTGGAAAGCCCCGTGGCCACGCACCGCCGCGGCTATCTCGCAGGCGAGCTCGTCGTCCTGTTCGTCGTCGCGCCTTTCGCCATCTGGTATGTGATGCGGGCCTGGTCGATGCCGCTGCCGCATCTGCTGGCGCCGCTTCTGGTGCTGGTCGTGGCGCTGCTTGCCTTCGACCGGACGTTCTCCTGGCGCCGCACCTTCTCGACCGGCTTTTCCGTCCGCACCCTGCTGCGCATCCTGGCGCTGTTCGTGGTGACCGCCGCTGCCGTCGGCTTTCTGGTGGCGATCCTCGATCCGAACGGCTTCCTGTCGCTGCCGCGCTTCCTGCCGCGCTTGTGGCTCGTCATCATGATCGGCTATCCGCTGATCTCGGTGACAATCCAGGAACTGGTCTACCGCGTCTTCTTCTTCCACCGCTACGGCCCGCTGTTCGCAGGCAACCCGATCGCTTTCGTCGTCGCCAATGCGCTGCTGTTCGGCCTCGGCCACGTGATGTTCGAAAATGCGATCGCCGTCGCCGCGACCACGGCCGGCGGCGCCCTGTTCGCCTGGCGCTACCAGACCACGCGCTCGTTCTGGGCCGTCGCCCTGGAGCACGCGCTCTACGGCAACTTCGTCTTCACCATCGGGCTGGGGCGGTACTTCTTTACCGGGAATTCCTGGTAGTGCGTGCCACGCCGTGTCGCTCCGGCGGCATCACCTCAGTTGGTCACAGCGGCCCGTGATCCTTGTGTTGCAGGCCCCGCCAGCCGCCTCGGGCCGCACGCGGCACCAGCCTGCGCCGCCGTCACCCCCGCACGACGTTCCCTCGGATCTCCAGGTGCGACCAGTCCTGCGCGCCGGGCAGCGCCAGGTCGCCGCCAACGGCCTCCGCCCAGCGGTAGCCCCGGATGGCGGCGTCACGGGCGCCGTGAATGATGTTGTCGGCGATCAGCGCCGGCCCGGCGCCTTCGACCACAGTGACGCCGATGCCGGTGCCGCTGTCACGGATCACGTTCTGCATGGCGATGACGTCGCGCAGGTACGGCCCCCAGCCGAGCAGCAGGCCGAAGCGCGGCGCGCCCTCGATGACATTGCCGGTGACGGTGGTGTCGGCCTCCGCAGCGATGCCGATGCCGAAGCCCGAGATCTGCGGCGGATAGGGCCCGACTGCCGACAGGTTGCGGATCAGGTTGCCGGAGCAGACGGCGAGCCTTCCGCCCTCGAGGAAATTGGCGATGGAGATTCCGGTTGTCGCCCCGTCGACCAGATTCGACGAGATCACGGCGCCCTGAAACGCGAACTCCGAATAGATCCCGACCTCGCCGGAGCGCAGGCAGGAGTTGCCGTCGATCAGCACATTGGAACCGGTGTTGGAGCGGATCGCCGAAAACGCGCAGTCTGCAATGCGGTTGCCTGAGATGACGACGCCGGCGGCGCGGAACACGTTGATGCCGTTGCCGTTCTGCCCGGTGCCGCCGGCGCGCGCGGCGATACGCTCGACCCGGTTTCCGGTGACGAGTGTGCCGTCCTCGCCCTCGGTCCAGCGGTAGACCAGGATACCGGCATTGGCGCAGTCGGTGACGGTGTTGCCGGCGATCGACAATCCCCCCGCTTCGATCGAGCGGATGCCGGCCTCGGCAGCACCGGAGATCGCCGAGCGCTCGATCCGACCGGATGAGCGGTCGAGGGCGATGCCGTTCTTGGCGCTACCGGTGACCTCGCAGTCCTCGATGGCAAGCCCGGTGACGTTGGTAAAATGCAGCAAGCCCGGGGTGTATTCGGCAAGCAGCTTGTTGGCGCCGTCGAAATGAATCCCCTCCAGCCCGATGCGGGCGCTGTTTTCGGAGAACAGCAGGTGGCCGCCGCCGCGGTAGTCGAGCCGGGTCTGGCCCGGCACGCCGACCAGATGCGCGCCGGACGGCAGGCGCAGGTTGGCGACGACATAGCGCCCGCCGGGCAGAAACAGGGCGCGCCCGCGCTCGGCAGCAGCATTAATCGCCAGTTGCAGCAGGGTGCTCTGGTCGTCGGCCGCGCCGGGACGGACGCCGAACTCCGCCGCATCGATCGTGCCGCGCAGGTCGGCGACCCGAGTCGCTGCAGCGGCCGACATTGCGAGCAGCGAAGCACCCGCGCCGGCACCAAGGCGCAGCAGGCCGCGGCGGGTCAGGGCGGTGGCATGCAGTTGCGGCGTCTCGTGCTGGGACATCTGCGGCTCTCGGCTCAACACGTCGACCCCATGCCGCAAGCGGCGTGCCGGAGGGGCTGTGCCGGAACGGCACGGTTTCGTGCCCCCGCTCGCGGGCTTGTGATCGGTCGGGGCAAACCTTTGCGCGCGCTCTGCCCTATTCTGCGCGCGGGGATAAAGCCGACCCTAACCGACCCCGAGGAGGAACCGTCATGACGCGCAAGACGACCAAGGACTTCCATCCCGACGTCCTGAGGCTCTACGACCGCTACGCCCACGGCCTGATCGGCCGGCGCGAGTTCCTGGACCGTGCGGCCAAATACGCCGTCGGCGGCGTCACGGCCGTCGCCCTGCTGGAGAGTCTGAAGCCGGATTATGCCCTCGCCCAGCAGGTCAGGCCCGACGACCCGTCAATTTCGGCAAGCCGCGTCGACTATCCCTCGCCCGAGGGCACCGCGCCGATGATCAACGCCTATCTGGTGCGTCCCGCCGATGCCGACGGCAAGCTCCCCGGCGTCGTCGTCGTCCACGAGAACCGCGGGCTTAACCCCTACATCGAGGACGTGGCGCGACGGCTCGCGGTCGCCGGCTTCATGGCGCTCGCGCCCGACGGCCTGACCTCGCTCGGCGGCTATCCCGGCACCGACGATGAGGGCCGCGAAATGCAGGCGAGCCTCGACGGCGACAAGCTGCGGCAGGACTTCTTCGCTGCCTACGAGTACCTGAAGAACCGCGACGACTGCACTGGCAAGGTCGGTGTCGTCGGCTTCTGCTACGGCGGCGGCATCGCCAACGCCATGGCCGTGCAGTTCCCGGACCTCGCCGCGGCGGTTCCGTTCTACGGCCGGCAGCCGGCGACGGAGGACGCCTCGAAGATCAAGGCACCGCTCCTGATCCACTATGCCGGGCTCGACGAGCGCGTGAACGCCGGCTGGCCGGCCTACGAGGCCGCGCTGAAGCAGGCCGGCGTCTCCTACACCGCGCACATCTATCCCGATGTGCAGCACGGCTTCCACAACGACACCACGCCGCGCTACGATCAGCAGGCGGCGGAACTCGCCTGGGAGCGGACCATCGCATTCTTCAAGGAGACCCTGGCCTAGATCGACGGCCGTTGGATCCGGTTCGGTTAAGCGTCCAAAAGCTGATCGTTTCCGACCGCTGGAGCGGCCCATCTGCGCCCGGCAGGGCGCAGATTGCCACTGGACCGGCGGGGGAGGGCGCTGCGGGGCGTTCGGCCGGAGCGGCGGCTTGCGTTCAGATCCCCGCCAGCGCCGCGATCTCGTCGACGGCGAGCGAAACGGCGACGTCGCCATCGCGCACCGCCTGCTCCAGCTCCTTGAGCCTTGCCGCGGTGCGCGGATTTTGGGTCAGTGCCTCCATCATGCGCTGCTGCAAAAGGTCCCAGAGCCAGGCGACCTGCTGGTCGGCGCGCTTTGCCGCGAACTCGCCCGTTGCCGTCGTCTTGTCGCGGTAAAGCTCGACGAGGCGCCACAGCTCGTCGAGACCCTCGTCGGCAAGCCCCGAGATGGTGATCACCGGCGGCGTCCAGGTTGCCGAGCGCGGCGCAAGGATATTGAGCGCGCCGCGGTAAACCGCCGCCGCAGCGCGGGCGCGCGCCGCTCCTTCGCCCTCGGCCTTGTTGACGGCGATCATGTCGGCGATCTCCAGCACGCCCTTCTTGATGC
>CAYXAA010000032.1:0-51233 GCA_964462985.1 uncultured Hyphomicrobiales bacterium | reverse complement strand
CGCTGCGCCAGGTTGCCAAGGTCGTTGGCCAGGTCGGCGTTGATGCGATTGACGATCGCCTCATGGCTGTAGTTTCCGTCCTGTCCGAACGGCACCTCGCGCAGGAAGAAATAGCGGACCTGATCAAGGCCGTAGCGTTCCACCATGGCAAAAGGATCGACAACGTTGCCGACCGATTTCGACATCTTCTCGCCGCGGTTGAACAGGAAGCCGTGCGCGAACACGCGCCTGGGCAACGCAAGCCCGGCGGACATGAGGAACGCCGGCCAGTAGACGGCGTGAAACCGGACGATGTCCTTGCCAATGACGTGAAGGTCCGCAGGCCAGTATTTCCACTTTGGATTGGTCTCGTCCGGAAAGCCGAGCCCGGTGATGTAATTGGTGAGCGCATCGACCCAGACATACATCACGTGGCGCTCGTCCCCGGGAACCGGAATGCCCCAGTCGAAGGTCGTACGGGACACGGACAGGTCCTTGAGTCCGCCCTTGACGAAACTCACGACCTCGTTGCGCCGCTCCTCGGGGCCGATGAAGTCCGGATTGGCCTCGTAATGGGCAAGCAGACGATCCTGGTAGGCAGAGAGGCGGAAGAAGTAGCTCTCTTCCTCGACCCACTCCACCGGCGTGCCCTGTGGGCCGTAGCGCTGGCCGTCGTCGCGGACGGTGGTCTCGTTCTCCTGGTAATAGGCCTCGTCGCGCACCGAGTACCAGCCGGAATAGCTGTCCTTGTAGATGTCGCCGTTTGCCGCCATCCGTCGCCAGATCTCCTGAGAGGCGGCGTAGTGGCGTTCCTCCGTGGTGCGGATGAAGTCGTCGTTGGAACAGCCGAGGGTGGCGACCATGTCGCGGAACCGGGCGGTGTTGCGGTCGGCAAGTTCACGGGCGGCGATGCCTTCCCGCTTCGCCGTCTGCAGCATTTTCTGGCCGTGCTCGTCCGTGCCGGTCAGGAAATAGACGTCGCGACCGTCGAGACGCATCATCCGCGCAAGCGCATCGGTGGCGATCGCCTCATAGGCGTGGCCGATATGCGGAACCCCGTTGGGGTAGGAAATCGCGGTCGTGATGTAGTAGGGCGTCGTCTTGGTCATGTCTGTCGCGGATCTCGGCGTGACGGCCGCAGCGGGACACAGGCTGGCGAGAAACCCTCAGCGCTCCGGCAACATCGACCGGCTCGCCTCGGCCAGATCGCGAAAGACGCTGAGCACCACCTGCTTGCGGTCGAGGTTAAGCGCCTCGGCCTCCGCCGCAGCGCGGGAGGTCTTTTCCCATACCTCACTCCACCTGACAAGGCGCGCGGCCGGCACGTGGCGCTCGGCGCGTACGCGCTGATGAAGGAAGGCGTCGATCCGGTCGAACAGCAGCGCCCAGGCATCGTCGGCCGCCGTGGCCGACGTGACGTCGGCCAGAGCGTGCAGCGCCTCCACATCGAGGTCCGGCAGGCGCTCGAGCATGGCCGTAATCCGGCGGGCCAGATCGAGTCCGTCGCCGGTCATCAGGCGCAGGGCACGGCGAAGGCTGCCGTCCGCAATCGTCAAGACCTGCTCGAGATCCTCCGGCGGCACCGGCGCCTGGAGCACCGTCTCCAGACCGGCTTTCAACTCGTCCGGGCCGAGCGGCGACAGCGACAGGCGCCGGCAGCGCGAGCGGATCGTCGGCAGCAGACGCCCGGGAGCGTGGGCAAGCACCAGGAACAGCGACCGTGGAGGCGGCTCCTCAAGCACCTTGAGCAGGGCGTTGGCGGCATTCTGGTTCATGTCGTCGGCGGCATCGACGATGCAGATCCGCCAGTTGCCGCCGGCCGCCGTCGAGCCAAAAAACGACACGGTGCGGCGTACCTCATCGACCGAAAGGTCCTGCTTGAAGCGCTTGCGCCTGTCGTCATAGGGCCGGCGCAAGTGCAGGATGTCAGGATGGGCGCCCGCCGCAACTTTCCGGCTGACCGGGTGGTCAGGCGGCACAGCAAGGTCGCGGGCCGCGGCCGCCGCGGCGGATCTCCTGTCGGGATGGGCGAGCACGAACCGGGCGAAGCGGAACGCCAGCGTCGCCTTCCCGATGCCGTGCGGCCCGCCGACGAGCCAGGCGTGATGCAGCCGCTCCGACCGGTAGGCCTCGAGCAGGGTGCGCTCGGCCGTACCATGCCCAACGAGGTCATAGGTTTCGCGCGGCAGCGGCACGCCCTCGATCGCATCCGGTTCCAGAGCGCGGGTGGAATCGTCCTCGGCCATGGCCCTCACTTTTTCCGAACCCCGGAAGTCGACGATTTACCGCCGTTCGGGTCAAGATCGAAGCGCCGTGAAACCTCCCTCCAGATCGCGGCCTCGACCGCGTCGGCATCGCCGCTGCCATCGACGACGGCGAAGCGGTGCGGCGCGCCGCGGGCGAGGTCGAGAAACAATTGCCGTCGGCGCTGGTGGACGGCCAGATCGTCCTGCTCGAACCGGTCCGGCGCCTCCGGCCCGGAGCGCACCCTGACCCGCTCAAGGCCGATGTCGGCCGGTACGTCGATCAGGATCGTGAGATCCGGACGGGCCTTGCCGACGGCAACTCGCTCAAGCGCCTCGAGCAGCGCCGGATCGACTCCGGCCTCCCCCTGATAGACCCGCGTGGAATCGGTGAAGCGATCGCACAGCACCCAGGATCCGGCAGCAAGTGCAGGCGCGATGGTGCGGTCGACGTGGTCGGCGCGCGCGGCCGCGAACAAGATCGCCTCCGCCTCGCTCCCGAGCTCCCTCACCTTTCCCGACAGCAGTAGCCGGCGCACGACCTCCGCCCCGGGTGAGCCGCCGGGCTCGCGGGTGGCGACCACCGTCAGCCCGCGCTGCTCAAGCCGGCGACGCAAACGTTCGATCTGGGTGGACTTTCCGGCCCCCTCCCCGCCTTCGAACGTGATGAACACACCCGGTGCCGGCTTGGACGGCGCCTTGCGTCTGCTGGCCGTTCGCTTGCGTCGGGCCATCAGGGCAGCCATCCAAACAGGGTTTCCGTGACCGCGTCGAGGGCCCTGCCCGTCATCGTGCCGCGCTCGACAGCGGCCGCGGTCACCAGTGTGGTGCGATAGGCCACCGCATCTTCATGCAGGATGCGCAACTCGCCCACCTCCAGACCGGCTTCGACCGGGGCGATGATCGGTCCCCGGTAGGTGACACGCAGCCGGTAGTTTTGACGATCACCCCGGGGAAGCAGGACCTTGACCGCGCCGGACGCCTGCAATGGCACGTACGACTGCGTGCCGCCGAACACCCGCGCCTCGGCGATCGTGGCACCGGACGGGAACAGTTCGAGCTCCTCGAAGTCACGCTCCACCCCGTCGAACAGATCCGCCAGGGCCGCTGCCCGCGCCGTGTCGCTTTTCAGCGACGTGACCACCCCGATGAAGCGCCGGCCGGAGCGCACCGCAGAGCCGACCGCGCTGTAGCCGTGGGCCTCGCTGTAGCCGGTCATCAGACCGTCGAGGCCACGAACGGCGCCGAGAAGCGGGTTCTTGTTGCGCTGGAATATCCCGTTCCAGGTGAAGTCCGGTGCGGAAAACAGCGGATAAAACTGCGGAAATTGCTCGATGATGTGATTGGCGAGGCGTGCCATGTCCGCCGCCGAGGTCACGGCCCCCGGTGCCTCGAAGCCGGTCGGGTTGATGAACCGGCTTTCGGTCAGGCCGATCTCGGCGGCATAGGCGTTCATCCGTTCGGCAAAGGCCGCCTCGCTGCCGGACAGCCCTTCCGCCAGCACGATCGCCGCGTCGTTGGCGTGCTGGATGATCAGACCGCGCAACAGATCGCCGACGGACACCTTGCTGCCGAGCGCGGCGAACATCGTCGTCGTGCGCGCCGGCGCGCCGCCGGTGCGCCAGGCATGCTCGCTGACCTCGTAGGTTGTCTCCAGCGTGATCTCTTTCTGCGCCACCGCTGCAAACACCACGGCGGCGGTCATGAGCTTGGCAAGCGAAGCCGGTGCGAAGGGAACGTCTGCATTGCGGCGGACAAGCAACGTGTCCGTCGTCGCATCGACGAGATAGGCACCCGATGTCGGCTGCTCGGCGGCGGCCATGCGGGGCAGTGACAACAGGAACAAGCCGACGAGGACGGCGGCCAGCGTCCCTCGCCATGCCCCTTGGTCTGTCGCAGTGCGCTTCCCGATTGCGGAAACCCAGATCATCCTGCCAATTCGACGGCGTCACCCGCCCGAAGCGGCACGGTCGCCATGGACCGGCGGGTGATCGATCGAGCCCGATTGACCGCCCGGAAGCCGATCGCCTCCAAAGGACTAGAGCAACCTTGGTGCGGCCCGCAAGGGGCCGACTGCTCTAGCGTGAGAACGGCCGGACGCCCCCCGCCCGACAAGCCTATTCGACGGCAGCCACCGTCAACTGACGCAAGGATAGCCCCGTGTTCGACTGCATGGCCAGAGCATGTGTCGCAGCGATGCGGATGTTTGCGGCATAGGACGACACCGCGCCGCCGGGCGCAAATGCCGGAGCAGGCGCATCGACCGGCAGAACGCCGAGAATGCCCGGACCGGGCGCCAGTTGCGGCTGCGAAGAGGCGGCCGGCTGGTCCGCCGGCTGCGTCGCCGACGGTTCCGCAGCAGGTCGGTTCGCCGGCGTGGAGGCTGGCGCGGCTGCCGACAGCGCCGCCTGGACCTGCGGCACGAAGGTGTTGGCCGAGGCGATCTGAACCGTCTTTTCCGATGCCTCGAACGCCAGTGCCGGATCGAAGGCGGCGGTGATCGTGCTCGAGGCGCCGGCCGATGCGCGGGCGACCTGCACCGGCACGTCATACGGCCGGTCGCGCGGGACCGGCGCCGGGCCTGATACGGCCGCAGGCGGCGTCGGAGCCCGGGCAAGCAGCGTGCCGGGCATCGTGCCGCCCGGTGTCACCGCGCCCGGCCCCTCGTAGGAGGCCATCAGGAAGTCGTGGTCGCGACCGTCGAGCCGGGCCGGCCCGACGTAGTCGACCTTCACCTTGGCGGTGCCGTTGCGCTTAAAATCGAGCATCGTGGCGACCCTTTCCGACAGGTCGATCACACGATTGCCGTGAAACGGGCCGCGGTCGTTGACGCGCACGATGATGGAGCGGCCGTTCTCCAGGTTGGTGACCTTGGCATAGGACGGCAGCGGCATCGTGGTGTGGGCGGCCGACAGCCGGTTGCGGTCGAACACCTCGCCATTGGCGGTCATGCGGCCGTGGAAGGTCGGGCCGTACCAGGAAGCCATTCCGACCTTGGTATAGTTCGGGTCATGCCGCGGCTTGTACCACTTGCCGGCGACCTTGTAGGGCTTGCCGACCATCTGGCGGCCGCCGCCCACCGGCACCGACTGGCCATCGGCCACCACCTTGGGGCTCGCCGGAACCCCGTATTTTTCGGAGCTGAACTTGACCTTCTTTCCCGAGGATTGCGGTGACGACCCGCAACCCGCCACGGCAAGGCACAGGACGGAAGCGATGGCAACGAAGGTGGTTTGTGTTCCGTTCGAACGCAGCCATTCGGGACGCCCCGTCGGCGTTCGGTCCAGACTCTCGTCGTTCATGCCGCCCTACTCGATACGCGCCGTCGGCTTCTTGTCCGCATGGGGCGGATCTTGGCGCCGATCAACCGCTGTCGACCTTCAGCGGAGCGCCTGGAAATCCAAGGGCTTCTCCGCCGTGTTCTTTCGCTGACGCCCGCCCCCGCCTGAACGTCACGCATCAGAATGCACCGAGAGGTCTTACTGTATCGTGAAGGAGTCGTCGACGGCGCCGGGCAAATTGTCGACAAGTGTGTGAACCATACAGCACCTGGCCTCTTCTGGCTTGAAGGACGGCGGCAACGTGTTGATATTTCCGGGATTTTCTTGACCACCAGCTCTGCGGCGCGACGCTCGAACAGCGTTCTTCGAGGTATGACTCCCGAGGTTCGCCGCGCCCTCCCTTCAGATTTTTATCAAGTGATGCAGTTTGGCCACGGCCTCCAGGGCTCTCCCAGACGGCCAGCGAGGCGACCTGAGCCTGGATCGTCGGAAAACAGACTGCAGACGGCGAGGGATTTGTCACGCAGCGCCCGATTGTGATGAGCGTCACACCGGATCGACCGCGTTCCGCCTAGATAAGAGATGTGGCGCGCGCCCCCGCGTCACAGCCGACCCAAACGGCAACCGCCGCCGATCCGGTCCCTGCCTCGACCTGCCGGATCGGCGGCCCTTCCCAGCCCGGGCGCCCGCTCCAACCCATGATATCCAACTCAGGCAGGAACGTTTCCGCCCTCAGCCAGGCGGTCGCCGACACGATCGCGTCGGCCGGCGGCAGCTTGTGCGCTCGGCTGGCTTCGGCCTGCGCCAGTCGACGGTCAGATCGGGCTGGCCCGGCTTTCTCCATGAGCTGGGAGCCTTCGAGCGGGAGAATGACCGCGCCGAGCCCGCAGCCAAGCCGTTCGGCACGAGGTTGTCACCCATGTCTTAGGTACGACCTGTCACCCATGTCTCCGGCCCGGACAGGCAAGAGATGGCGGAGGCGGTGGGATTCGAACCCACGAGACGGTTGCCCGCCTGCCGGTTTTCAAGACCGGTGCCTTCAACCACTCGGCCACACCTCCGGCGGCCCTCGTTTCGGGCTTTCGCGGCGGGAAGTCAAGCAGCGCCGCTCGCAAGCCCTGCAATTCGGAGGCGGAAGTGCTCCGCCCCCTGCTCAATCCGGTCGAGGACCGCCTCGATCGCCCAGTGCCTTTCGCGGAGGTCGTAGGGCACCGCGCGGCTTGCGATGCAGGCGAAGGTGCCAAGGCGCTGGTGGAACAGCTTGGCAAGTTTCGGATAGCCGAACGGCTCGCACATGGCGGCGAGAACCAGGAAGGTCGCCAGTTCCTCCGCAAGGGCAGGATGGTCCGGCCCGTGGTCCTGCAGCCAGCGATAAAGATCCGGATGGAAATTGGCCATGACACCGCAAAAGCCCCTGGCACCCGCCTGGAGGGCGGGCCAGGCGATCGCCGCGTTGGCATTGTTGATGGCAAGCGGCGTGCCGCGGGTCAGCGCAATGCGGCGCTTCACGATCGAAAGGTCGCAGGAGACGTCCTTGAGGAAGGCGAATCGACCGCTCTCCGCGCAGTAAGCAATCTCATCGTCGCCGAGCAAACGGCGGTACGGCGCCGGGCATTCGTAGAGGCCGAGCGGCAGATCTGCAGGAATCGCCGCCAGCAGTGCGTCCAACCGTGCCCGCAGCACGTTGCCGCCGTCCTCCCGGCCGGCAAGCCGGTTGGTCACCAGAACCAGGCCATCGACGCCGGTGCCGGCAATGGCGAGAAGCTCCTCGCGCTGCGCGTCAAATGCTTCCGAAACATGGCCCGACGCGACGACCGGCACGCGCCCGGCGACCCGCTCCACCGTGAAGCGGGCGAGGTCGCGTCGCTCCTCCAGCGACAGCAGCTGCATCTCCGAGGATTGGCAGACCGCGAACAGCGCCTGGGCGCCGGTGGCGAGATACCAGTCGATCAGCGCCTCGTAGCCGGCCCAGTCGATCCGATCCTCCGGTGTGAAGGGCGTGAGCATGACCGGCACGATGCCTTGGATCGAGGGAAGCACGGGCAAGTCCTTTCGTGGATCAGCGGCGTTCGATCCGATGCGACCAAACGTCGAGGCATTGTTCGATCTCAAAACCTCGGGTCAACCCGGCCGCCGGATTGCTCCCCGGCCGAGCCTCAGCCCTGGTAGCCGAAGGCACGCGGCAACCACAGAACGATTTCCGGAAACAGGATCATGGCCAGAAGTGCCGCCACGAGGACAACGATGAAGCGCCAGGTCTCCCGGATGATTTCACCGAGGGGAATGCCGGTGACCGCATTGAGGACAAAGAGCACGATGCCGTAGGGCGGCGTGATAAGGCCGATCATGCAGTTTACCACCGCCACCACACCGAAGTGGACGAGATCGATGCCGAGCGCACGGCAGGCCGGCAGGAAGAGCGGGATGATGACAAGGATCAGCGTCGAGGCGTCGAGCAGGCATCCCAGCACCAGGAGCAGCGCGTTGACCATCAGGATGAAGGCCAGCGGCGAGATCTCGAGCGTGCTGATGAACGCTTGCATCCGGCCCGGAATGTTCTCCGACGCGACGATGTAGTTGAAGATCAGCGCGCCGCCGATAACGATGCCGACGGCGGCGGACTGCTTGGCGCTGACCAGCATGACCTGGTAGAATGTGCCCACCGAAAGCGCCCGGTAGAACACGCCCGCCAGCAGCAGCGCGTAGGCGGCGGCGACCGCGGCAGCCTCCGTCGGCGTCGTGACGCCGCCATAGATGCCGTAGAGCAGGATCACCGGCATCAGCAGCGCCGGGAACGCCCGGACAGTCAGGCCCGGCACGGCTCTGATCGGAACCGGCTCCTCGAGCTGAAACCCGCGCCGGGTCGCAACGTAGGCGTTGAGCGCCATCATCACGGCGGCCATGATCAGCCCCGGCAGGATGCCACCGAGGAAGAGATAGCCCACCGACTGATCGGAGACGAGCGCATAAAGCACCATCGGGATCGACGGCGGGATGATCGGCCCGATGGTCGAGGAGGCAGCGGTGATCGCGGCGGCGTAGCCGGCCGGATAGCGTCCGCCCTTGCGCATCATGTCGATGATCAACTTGCCGATTCCCGCCGCATCGGCCACCGCCGAGCCGGACATGCCGGCAAAGATCACGCTCGCCACCACGTTGACGTGGCCCAATCCGCCGCGAAACCGGCCGACCAGCGCCACGACGAAGTTCAGCAACCGCTCGGAGATCGTGCCGGCGTTCATGATGTTGGCCGCGACGATGAACAGAGGAACCGCCAGCAGCACGAAACTGTCGTAAAGGCCCTGAATCATCTGCTCGGCCGGCAGGGCGAGATCCTGCGCGCGCAGGGCGACGTAGATGATGGCGCCGACGATCATCGAATAGGCGATCGGCGCACCGAGGGCGGCAAGCAGAAGCACGCCGCCAAGGCAGAGAGTGAAGGCGATGCTCACAGACGCGTCTCCCTCGCGTCCCGCACCGGGTCGGCCGCTTCAAGCGCTTCGCCGCGGATGATCGACCACGCACGCCACAGGTAGCGCAGGACGATGACGGCGGCGAAGATGCCGTAGATCGAGAACACGTAGTCGAGGCGCCACTTCAGGACGACGCTCTTCTTGATCTTGTAGAAGCTGATGTAGTCCCACGTGGCTGGCAGTGCTGCGAGCATCGCCGCTGCAATCATCAGCGCGGCCGCGACCGCCATGACCCGGCGCCCCCGCCTCCCCGCCGCCGCGTAGAGAATGTCGAAACGGACGTGGTCGTTTTCGTCCAGGCAGAAGGCCGCGCCCCAGAACACCGCCCAGAGCCAGAACGTCAGGCAGAGCTCAAGCGTCCAGCCGATGTTGAGGTCGGGATAAATCCGCAGAACGACATAGCGGGCGACGATCTGCACGATGAAGGCGGCAAACATGGCGGCGAGCAATCCCGCCGCCACGTTGTCCGCGCGCGCCCTGAGCCAGCCGGCCAGACGATTCACGCCCGTCTCCAACGGCCGTCAGGCTCAAAGGGCGTTGATCTTCTCGACCATACCTTCCGGCCAAGTCTCCGAGAACTCCGACTCCAGATACATTTTCTGCACATGGCTGCGGAAGGCCTCAAGGTCGGGCTCGTAGACCTTCAGGCCCTGATCCTTGAAGAACTGCTCAAGTTCGGCCTCGAGCGCGAGCTGCTTCTGCCGGCCGCTTTCGGCCGCATCGTCCGCGGCCTTCTGCACCACCGCCTGCTGCTCGGGGGTAAGGCTGTCCCAGACCTTCTTCGAGAACGCGAGGTAGTTGAGATCGACGAGATGCGAGGTCAGCACGATCTGCTTCGTGACCTCGTAGAACTTGGCGTCCTTGTTGGTCGGCAGCGGATTGTCCTGCCCGTCGATCGCGCCGGTCTGAAGGCCGGTGTAGACTTCGGTGAAGGCCATGGGCACCGGGCTCGCGCCGAGCGCCTTGCCCAGGAACTGCCACGCGTCCGTGCCGGGCATGCGCAGCTTCAGGCCGGCAAGATCCTGCGGTGTCTTGACCTCATTGTCGGTGCGCAGGTTGACGTGCCGGCGGCCGAGATACATCACCGTGAGAAGCTTCACGCCGAGCTCGTCCTCGACCTTCTGCTTCATCGGCTGCATGAAGTCGGCCGCGAACACCTTTCTCTGGTGTTCGGCGTCACGGTGAAGATATCCGGCCGTGAAGATCGAGAACTCGGGGAAAATCGCCGCCAGCTCCTGCGCCGAGGCAATCGACATTTCGAGGTTGCCGCGGGCAATGGCCTCCAGTTCCGTGCCCTGCTTGAACAGCGAGGCGTTGTAATGCGGCTCGTAGGTGGCGAATTCGGCGACCGCCGGACCGAAGATCGTGGCCAGAGCCACCGAGCGCTGATCGGTTTCCGAGGCTGGCGTCGACAGGCGCAGCGTGACCTTGTCGGCGGCCCGCGCGTCCAAAGGCGCGAGGACGAACAGCATGGAAAGGGCTGCACCGCCGACGGCGGCGAGCAGCTTGCGGCGCGAGGTCTTAATAGTCATGTGCTCCTCCCTGAAGCAAACCCGGCCGGCCGGCTCCTCCCCGTCCTGCTGGCCGGTTGCGATCATGTTGCCGCGGCCGGGTTCAGCCGGGCACGACAACCTGATCGCTTATCGTTCGAGTCGTAACATGTTAGTATGTTACTAGCAACTTCGGAAAGAGCCCCAGCCGGGACGATGACAAGCGACAGGCACAAGCAAGATACGGACGAAATCGGACGCAGGGGCGATGTGCCGCTGCGCCAGGCCGCCTATGACAGTATCGAGGCCCTGCTCAACAGGGGAGCATTGCGGCCGGGTGAGATGGTGTCGCAGCGCGAACTGGTGGAAAAGACGGGCTGCACACTTGGCGCGGTCCGAGAGGCCGTGCCACGACTGGAGGCAGAGGGGCTCCTCGTCACCGTCCCCCAGCGCGGCCTGATGGTGCCGAGCCTCGACGTCAGCTTCGTGCGCGACGCCTACCAGCTCCGCCGCATGATCGAACTCGCGGCCGTCCCGGACATGGTGGCGCGCATTCCTCGCGCCACGCTCGCCGGCTGGGCCGACTGGCACCGAGAGGCAAGGGCGCAGATCGCGGAGAGGTCTGCCAACGGAGATGACGACCTTTCTGCGGAACTGCAGCGCCGCGACTGGGCGATGCATGAAAGCTTCGTCGGAGCGATGGGCAACAAGCTCGTCGCCAACGTCTATCGGGTCACGGCAATAAAGATCCGCATGGCGGTCCAGTCGCGCATTCAGGTGACGCGAAACAACGCAAAACGCGTTATCGACGAGCACCTCGCCATCCTGGAAGCGCTCGAGCGCGGCGATGCCGAGGCGACGGCCACCGCCCTCGCCCGCCACATCGATCAGTCGCTGAAACTCGCCCTGGGCGAAATCGCCGGGTGATTCAAGGCGGGCGACGCGACCGAAGTGACCGCGTCCCGCCCCTGGCATAGTTTACCCCCGCAGGATCCCCTTGCCGGCGAACCGCGCCTGCGGGCCAAGTTCCTCCTCGATGCGGATTAGCTGGTTGTACTTGGCAAGGCGGTCGGAGCGGGCGAGCGAGCCGGTCTTGATCTGGCCGCAGTTGGTGGCAACCGAAAGATCCGCGATGGTCGTGTCTTCAGTCTCACCCGAACGGTGCGACATCACGGCGGTGTAGCTGGCCTTGTGCGCGGTCTCGACCGCATCGAGCGTCTCGGTCAGCGAGCCGATCTGGTTGACCTTGACCAGGATCGAGTTGGCGACGCCCTTCTCGATGCCTTCGCGCAGGCGGGCGGAATTGGTAACGAACAGGTCGTCGCCGACGAGCTGGCACTTCGACCCGACCAGGTCGGTCACCGCCTTCCAGCCGGCCCAGTCGTCCTCGGCCATGCCGTCCTCGATCGAGATGATCGGGTAGCGGTCCACGAGGTCGGCGAGATAGCGCGCCATCTCCTCCGGACCCAGCACCTTGCCCTCGCCTTCGAGGTGATACTTGCCGTCCTTGAAGAATTCGGTCGACGCCGCATCGAGCGCCAGCACGACATCGTCGCCCGGCTTGTAGCCGGCCGTCTCGATCGCCTTCATGACGAATCCGATCGCCGCGTCCGTCGATTCGAGGTTGGGCGCAAAGCCGCCCTCATCGCCGACGTTGGTGTTGTGACCGGCGTCCTTGAGCGCCTTCTTCAGCGTGTGGAACACCTCCGAGCCCATGCGCACCGCCTCGGCGATCGACGAGGCGCCGACCGGCATGATCATGAACTCCTGGAAATCGATCGGATTGTCGGCATGGGCACCGCCGTTGATGATGTTCATCATCGGCACCGGCAGCAGTCGCGCGGAGGTGCCGCCGACGTAGCGGTACAGCGGCAGGCCGCTCGCCTGGGCCGCTGCCTTGGCGACGGCGAGCGAGACGCCGAGGACGGCATTGGCTCCGAGCCGGCTCTTGTTCGGCGTGCCGTCGAGGGAGATCATGATCTCGTCGATCTTGATCTGGTCCTCGGCGTCGAGGCCGCCGATCGCGTCGAAGATCTCGCCGTTGACCGCCTCGACGGCCTTTTCCACGCCCTTGCCAAGATAACGGGCGCCGCCGTCGCGCAGCTCGACGGCTTCGTGGGCGCCGGTCGATGCACCGGAGGGCACCGCGGCGCGGCCGAATGATCCGTCCTCGAGATGGACGTCGACCTCGACGGTCGGATTGCCGCGGCTGTCCAGGATCTCGCGGCCGATGATGTCGACGATCGCGGTCATGCTCTTCTCCCTTGAATTGCGCCAAGCCAGTCCGCTTGCGGGCCCCGCAGCGCTTCTAGCCGACAGGCAGGCTTGGGAAAAGACCCGTCAGACCTCGACCTACCATCTGCTCAGCTCAAGCCTTGGCGGGAGCCTTGCCGATGCCGATGTGCCTCAGGCCGGCGTCGGCCACCTCCTCCGGCACCCAGACGTTGCGCATGTCGATGACGGTGCGTCCACGCATTGCCCGGGCGATCCGCTTGAGGTCGAGGCCGCGATAGACGTTCCATTCGGTCACCACCGCGAGCACATCGGCGCCGCTGGCGACGTCATAAGGATCCTCGCACCAGGTGGCGCCCGGCAGAAGCGATTCCGCCTGGCTGCGCGCCTCCGGATCGTGCACCCTGACCGCGGCACCGGCAGCCTGTAGCGTCGGCACGATCACCAGCGACGGCGCGTCGCGAACGTCGTCGGTATTCGGCTTGAAGGCGATGCCGAGAATGCCAACCGTCCGGCCGTCTCCTGCGCCGCCGAGCGCTTCGAGCACGCGCGCCGCCATCGCCGCCTTGCGGTCGTCGTTGACGGCTATCGTGGTCTCGACCAGCCGTTGCGGCGCGCCGTGTCGACGGCCGGTTGCTGCCAGAGCCGCCGTATCCTTTGGAAAGCACGAGCCTCCATACCCGGGGCCGGCATGCAGAAACTTGCTGCCGATTCGCTTGTCGAGGCCGATGGCGCTTGCGACTTTCTGGACATCCCCGCCGACCTTCTCGCACAGATCCGCAATCTCGTTGATGAAGGTGATCTTCAGCGCGAGGAAGGCGTTGGCCGCGTATTTCGCCATCTCGGCGTTTTCGAGCGTCGAAACGACAATCGGCGTCTCGCGCAGGTAGAGCGGCCGGTAAAGCCGGCGCAGCGTATCCTCGCCCCGCTGGTCCTCGACGCCGACCACCACGCGGTCGGGCCGCATGAAATCCTCGATGGCGGAGCCCTCACGCAGGAACTCGGGGTTGGAGGCGATGGAAAAGTCGACGCCGGGCCGTTCCTCGCGGATGATGTCGCGCACCCTGCGACAGGTGCCGACGACGACTGTTGACTTGATGATGACCACCGTTCCCGGGCGCATCGACCGGGCGATGCGCCGCGCCGCATTAAAGACATAGGTGAGATCCGCCTCGCCGTCCCCGCGGCGTGACGGCGTGCCGACCGCGACAAACACCACGTCGGCGTTCGCGACCGCCCCGTCGAAATCCGTTGTAAAAGCGAGACGGCCTTCACCGTAGTTGCGTTCGATCAGGGCGTCGAGACCGGGTTCATAAATCGGAACCTCGAGCCGGTTGAGGCGTTCGATCTTCGCAGCGTCAATGTCGACGCAGGTGACCGAGAATCCGAACTCGGAAAAGCACACTCCAGACACCAGGCCGACATAGCCCGTCCCGATCATGGCAATGCGCATGGGAGTAATATCCTTTCGGTCGCGTTTCGCGCCCCGGCGCAGGTCCGGCCGCGGTTGAAATGACTTGCGTAATCAACAGCGCTCCGGTCCTACGTCCGGCGCCGCTTTGTAATGGCGTCTATTTCCATCAATTCTTCAAGAAGATGCTGCAAATTATTGATTGGTATCATATTTGGCCCGTCGGAGGGCGCGTTATCCGGGTCGTCATGGGTCTCGATGAATACGCCAGCGACACCGACGGCGACCGCCGCCCGGGCAAGCACTGGCACGAAACGGCGCTCGCCGCCAGAGGAGCCACCGCGCCCACCGGGCTGCTGGACCGAATGGGTGGCGTCGAAGATCACCGGCGCCCCGGTCTCCGCCATGATGGGCAAGGCCCTCATGTCGCTGACGAGTGTGTTGTAGCCGAAGGATACGCCCCGTTCGGTCAGGAGCACGTTCGGATTGCCCGACTGGACGACCTTGTCGAGGACGTTCTTCATGTCCCAGGGCGCAAGAAACTGCCCCTTCTTGACGTTCACGACGCGCCCGGTGGCGGCGGCAGCCACCAGAAGGTCGGTCTGACGGCAAAGGAAGGCGGGAATCTGCAGCACGTCGACCACCTCGGCGACGGTGGTGCATTGCTGCGGTTCGTGCACATCCGTCAGCACAGGCAGACCGAGGCTATCGCGGATCTCGGCGAAGACATCCATGGCGGCGGCGAGCCCGAGCCCACGACGCCCGCCGAGGCTGGTGCGGTTCGCCTTGTCAAACGAGGTCTTGAACACAAGGCCGAGGCCGAGCGCCGCCGTGATCTCCTTGACCGCTGCTGCCATCTCCAGAGCATGGCCGCGGCTTTCCATCTGGCAGGGGCCGGCGATCAGCGTCAGCGGGGCATCATTGGCGAAATGAGCATCACCGACAGAAACGCGGGTGTTACAGTTGGGCGCAGCCATTGGATCTTTCTGTCAGATGCGGTCGGATCCCGGACCGCCAGCACTATCGGGATCGGCAGCCAGCCAGTCGAACGTTTGCATCGAATGAAAGGCGCGCGGGCAGATGAGGTCAATAGCGCTCCGGGCTCGCGGCCGCAACAATGGCGCGCCGAGCGGCGCATCCTGACCGAGGTACCGTTCCGGATCGGGCACATCCGCCGGTCTTGCCCCCAACCCGCCGTTTTCTGGTGCCATTGCCTGACATCGGGTGGTGCACAGCAGCATGGACCTTACCGCCCATCCCGACTTAAGTTACGAGAACCCTTACGTTTCAATTCCTTGAGTCGATCGGCGCCCGACGGCGCCAGCCGTACAATCTGGCGGGCCACGCTGCCCGCTGCCACTGGGAGTATCCTGCCTCATGACGTCGCAGACCATTCGTAAGGCTGTCCTTCCCGTTGCCGGTCTTGGAACCCGCTTCCTTCCCGCCACCAAGGCGGTACCGAAGGAAATGCTGACCATTGTCGACCGCCCGATCATCCAGCATGTGGTCGACGAGGCCCGCGAGGCCGGAATCGAACACTTCGTTTTCGTGACCGGCCGCAACAAGCACGTCATCGAGGATCATTTCGACATCGCCTATGAGCTCGAGGAGACGCTGAAGGCGCGCGAAAAGATGAGCGCGCTGCAAATTCTCGACCGTATTCGTCCAGCTCCGGGCACCACCAGCTTCACCCGCCAGCAGGCGCCGCTCGGCCTCGGACACGCCGTCTGGTGCGCACGCGACATCATTGGCCGCGAACCCTTCGCTGTCCTGCTGCCGGACGTGATCGTCAAGGCGGAGACCAGCTGCCTGAAGCAGATGGTCGATGTTCACAGCGAGACGGGCGGCAACGTCATCGCCGTCGAAGAGGTCCCGATGGACCAGACCCACAGCTACGGAATCGTCAAGACCGCCGATGACAACGGCGGCAAGGCGATCACCATCACGGGTATGGTGGAAAAGCCGAAGCCGGGAACGGCGCCGTCGAACCTGATGATCACCGGCCGCTACATCCTGCAGCCGGAAATCTTCGACCTGCTCGAGCGGCAAGGAAAGGGCGCCGGCGGCGAAATCCAGCTCACCGATGCGATGCTCGCGCTGATGGAGCGTCAGCCCTTCACCGGTGTGCGTTTCGAGGGCAAGAGCTACGATTGCGGCTCCAAGGCGGGCTTCCTCTCCGCCAACATCGCCTTCGCCCTCGACGAGCCGGAACTTGCGGCGGAGATCCGTCCGCTGATCGCCGCGCTCCTGGCGAACTGACCGTCCCCGTCGGCGGGTGATGCACCGGGGCACTGGCGGGCCGGTTCGCGTTTTCCGGGTGGAAGTTCGGATTTTCCCGGTTGAATCGTTGCCGGTATGATGCTGGTTGGATCTGGTCCGGCGCACCCGCCGGCTCGTGGTTGGGGACTGTGCGGCAATGCGGCCCATTCTCGTGACCGGCTCGGCCGGCTTCATCGGCTTTCATCTGAGCCGGAGACTGCTGGCCAACGGCCATAGCGTGATCGGCCTCGATAACGTCAGCCCGTATTACGATCCGAGTCTGAAGGAGGCGCGGCTGTCGATCCTGAAGGCGGCATCCGGCTTCCACGAGGCCCGGATCGACCTCACCGATCGCGATGTCGTCTTGTCGCTGATCGAGGGCGAGCGGCCGGAGCGGATCATCCATCTCGCGGCCCAGCCCGGCGTGCGCTACAGCCTCGAGGCGCCGCAGGCCTATGTCGATGCCAATGTCACCGGCTTCCTCACCATTCTCGAGGCGGCGCGGCGCTTTCCCGTGGAGCATCTGGTCTTTGCCTCGACGTCGTCGCTCTACGGTCTCGACGGCGCCATGCCGCTGTCGCCGCATCGCGGCGGCAACCATCCGGTCTCGCTCTACGCCGCGACCAAGAAGGCCAACGAGGCGATGGCCCATACCTATGCGCATCTGTTCCAGATCCCGCTGACGGGCCTGCGGTTCTTTACCGTCTACGGGCCGTGGACGCGTCCGGACATGGCCTTGTTCAAGTTCACCAAGGCGATCATCGCCGGCGAGCCGATCGAGCTCTACAACGAAGGCCGCATGGTGCGCGACTTCACCTATGTCGACGACATCGTGGAAGGCATCCTGCGCATCGCCGACAAGCCGCCGGCGCCGGATCCCGAGTGGGACCCAGAGCATCCCGATCCGGCATCGAGCCCGACCGGTCCCTACCGCCTCTATAACATCGGCAACTCCCGCGCTGTCGAGCTGCTTGACTATGTTGAGGCGATTGAGGCAGCGGTCGGACGGAAGGCTGAACGGCGCTATCTGCCGCTGCAGCCGGGCGATGTACTGAAGACCTGGGCCGACGTGGAGGATCTCGTCGAGGTCACCGGCTTCCGGCCTCAGACCTCCGTGCGGGACGGGGTCAAGGCTTTCGTCGACTGGTATCGGGATTTCTATCAGGTTTAGTACGGCGCGTGCGGCGCGGCGCTCAGGATCCTCGCCGCCGGCGGCCAGGGCGACGGTCGCCGACCCCGCTTTCGGCCCGTGGCGGCGACACCAGCGGACCGATCTCGCTGACGATCGTTGCGACGTCCGGCCGCGGGCGGGGCACATGGGTGTCGAGGGCGCGCCGCATTGCCGCCAGGTGGTCGAAGGATGTGCCGCAGCAACCGCCAATGATCCTGGCGCCGGCATCGATCGCGAGCTGCGCGTAGCGCGCCATCAGCTCCGGCGTGCCGGTATAGACCACTTCCTCGCCCCTGATCTCCGGGATGCCGCAATTGCCCTTGGCGACGACGATCGCCTCGGGATGGGCTCCGGTGATCTCCAGGATCGCGACCAGCAGGTCGGAGGCGCCGACGCCGCAATTGGCACCGAACGCAGCAGGTGCGCAGCGAAATTCGCCGGCGAGCGAACCAAGCCCGCCGGGAGGCAGGCCCATCATGGTGCGGCCGGCGGTATCGAAGCTCGCGGTGATGACAAAGGGCATGCCGGCGAGGGCGGCCGCTTCCGCTGCAGCCCGCATCTCCTCCGGCGCGGACATGGTCTCGATCCAAAGGGCGTCCACACCGCCGTCCCGGAGCGCCTCGGCCTGTTCGTGGAAGGCCTCGACCGCTTCGGGCTCGCTGAGCTTGCCGAGCGGCTCGAACAGCTCTCCCGTCGGACCGATCGATCCGGCGACCACGACCGGCCGCCCCGCGCCATCCGCGGCGGCGTGCGCCAAGTCTGCCCCGGCCATGTTGAGCTCACGCACTCGGTCTTCAAAGCCGTGCAGCTTCAGCCGGTGCCGGTTGGCGCCGAAGGTGTTGGTCAGGACGATGTCGGCGCCCGCCTCGATGAAGCGGCGGTGCAGTTCGGCAATCTTCTCCGGGTTCGAGACGTTCCACAGCTCCGGCGCGTCGCCCGAGGTAAGGCCCATGTCGAACAGATTGGTGCCCGTCGCGCCATCGGCCAGCAGGACGCCCTTTTCTGCGATCAGTTTCAGAAGGTCCGGCACCGGGAACTCCCACTTGTCTCGACCTCGCCGAGCCGACCTCTCAACGGAAGACGACAGTCCGGTCGCCGTTGAGGAGAATCCGGTGCTCGAGATGGCATTTCACCGCCCGCGCCAGCACCTGACTCTCGATGTCGCGGCCCATGGCGATGAAGTCGGAAATCGACATCGAATGATCGACGCGGCCGACGTCCTGCTCGATGATCGGCCCCTCGTCAAGGTCCGGGGTGACGTAGTGCGCTGTCGCGCCGATCAGCTTCACGCCGCGCGCATGCGCCCGGTGGTAGGGCTTGGCTCCCTTGAAGCTCGGCAAGAAGGAGTGGTGGATGTTGATCACCCGGCCGTAGAGCCTGCGCGACAGCCCGTCCGACAGCACCTGCATGTAGCGGGCGAGAATCAGCAGATCGACCTGCTGCTCCTCCACCAGGGCCTCCAGTGCGGCCTCCTGCTCGTCCTTGGTCTCCTTCGTGATCGGCAGATGGTGGTACGGCAGGCCTTCATGCTCGACCCGCTTGCGCCAGTCCTCGTGATTCGAGACGACAGAGACCAGATCCATCGGCAGGTTGCCGATCGAGTGCCGGTAGAGCAGATCGTTGAGGCAATGCCCCATCCTCGAGACCAGGATCATCACCCGCGGCTTGCGCGCCAGATCGTGCACGGTCCAGTCGAAGTCATAGGCCGTCGCAACCGGACGGAAGCCGTTCTCGAATCGATCCTTTGTCATGCCGGCCGGCGCGGCAAATGCAATGCGCATGAAGAAGCGGCCGGTGTCCGGATCACCATACTGCGCGCTCTCGGCAATGTTGCAGTCCTGAGAGACGATCGAATTGGCCACTGCCGCGACGATGCCCTTGCGATCGGCGCAGGAGATCGTCAGTACGAAATCGGCGTGGAGATTGTTCAGTGCGGGCATGACGTCGGGTCCTCGGTCGCAGCGTGCGGTGACAGACCGGTGGTCTAACGGAAGACCTCGTAAAGCACAGGGCAAAATGCGACGCGCTTCGGTCTTTGAGCGGCAGCCGATGCACCGTCGCATATGCGACAAGCCGGTGCCGGTTTTGAAGCATTTGGGCTTTGCGGGCGGCTGGGCTAACGTGGCACCGACCGCGTGTTCCCGCCCTGCGCTACCAGCCCCTCGGAGACGATGCAGCGCTATTCAGCCTTTTCCCTTCTGAAGCACGCCCTGTCCGGCCATCGCAACTGGCAGCCGGCGTGGCGCAAGCCTGATCCGAAACCCTCCTACGATGTCGTCATCGTTGGCGGCGGCGGCCATGGCCTGTCGACGGCCTATTACCTGGCCAAGGAGCACGGCATCACCAATGTCGCTGTGCTGGAGAAGGGCTGGCTTGGCAGTGGCAACGTTGGCCGCAACACCACCATTGTGCGCTCCAACTACCTGCTTCCGGCGAGCACCGGCTTCTTTGAATGGTCACTGAAGCTGTGGGAGGGACTGTCGCAGGACCTCAACTACAACGTGATGTTCTCGCAGCGTGGCATCCTCAATCTCGCCCACGACCCGGCGCAGATGGATGCCTTCGCCCGGCGCGGCAACGCCATGCTGCTCGACGGCGGCGATGCCGAACTGCTTGACCGCGACGAGGTGGCGAAATTTGTGCCGGGGCTCGATGTCTCGGCGAGTACGCGTTTCCCGGTGGTCGGCGGCCTTCTTCAACGCCGAGCCGGCACCGCCCGCCACGATGCCGTCGCCTGGGGCTACGCCAGGGCAGCGGATGCGCGAGGCGTCGACATCATCGAGAACTGTGAGGTCGTCGGCTTCCTGCGCGACGGCGATCGGATCACCGGGGTCGAGACCACCCGCGGGACAGTCCGGGCGAAGAAAGTCGCGGTCGTGGTGGCCGGCAGCACCTCGGAGGTCATGCGCAGGGCGGGAATAGAAAAACTGCCGATCGAAAGCCATGTGCTGCAGGCCTTCGTCTCGGAGCCGCTGAAGCCGGTGCTCGACAGCGTCGTCACCTTTGGCGGCGGCCATCTCTACGTCTCGCAGTCGGACAAGGGCGGGCTCGTTTTCGGAGGCGACATCGACCGCTACAATTCCTATGCGCAGCGTGGCAACCTGCCGATCTTCGAGGAGGTGATGAGTGAACTCGTCACCATGTTCCCATTCGCCAAGCGCCTCAGGCTCCTCCGCAGCTGGGGCGGCATCATGGACATGAGCATGGACGGCAGTCCGATCATCACCACCGGCCCCCTGCCCGGAATGTATCTCAATGCCGGCTGGTGCTACGGCGGCTTCAAGGCGACGCCCGCCTCGGGCTGGTGCTTCGCCTGGACCATCGCCAAGGACGAGCCGCATCCGCTCAATGCGCCGTTCTCGCTGGACCGCTTCTATCGCGGTGCCGTGATTGACGAAAAGGCCGCCGGCCCCGTGCCGTGGAAGCATTAAAGGGCTTTGGAATAATGCGAATCGATTGCCCCTGCTGCGGCCTCAGAAGCCTTGGCGAGTTCGCCTATGGTGGTGATGCGACCCGGGTTCGGCCCGGCCTTGATGTCACGGATCCCGAGCCGTTCCAGGCCTATGTCTATGACCGCGCCAACCCGAAGGGAGAGCACCGGGAGTACTGGCAGCACGTTGGCGGCTGCCGACATTGGATGATCGTCACCCGCGACACCGTCACCCACGCCATCTCCGGCGTCGAATTGGCCGGTCGCCACGCCCGCGCAGGGGGCAAGGCATGAGCGGCTATCGACTTCCGGGCGGCGGCGCGCTGATCAACCGCGACAAGCCGGTCACCTTCCGATTCGACGGTCGGGCCGAAACTGGCCTTGCCGGTGATACACTGGCCTCCGCCCTCCTCGCCTCCGGCCGAGTCCTGTTCGGCCGCAGCTTCAAGTACCACCGCCCCCGGGGCGTTTTCTCGGCCGGTAGCGAAGAGCCGAACGCACTGGTCGAGCTGCGCGCCGGCGCGCGTAAGGAGCCGAACACGCGGGCGACCACCGCCGAACTGTTCGTCGGGCTCAACGCCGAAAGCCAGAACCGTGCGCCGTCGCTCTCGTTCGACCTGATGGCGGTCAACGATCTGCTGTCGCCCGTGCTCGCCGCCGGCTTCTACTACAAGACCTTCATGGCGGGCGGCACCCGCGGCTGGCTGTTCTTCGAGCGCTTCATTCGCCGCGCCGCCGGCCTCGGCCGCGCCACGCTCGAGGCCGATCCCGACCGCTACGAGCGTAGCAACGCCTTCGCCGACGTGATCGTGGTCGGCGGCGGTCCCGCCGGGCTGGCCGCTGCCAGGGCCGCGGCCGACACCGGCGTTCGGGTGATCCTTGTCGACGAGGGCCCGGTGCTCGGCGGTCGCAGCTTCGAGGACGACGGAACGGTTGACGGCCTCGCGCCGGCCGACTGGGCCAGGTCGGTCGCCACCGACCTCGCGGCCCGGCCGAACGTCCGCATCCTGACCCGCACCACCGTCTACGGTTATTTCGACGGCAACACGCTCGGTGCGGTAGAGCGCGTCGCCGACCACAAGCGCGTGCCCGGGCCGTTCGAGCCGCGTCAGCGCCACTGGACGCTTTATGCCGGCCAGGTGGTGCTTGCGACTGGGGCCCTGGAGCGCCCGCTGGTCTTCCCCGGCAACGACCGGCCCGGCGTAATGCTCGCCTCCGCCGGCCTTGCCTACGCCCGGCGCTGGGGCGTTGCCGTCGGCCGCGGGGTCGCCGTCTTCGCCGACAACGATTCGGGCGCGCGCACCGCCCTGGCGCTGAAGCACATGGGTGTTGCGGTCACCACTGTCATCGACCCGCGCCGCACCATCGGCGACGGGCTCGCCACGGAGCTTGCGCAAGCCGGCATCACCCTCAAGGCGGGCAGCGTTGTCACCGGCACCGCTGGGCGGCTCGCGCTGAAATCCATCTCCGTCACCGGCTTTGATGAGGCCGCCGGCATCCTGCGCGGCGCGACCGAGCGGATCGCCTGTGACGCCCTGCTCGTCTCCGGCGGCTTCGTGCCGACGGTGCATCTGGCCAGCCAGGCCGGCGGCCCGCCGGTCTATGACGACACGCTGAAGGCCTTTCTGCCGGGCGCGCCGCGCGAGGCTTGGACCGCCTGCGGCGCCGTTGCCGGCAAGTTCGATTTGGCCACCGCTGTGGCAAGCGGCGCCGAAGCCGGCCACGGCGCGGGCCTTGCCGCCGGCGGCACGGGGGCGGTCCCGGCCCCGGCGACGGTCGCCGGCGCCGCCCCGGCTGCCCTGTCCCTGCCGCTCGGCGAGGTCCCGGCCAAGGGCAAGGCCTTCGTCGACCTGCAGAACGACGTCTCGGCCGATGACGTCCGCCTCGCCGAGCGCGAGGGGTTCCGCTCGGTCGAGCACCTCAAACGCTACACCACGCTCGGCATGGCCGCCGACCAGGGCAAGACATCCAACGTCAACGGCATCGCCGTGATGGCGGCCGCGCGCGGCGTGTCGATTCCGGAGGTCGGCACCACGCGGTTCCGCCCACCCTTCACGCCCGTCGCGATGGGCGCGATCGCCGGCCGCGAGCACGGTGCCCATCTGCAGCCGCACCGTTTGACACCGATGCATGGCTGGCATCTCGCCCGCGGCGCGGAAATGATGGCCGCCGGCCTGTGGCAGCGCCCGCGGATCTACCCGAAGAAGGGCGAATCGCTGGAACAGGCCTATGTCCGCGAGGCCCGGGCCGTTCGTGCCGGCGTCGGCCTCGTCGACGTCTCCACCCTCGGCAAGATCGAGGTTCAGGGTCCGGATGCGGCCGTCTTCCTCGACCGAATCTATTCCAATCCGATGGCGAGGCTCCCGATCGGCAAGGCGCGCTACGGCACCATGCTGCGCGAGGACGGCATCCTGTTCGACGACGGCACTGCGTGGCGCCTGTCGGAGACGCGCTTCCTCGTCACCACGACCACCGCCAATGCCGCTGCCGTGCTGTCGCATCTGGAGCATTACCTCGACGTGGTCTGGCCGGAGCTCAAGGTCCACGTCACCTCCGTGACCGACCAGTGGGCCGGCATGGCGATCGCCGGTCCGAAGTCCCGCGCAGTGCTCTCGCGTGCCGTGGCGGACATCGATTTTGCCACCGAGGCCTTCCCGATGATGGGCGTGCGTCATGGCACGGTTGCCGGCCGGCCGGTGATGGTGGCGCGGCTCTCCTTCTCCGGCGAACTCGCCTACGAAGTTTTCACCGGCTGGCGCGACGGCCTCGCCGTCTGGGAGGCGCTGATGGCAACCGGAGCCGCAGACGGAATCGTGCCTTATGGCCTAGAGGCCCTCGGCACGCTGCGCATCGAGAAGGGCCATATCACCGGTGCGGAGATGGACGGGCGCACCACGCTCGCCGACCTCGGCCTTGGCGGCATGGCCTCGCGTAAGAAGGCCTACGTCGGCTCGGCGATGATTGACCGGCCGGGGCTTGTCGAAGACCGGCATGTCATGGTCGGATTCATCTCGAAGGATGGCCGCCCGGTGCGCGCCGGCAGCCATCTCAGGGACCTGAATGCCGGCCCGAGCATCGGCCATGTCACGGCCACGGCCTTTTCACCTGCGCTCGAGGCCTATATCGGCCTTGCTCTGGTGAAAGGCGGGCGCGACCTGATGGGCCAGTCGCTCGAGGCCGTGTTCCCGCTGAAGAACGAATCCATCGTCGTCGAAGTGGTCTCGCCCACATTCGTCGACCCGGATGGGAGCCGCATGCATGTCTGATCGCTCTGCCGCCGCAGGCACCTCCGCGCCGGCCGCCGCCTCCGACGGCATTTCGGGCCTGCCGCCGGCCGGAACCCGCGAGGGCGATTCCGCCTGCGCCCTGCGGCTCAACCCCGTGGTCCTCGCCGAGACCCTGGAGGTCGCCGCCTGGCCGGATCGCCTGGAGGCGGCGGCGACACGGCTGGCGCAGGTCTCCGGCACAGCCCTCCCCCAGCGTCCCGGCCGATTCACTGCTTCCGAGTCCGGTCTGTTGTGCTGGCTCGCCTTCGGCCGGTTTCTCTGGCTCGGCGCGCCCGGTGCGGGATCCGTAGCGGGCACCTTGCCCGTCGAGGACGCCGCCACCGTCGACCTCGGCCACGCCCGCACCGCGATCCGTATCACCGGCGCCCCCGCGGCCGCGGTGCTCAACAAGGCCGTGGCGATCGACTTCGACGCCGCCGTCTTTCCGGTCGGCTGCCTCGCCCAGACCACGATCCACCACGTCCCCGTGCTGATCCTGCGCCGCGGCGATGCCGTCTTCGACTGTCTCGCCCCGTCGAGCTTCGCTGCGGCGGTGGCCGAGTGGCTGACTGATGCGGCTCTGGAATACGGTTACGAGGTGGGGGCGCCGCTGGAGCTGCTGTCGGAGGCGTAGGGATCCGGCCTCGCCGCTTGCATGCTGTGTTCTTCACCGCTGCGGCCAACGTCGCGACGATGGCATCAGCCGATCATTGCGTTACAGTGCGCCGGTCCTACCTGTCTCATCCGACAGCAATCACACTAGATGAGGATCCCGTGGCGAAACGACCCGTCATCGGCGTGATCGGAAACGCCTATGTCGTCGAGCAACGATTTCCCGCCCAGTTGGCCGGAGAGAAGAACCTCCGCGCTGTGGCCGAGGTCGCAGGTGGCCTGCCCCTGATCTTTGCCGGCAACCCGGAGATCACCGGCATTCCCGAGTTGCTCGACACCGTGGACGGTGTGCTCTTGACCGGTGCCCGTGCCAATGTTCATCCCCGCCGGTTCAACATTGAACCGGAAGCCGCCTACGAACCCTATGACGAGCAACGCGACGACCTCGCCCTCGCCCTGATCGAGGCATGCGTTGCCCGAGGCGTACCAGTGTTCGGGATATGCCGCGGCTTTCAGGAGATGAACGTCGCGTTCGGCGGCTCACTGCACCCGGAGATCCGTGAGCTGCCCGGGCGCCTCAACCACCGCATGCCACGGCTGGAAAATGGTGAGATCCATCCCGATCCCACGGTTATCTTTGCCGACCGTCATGACGTCCGTCTCACCCCAGACGGCGCTTTCATGCGTCTGCTCGGCAGAGATGTCATCCGGGTCAACTCCCTGCACGGCCAAGGCATCCTCGAACTCGGCCACCGCGTCGTCGTCGAAGGTATCGCCGAGGACGGGACCATCGAGGCAATCCGCATCGCTGACGCGAAGAGCTTTGCCCTCGGCGTACAATGGCACGCGGAGTACGATCCGCAGACCAACCCGGTCAACCGGGCCCTGTTCGAAGCGTTCGGAGAGGCTGCGCGGGAGCGAAGGACGGCCGGGTAAGCTTCGGTTTGCCGCCGAAGGGCGCAACGCTCCTTATAAATTGAGGCGCTTGAACGGCCGGACAGGTTGAGGCCGGCTAAGATGACGGCGAGGCTCTCGGAGCCCTGCCCTTGCTCCGCCGTCCATAACGGTTCGCCAGGAAGGAAACGGGACATGACGGACGAGACCCCGGTGCTCACCGCCTTCACCGACGGCGTGCTTGAGGTCACGCTGAACCGGCCGGACAAGCTGAACGCCTTCAACGACGCGATGCATCATGCGATGTCTGCGGCGCTGCAGCGCGCGGAGACGGATGACGCCTGCCGCGCCGTGCTTTTGACCGGCGCCGGGCGGGGGTTTTGCGCCGGCCAGGACCTGTCCGACCGGATGGGCGCCGCTGGCGGCCCGCCCGACCTCGGCCGCACGCTCGATACGCTCTACAACCCGATGATGCGCCGGCTGAAGGCATTGCCGAAGCCCGTGGTCGCTGCGGTCAACGGCGTCGCCGCTGGCGCCGGGGCCAATATCGCGCTCGCCTGCGACATCGTGCTGGCGGCCGAGAGCGCCAGGTTCATCCAGGCTTTTGTCAAGATCGGGCTCGTGCCGGACTCCGGCGGCACCTGGACCCTGCCCCGCCTCGTCGGCAGCGCGAGGGCGCGGGCCCTGGCGCTCACCGGCGAACCGGTCACGGCGCAGCAGGCGGCCGACTGGGGCATGATCTGGCGCGCCATGCCCGATACCGAGCTGATGCCGGCAGCCCGGGCTCTCGCTGCCGGACTGGCGAAAGGCCCGACCTTCGGCCTCGGCCTAATCAAGCAGGCGCTGGAGGCGGCTGAAAGCAACGATTTCTCCACACAGCTCGACCTGGAGCGCGACCTGCAGCGCCGCGCCGGCTTTTCGCCCGACTACCGCGAGGGCGTTTCCGCCTTCATGGAAAAGCGGCCGGCCCGCTTCACCGGCGAGCCGCCGGCGGGAGAGCGCGAATGACCGCCGAGGAGATGGCTCATGCCTGCGCCGCCGCGATGTGGGCAGACGACCAAGCCTCGCAGCGCCTCGGCATGGAGCTCACTGACGTCGGTCCCGGCCGCGCCACCGTCACCTTCACGGTCTCGGAGGCGATGGTCAACGGCCACGGCCTCTGCCACGGCGGCTACATCTTCACGCTGGCCGACTCCGCCTTCGCTTTCGCCTGCAACACCTGGAACCAGCGCACCGTCGCCCAGCACTGTGCCGTCACCTTCCTGCGCCCGGCCCGGCTCGGCGAGCGGCTGACGGCGACGGCGGTCGAACGTTACCGCGAGGGGCGCGCGGGCATTACCGACGTCACGGTGACCAACGACCGCGGCGAGGTGGTCGCCGAATTTCGCGGGCACGCGCGCACGATTGCAGGAACGCTTGTCGAGGAGAACGGCGCATGATGTCTTCGCGCTGGAGCAGCCTCACACCTGGTCGTAGTCGAGCACGACCTTCTGGCTCAGCGGGCGGGACTGGCAGGTGAGCACGAAGCCGGCCTCGACTTCCCAGGGCTCGAGCGAGTAGTTGACCGCCATGTCGACCGCGCCCTCCACCACCTTTGCACGGCAGGTGCAGCACATGCCGCCCTTGCAGGAATAGGGAACCTCCAGCCCGGCGCGCGCAGCGGCGTCGACAATGGTCTCGCCGGACGCGACACCGACGGTGGTTTTGACCCCATCGATCACAAGTTGGGCTGTCGCGGCATGGTCGGTCGCTGTCCGGTCCTTCGCAGGCTTGGGCGCATGCGGCGCCGAGCCGTCGGCCGGCGTAAAGAACTCCTGATGGATCCGGTCCGTGCCGACTCCAAGCTCAACGAGCGTCGCCCGGGCCGTCTCAATCAGCGCGCCGGGACCGCAGAGGAAGAAATCGTCGACCGTGGCCACCGGCACGACATGGGTCAGCAGCGTCCGCAGCTTGTCGGCATCTAGCCGGCCGGCGAGCAGCGGAATGTCCTGCACCTCGCGCGACAGCACGTGATGTACGGAAAACCGGGCCGGAAACCGGTCCTTCAGGTCTTCCAGCTCGGTCCTGAACAGGATCGTCTGCGAGGTTCGATTGCCGTAGATCAGCACGAAATCCGTTTGCGGGTCGCGGTTGAGCAGCGTGCGGACCATCGCGATGATCGGCGTGATCCCCGAGCCGGCCGCGATCGCGACGAAGGTCTTCGGCCCCGGCCCGCGGTCCGGCACCGTGAACCGGCCGGACGGGCTCATCACCTCGATCGCCATGCCCGGCTTGAGGCTTTCATTGGCAAAGGTCGAGAAGCGGCCCCCCTCGATCCGCTTGATCGCCACCCTGAGCTCGCCGTCATCCTCGCCCGCGCAAATCGAATAGGACCGTCGCAGGTCCGTCCCCTCGACCGGCAGCCGAAGGGTAAGATACTGTCCTGCCGAGAAGCGATAGGCCTCCGCGAGGTCCGGCTGCACGTCGAAGCTGACCGAGACCGCATCGGCCGTCTCGGGACGGACATCCTTGATCGTCAGCGTGTGGAACCGCGGGGACATGGCGTCGGACTCTCCGTGCGGCGGTGCGCTCAGATGCACTTGAAGTAGTCGAAAGGCTCGGCGCAGGCGGTGCAGCGCCACAGCGCCTTGCACGCGGTCGAACCGAATTCTGAAATCTTTTCCGTCGCCGCCGATCCGCAGTGCGGACAGGCGACGGTGTCGTCCGCTCCGAACAGCGCCCGGCGCGAGGCCTTGCCGGCCGGCGGCGCGATACCGTAGGCCCGCAGCTTCTCCCGCGCTTCGTCCGAGAGCCAGTCGGTGGTCCAGGCCGGCGACAGGACGGTCCGGATTGTCACCTTGTCGAATCCGGCCCGTCTCAGCGCTGTCTCGATGTCCATGGTGAAGACGGCCATTGCCGGGCAGCCGGTGTAGGTCGGCGTGATCTCCACCTCTACCGACCCATCCGCGTTCACCTGCACATCCCGGAGCACCCCGAGATCGGCGATGGTCAGCACCGGGAGTTCGGGGTCCACCACCGCCGCGGCCGCCTCATAGGCGCGCCTGCGCATCAGACTGAGGGACGGTGCAATCGGACTGGCTGTCGCCATGGCATTACCAGTTCAAGCCCGGATAAGCGCGCTGCATGTACTGCATCTCGGCGAGGAGGTGGCCGAAATGCTCGGTATGGCGTCCGGCCCGCCCGCCGGTCTGCATCCAGCTCCGGCTCGGCCGCTCCAGCGTGGCTTCCTCGAGCACATGGTCGACGGTGCTCTCCCATTGCGGGCGCAGTGCCGCGGGATCGGCAGCATACCCTTCTGCGATCAGGCCGCGGACAGCGGGATCCACCTCGAACAACTCGCCGGTGAAGGGCCATAGCAGGTCGACGGCATCCTGGGCACGGACATGGCTTTCTGCCGTACCATCGCCGAGGCGGATCAGCCATTCGCCGGCGTGCCGCAGGTGGTAGGCCGTTTCCTTCTCCGCCTTGGCGGCAATGGCGGCCAGACCTTCATCGGCCGAGGTCATGAGCTGCTGCCACAACGGATGCGCATAGGCGGAAAACAAAAACTGCCGCACGATCGTCACGGCAAAGTCGCCGTTGGGCTGCTCGACCAGCAGGCAGTTCGAGAACTCGCGCTCCTTGCGGAAAAAGCAGAGCTGGTCCTCGTCGCGTCCCCTGCCCTCGATCGCGCCAGCGAGCGTATAGAGCGCCCGGGCCTGGCCGATGTGGTCGAGCGCGATGTTGGCGAGCCCGATGTCCTCCTCCAGCGACGGCGCGTGGCCGCACCATTCGCCGAGGCGCTGGCCGAGGATCACGGCATCGTCCGCAAGGCGGAGCAGGTAAATGAAACGCGGCTCGTCCATGGCGGTCACATGTTGCCCACGTCTTCAGGGATCTCGTAAAAGGTCGGGTGCCGGTAGATTTTCGAGGCCGTCGGCTCGAACAGCATGCCCTTGTCCGACGGGTCGGAGGCGACGATCGCCGCCGACGGCACCACCCAGATCGACAGGCCCTCGCCGCGCCGGGTGTAGACGTCGCGGGCGGCCTGGAGTGCCAGTTCCGCATCGGCGGCATGCACCGACCCGACGTGCCGGTGCGACAGGCCGGTACGCGAACGGATGAAGACTTCCCAAAGCGGTGTGTTGGTCGGCATGCTTGTTCCTCCGAGTGCCCTTCCGCGCGGACCTCTACAGCGCGGTGGAATTCCATGGCTCCCTCACTCGGCTGCGATGCGAGCCGCCTCGCGCCGGTTGCGGCGTTTCTCGGCATGGGCGAGCGCGGCCTCGCGGACCCAGGCGCCATCGTCATGGGCCTTGCGCCGGGCCGCCAGACGCTCGCGGTTGCAAGGCCCGTTGCCGGCGAGCACCCGTTCGAATTCGGTCCAATCGATCTCGCCGGTGATCCAGTGCCCCGAAGCCTCGTCGTAGCGCAGGTTATGGTCGGGGATGGTCAGGCCGAGGAAGTGAGCCTGCGGCACGGTGGCGTCGACGAATTTCTGCCGCAGCTCGTCATTGGTGAAGCGCTTGATCTTCCAGGCCATCGACTGGGCGGAATGGCGGGAATTCGCATCCGGCGGGCCGAACATCATCAGCGATGGCCACCACCAGCGGTTCAGCGCGTCCTGCACCATCTCCTTCTGCTCCTGCGACGAGCGCACCATGGTGAGCAGCAGCTCGTAGCCTTGGCGCTGATGAAAGCTCTCCTCCCTGCAGATCCGGATCATGGCCCGTGCATAGGGGCCGTAGGAGCAACGGCACAGCGGGATCTGGTTCATGATCGCCGCACCGTCCACGAGCCAGCCGATCGTGCCAATGTCGGCCCAGGTCAGCGTCGGGTAGTTGAAAATCGAGGAGTACTTGGCGCGGCCGCTGTGAAGCTGGTCGACGAGTTCCTCACGCGTAACGCCGAGCGTTTCGGCGGCGGCATAGAGATAGAGGCCGTGGCCACCCTCGTCCTGGACCTTGGCAAGCAGCGCCGCCTTGCGCTTCAGTGTCGGAGCACGGGTGATCCAGTTGCCCTCCGGCAGCATCCCGACAATCTCGGAATGAGCGTGCTGGGAAATCTGCCGGATCAGGGTCTTGCGGTAACCCTCGGGCATCCAGTCGTTGGGCTCGATCTTGTCCTCGGCATCGATCCGAGCCTGAAAAGCGGTGAGCCGCGCGTCGTCGTCGTCTTCGCTGCCGGCGTCAAAGCCATTAAGGGCCTGAGTGTACATCGCCGTCCTCCTCAGCGCTGGGATTATATGTGACAAATTTGTCTTTTTGAAGTTAGTTTCTGTCACTAATAGGGTTGTGGCAGCACCTTTGCCCGGTAGGCCCACAGTGAATCACAGTGCGTTAAAGCGATCGTGGTAGGCTGCCGTCGGAGGTGGCAGCGCGCCGTCGCGGCGGCGCCCGTGCCGCGACAGCCACTCGTCCGAGGGACCGGCAAGCCGGCGATAGAGTGAAGCGCACAGCCGGCGCGCGTCGTGGCCCGCCCAGTCCCTTGGCAGCAGGAGCGGCGGCAGGCCGGGGTCGCGAAGCGCAACACGGCGGTAGTCGTGAATGAGCAGGGTGCGCGCGATCAGGGCGGTAAGGTCGTCCGGGACCGCCTCCGATGCAAGGACATTCTGCAGCGGCGCGTAGCGTTCAACGAAGGCACCATACCGTCGGGTCAGGGGGGCAAGATCGAACGCGGACGCGACCAGCGCACCCGGCTCTCCGGCTTCAACGGTCGCCGTGAGCACTGTTCCATCTGCCGCCTCGTCGGGCAGACCGAGGTGGACCGGACCGACCAGCACGCCGGGTGCGACCTGTCCGTAGCCGGCCTTGAGCAGGCGATCGCGCCGTCCGCCGCGTCCCTCGCCGGCCGGCAGGATCACGAGGCGCCAGTGCGTACCATCCGCAGGGGCCGGAGCTCCATAGATACGGCCGCTCGCCACAGCAAACTCCCGTTTCGCCGATGGCGTCAGGGAATAGAAGCTCAGTCGCCCGATTTTCTCCCGGGCGAACCAGCCGTCGCGGGCCAGCCGCGACATCGCGGCCCTGACCGCACGATCGTCGACGCGCATGGCCTGGAGCACCTCGGCCACGGTACCGGTCCAGACTTCGCCGCCGCGCGGCACGATCGCATCGCCGAAGAAGGTGACAATCAGCGACCAGACCCTTGGCGGTGTCGCGGCGTGGAACGCATCGACGAGCCGGTCCACCACGGCAGCCACGCTCTCGCCGCGTCGCGCCGGCCGATCCGCCGCCGCGCCGGTGACGTCACGGCGCGTGATGGGCATGCCAGTGCCAGGCGATGTCGATACGGCGCGTCAGCCAGACCTTTTCATGCGAGGCAACATAGTCGAGAAACCGTGCCAGCGCCGCCGCACGGCCCGGGCGGCCGGCGAGCCGGCAATGCAGGCCGACAGACATCATCTTCGGCGCGCCGTCCGCGCCTTCCCGGTACAGCGTGTCGAACGTGTCCTTGAGATAGGTGAAGAACTGATCACCGGAGTTGAAGCCCTGCGCGGTGGCAAAGCGCATGTCGTTGGCATCAAGCGTGTAGGGAATGACGAGATGCGGACCGCGCGGTCCGTCGAGCCAGTACGGCAGGTCGTCGGCGTAGCTGTCGGAATCGTAGAGGAATCCGCCCTCCTCCATCACCAGCGTTCTGGTGTGCTCCGAACTGCGGCCGGTATACCAGCCGAGCGGGCGCGAGCCGGTGACCTCCTCGTGAATCCGGATCGCCTCCTGCATGTGGCGGCGCTCGTCCTCCAGCGAGAAATCCTTGTATTCGATCCACTTCAGGCCGTGCGATGCGATCTCCCAGTCGACCTCCTTCATCGCCGCGACGGCGTCGGGATTGCGGGCCAGCGCGGTCGCCACGCCATAGACCGTCACCGGGATCGAACGAGCGGTGAACAGGCGCCACAGACGCCAGAACCCTGCCCGCGCGCCGTACTCGTAGATCGACTCCATGTTCATGTGGCGCTGGCGGGGCCAGGGCTGGGCGCCGACGATCTCCGACAGGAAGGCCTCTGAGTGACTGTCGCCGTGCAGGATGCAGTTCTCGCCGCCTTCCTCATAGTTGATGACGAACTGGACCGCGACATGCGCTCCGCCCGGCCATGCCGGATCGGGCGGCGTGCGCCCGTAGCCGACGAGGTCACGAGGATAGGCGTCGGACATGATTGAAGTCTCCGTTGTAACGCATTGACCGCCATTGGAAACGCTCAGGCGCGTGCTTGCAACGGGAATGTTGTGCTGCGGTTCAGCTGTTGCGGGATTTGGCCACCTTGACCGGGGCAACGGCCGGGCGCAGTTGGAAGTGCCCGTGGGGGCGATCATCGTCGGCCGACAGCGACATCACTGCCGCTCCCATTGTCGCCGAGCACAGGGTGAACATAAGACCGCAGAACAGGAGGATCAGAGGCAACAGCGGATCCTCCGCATTGAAGACCAGCGTGCGCAGGCCGCCGGTGTTGAGCGCGAGCAGACCGCCGAGGGTCATGGCGGCGACCGCTACGCCGATCGCCCAGTTGATGACAAGGAGCCGCAGCAGTGGCTCACAGGCAAGCAGGCGAAGGTTCGCGAAGCGGCCGCCCTCGCCCTTCATCGGCCAGTTGGCTTCGTTTTCATGTGCGGTCGAGCCACCCACGGTCGTCTTCCAATTGGTCCGGACGGGATGCCGGCATCGTTCGCCGATCGCTGCCGTCTCATCGTGAACCGGTCGAGGTCCTGCGGCAGAGGCGACCGGCGCCGCCGAAACACCAACGCTGAACCGGACCCTTGGTTCCTGCGCGGGTGGCTTGACCTGTTCTGTCGGCCGGCGTATACGCCCATTACCATATATCGAACCGATATATGTTTCGCAGTTTCGAAAGCAGGAAAGCGATGGCGTGGGGTGGCGATCGTCGCAGGAGCACGGAAGAAGCAAACGCGCGATGAGTGTCAGAACCCTTTGCCTTGCCATCCTGAACTTCTCGGAAGCCACGGGCTACGAGATCCGAAAACGCTCGACGGAAGGCGATTTCAGCTATTTCGAGGACGCGAGCTACGGTTCCATCTATCCCGCCCTCGCTCGTCTCGAAGCGGATGGACTCGTCACGGTGAGGGAGGAAGAGGCACGGGCCGGCAAACGGGGGCGCAAGGTCTATGCGATCACGGAAGCGGGACGTGCGGAGCTGAAGCAGTCCCTCGCGGAACTTCCCGCCCCCGATACCTATCGTTCCCCGTTTCTTCTTGTCGCAATGTGCGCGCAGCTCGTCGGACGCGACGTCATCGAGCGCGCAATCAGCCACCGCATCGCGCAACTCGATGCCGAAATCGCCAAGCTCGAACAAATCCGAGAAAGAACTGTCGGGTTCGGCACGCACTTCATCATCGATTACGGGCTTAATTGCATGCGGAACGATCGTGACTATCTCGTAAGCAATCGGGCCCGGCTCGAGGACTTCGCCGCGGCCGCCACTGCCGGCGAAAAAGCAGAAGTCGTTTGAGCCAAGCCTCGGAGCACCTCGATGCGCATCCGTTTCTCGCATGTTCTCGCCATCGGGATCGCTGCCGGGATCGCGGCGTGGATGGCGACCGGTACTGTCGTCATCGGCGGCCGCTCCGACGATCCACAAGCCCCCATGACCCTCGCCTGGGGACTGAAGATCGGCGATGCCGTGATCGGCTGGCAGCAGAGCGGCGCTGTGGCGCCGGTCGAGGGAACGCCGCCTCCGGCCGAGCGGAACGAGCGTGAAGGCGAAACCCCCTTCCGCGTGCGCGTGCGTGAAAGCGTTGCCATACCGCGCCAGGCGTTTCTGGAGGTCCGCGGTCGGACCGAAGCCGAGGCGAAGGTGGAGGTTCGGGCCGAAACCAGCGGCCGGGTGGCCCGCCGCCCGGTCTCTGAGGGCGAGATTGTCGAGGCGGGAACCTTGCTGTGCGAACTCGATGCCGGCGCCCGTGAGGCCAAGGTGCTCGAGGCCAGGGCGCAGCTTGCCCAGGCATCACTCGACTATGATGCGGCGACCCAGCTTAACACCAAGGGTTTTGCGGCCCAAACCAGAGTTGCCGCCCTGAAGGCGGCCGAAGATGCCGCCCGCGCGCGCCTCAAGGAGGCCGAACTCGAGCTATCGCGGACCAAGATCCTGGCGCCGATTTCGGGGCAGATCGAAAGTCCGATGGCAGAGATCGGCACGATGCTGTCGATCGGCCAGGTCTGCGCCACCCTGATCGATGCCGATCCGATGCTGGCAATCGGCCAGATTTCCGAGCGGCACGTCCGTAAGGTCGAACTTGGGCAGAGCGCGGAGGTCAGGCTCGTTTCCGGCGACACCGTCACCGGAAGGATCCGCTACATCGCGCCGGCGGCCGACCCCGCCACCCGGACCTTCCGCATCGAGGTCGAGATCCCCAATCCCGACGGCACCATCCTCGACGGCATCACGGCCCTTACCCGGATCCCGCTCTCCGAAGGGCGGGCACACCGGGTCTCCTCGTCCGCACTGACCCTGAACGACAAGGGCGAGGTCGGGGTCCGCACCGTAGACGAGGCCGGCGTGGTGACCTTCCGGCCGGTCGAGGTCCTCGGCGGCGACGGCGACGGGCTCTGGCTTGCCGGCCTGCCGGAGAGGGTCCGCCTGATTGTCGTCGGCCAGGATTACGTCATCGACGGTCAGAAGGTTGAGCCGGTGGTCGAGACCGCGGAGGTCGCGCAATGACAGGTATGCTCGAAGCCGTCCTGCGCCGGCCGAAAACCGTCCTGACCCTCATGGTCCTGATGATCGTCGCGGGCGTGATGGCCTATATCGACATTCCGAAGGAGGCTGCCCCGGACATCGACGTGCCGGTGTTCTATGTCTCGGTGACCCAGCAGGGCATTTCGCCGGAGGACGCCGAACGGTTGCTCGCGCGGCCGATGGAGACAGCGCTGCGCGGGCTCGACGGACTGAAGGAGATTACGACGGTCTCCTCCGAAGGCCACCTTGGTGTCATCCTGGAATTCGATATCGATTTCGACAAGGACAAGGCTCTCGCCGACGTTCGCGACAAGGTTGACCAGGCCAAGGCCGATCTGCCCGCGGATGCCGATGAACCGACGATCACCGAGACCAACTTCGCGCTGATGCCGACGATCTACGTCACCCTGTCCGGCGATGTGCCCGAGCGTACGCTCTACCGCCACGCCCGCAGGCTCAAGGACGAGATCGAAACCGTCCCGACGGTGCTCGAAGCGAACCTCTCAGGTCACCGGGAGGAGCTTCTGGAAGTCGTGATCGATTCCATGAAGCTGGAATCCTACAACATCTCCCAGGCCGAACTCATCGAGTCGCTCACCCAGAACAACCAACTCGTCCCAGCCGGATTCCTCGACAGCGGTGACGGCCGCTTCAACGTCAAGGTGCCGGGTCTGGTCGAGAACGCGCAAGACGTCTATTCGCTGCCGATCAAGCAGAACGGTGAGGGTGTCGTGGTCCTCGGCGACGTCGCCGAGATCAAGCGCACCTTCAAGGATCCTTCGTCGTTCACCCGCGTCAACGGTCGGCCCGCCATCTCCATCGACGTGGTGAAGCGCAAGGGCACCAACATCATCGAGAACAACCAGGCCGTCCGCGAGGTCGTCGAGCGCGCGACTAAGGACTGGCCGGATGCGATCAAGCTCGACTTCTTGCTGGACGAGTCAAGCTTCATCTACGAGGTGCTTGGCTCGCTGGAAACCTCGATCCTGACGGCGATCTTCCTGGTGATGATCCTGATCGTTGCCGCGCTCGGCCTGCGTTCGGGGCTCCTTGTCGGCGTGTCGATCCCGACCAGCTTCATGATCGGCTTCCTCATCCTGTCGGCGCTCGGCATGACGGTGAGCACGATGGTGATGTTCGGCCTGGTGCTGACGGTCGGCATGCTGGTGGACGGGGCGATCATCATGGTCGAGTACGCCGACCGCAAGATCGCGGAAGGGATGCCCGACCGCGAAGCCTACATCCGGGCTTCCAAGCTCATGTTCTGGCCGATCGTGTCGTCGACGGCAACGACCCTGGCGGCCTTCCTGCCGATGCTGCTGTGGCCCGGCGTTGCCGGCGAGTTCATGAGCTACCTGCCGATCATGGTGATCATCGTCCTGTCGGCCTCGCTGCTGACGGCGCTGGTGTTCGTGCCGGTGACCGGGGCGCTGATCTCCGAGATCTCGCACTGGATTGGCCGCAATGCCGAGTGGCTGCTGGCGATGATGGCCGGCGTGGCCGGCGCCCTGGTGGTGGGACATCTGCCGGTGCTCGCAGGCACCGCTCCGGCCCTGGCCGTCGCTGCCGGGCTGCTCGTCGCGGTTGCGGCCCTCTATGTGTTCAGGCCCATCGTCGAAATCGGGCGGCGCCGGGCTGCCCGGCTCGCCGAAGAGCGTCAGTATGCGGCAAGAATGCTGTCGGCCGGCGAGCACTTCGAGCTGGAGAAGATCAAGGGCCTGACAGGTACCTACACTCGGATCCTCAACCTCTTTGTCTCCAGTCCGGCCGGCAATGTCGCCCTGTTTGTGTTCGTTGGCGCGCTCGGCTTCGCAATCGTGCAGCTGTTCGCCGCCAATGCCGGGGGCATCGAGTTCTTCATCGAAGAGGAGCCGAACCGGGCCGTGGTCCTGGTGTCTGGGCGGGGCAACATGTCGGCCCGCGAAGCGCTGGCGCTGGTGTTGCAGGTCGAGGCCATCGTGCTGACGGTGCCGGGGGTGAAGAACTCCGTGATGACGGCTCACGCCTCTGGCGGCGGGGACGCCGGCCTGAAACTCGGCGGCGTCCAGGACAAACCCGCCGACGTCATCGGCGAGCTCAATCTCGAGCTGTCCGACTATTGCTGCCGCCGCCGGGCGCTCGACATCTTCGAGGAGATACGCACCCGGACTGCGCCGCTACCGGGCATCAAGGTCGAGGTACGCAAGATCGAGGGCGGGCCGCCGACCGGCAAGGACGTGCGGCTGCAGGTGACGTCGACCGACTACGCAGACCTCACTGCCGCCGTGGCGCGGGTGCGCGACCATATCGAGACCATGGAAGGTCTGCGTGATTTCGAGGACAGCCGTCCCCTCCCCGGGATCGAGTGGCAGCTGACGATCGACCGTCAGCAGGCCGGCCGCTACCAGGCCTCGGTCGCCGAGGTCGGTGCGATGGTTCAGTTGGTGACCAATGGCATCCTGATCGGCAAGTACCGCCCGAACGACTCGGACGACGAGATCGATATCCGCGTGCGGCTGCCGGAGGGCGAACGCACGCTCGACCGGTTCGATTCCCTGAGGCTGCAGACTCCGCTCGGCGCCGTGCCGATCGCCAACTTCGTTGATCGCACCCCCCAGCAGAAGGTGTCCGCAATCACCCGGCGCGACGGCCTCTACGCCATGGACGTCAAGGCCAATGTGGTCAAGGAAGACGGCGTGCTCGCCGATGACAAGGTCAAGGAGCTCGATGCCTGGCTGAAGGCGCAGTCCTGGCCCGACAATGTCTTTTTCCGCTTCCGCGGTGCAGACGAGGATCAAAAGGAATCCGGCGCGTTCCTGATGAAGGCGGCCGTGGGCGCCCTGTTCCTGATGTTCATCATCCTGGTGACGCAGTTCAATTCCTTCTACCAGACAATCCTGACGCTCTCGACCGTGGTGATGTCGACCCTCGGTGTGATGCTCGGCATGGCGGTTACCGGTCAGAAGTTCTCCATCATCATGACGGGAACGGGCGTGGTCGCGCTCGCCGGTATCGTTGTCAACAACGCCATCGTCCTGATCGATACCTACAACCGGTTCCGAGAGGACGGCATCGAGCCGGTGGAGGCGGTGCTGAAGACCTCGGCTCAGCGCATCCGGCCGATCATGCTGACGACGATCACCACGATCGCCGGGCTGATTCCGATGGCGACGCAGATCAACTTCGACTTCTTCAACCGGGTGATAGCCGTCGGAAGCATCACCTCGATTTGGTGGGTGCAGCTTTCGACGGCGGTGATCTTTGGTTTGGCGTTCTCGACCGTGCTGACGTTGCTCGTGATCCCGACCATGCTGGCACTGCCGACGGTCTGGTCGCGCACGGCGAAATCGTTGGCAGGATCGATGCAGCGCCGTTTCGGCCGGCAATACGCCGGTGTCAGCGAGGCAGACCCTCCGCAAAGGGGCGATGGCGAACAGGGTGCCGCGCCAACCGCCACCGCGCAGGCCGATCAGTACTCGGGCGTTCTGGTCAACCTGCCCGAGAGGCCTGTCAAGCCTCAAGGCGGTCCTCTCCGCGACCTGCCCTCGGCGGCAGAGTGAGGCCGAGTCGCAGCGAGGTCCGTCGCCGCGGCCGCTCGCTCTGGTCGGCTACTTGTCGTCAGGCCGGTCCCGTTCGTCTTGTGAGGATGGATCGGTCATGTCCGGCGAGGCGGCCGCACGATCTGATGCGAAATCGCTCAGATCGGCCCGGCGGTTTCGGTGGAACGTGCGCCAAGCGACTGGAATCGATCCGAGATAGGCAATGCTCGCGATAGCCAGCATCTCGAATGGGTAGCTCACCAGCAGGGCGACGATCAGCACCACAGCGACGAACAGCGGCATCACCAAATCGCGCCGGATGCGGGCGCCGAACTTCTTCCCGGAGAACGTCGGCAGCCGGCTCACCATCAAAAGGGCGATGGCGACGACGTAAAGCGCGACGGCAGGAGCAAGCGCCGGCCAATGGGGCAGAATCCCGATAAATTCCAGGTAGACAGGAAGCAGCACAGTCAGCGCGCCGGCCGGAGCCGGCACGCCGGTGAAATAGTTCACCATCCAGGCTGGCCGATCAGGATCGTCGAGGGACACGTTGAAGCGTGCAAGTCGCAATCCGGTGGAGATGGCAAACACCAGGGCGGCAATCCACCCAAGTGAACTCACCTCCTCCAGCAGCCAGGAATAGAGGATCAGCGCGGGTGCGACGCCGAAATTGACGAAGTCGGCAAGCGAGTCGAGCTCCGCGCCGAACCGCGACGTGCCCTTGAGCAGACGGGCAAGGCGCCCGTCGACGGCATCGAGAGCTGCGGCGAGCACGATGGCCCCGATGGCATAGTCCCACCGCGCCTCGTGCGCCATGCGGATCGCCGTCAGCCCGGAGCAGAGCGCCAGCAGCGTGACGAGGTTTGGCAGCACCAGCCGGAGCGGTACCTTTCGAAACCGTGGCGGACGCCCGCGACGGCCTCGGGTCGGCCCGGGATCAAAAGGAGCAAACGGGGTAGACACGGAAACGATATACCTTTCCCCTGGATCACCGACCCGTTGCGGCACAATACGGGCCGGGATGCGTTCGCTTCATGGCCCCGGGTAAGCTCTAGCTGACCCGCGTCACGGGCGCCGTCCCCTGAGCCTCCCTGAGATCGGCCAGAACCGTTTCGCCGGCAATCATCGTCTGGCCGACCGCTACCTTGGGCACGGTTCCAAGTGGCAGATAGACGTCGAGGCGCGAGCCGAAGCGGATCAAGCCAAACCGTTCGCCGATCGAAACGTTCTCGCCTTCGCGGACGAAGCAGACGATGCGTCTGGCGACGAGGCCGGCGATCTGGACGACACCGATGCGATGCTCGCCGTTCTCGATGATCAGGCCGTTGCGCTCGTTGTCCTCGCTCGCCTTGTCGAGGTCGGCGTTGACGAACTTGCCGGCCTTGTAGGCGATCCGGGTGACGCGCCCGGTCATGGGCGCACGGTTCACGTGACAGTTGAACACGTCCATGAAGACGCAGATCCGCATCATCGGCTCGCCCGACAGCGCGAGCTCAGCAGGAGGACGCGCGGCGCCGATCATCGTCACGGTCCCGTCCGCCGGCGAGACCACCAGTCCGTCCACCACAGGTGTCACCCGTGGCGGGTCGCGGAAAAAGTAGCACATCCACGCAGTCAGGATCAGTCCGATCCAGAACAGTGGCGCCCAGAACCAGCCAAGCACGATCGTGACCGCGGCGGCAATCGCGATGAAGGGCCATCCCTCGCGGTGGATCGGGACCAGCGTCTTTGAGATCGTCTCCGCAAGCGACATGTCAAGCTTCCTGCACTGCGGCCTCGGGAGAGCCCCCGTCGACCAGTGCGGACCATTTGCACGGGAGCGCGCTCGAAATCAATCATCCGCCCGGATTTTGTGGGACGGAAGCCATCGCCGCACTGGTCTTGCGGCCGTCACCGCCCATGGAACACCGAGTAAAGAAACCTGGCGATCTCGCTTTCCAGCGGAAAGGACAGCATGCCCATGACCGAATAGCCCAGCAGCCACGGCATGGCATAGAACCGGAACATGTAGAAGAACCAAGCGACGTAGAGCGGAACCAGCGGCCGCACCAGAAAGCCGGGCGTGATCGGGCGAAACAGGCGAAGAAGCGGGTTGGTCGCCTTTACGAAGATCCGCATGAAGAAGAAATCGGAGTCTTCCGGCAGGAACAGGTTCATCGCGGCGCGCCCGATCAGCGTCCACATGATGACGCCGAGAATGTAATCCACCACGATGACCCAGAGCGGGTGGATGGAGATCAGGTCTTGCAAGCGGTTGCCCCCTTTAGGTCATGAAAAAGGGGCGGGCTGGAGCCCGCCCCTTCGCTTTTGCAATACCGTCGATCAGTGGCCGGCGGCAAGGATGGGCTTGCCAGACGGGATGCGCACCTCGTCCACCATGTCCTGGACTTCCTGGCTCGGCGCCGGGGTGAGCAGAGTGACGACCACCATCGCAATCAGGCTTACCGGCATGCCGATGAGGCCGAACCGGACGTCGTCGAGGCCAAACCACGGCTGCATCAGCCCGTTGTAGACCATGTACAGGTACCACGACCCGGCAACGAAGCCGCAGGCCATGCCCGCGATCGCCCCCGGCGTGTTGGCCCTCTTCCACCAGACGCCGAGCGCGAGCGGGAAGAACAGGCCGGAGCAGGCGAAGTTGAACGCCCAGGCCACCGCACCGAGAATGCCGGTCAGCTTGAGCGAGGCGATGAACGCGCCGCCCGCGCCGATGAACAGCAGGAGCACACGGGCGACGATCAGGCGCCGCTTCGTGTCCGCCTTCGGGTCGATCATCTTGTAGTAGAGATCGTGCGACAGCGCGTTGGCGATGGCGAGCAGCAAGCCGTCCGCCGTCGACATTGCCGCAGCAAGACCACCGGCGGCAACGAGACCCGAGATGACGTACGGCAGCCCGGCGATCTCCGGCGTCGCGAGCACGACGATGTCGGGCCGCATGAAGAACTCGTTGAGCTGGACAATGCCGTCGCCGTTCTGGTCGGCGACCGCAAGCATGCCCACTGAGCTCCAGTGCTGCACCCAGGTCAGATTGGCGACCTCGTCATACGCCTTGCCGATCACCGCGGTCGCAAGGTTCGGGTCCAGCAGCTGCAGCTTCGTCAGCGTCGCAAGCGCCGGGGCCGAGAAGTAGAGCAGGAAGATGAAGAACAGCGACCAGCCCACCGAGCGACGTGCCGAACGCACGGACGGCGTCGTGAAGTACCGCATCAGGATGTGCGGCAACGAGGCCGTGCCGGCCATCATGCAGATGGCGAGCGACACCATGGCCCAGCTATTGCCTGCCGGATCGTTCGTCGGCCGGGTGAGCACCGAGACGCCGGGAATGTTCTCGGCCGCCGGTTGCAGCCCCCACTGCGCTTCGAGTTCGACGATCCGCTGGACCGCCTCGCCGTAGGAGAAGTGCGGGATGATGCCGAAGCCCTGCTTGTTGGACATCCAGATGATCGGCACCAGATAGGCGATGATCAGCACGATGTATTGCGCCACCTGGGTCCAGGTCACGCCGCGCATGCCGCCGAGCATGGAGCAGATGAAGATGCCTGTCAGACCGAGCCAGACGCCGAGTTCGAACGGAATGCCGAGAGTCTGAGCGGCAATCGTTCCGGTGGCGTCGATCTGCGCAGTCACATAGGTGAACGATGCCGCCACGAGCACGATCACGGCGCACAGTCGGGCGGTGTTGCCGCCGTAGCGCGTGCCGATGAAGTCGGGAACGGTGTAGCAGCCGAACTTGCGCAGATAGGGCGCCATCAAGGCGTTGACGAGCACGTAGCCGCCCGTCCAGCCGACGATGAAGCCCAGATAAGGATAGCCGCCGAAGTACACGCCGCCGGCCAGAGCCACGAAGGATGCGCCGGACATCCAGTCCGCCGCCGTGGCCATGCCGTTGTAGAGCGCCGGCACCTCGCGGCCTGCGACATAGTAGGCATCGACCTCCATCGTCCGAGATAGGTAGCCGATAACCGCGTAGATCGCGATGGTGAAGAGCAGAAAGCCGATGCCGATCGCCTGGGCACCCAACCCCATGCGCTCGAGCACTGCCATCAAGGCAAAGAAGGCGAGGAAGCCTAGCGTGTAGAGCGCATAGACCTTGCCGAGATTATCGATGAATCGCTTGTCGCGAACCTGTTCCTGAACGGCCATGGTCTCGCCCCCTATTCCCCGAGACCGAATTCGTCATCAATCTGATCCTGGCGCCAGTTCTGCACCCAGATCAGGACAACGAATGCGATGAGCGAGCCCTGAACGGCCATGTAATAGCCCAAAGGAAAGCCCAAGAATGTGATGGAGTTTAATGGAGCAGCCGCCAACGGAATAATGATCGCGAACAACACCCAGAGTGCCAATACTACGATCGTCAGGTTCCGTGTCTTTGCCCAATGCTGCTCGTATATTTCCTTTCTACCTTGCGACATGCGATCCCTCCCATGCGGCGCATTGCAAGAGTTTCCCCCAGCAACACTGACTCGTGTTACCGCATAGAGGCTACAAAGTATTCTCGGAACGTGACAAGTTAGACTATGTGATAATCATCAGAGGTGAGTCTGCAGTGGAGAAGATCGACTTGGCGGGTGTTGGCGCCTTCTTGAAAAGCATCGTTACCAGCTTCCGCAACCGATTCGACAAATCGCCGATCGCCACCACCGAAGTCCTCTCGAGCTTCGTGCAGACGCGCTCGGCCTATGTGGCGCAGACTGCGCTCTACGGCTATCTGAAGACCCGCATGGGAACGCGCTTTCGGGAGTATTTTGAAGACGATGTCTTCTCTCAGTCGATCCGGATCGCAGCGGTGAAGCTCTTCGCCTCCTGCCTGGCGGACTTCTGCATCTATGCCGCCGCCGAAGCGGCACGGGACGGCCGCCTCTCTCCCGATGAGGCTGCCGGGCTTGCCCGGCACTGCTTTGATCACGGCCTTACCCAGGGCCTGGTTGACAGCGATCGTGAACATGTACCGGCAGACGTCTGGGCGACCTTTCGTGCCCGAGCCTCGACAACGGCTTGGTCCGATGCCGTACGGGGGGAGTCGGCGTTCTCCGGCAGCGCCGACGATCTTGTCAGGTTTGCTCCGGTCGTCGACGAGTTCAAGGCGCTGGACCGCGAGATCGTCACCAATTCGATCCGGTTCCGCTGGCAGCCGGTCCGCGAAACCTTCCGTCGGCGCCTCGACCGCGATGCGATCGCCCAGGACTGGCGATCGCGTGGTGCCCTGCCATGAGCTTCGCCAAGTCACCCGACAGCTATTCCGCCCTGCCCCTCGGCTCGATCCCGGCCTATGCCTTCGATACCGAAACAACCGGACTCGACGTTACCCGCGATCGCGTGATCGAAGTTGGCGCGATCAGGCTGCAGAGCGGCGGCATGGCCGACGATGACACCTTTGCCGCCCTGGTCAATCCCGGCATTCCCATCCCGGAAACCACTTCCAAGATTCACGGGATCAAGGACGCGGATGTCGTCAATGCCCGGGGATTTTCCGACGTCATCGGGGAGTTCGCCCGCTGGGCCGGGCCGGCTGTCATGCTTGGCTATTCGCTCGGCTTCGACCTCGCGGTGTTGAAGTCCGAGCATGAGCGCTGCGGCCTGCCATGGCAGCCGCCACGCAGCCTCTGCGTGCGCCAGCTCGCTGCCATCCTCCAACCGAGACTGCCGGACAATTCACTGGAGATCATCGCCGGGTGGTTGGACATCGAAGTCGTCGGTCGACACCGCGCTCTTGGCGATGCCAAGCTGACGGCGGAAGTCTTTCTCGCCCTCGTTCCCAGGCTGAGGGCGATCGGCATCACGACTCTCGCCGCGGCCGAACGGGCCTGCCGACTCCGTGCCGAACGCAGCGAACTCGAGGCGAAGGCCGGCTGGCATGAGGTTGTCCGCCGCCGCGATCTTGGCCGGGCGCAGGTCGCGGAATACGCTCGTATCGACAGCTTCCCCTATCGGTACCGGGTGGCTGAACTCATGAGCGCTCCGCCGCTCGTGATTGAGGCGGCCCGCCCTTTGAGCGACGCTCTAAAGCTGATGGTCGAGCGCGGCATTGGATCGCTTTTCCTGCAGCGCAACGGCGATGCCACCGAACACGGCATTGCCACCGAGCGCGACATCCTGCGGGCGTTGCACAAGGAAGGCACCGGCGTTCTGCGAAAGCCCATCGGACAATGCGCGCGGTGGCCCGTTGTCACCGTCGAAGGACGAGAGTTCGTCTATCGTGCAATGGCCACGATGACGGCCAAGGGTATTCGGCATCTCGGCGTAACCGGTCCGGCCGGCGAACTCATCGGAGCGCTCAGCATGCGCGACCTGATGCGCCACCGTACGGACGCCGCCATTTTCATCGGTGACCGCATCGAAACGGCCCGCAGCGCCTGCGACCTGGGGAAGGTGTGGTCCGAACTGACCTCCGTCGTTCGCGCGCTCGCGGTGGAGGCCGTTGACCCGCGCGATATCGCGGCCGTGATCTCGCGGGAACTGCGCGGCCTGACGCGGCGCGCCTGTGAGCTTGCACAGGAGGAGCTTGCTGAACGCGGCCTCGGACGGGCCCCGGCGCCATTTGCCCTTCTGGTGCTCGGCTCCGGAGGCCGCGGTGAGAGCCTTCTCGCCATGGATCAGGACAACGCCATCGTGTACGGCCGCGGCGCCGCCGATTCATGGTTCGAGGCAGTCGGCACGCGCCTTTCCGACATTCTGAACGAGGCCGGCGTAGTGTATTGCCGCGGTGGTGTCATGGCCTCGAACCCGGCGTGGCGGATGGATATCGAACAGTGGCGTGAGACGGTGCAATCCTGGATCAACCGGTCCAACCCGCAGGATCTGCTCTATTGCGACATCTTTTTTGACGCCATGGCCGTCCACGGCGATACCGAGCTCGCCGAGACCCTGCGAGCGAACGCGATTGAACTCGCCAGGGAAAGCCGGCTCTTTCTCCACCTGCTCGGCGTCAATGCCGCCGATTTTCGCAAGGTGCGCGGCATCTTCGGCGGTCTGAAGCTCGAGGACGGCCGCGTCGACCTCAAGATGGCCGGTCTGATGCCGATCTTCTCGGCCGCCCGCGTTGCCGCGCTGCGCAACGGCCTGCCCGAACGATCGACACGCGAACGGCTTGAAGCCCTGAAGTCGCTCGACACCGTGGCGCCGGAAACGATCGGCAATCTCCTAGAGGCACACCGCGTGCTGTTAGGCCTTGTTCTCGGGCAGCAGCTGCGTGACATCGACGAAGGGCTTCCCCTGTCGAATCGTGTCGCACCCCGCGAACTCGACGACTTTGATCGCCAGCAACTTCACTGGGCACTGGAGCAGGTGCCATCGGTGCGAGACCTGCTGGGAACGCCGGCCTTCGGCTGAGCGCGGTCAGTACGACGAACCGCATCCGCCGGGCGTCAGCCGACCACGACCTCCTCGTCGCTGACCTGGCCGTGCGCCAGAAAGCCGTCGTCGTCCCCCGAAACGGCGCGCAGACGCTCCTGCGCCGCACTCGCTTCCTGCTGCCGCGCCCACATGGAGGCGTAAAGACCCTGTTGGGCCAGCAGCTCGCGATGCGTCCCGCGTTCGACGATCCGGCCGCGGTCGAGCACGAGGATGGTCTCTGCATTGATGACCGTCGACAACCGATGCGCGATCAACAGGGTCGTCCGATTGCGCGAGACCTGGTCCAGCGCCGATTGGATTTCGCGCTCGGTGTGGGTATCGAGTGCCGAGGTTGCCTCGTCCAGCACCAGGATGGGCGGCGCCTTCAGGATTGTCCGCGCAATGGCAACCCGCTGTTTTTCGCCGCCGGAGAGCTTCAGGCCGCGCTCGCCGACCTCGGTCTCGAAGCCCTTGGGAAGCGTTTCGATGAAGCTGGAGATCTGTGCCATGCGCGCCGCCTCCGTGACCTCCTCCATCGTCGCATCAGGCCGGCCGTAACGGATGTTATAGGCGATCGTTTCGTTGAACAGCACCGTGTCCTGCGGAACGATGCCGATCGCCCGGCGCAGGCTGGCCTGGGTCACGTCGCGAACGTCTTGGCCGTCAATTGTGATCTTTCCGTCCGTCACGTCGTAGAAGCGAAACAGCAACCGCGAGATCGTCGACTTGCCGGCTCCGGAAGGGCCGACGATCGCCACGGTATGCCCGGCCGGGACCTCGAAGCTGACCCCCTTCAGGATCGGCCGTTCCGCATCGTAGTGGAACCCGACATTCTCGAAGCGGATGACGCCTTCCCGGACTGCGAGGTCCGCAGCGCCCGGACGGTCGGTGATCTCTTCCGGTACGGCGAGCAGGTCGAACATCTGTTCGATGTCAGCAAGGCCCTGTCGAACCTCGCGATAAATGAAGCCGATGAAATTGAGCGGAATGGCAAGCTGCAGCAGCAGCGCATTGATCAGGACGAAATCACCGACCGTCTGTGTCCCGGCCAGCACGGCCCGGGCCGAAAGGACCATGCACACGGCCGTGCCCACGCCGAGGATCGCCGACTGGCCGAAGTTCAGCCACGCCAGAGACGTCCATGTCCGGACCGCCGCGTGCTCGTAGCGCGCCATCGACGCGTCGAAGCGGCGCGCCTCCAGCCCCTCGTTGCCGAAGTATTTCACGGTCTCGTAATTGAGCAGGCTGTCAATCGCCTTGGCATTGGCGTCGGTGTCGCTCTCGTTCATGTCGCGGCGGATGCTGATGCGCCAGTTCGAGGCCTTCACCGAGAACCAGACGTAGGCGGCAATCGTGGCCGCGACGATGACGACATAGTCGAAACCGAACTGAAACCAGATCACCGCCGCCATGATGGCGAACTCGAGGATGGTCGGCAGGCCGTTCAGGATCGTGAAGCGGACAATGTTCTCGATCCCCTTGACGCCGCGCTCGATCACCCGCGACAGCCCGCCGGTGCGCCGCGCGAGGTGAAAGCGGAGCGACAGGGCGTGCAGGTGATGAAAGGTGATGTTCGCCAGCGCCCGAACCGCATGCTGGCCAACGCGGGCGAACAGGGCGTCGCGCAGCTGGTTGAACGCAACGAACAGGATGCGCGCGACGTTATAGGCGACGACCAGCATCACCGGCGCGATCAAGAAGGCGGGCAGTGGACCACCAGGGCCATCGCCGGTCAGAGCATCGGTCGCCCATTTGAAGAAGTAAGGCGAAAGGACGGTCACCACCTTCGCCAGAACCAACGCCGCCAATGCGAGCAGCACCCGCAGCTTCAAATCTTTCCGTCCGCTTGGCCAGATGTAGGGCCAAAGATTGCGAAGCGTGACGAAGGTTGCACCTTCCTCCGCCGAGACGATCCGGCGAACCGGCGCAGGGCGCCGTGTCGTCATGGCACATGTCCTTTCCCGGGCAGGTCCACCGGCTGCGGCGCCAACCTCACCCTGCGGTCTCGTCGTGACGGAATGTCTCGCCGCCGCCAATTCGCGGTTTGCAGCAGTTCAGCTCCGCGAAAAAGTCCGTGACCGCGGCCTCGAATTGCGCCAGGACCGGCCGGTTGATCGAGTACCGGCAGGTACGTCCCTCGACGACGCAGCGGAGCAACCCGACCTCCTTGAGAACCTGGAGATGCTGCGACACTGTCGACTGCGCCAGCGGCAGGCGATCGACGATCCGGCCGCAGCACGCCCGCTCCTCCGCCGCAAGCGTACGCAGGATGGCAAGCCGAACCGGGTGCCCGAGCGCCTTGAACAGCGGTGTGAGATCGTGGCCGGCTCCGGAACAGGGACGAGACAATTCCGATGTCATATTCATCGTAAATAGGCGATGAATGGTATGGCGGCAAGCCCACGTGGCGCCGACGTCGTTCGTCGACCTGCTTGATTGGATGCCGCTCCAGAACGCGGAAAGCCGCCGACGGCGTCAGGCCGCAGCGGGTTCGTCTCGGCCCAAATGCCGGAATATCCTTGCCTTCCATCCTCCGTTCTATTTATGTTCTCACGCGAGGCGGTGAAGAATCGATCGGCCCGCAATCTCGACAATCGACCGCGGTCGCACCATGTCGTAGAACGGTCCGAGCCTCCCGCTTCAGCACTCATATCGACAACCCGGCGGCATGTACCGCACAGAAAGTCAAGGAATCGAGGTCATGGCATCCTCGCGCCCGGCCCCGGGCTCGTCACCCGTCGACGGCAAGACGCTATCCATCCGTGGTGCGCGCGAGCACAATCTGAAGAACGTCGACCTTGATCTGCCGCGCGACAAACTGATCGTGATGACTGGACTGTCGGGCTCGGGCAAATCGTCGCTCGCCTTCGACACGATCTATGCGGAGGGTCAGCGCCGCTATGTCGAGAGCCTGTCGGCTTATGCGCGCCAGTTCCTCGAGATGATGCAGAAACCCGACGTTGACCAGATTGACGGGCTGTCACCAGCGATCTCGATCGAGCAGAAGACCACTTCGCGCAATCCGCGTTCCACGGTCGGCACCGTTACCGAGATTTACGATTACATGCGGCTCCTGTTCGCCCGGGTCGGAGTGCCCTACTCGCCTGCGACCGGCCTGCCGATCGAGAGCCAGACGATCAGCCAGATGGTCGATCGCGTGCTGGACCTTACCGAGGGGACCAGGCTCTACCTGCTGGCGCCGATGGTGCGCGGGCGCAAGGGTGAGTACCGCAAGGAACTCGCCGAGTTGATGAAGAAGGGTTTCCAGCGGGTCAAGATCGACGGCACGTTCCACGAGATCGCCGACGCCCCTGCCCTCGACAAGAAGCTGAAGCACGATATTGACGTCGTCGTCGATCGCATCGTGGTGCGCGCCGACATCGCCGGGCGCCTTGCCGACAGCTTCCAGACGGCGCTGGAGCTTGCCGATGGAATCGCGATCGCGGAGTTTGCCGACGAAGCCGATGAGAGCGGCGCCCCCAGGCGACTGATCTTCTCGGAACGATTCGCCTGCCCGGTCTCCGGCTTCACGATTCCGGAGATCGAGCCACGCCTGTTTTCCTTCAACAATCCTTTCGGCGCCTGCCCGACCTGCGACGGGCTTGGCACCACCCTCGCCTTCGAGGCCGAACTGGTGGTGCCCGACCACAGCCTGTCGCTTCGGGGCGGGGCCATCCTGCCGTGGGCCAAGACCGGCGCGACCTCGCCTTACTACGCCCAGACGCTGGATGCGATCTGCCGGCATTTCAAGGTGTCGATGTCGACGCCCTGGTCCGAGCTCGATGATGAAGTCAAGCACACGATTCTCTATGGGTCCGGCGACACGGAGATCGACTTCGTCTATGACGACGGCGCCCGCAGCTATCGGACGAGGAAACCGTTCGAAGGCGTGATCCGCAACATCGAACGGCGCTGGCGCGAGACGGATTCGCAGTGGGTGCGCGAGGAGCTGTCGCGCTTCCAGTCCGACCATCCGTGCGAGGCCTGCGGCGGCTACCGGCTGAAGCCCGAAGCGCTGGCGGTCAAGATCGCTGGCAAGCACATCGGCGAGATCACGGAGCTGTCGATCCGCAACGCCGGCGCCTGGTTCGAGGCGCTTCCCGAGCAGCTGACGCCGAAGCAGATGGAGATCGCGGCCCGGATCCTCAAGGAGATCCGGGAGCGCCTTGCCTTCCTCAACGACGTCGGCCTCGACTATCTGACGCTGTCACGCTCGTCAGGGACCTTGTCCGGCGGCGAGAGCCAGCGTATCCGCCTCGCCTCGCAGATCGGCTCCGGGCTGACCGGAGTTCTCTACGTGCTGGACGAGCCGTCGATCGGGCTACACCAGCGCGACAACGCGCGACTGCTCGATACGCTGAAGCACCTGCGCGACCTTGGCAACACGGTCATCGTCGTCGAGCATGACGAAGACGCCATCTTGTCCGCCGACTACGTCGTCGACGTCGGTCCGGGCGCCGGCGTGCATGGCGGCCAGATTGTCGCCAAGGGGACGCCGGATGAGATCCTGGCCGATCCGAATTCGCTGACGGGGCGCTATCTGTCGGGCGATCTGGAAATTCCCCTCCCGGAAGGTCGGCGCAAGATCTCCAGGAAGAAGCTGATCAGGGTCGTCGGGGCCCGCGGCAACAACCTCAAGGACGTCACGGCCGAGATCCCGCTGTCGACCTTCACCTGCGTGACGGGCGTCTCGGGTGGCGGCAAGTCGACCTTCGTCGTCGACACGCTGTTCAAGGCCGCTGCGCGCCGCCTCAACGGCGCACGCGACAATCCGGCTCCGCACGAGCGCATCGAGGGCCTGGAATTTCTGGACAAGGTGATCGATATCGACCAGTCGCCGATCGGCCGGACGCCACGATCCAATCCGGCGACCTATACCGGCGCCTTTACGCCCATCCGCGAATGGTTTGCCGGACTGCCGGAAGCCAAGGCCCGCGGCTACGCTCCGGGTCGGTTCTCCTTCAAC